>CAYXVE010000038.1:0-50031 GCA_964468435.1 uncultured Bacteroidia bacterium | reverse complement strand
GCCTTTGGGGGTAGTAGTTCCAGGCCATGGCCTTTGGGGGTAGTAGTTCCAGGCCATGGCCTTTGGAGTAGTCGTTCCAGGCCATGGCCTGGAACGACTTTATCAAACCGGTAATTACCTGTATTTTGCGTATGTATCACAAATGCTTATCCAACTCTACATACTCATCCTTGCTATTGGGGCGGTACAAGGAATCGTCATGGGGATCATTTTATGGAAAAAAAATGCCCCCAACCCGCATGCAAATCGCTGGCTAGCGATCCTGTTGTTTTTCATGGCTTACCACCTGATCATTGCAGCGCTAAGACAACAAGAAATCATAGGAATATATCACTGGACCTATTACATCTTGCTGGAATACAATTGGACCTATGGACCACTGGTATACCTGTATATCATCAGTTTTATTGATGGAGATTTCCGGTTGAAACGCAAAGACTGGGTTCATTTTTTGCCCCTCGTGCTGGAGGTATTGTTCAGTGCATGGGTCAAGACCCAAAACTTCTTCTGGGATGGAAATACTGATAGCCTGCCCTGGTTGGGCACAGAAAGTTACATATTGTGGATGCACACTCCTTTTCCCTATATAGTCAGCTCTGGGCTGATCCTTTTCTATATTCATAGGGCAAGGAGGAAGATGAATAAGCTTAAAGAGTCAGGTAGACAACTAACGAGCAAACACGAAAACAGCTTGAACTGGATACAACGCTTTCTCTGGGTATACAGAAGTTTTGCCTGGACTGCCATCATTTTCGGATGTTTTGATTACTTCTTCCTCCATTATGCTTTTTATCCTGTATATCAGTATCCTTTATATATTGTTATGGCACTGTTTACCTACTGGTTGGGGGTAGAGGGGTTTGCCCGGAGAAATGAAACGCCGTATATCAGGAAGAAAAAAATCAATTCATCATTAGATCCCGGTATCTTGCAGCAAATCCTTGATAAGATAGAAACACTCATGTGTGATGGTTTTTATCTTCGCGAGGATGCCAGTCTGCAAAATCTGGCAGATGCAGCAGGGTACAAACCCTATCTGATCTCTCAGGTGCTTAATGATACCATGCATATCAAGTTCAATGACTATCTCAATCAACATCGAGTAGAGGAAGTTAAACGGCTAATGCAAAAACCAGCCTACGCCAACTACACATTAAGCGCGATGGGACTAGAAGCCGGCTTCCAATCCAAAGCCTCCTTCAACCGGAGCTTCAAGAAATACACAGGCATTTCTCCCAGCGCCTATCGCGATTCCTTGACTCAGGCGACTAATTGAGCCACTACTTGTTGTCTCATCTCGCTAATTGAGGCGATTGATACGCCTCAAATGTGTTGCTTAGGGACTTGTTTCACCATTTAATTTTTTGATCATGTCTATTCATTCATGTATTATGTTAGCCATTTACCTAGTCCATTTTTCCTCCAACCAACTTGATTCACTTGCAGTAGATCCCAACCCGGATGAACTCATCGGTACCTGGGAAGTAACTTTTGACAATGGTCCGTCTGCAGATCCCAGCTATACAACCCTGGTCATTGACAATGTCTCCAAAAACACTTTTGAGGGTTCTTTCTATTACAGTGAAATGGGGGAATGCAGACTCACCCAACGAAACGGGATATTATATCTGGCCTTTGTCACGGAAGATAATAGTGGCTACTATGCTTCTACAGGAAAATGGGATGGCGAAACCATGGAAGGAACCACCCATTCAGCAGGTAGGGATTTCCTGGCAATCTGGACGGCAGAAAAAAAGAATTGAGTGATGGAAGCTTTCCCCAACTAAGTCATGTGGGTTTAAATCACATCGTAGTTGCATTTTTTTTCACAATTTCACGTAGTAATAGAGGAAATTGATTCTGTAAAACGTCTTAGCATTGAATGCAAAAATAGTTGCACTTATTCACAAAGTTGAATATTCCCATCACAGTGGTATATTCTTTGCGGTAAACTAAGTGTATCCATAAGAGTCAGCACCTATCCTTCCTTAATACCAAACCCAAGTAAGCTCCTATTGTAGACGGCCGCCCGGCCGTCTTTTTTTTATCATCCTTACTCAACCAATTTTCGTAAATTATATTCGATTTCCATCATGCTTGGAAATTTTACTGTATCTCTAGTCTTACGTATAGTTAATAATATCATATCATGTATCCATTCAGAATCTATTCACTGTATATCCTGTCAAGTCTCATTGCTTATACATTACCTGCCCAGGATCTGGGTATAATCGATTTTCCTACCGCTGGTAAGGGAGAGGCACAACAATATTTCATCGAAGGTACTTTACTGTTGCACAGCTTTGAGTTTGAAGATGCCGCTGAAGCCTACCAACGCGCTCAACAGCTCGCCCCTGGCTTTGCTATGGCCTACTGGGGTGAAGCCATGACCTATTATCATCCCTTGTGGGATTACCACAATGCAGAAAAAGCGCAGGACGCTTTGAAAAAACTAGGAGCTACGCCCTCTGAAAGGCAGACTCAGGCACCTACACAAAAAGAAAAAGACTGGCTGCAGGCTGTAGAAATTCTCTTCGCAGAAGGTGATCATCGAGAGCAGATCAAGGCCTACTCCGATTTTATGCGCCAGCTATATGAAAAATATCCTCATGATCATGAGGTGGCTTCTTTTTATGCGATATCTATTCTGGGAACGAGCTTCGGTAGTCGCGATTCCTACAAGTATATGCGTGCAGCTGCTATCGTTGAGGAGGTATATGCAGAGAACGAATACCATCCTGGGGCTTTGCATTACCTAATACACTCGTATGATGACCCTGTACATGCCCCCCTAGGTATGCGAGCTGCCAAGCGATATGCCCAGGTAGCCCCTTCTGCTGCACATGCACTCCATATGCCTTCACATATTTTTGTAGCAATGGGCATGTGGCCAGAAGTTGTTGCTTCCAATGAAGCGTCATCTGCAGCGGCAGATGCTCGTAGAGCCAGGAAAAGCCTAGGTGTTGACAGCAGGGGTTATCACTCCCTTCACTGGCTTGAGTATGGCTACCTGCAGCAAGAACGATATGAAGATGCTGAAAAGTTGCTGTGGGACATGAAAAGCAATTTTGAGGAAAGTGAGTCTCGCCGCGCAGCTTTTCACCTCTCAGTCATGCGGGCAGGCTATCTGGTGGAGACCAGCAACTGGTCTCATGAAGCTGTATCCATCAAGATCCCATCAGATAAACTGACCCAAAAAGCCAAAGCGGTAGACTATTTTGTACAGGGCTGGGCACATTTGGAAGTGGGCGACATACTCAAAGCCAAAAAATATCAGGAAATGCTCGAAACCTTGGCCCCTATGGCCATGCACATCGATATGGGTTCTGGTGCCCAAACTTCCTGCTGCTCACCCAACTACAGTACGACTGACGACGACGATCCAGGAACTATACATGCTATTCACGTCATGAATATGGAGCTGGATGCAATGATGAAATATCGTTCCGGCAGAAAAGCTGAAGCGTTCGAGATTCTGAGACTTGCTACTGAAATGGAAACCAATATGGACTTCATGTTTGGCCCGCCCATTATCGTAAAACCGTCCTACGAACTTCTGGGAGAAATGCTCCTTAAGGAAGGGAGATTTGAAGAAGCTATCGAAGCTTTCAAAACAGCCTTGCAAAGGGCACCTGGACGTACGTTGTCATTGAAAAGTCTTGCACAGGCATATCAATCTGTAGGGAATCAGGATAAAGCGGATGAAATAGTTGGCAGGTTGAACAGGTAACAATCGCTGTTGCGGTCTAATCGATTCTCATCTCTCTAAGATCCACCGTCAGCGTAGAGAAAGCCACCCATTGCTGAGGTCCGTTGCCTAAAGGTGGATAAGTATCACGTGTCGGAACACGTGTGTGAAAATTAGTAATTCCTGCTGTATATCTGGAGTTTCTCCCGTGAAACAGGTAGTAACGTTCTATTTTTCCCGTTTCATCATAATCCACATCCACAACAACACCCATGTGATTGATTCCTTTACCTCGTTTAAACAGTTCATTTGCAGTAAAATCATTATACGTTTTTCCTCCGTATCCATAAAACAATACAGCCCCGGGCTTGATCAGATCCTGATAGGCCAGCACACTATCAAGAGGTATCAGAACGAGTTGATTATGTTTGTGATACCATCTGGCCAGCGCACGTGTATCGCGATATTCCCTCAGTCCTGGGATCTCCTGTCCGGGACATCTGCGCTTGAAATTCATCAAAACCCGGTGAAAGATCCCCGAACAATCTGCAGTATCTGCGGCTAGATAGACAAACCCTTTGGCTTCCAGCATTTCTGCGATTTCCTTTACCATCGGACCGATCTTTACGAGCTTGCCACCACACATTGTTTTATAGCTGTCCAGACTTTCATACGCTGATGCGCCTTCGTTGGCATTGACAGGTAGTGAAACAGATACAGGCCTATTTGCAGGTTCTGAGATTTTTTCTGCCTGGGTATCTGAACTGGCATTGTTATAAGTCGCAGCGGGATTACATCCAGTAAATTGAATTAATCCCCAACATAAAAGTAGACAACCGCTCAGACTTCCGCCTTTAAAAAGTAGATTCCTATTCATAGAGATTAGCAGATCGTTTATTTGAAGAAGTATGTTATGCAAAAGAAGCAAGGTTAAATGGCAGAATATACCGAAATTTTAAAAATGTTAGTTTATTGTAATGCTAGCCAAATTGTCTGCCAAATCAAAAACCCGTGTTTTGAAACCTGCCATACAGTAAAGCTGCATTACGTACGGCTCTAGTACATGTAATCTGTTACCTGCAGCTCTACGAAGTAAAATATCCTCATTTTATGTATCTTAGCGATTGTTTTCTAACTGTTTGCTAAAACTGCGATACGATTATGGCTATTCGTGTTGGAAGATGGGATTGTACAGTTTGTGGAACCAAAGGTAATCCTGGTCCGGAGACCCAATGTACGAATTGCGGGGCCTCAAGGCCCGCTAACGTAAAATTCTATCTTCCAGAGGAAGCTGAAATCGTTTCTGATCAAGATCAGATCCGAGAGGCCAAAGCAGGTGTCGACTGGATTTGTGGACATTGTAAAGCGCAGAATAAAGCCCATGACACCTTATGTCATGCATGTAGTAATCCCCGAGACAAAAGGAGTGAAGATGTAGATTTAGAAACCCATACTTATACGCTTGATGAGGTACCCGATAAGGGAGGACTCCATAAATCCCAGGCAGCTGGAGATCAGTACCGGAAAGCACACAGGGCAAAAATTGAGACTAAACCTAGGAAGAAACGCAAACGCCCAAAGGGACTGATTGCATTAGTCCTTTCTTCTCCCATTCTCGCGGGTATCTTATTTTTCTTGCTGAGAACTTTTCCGGCAACTGTAGAAGTAGAAGTTACGGGTTTTGAGTGGCAGCGATCCATACAATTTCAGCATTATGAAGCCGTGGCGGGAGAAGACTGGCAGGTACCTCAGGGTGCCTTTGAGGTATCTTCCTTTCGCGCCATACATCATTACGACAAAGTCTTCAGAGGGTATGAAACCCAGACCCGCACTGTTAAGGAAAAAGTAGGAGAAGAACGTTACAAATGTGGCCAGAAAGATCTGGGAAATGGATACTTTGAAGATGTATATTGTACCCGGTCGGTCTATCAGAATCGTGAAGAGACCTATCAGGCAGAGGTGTATGACGACGTTCCCGTATACCGGACTAAGTATCGTTTCAAGGTTATGCAATGGGTATCTAAACCTGAATATGTACGTACAGCCTCTGCAATGGATCACAACCCCCAATGGCCGACAACTTCAAGATCCGGAGATTTAAACAACTGGCGTGAAGGTCCCAAAAAAGAATCCTACCGCATTACGGTACTAGAAAATGATGGAGATGAACATTCTGAAGACGTAGGCTATAAATTCTGGACGATGCGAGAAAAAGGAGAAAAACTAAATGCCAAAAGATCTCGGCTGCTGGACATCTACTATGGGCTGGATGAACCCGGTAAGGATCGGTAACGATAAACTGTTCAGCATTCAAAACTAAGGGATTGTCCGTTTTTTTCTTGTATATACCCTAAAAGAAGCATCCCGTGGCTGCGGAATACTACCCAGCCCTAGGATGCTGCCAATTTTGCTGTTCAATAGGATCTATTACTACAGGTTAAAAGCCCTGGGTATTACTACCGCCATCATCTTTCGTATCATCATTGTTGACGCGCTTGCGGCGGCTGCGCTGCTGCTGGAAGTCAAGCTTACCAAAGCGATAACTAAAATTAATCCCAAATGAACGAAATGGTATCTGGAACTCAGTGATCTGGCGAAACCCATCCCCCTCAAAATCAGAATCAAAGTTTTTATACTTGTTGAAGGGTTCCACAAAGGTTAGCCCTATACTTCCCCGTTGGTCGAAAATTTCTTTCTTAAATGCAAAACTGTAGATCCAGAAAGAAGCACGCGTCCCCTGCAAAGTTTGGCGTGGAGAATTGAAGAAGCCAAACATTTCTGCGATAAACCCTTTGGGTAGTTTTACATTCTGATTGAGATTGATGCGGTAGAGCAAACCCGTATTGGACACTTGCTGTCCGTTGATAGTACCTGTTCCATCATATGTAAATAGGTCGAAGCCACCGCGAACGGTCCAGATCTTCTTGATCGTCTTGGAGCCGTAAAAGTTTAGTCCAAAAGAATTATTGTGGCCTACATTGTTGAATGTAGTGGTAGATATTCCTTCTTCATCCACACTCAACACAGACTCGATAATGTCATTCGTGCGGCGGTAGTACACTGCGGTATTAATAGAAGCTCCTTTGATAAAGGTATTATATCCCAGCTCAATTTGATGTGTAACCTCAGGATCGAGATAGGGATTTCCAAAGCTGATATTTCGCTGATCAATGTTGTTGACAAAGGGATTGATAAAGCGCAAGCTAGGACGTTGGATACGTTGGTTGTAGCTGATCTTTATATTTGAGAAATTCTTGAGCTTACGGGAAAGGATGATACTGGGAAGCAAATTCTCATAATCATTTTGAAAATCCAGGCTACCATCCTCAAAAGAACCTGATATTTGAGTAAGTTCATATCTCGCACCCGCCTGTAAACTGTAATTTTCCCCCAGATTGAGATTGAAAGATAGATAAGCAGCATATACATCCTGATTGTAGTCAAACAAATTGGATCTGTTGGGGTCTAGCTTGGAGATTTCGCTTCCTTCCTCAAATACCCAGAATGTATAATCCGAATCAATGTCTCGCAGAATGGATTTCAGACCTACTTCCATTTTCAACTTTTCGCTGAAAGGATGTACATAGTCTGTCTGAAGGGTTACCTCGAGGTTGTTACCATCATTTTCACTATTCTCCCGCAAAAAAAGTTCGGGATTGAGTTCACTGGTACGCAATAATTCGTTTTCCGTAACACTAAGATTACCTAGCACCTGCGTGGCAATGGAGAACTCCTGTCCTTTCTTCTTAGTGGTACGGGTATAACTGGCATTCCAGTCATAACCGCTTCTTAAGCTACGCGCGTCTTGGTCTTGTGCATATCGTTGATCGATGTCAGGGCCTGTAAATACTGCATCAATGATCCCATCATTTGTCGAGTTGAATCCACGGAAGTTTACATCTGAAGCAAAGCTGTTATAGGCATTTAGGTCATAAAACATACCGAAACGGCCAAAAAAGCCTGTTCTGGATGATTCCGTGAATCCTTCCTGCTCCAGTACCCTTAGCCCATTAGGTACCTCATCCTCTCTGAGAAAGTAGTTTCTGGCATCCTGAGGCCATAAATGAAACATACTGGCTGAACCATTAATACCGAATCTTCCCTTTCCTGCATTCAGACTTAGGTTTGCCCGGTTATTAATATTCCCTAAAGAGCCTGTAAAATTCCCTGCAATCCCGCTAATATTCTTTTTCTTAGTGATAATGTTAATGATCCCTCCGCTTCCTTCTCCATCATACTTAGCACCTGGAGTGGTAATGACTTCCACGCTTTTGATCTCGTCTGCTGGAATCATTTTGATGGCATCAGCAACGTTATTGGCAAACATACCTGAAGGCTTGCCGTTCATCAGAATCTGAATGTTGGAGTTGCCTCTTAATGACACATTGCCATTGATATCTACAGATAGCAAAGGCACTTTGCGAAGTACATCTTCTGCAGAACCACCGACAGTAGTAATATCCTGTTCGGCGTTGTATACGATTTTATCTACTTTATTTTCAATAATCGCCCGTTCCGACGTAATTTCTACTTCATCGAGCTGTACGGCTATAGGTACCAGCATGACCTGACCGAGATCCGCATCGGGATTTTTAGGTGTGAGCTCGACGCCGCTAATAGTTTGAGGTCTGTATCCAATAAAAGTGATGCGTACTTCATAGGTCCCCAGAGGCATTTCAGACACCTTGAACTTTCCATCAGTTTCAGACATAGTGCCGTTGATCGCTTTTTTTGCCTTGGGTTTGAAAATGGCAATACTGGCATATTCTAGGGTCTGATTGGTAAGTGAATCCACCAGTTCTCCAGTAATTTTACCTTTGATACCGCTGCTTTGTGAAAATCCTCCTGGTCGCTGAGCAAACAGACCTATATGGATCATGATGAGGGTGGCTATGAATATCGCTCGTTTCATAAATGGATATAATCTTGGGTTAAACAACTAGCGTTTTCTATTTTGATAGCAATATTTGTTTGAAATCTGGATGAACCAAATAAAATCGGCAAACAACACGGTTGAGCCGTCAAATGTGATTTGGCAGAAAATATGCCGTCACCTGTATCTTAGCGGCTCCAAGATGTTGTTTACCTGATTTACTTGCCTGGGTGGAAAAATATACAGAATATTATATGCAATGAATCAACAGCTTTCAAAAGATATGTTTGCAAAATGGAATTGGAAGGAGTTGCTCTATACCTGCATCCTGTGGGCAGTATATCTAATCATCATTGCGTACCGGCATGATTTCAGAGACATGATTGCTTACGCCAATAGCAACCATTTTTTTAATCTGCCCTTCAAAGACGTCATTGAACGCTCCTATGAGCATTTTCACCCCATCTTAAGGTGGCAGGACCTTGCTTTTACCTTGAATTACTTCGTTTTTATCTTCCTGATCAATTATATACTCCTTCCCGGGTTTTTTTATCGCAAAAAGTATGTGGTATTTGTGATACTAAGTCTGCTGGCTATGGGAGGAAGTATTGTGGTGGAAGAATTTGTGTTGGAGAAAATATTTTATTCCAATACAGCCGTAGCGGACTTTTTCCCAGGCTTCTTTATCAATTCCATGCAGGTAGGTCCTGTGTTTTTGTTTTTTGTAGGCTTTAAGCTTGCATGGGATAATTTACAAAAACAATCCCAACTGGAGCAGATGGAGAAAGAGCATGTTCAAAGCCAGCTACAGTTTCTTAAATCTCAGCTCAACCCTCACTTTTTATTCAACAATCTCAATAATCTGTATTCTTATTCACAGGAAAACTCCCCTAAAACCCAGGATATCATACTCCAGCTTTCAGCTATTTTGAGATATATGCTTTATGAAAGCAAGGAAAATTTTGTGCCCCTACACAAAGAACTGACCTATCTGGAAGACTTTATCCGTTTGCAGGAATTGCAAATGGAAGACCGTGGCGTAGTCAATTTTCAGGTAACAGGGGAAACCGGAAATCAAATGATTGCACCACTCATCCTGATTACCTTTGTAGAAAACTGCTTTAAACATAGTCTATCCAGTCAGACTGACGATATATCTATCGATATCCGCGCAAATGTTGAAGATCATACCCTGAAATTCCACTGTGCCAATACTTTTTCTGAAGTAGAGAATACCGCTCAAAAATATATCTCCAACGGAATTGGTCTATCGAATGTGAAAAAGCGACTTGATCTACTTTATCCTGGAAAATATGATCTGGGGAACCATGCAAAAGATAATATCTATTATGTAGATCTTATCCTTAAGCTTACTCCTAGAAGGAAAACCGAGTCGTCCCGAATACCTAAATCCTTATCAACGGAATTCTGACTATGCGATGCATTATTATAGAAGATCAGCTACCTGCCCAGAGAATCCTTCAACGCTACATAGGAGAAGTAGAGGAGTTGGAACTTGTGGATACGTTTACTAATCCGCTGAAGGCCTTACATTTTCTCCAATATGAGCAAGTAGACTTGATATTTCTGGATATACATTTACCTAAGATGACAGGAATGGATTTATTGAAGATATTACCCAACCGCCCTAAGGTTATTGTTACAACGGCCTTCTCGGAGTACGCTATTGAGGGTTTTGAGCTGGCTGTAGTTGACTATTTGCTAAAACCTATATCCTTTGACCGCTTTATCAAGTCTGTCTCCAAGGTATTGTATATTTCTCCACATTTACCTTCTGAACAGCAGCCGATTCATTTACCTCAGACCTACCCACAGCAATCTATCTTTGTCAAATCAGATCGCTCAATTATCAGGCTCGATATCTCCCAGATCATCTACATCAAATCTGAGGATGACTTCAGCAAGGTATTTCTACAGGGGAAGAGTCATTTGCTTTCTCAAACGCTTAAGGCATGGGAAGAGATACTTCCCAAAGAGCAGTTTTGCCGTATCCACAAATCCTATATCGTGAATCTGCAGTTTGTAGAAAAAATAGAGGGTAACGAGGTATTTACCTCCAAAGATAGATTACCTATTGGGCGGAGTTATCGTGATACATTTCTCGAACAAATCGATTTACGGTAACGCATTATAAAACCTTACAGCCTCCAGCAATTCCTGGTGTTCGATCTTTCCGTAAATCTCACTCACATTCAAATATTCTTTCATCGCCTGATACTTATCTTTGAAAAATTTCAAAAATTTTCCCCTTCGATCTTTCAACCTGTGTAGATTAGTATCTCCTTTCCGCAACACATAGAACTGATCTGGTTGTGGCTTATATTCAGCGTAGAGTTGAGCATTATATGCTGAATTGGAGTAATCAGCTGGAACAAAATACCTACGGCGCCGGATCATAAGGGTCGCTTTCCCCTCTTCCAACACCTCCAGAAACATAAATTCATCCTTCTTTCTGGGGTTGGGAAACTGCCTAAACTCCCGGGTCATATTTCCTTCCATGATAAAGCGGTCGACGATCAGTGGTGCAATGTGAATGTCGTCCCCCCGCTCTCCTCGTATGATAGGCTTATCTTCTACCACATCATAATTGATGAGTACATGTTCTTTTTTCATTCCAGACTTGAGGTACACCGTCCCGGGGGCCCAGTCCGTCTGTATGTAGGGCGTACCTTTTGTACCCCGGAATCGCATGTCCAAAACGGTATTCGGGTTGCGGCTGGCAGGAGGGGTATATCCTAATGCGCTGTATTTAGATTTGAGTTCTACAATCGTCATCTGTGCCCAGATCATAGATAGCATCCCAATCATTAACAGTGATAGCATGAGTATTTCCTTCTTCATCTTCTTCAAGTATGATTAAAATTGCTTATCTTCAATGAAGATAACGGTGTTTTTTCCTAAAGACAAACGATCATGAACACGAATTTAATTTTCATTCTGAGCTTTATTTTTTTACTATCACAAATGGGATGTACGACAGAGCAACCGTCTGAATCTCAACCTTACAATGTTCTGTTTATCACAGTAGACGATCTCAGGCCCCAATTAGGTTGTTATGGTAAATCCTATATGCACACACCTCATATGGACCGCCTAGCTGCTGAAGGCAGGTTGTTTTCCCATCATTATGTACAGGTACCAACCTGTGGGGCTTCCCGTTTTGCCATGCTGAGGGGTCAGCGCCCCACTATAGGTGGACATATTGGCAATCGGGCTATCCGATATTATATGGGGGGACCTGAAGATACTAGTACTTATACATCTTTTCCGCATTTGTTCCGAGAGCAGGGATATTATACAGTTGCTTTGGGGAAAATAGGACATTATGTAGATGGAAAAGTTTATACATATGAAGGAGAAGGGGATGGACATCTGGAAATGCCCCAAAGCTGGGACGAAATATGGGGTCCTGTAGGAAAATGGAAGACGGCCTGGAATGCATTTTTTGGATATGCTGATGGTAGCAACCGCAATTCGTTGAACAATCAGGTAGCCCCATATGAGTCGGCATCCGTGCCTGACACTGCCTATCCAGATGGAGTGATTGCTGAGAAAGCTCTGGAAACCCTGGACGAATTAGCTAACAAGAAACAACCATTTCTCCTGGCTGTAGGTTTTTTCAAGCCTCACCTTCCCTTTACCGCACCCCAGAAATACTGGGACTTATACAACCGGGATTCTATCCCACTCTCTCCTAATCCAGAAGCTCCTGTAGATGTACATCCCACCGCCATACACAGAAGTGGAGAGATGTTTGGCAACTATCAGTTACAACCAGAATTGGGTGGAAAAGGGATACGCATCAGCGACGAATATGCTCGGACGCTTAGACATGGATACTTTGCCAGTGTAAGCTTTGCAGATGCTCAGATCGGCAAGGTCCTGGACAAACTGGAAGAAACCGGACTTGCGGATCATACCATTGTCGTGCTGTGGGGTGATCATGGCTGGCATTTGGGAGATCATACGATATGGGGAAAACACAGTGCATTTGAGAAGGCACTTCATAGTGCTATGATCATGCGTGTACCAGGCATGAATGCACCAGGTGTGGCAACAGATGCCATAGTAGAGTCGGTAGATATATATCCCACTTTGACCGAACTGTGTGAGCTTCCAGCACCCGTTTCACTGTCAGGACAAAGTCTGGTACCCTATCTTAACTTACCTGATTTGCCTACAACCAAGCCAGCCATTGGCCACTGGGGAGGTAGAGTGACTCTGCGAACTGATCGCTACCGGTTAACCCTGTACAATGATCCAAAGGACACCCCTGCAGAATTATTTGATCATGCTGAAGATCCATACGAAACACGCAATGTGGCTTCTCAGTACGCTCAGGTGATCGACAGCCTCTCACAGATACTGATGCCATATCAGATCTGGGACTCAGAGTAACAGGAGCTCAAAGCATCTAATGTTGATAATTCTATATCATGACAACTTCTTTAGTGAAGGCATTCACAATATTACTATGTAAGATTTTTTATAAAAAGTTACTTTTCCCCAATCATAATACGCCAAAAATCGACTTATATTAAATACCAAACTTTTGCCTGATTATCTTCCACAACGATAATTCGTTCAGCGTTAGTTGCGCAATTTCCTTACAACATTAGCTCTATCAATCTTAAGGCTCACTTACTATAGGGGTTTTCCATGTGGTTACCATATCATGTATATCATTTTTTATATCATCCTGTATATGTCGAAATTTGAATAAACATCAACAATCGACATATGACGAAAGCACAAAACTCCGAACTAGTTTCACTGATCTCTTTTGTATTTGAAGGTCATGATAGACACTTTGAAGAATTGACTCCTGAGGGGTGGGTCAATTGCAATCTCATCCATTTTCTCCATCCAACACCTGATCAGCGGTTTCAAGAGGAATATAAGATGTACGAGCGACTTAGACGAATCGATCAGGAAAAGGGGGAACACACCAACAGGGCAGCTCCTCAAAGGAAAGATTTTCAGCCAGAAGACCTATCGGATATCAATCCGATTGGCGAATTTCAATATCTTCTAGCATTAGCAGTCTGTGAAATATTTTCCAACAATCACCAGGTAATTGATATGAAGGGAAAACTGTATGATCTGGGATCATTGCGAGGATCTGGACGTTTTCTCGCAGAATTTCTCAATATGTACTATCCAGACTCAATTAAGGTATATGACTATCTGGATTTTTATTGCACGTATTCCTTTATTGAGCACCGTTCTGATCTTTCTCCATTATTCGAATATGTCTTTCAAAAGCTAAAGAGCAGGGACATCAATTGGATTTATGCTGTGCCAGAGGTTTTTTTGATAGACTTTTCCGGTGAGCAGGGTCTGGAGACAGAATCCTTTGATCCACACCGCGATGTGCTGGAAGGACAGTACAATGAATTGATACAACAACGGATAGAACATGCGCTAGAGGATATAAACAGGTCGTTGAAAAAACAAGTACTATCCCAGACTCCTGTTATTGTATCATCTTATATCAAGACTTATGGAGAATTTCCCAAAGGATGGCCTAAAGATTAAAAAGAAGGTTATAATAAAACGTTAATTATTACGAAATTTTATACAAAGAGACACCATAGCGGATTCAGAAGGGAGCAAAGTTTATGGGCTTTAAATAATTGGTGAAGTATTTTTTAAAACTATCAATAAAGTAGCTGGAGGAAGTCTACTTTTGAGACTTCCTCAATGAACTTTAGATATGGGGGGATGACTATCTCGCTAAAATAAACAGGAAAGAATATCAGGATTCCTTCTTTTCCTTTTGCATATCTTTTTTGTTGTCTGTTGTTTCGGGTTTAATAATCCCCTTAGCTACAAGTACCTTTTTTTCGATTTCTTCCATAAGTTCTGGATTATCTCTTAGCACGTTTTTGACCGTATCCCGTCCTTGTCCTAGCTTATCGCCGTTGTAGCTAAACCAGGAGCCAGCTTTCTGGATGATATCCAGCTCAACTCCCAGGTCGAGGACTTCACCAGCGTGAGAAATCCCTTCTCCAAACATGATGTCAAATTCTGCCTGGCGGAAGGGAGGAGAAACCTTATTTTTCACGACTTTAACCTTTACCCGGTTACCAACACTTTCGGTACCGTCTTTGATCTGAGCCTGACGGCGGATATCCAGTCTTACTGAGGAATAGAATTTCAGCGCATTACCACCGGTAGTAGTCTCTGGGTTTCCAAACATGACTCCGATCTTATCTCGGAGCTGGTTGATAAATATACAGATACAGTTAGTCTTGGAAATCGCCGCTGTGAGCTTACGAAGCGCTTGAGACATCAGTCGTGCCTGTAGACCCATTTTGGAATCTCCCATTTCACCTTCAATTTCCGCTTTGGGCGTCAATGCCGCTACTGAGTCAATGACAATAATATCAATCGCACTGGAACGGATCAGATATTCCACGATTTCCAGGGCCTGCTCTCCGTAGTCAGGCTGTGATACATACAGATTCTGGATATCAATACCCAGTTTTTCAGCATAAACACGATCAAAAGCGTGTTCTGCATCGATGAAAGCAGCCAGGCCACCAGCTTTCTGGGCTTCAGCGATCATATGCATGGCAAGGGTGGTCTTACCGGAAGATTCCGGACCATAGATCTCAATGACCCTTCCTCGGGGAATCCCACCGACTCCAAGCGCAATATCCAAAGTTAGTGAACCTGTAGGTAGTGCGGGTACATCTACATGTGGATCGTCGCTAAGCTTCATGACGATTCCCTTCCCATAGGATTTTTCCAACTTGTCAACCGTTACCTGTAACGATTTGAGTTTTTCAGCATTCTGCGAGTTAGCCATTTTGATAGTATTTAAAAGTAAATTTTTATATGCTATTCCACCACTCGCATCTCTTTGATGCGAACAGGAATCGTAGGTACATCGCCCCGTGTAGGCAAACGCTCAATTTTACGTACAATGTCCATTCCTCCCACAACTTCTCCAAAGATCGTATATTGAAAATCTAGATTGGGCGCTCCCTGCATTTGGTCATATTTAGCTCTTTGAGCTTCGGTATAGTAGATCTCCTTGAATCCTCGTTCAGAAAGAAAGTCATTGAATCGGCCCTCATATACGCCACTATCCTGAAGGGCTGCGTGTTCTCTTCTCAGGCGCATTTCTCGGGCGTAGTTAAATGCCATTTCTGCCTGATCCAATTCTTCCTCTGTCACAAAACGTCCTGTAACAATATAAAATTGACTACTGGAGGATTCCCAACCAGGATTTACCTCATCTGGATATCTCGCTGCTGCGATCTTTCCCTCAGTGTGGAGCAGGGTGTCTACTATTTCTGGCTCTAGTTTATAGCCTGCATCATCCTCTTCTGTAGTTGCCCCCTCTCTCGACCTAGGGTCTCCGATCTGAACGATAAAATCTTTGATTACCCTGTGAAATGCCATCCCGTCATAAAAGCCTTCCCGGGCAAGCTTCAGAAAGTTCCCTTTGTGGCGAGGGGTTACATCATATAGCTTAATATATATATCCCCCGTATCAGTTACCATGACCACATCAGCTTCACCGGTCCTGTCCGGCTCCGATTCCTTCTCCTCACAACTCAAGATAAAGAGTATTAAAAATAATCCTGGCAAAAATAATAGTTTTCTCATGGTTATACTAATTTTATACGAAAAAATGCAAAAAAAATTAGTCAAATAATTCTTCATCCCGCTCAAGCATCAAGATCGCACTTTGAGAAACGATCAAGTATTTATTTCCTTCATAGATGACCTCTACAGCGTCTTTCTGCAAAAAAATGGCCAAATCTCCCTCCCTGGCCTGAAGGGGAATATATTTGATCGATTCCTGAGGTTCCTTCCATGGCTCACTATCTGCCGGCAAAGGAAGTGGATACCCAGGTCCCACTTTCATTACATATCCACTCTGTACTTTTTCTTTTTCCAATACGCCCGGAGGAAGATATAATCCACTCTTTGTTTGCTCGGAGTATGTTGCCGGTTGGATCAATACCCTGTCCCCTACGACGATCAGTTTACTGAAATCAATTTCTGTTGTAGTCTTCTTCTCTGTCTGGTCTGTGTTCATATCCATAACTATAAAGATTATATCGAATATCCCAACCACAAAATGATTATGCTATGTGTTGTCTCAATGATCAAGTAAATATCTTCAATTTGAATCCCAATCACTACAGATTGCAAGATATATATGCAAATCAACGGTTTTGGTTTACATATAAAAAACAATATTGAGATTAAGATGGTTTCTTCTATAATAATTACTATTAGGATAAGTGTTTTCATGGTTGTGGAGAATAGAGGCAGTTCACTTTGGCTGCCTCTATCTATTTTTGCAAAGTGATGATTCTTCCGTTATTTTAGCCTGCCGTGAGCGTGGTAAAACCTATCAACCCCTTTGACGTAGGAATTAACATAATGGAAATCAAACAGACAAGTGAGGATAAATACATCACCTTGCAACCTAAAGGAGAACTGGATGCCAACTCTTCGGTACATCTGGATGAAGTGATACAGAAACTGATCGAAAACGATCAAGTGAATATTCACGTCAATTTCCAAGATGTTGAGTATATTTCCAGTGCTGGAATGGGGGTCTTTATTTCCTATATTGATGAGATTAAACACAAAGGTGGGAAAATAATTTTGTCGCAATTGTCGGAGAATGTAAAAGATGTCTTTGAACTACTCGGCTTGAACCAAATTATCCCCATTGTCGATCAGGCAGAAGTGGAAAAGATGTTTACATGACGAAGTCAAATCTTCAGGTGCCCTGTAGCAAACTCAGCCTGGCAATTATCCGCGAGTTTGTCAATGCCCGTCTCGAAAGATTGGGGGTAACAGGAAAGGTTGCACAACAAATTATCCTCGCTACAGACGAAGTATGTGCCAACTGTATCATTCATCAGCACCAATGTGATATCTTCTCTTCTATTGAACTTACTATTTACCGCCAGGACAACACTGTATATATTGAAATCAAAGATACTGGCAAAGCTTTTCCTATAGATAAGTACAAACCTCAAAAGCTGGAAGAGATTATCCGCGACCGCAGAAAAGGCGGCCTGGGAATCATGCTTGTCAAGCGACTTATGGATGAAGTTAAAGTTGAAGAGCATCAGGATCATTTTATCTACAAACTGGGGAAGCATCTTTCCATGTTGTGATGTGCGTAGTATCTTTACAAAAAAAGGAAGTCTTAAAGTCGACCTACTTGTTCCTTGATCATTCCTTAGGAATGCACTAAATGTTTATTGATACGGGTTATCATTAAAAATGATACTAATTATGTCAGTATATGAGTGTCTAGTTTATTAGTTTTTAAAAACTGTCGAAGCATTTTTAAAAAATAATAAAAAGTACCTAGAGGAAGCCCACTTTTGAGACTTCCTCAAGCAGTGAATTAGGTTTACAGGTCAATCAATGTTCCAGCACGAATTTGGGCTTTGAACGCGTGCTACCCAGCACTAGTATCTTCTCATCCATCCCCTCAACATGAAGAGTCATATTGCGCGTATCTACAACGTAGCGGGAATGCTGGACGATAAATGGGACATCAAAAGCATCGTGGTCCGTAATCAATACCACACAGTGGTAGGAAGCCAGCGACTGAGATGTAATATCTACTGAGTAGTAGGTTTTTCCCGCAACGGTATATTCTGGAGCCCAAGGATCTGTATAGTCAATATTGGTAATGCCTTCTTCCAGGAGTCTATAAATAATAGACTCCGCAGGAGAGTTTCTCAAATCTTTTACATTCTTCTTAAAAGATGCACCTACGATCAATATTCTGGCCTCAGCCAGTACAATGGGCTGTTTGGCAATCTGTTTGAGGACGAGGTTACTCACGTGATAAGGCATACTTTCGTTGACATTGGCTGCCAGGGTTATGAAACGGGTTTCAAAATCGTATTCTCTGGCCAGCCATGACAGATAGTAAGGATCAATCGGGATACAGTGTCCACCTACTCCTGGGCCAGGAGTAAAACGCATAAACCCAAAAGGCTTGGTACTGGCAGCATCGATAACCTCCCAAACATTTACACCACCCATTCTTTCGCACAAGAGTGCCAGTTCATTTACCAGCGCAATATTCACACTTCTGAATATGTTTTCCAGAAGCTTTTCAAGCTCTGCGATTTTGGGGTTTTCTACCATGTATACTTCATTCACAATCTGATTGTTGACGAGTGAGGCCAGGATCGTGCTGGTCTGATCGATACCGCCTGTTACAATGGGGGTATTGCCTGTATGATATACTTTGTTTCCAGGATCAACTCGTTCAGGACTAAAAGCAATAAAATAATCCCTACCAGCTTCAAGGCCACTTTTTGCCAGTTTAGGGATCAAATACTCTTCCGTAGTCCCTGGAAAAGTAGTACTTTTCAGAATGATCAGTTGGCCGGGAGAGAGTATTTCGGCAATGCTTTCTCCAGCATCCATGATATAACTAATATCCGGATCTTTGTTGTCATTGAATGGGGTGGGTACGCAGATGTAAATAACATCCACAGCGGCTAACTCTTCATAATCGGTTGAAGCACGAAACAATCCATTATGAACAATACCCGCTATAGCACCATCGTCGAGGTCTTCTATATGATTGATGCCCTGTGTGAGATTATCAACTACTTTTTGAGATACATCTATACCAATACATTGAAATCCTTTCTGACAGAATTCAAATGCAATGGGTAAACCGACATAACCAAGTCCTACTATTCCAATGAGCGAATCTTTATTTTGAATTTTTTGAGCAAGTGTAGAGGCTTTGAGATCGAGCTTTTCAAGGTGATCTACGGCAAACTGCAACATAAATTATGGATGATGAATTAATAAATTATTGTTTAGCATAAAGGTAAATAATGTTATGCAATTTTAATACTTCCTATTTAACAAATTTTAACGCAAGCATAGTAATATCATCATTCCATCCTACTTTTGTAGAATATTTTTCCAATGCTTGTTTGATATGAGATACTATTCCGTGCGCGTCCTGCTCAGCTACTTTCATTAATGAATCAACCAGGCGTTCCTGGCCAAACATATGATCATTGACATCCCGCTGCTCAGGCACACCATCTGTAAACATGAACAGCAAGTCCTGCTCTTCATAGGAGAGTACCTCTTCTTCAACCTCAATCTTCGGCATTACCCCTAACAGAAGACATCCTTTGTCTAACGATGAAAATTCATGTTTTCGTATAAACATGGGGTAATTATGACCTGCATTGATGTAGGCAAACTGTTTCAGTTGAGTTTCAATACGGGTTATAAACAAGGTTACGAACTTATCACCGGATGTAATTTTAAATAGCAACCGATTGAGTTCAGTAACAATAATACCCAGATCGTTGTATTGCGCACATAAAGCCCTCAAATTGGCCTGCAAATTGGACATAAGCAAGGCAGCAGCAATTCCCTTGCCAGATACATCTGCAATACATACAAAGGTAGTACCTTTACCTTTTTTGATGACATCATAAAAATCGCCTCCTACATGGTGATGTGGGAGATTGATCCCGTAAACATCTATCTCGAGAAAGCGGTCAAAGTCTGATATTAGTAACTGACGCTGTATAGTTTCAGCTACTTCCAGTTCCTGAAGCAAAAGTTCACGGCGCATTTTTTCCTTGAACAACTGCTTGTTCCGGATAGCTACAGTCAGGATATTTCCTAGCGTCTCCACGAAGATAATATCATTCTGTGCTTCAACTTCTGTATCTGCAAAATCAGCGATGATAAAATATGCATTGAAAGAACCTCGACTATCAATAGGGATAATATATTCAGCTCCTATACCGGATAATCCAGGATGTTCCTGGTTTGTAACCTGTGTAATGATCCGGGATTGGCGGATCTCCATTAAAACCTCCTGAGTCATTTCAGGAAAACCCAGTCGCATTCCCTCCTGCCATCCAGCCTCTGATTCATAATAGAAGCACATTTTTTTTATTCCCAGTTGTGCTCTTAATACATTTCTCGCTACCAGACATAACTGAGCAATCGAAAGCTCTGCGTGGTTGATCGTACGTAGTACATCCAGCAAAGCTTCTGATTCGAGCTTTTTTAATTCTAATAGTTTCTGTGGGTCTGTAGTATTATAGACATTCTCCATCGCAAATCACATTTTTACATCCAAGGCATCCCGTAATCCAATTCCCACGAGATTAATCGATACAACCAGGGCTATCAATGCCAGACCCGGATAAAAAGCGAGCCATTTTCCGGTTTCAAAGACAATATACGTATATCCTTCATATATCATACGACCCCAGGTCGGAATGGGCACTTCTACCCCTATTCCCAGAAAGCTGAGACCAGATTCGATAAGTACTGCCGCGCCAAAGTTGGCTACACCGATCACGATGATCGCACTAAACACATTAGGTAAAACATGTCTGATCAATATTCTCATATCAGAAAATCCCAATGCTTTTCCTGCCTCGACAAAAAGCTCTTCTTTGGTGCTGAGTACCTGGCCCCGAACAATTCGCGCAACATCCACCCACATCGACAACCCAATTGCTACAAATACCTGCCAGAAACCTTTCCCTAGGACAAAGCTTATGGCCAGTGCCATTAACAGGGCAGGTACCGACCACACCACTGAGATAAGCCATAATATAACGCTGTCTACCCATCCTCCCGAATAACCCGCAATACCCCCCAGGGTGACTCCAATCAACAGGCTGAGTATCATCGCCAGCATACCTATAGAGATGCTGATCCTGGATCCCAGAATGATCCTGCTCAGCATATCCCGCCCGTATTTATCTGTACCCATATGAAAAGTCTCTCTGACAACATAACTTTCTATTAAACCAGAGACTGTGTCTAGTTCAGGAAACTGGTGGGCCGGCAAGCTATCTTTCAAGCCTCCATATCTGACAAAACTGATGAATTTTGTATTCCATTCCATACTCGAAGTATCGCTCAACGGGATGGGCATGTAATACTGGTCATATCCCAGTAACCATTCCATACTTTGGTGGTCATTCTCATTTGCCCGTGGAACCTTTAAGATAAAAGCATTACTTCCAGGAGGTAAACTGGCAAGCTCTACTACCTGACGATTGGCGAAACGGGTATGATCTGGAGCGATCAGGTATCCCAGTATGGCCACGAGGATACATATCATGAGATAGACAGCACCCAGTACTGCAGGAACATTTCTTCGATATTTCTTCCAGAATTCAATCGTGATGAAACAGATTAATGACCATTGTGCTTTAAAAGTCCTTCCTTGGTCGCAAGGAAATAATATTCTTCGAGATGATCGGTATCATAAATATTAGCTCTGATGTAGTTACCCTTGTCTTGGTCGTATTGCATCACCTGTATCCAGCCCTTATCTATCATATTGCGCAACTCATCCACTATCACCGGACGCGTCGCATCAACCTCGTCAAGTATATTGGTAAAAGGTTCTACAAAATAAATGGCATCCAGAATCTGAAACTGGACCTCGTTTAGTGTGTTATCCATGTTATTGTACCATTCTGTCTTTCCATCGATACTGCCTGACCAGATTTCCCGCGATTCCTATCCATAAAACATAAGGCACATACAACAATTGCAAGCCTGGTAAATAAATGAGGAGGTCTTTCCTGCGGAAAAAGGTGGCTGCTCTGAACATTAATACAAGATCGGCAGAAAACTTCAAAACAAAAAGCACTGATAAGATGATCCAACATGCAGGGCTAAGAAATCCCAGGATTCCCAAAATCGGGAAACTAAGGAAGCCCAGATATGAAATGCTTTGAATAATATTGATACTTCGATCCCTGTAGTACCGTGCTTTACTTACCCATCGAATTCTTTGGGCTTTGAGGTCTCTCCAATCTGTAAGGCAATGCGTAAATACCATGGCCTGATATTTTTTGGCAAAAACCACCTTCCAGTATTTGAGCTTTCTGAACTTCTGCAAGAGCAGTTCGTCATCCCCCGAAGCGAAATGGTCGATCTGATCAAAACCGCCTACAGCCTCAAAGAGCGATTTCCGGTAGGCCATATTAGCACCATTGCACATGTTACCTCTTCCGGCTGCAAGTGCTGCGGCTCCCAGTGCTACTAATCCCATAGATTCTAATGCCTGAAGTTTTTCGAACCAGCGGTTATGACCAGATACCAGGGCTACTGGCCCACATACCATACCTACATGATCTCCAAAATAACCCAACAGAGAACTTAGCCATTCGGGCTCTACCCAACAGTCTGCATCCATCTGCACAATGATCTCACCCTTTGCCTGTTGGATACCCTGGTTAATAGCAGCCTTTTTGAAAGCCTTGGTTCCTGGTAGAGGGTCGGAGTGTATCACTTTGAGTTGTGAAAAATTCTCTTGAATAGCTCTGGCAATAACTACAGTATCGTCCGTAGACTGGTCATCTACCAGGATGATTTCATAACGGCTTTCAGGATAATTTTGGGCTAATAATGAAAGAAGACATGTACGGATTTTTCCAGCTTCATTTCTTGCTGGAATAACGATCGATACCTGAGGTAAATAAACGAGATGGGTGGGAGAGGAGATCATCGAAAAATACCAAGTACTCACCAATATATAGCATATATACATGATCATACATACACCCAACAATAACGCGATAAGCATAATAAGGGAAAACATGAAAGTAAGGTCTATGGGCTAATATAAACACCTTTTCTTGATCATCTTAGTAGAATCAATATTTGCTCATCAATTTTCTGAATCGCATTTCGGCCTGATAGCTCCCCACATCTGTATATCTCTTGAGTTTTTCAATATCTATTTCTTTTTTAAGCGCTTCCTCTAGGTAATAATAAAAAGAGTCTTCATTCTGTTCTACTGCGAAAGTAGCAGCGATCATTCCAGTAGCTTCTGCGTGTGAAGGTCGCAACTCCAGGACTCTAATCATATCATTACGTGATGCTTCGTATTGTTTTAGCTTGTAATGTACGAGGCCGCGATTGTAAAATGCCTCGGTGAAGTCTGAAGCGACAGCCAATGCATAACTGTAATCGCGAATAGCTTCTTCGTATTTCTCGGTTCTGGCATATATACTACCTCTGCCATTGTAAGCAGCCTCCCAATCAGGCATGATTTTAATCACATGGCTATAGAAGTTCTCAGCAGTATCCAAGACTCCCAAATGCGAATAGCTCTGAGCAATTTTGAATGCAACAGTTGAATAGAGCGTATCATTTTCCATACTTACTTTATCAAACATCCCCAATGCAGCTCTATATTGCTGCTTTTCGTAGAGAGCTGTCCCCATCACAGTGTAGAAGAGATCTTTGATCGCGGTTTTATTTTGAGTTGAAGCAGGATTTTGTGAAATATTACAGGAAAAGGAGCCATGTATCAGAGAATCTCTTTGTATCTCTGGAAGGACAAAGTTCATGCTAAAGCGCAACATGTTATCGTTGACAGACTTGTACTCTCCCCATAACATCAGATCAGTATAGCAATCGATGATATACCGGTCAATAGCAAGGAATATATTCGAGGGATCTTTGATCTCTTTAAACTTAATCTCTGTATCCTCGATATCACCAATATCATACAAGAACTCTTTAAGCATGTCTGTGTATCCTAGCCTATCTTTTATTTTTTGATTTTGATCAAATACAGGCAACATAAGGGTCGTGTTTCCAGCATTGTCTCCGGGAAATGGACATTGACTTTGTGGTATTCCTTCCTTAGTCCAGAAACTGTATAGAAGAAATACAGAAATAAGGCTTAGCAACAATGCCGATCCGATAATGACCGGAGTCCTGTATTTGGGGCGCCTGGGAGCAGGATCGGGTTCCTCCGCAGGAATCATTTGTATAAGCCGGTCTGTATGTGGAAAACGCCAATTGAGCTGATTTAGGTGATCTCTCAAAATATACAGTCCCCAAGGTATATTGTGAAGCATCTGGTCTTCATTGATACTATCCCATTTTAGTTGATCATATTCAAACTCATATTCTGCCCGATAATACCCGACGCCGTCAAATTGCTCACAAATATGATCAAAGGACTCACGTATGGATTTTCCTATACCAAGTTGACTGTAGAAGGAGTTGGCCATATGTGTGGCTGACTCATTTGGCTCATCATATTGAGTTGCAATTACTGATGGGATATCTTTCAATAACAAAGCCTTAATAAATGAAAGCGAGGCACATCCACTTAGGAAAACGGCTTTCAAGCTGGAGTAACGCCCTAGTATAGAAGCAATCTCCTGTTGGTCTGGGGATGGTATTTGTTGGAGTGTCCCTGAAATGTGAACTATTGAGATAAGTGCATCTACGTGCTTTCTCAATATTTCCGCCAGCGTATGCTGAGGAGTAGTACCTTCAATAATCAATTGGCCTGCACCAACCTGCTCGGGCACCTCCATAGAATGAAGGATCTGGCTACATTCTGTTTTGGATGCGAGATAGAGTTCTGACGGATGATCAAAGTGAACCAACCGGGTCAGCAAAATGAAAGCAGGATCCTTTTTCACAGACATATCCACAATATTCTACAACAATCTGATATTTGAACTAAACATAATAATAATACTTGGGGCGGATTTACCAAGCTGTTCAAACAGACACTTTTTAACACTGAACTGTATGATTTAATTCATCCTGGGACAGAAGGTTATGATATATTTTGCCGAATTTGCGAGAGCCGCAAAGGTAAGACTCATAATAGTTTACTATTAATTCCATATCATTTTTTTACTTTCATATTTTAATTTTTGAATTAATTTTATTACTTGCATATACGCTCATGCATTTACGCAGATGCGGTAGAAAAATGCTACTAAAACGAAAAATATATGCAATTATTGTAAATCTCTAACAGAAGAATTGTTAAATATGATATAAAGTTTATTTTTGAAGTTGTATTTCAGAATATTTAGGGGCATAAGAAAATGAGGCAAGTGCTTATCAAGAAGCTTACACATTGAACCATGACAAGATTACTATATTACCTTACTAGTTTTGTGCTTCTGTTTCAGATATGCTTGACATATGGTGCTTCATATAGAATGAATCGTTTTAATAATCAAGACATTAAGCACATTGATCTTTCTGATTCAAAGTTTGAGACTTCACTTCTCTCAGAGCTTACAGCGCTTTACTCAGATTCTACTGACTGGAGTATCGAGGTTCACCTGCTGAGAAACGCAACTTGTTTTGGTGTGAATGATGGAGCAGCGAAGGTAATTGTAAAGGGAAATGATCCCCTATTATCTTTCCGATGGGACAACTTAAACTTTAGTAAAGAGTCTGAATATCAACAACTCTCCGCAGGCATACATACGATCACGGTTAGAGATTCAAGGGGCCATATACAAACCGATACTTTTTATGTTGGGATGAAATACCAGATAAAAGCTGAAACCGAGGTAATTTCGGATGCTTTTTCCAAAGATATCTCCAATGGTACAGCCGTTGTTCATCTGGATCCTGGACACGAAGGATCGTTCACTTACACATGGCATACCAGGCCTGAACAATACAGTCCTGTAGCAAGAAACCTAGCTCCAGGAATGTACACTGTTGTAATCCGAGATCAACGTGGGTGCGAAGCGATGGAAG
This sequence comes from uncultured Bacteroidia bacterium, assembly GCA_964468435.1. Taxonomy (GTDB): domain Bacteria; phylum Bacteroidota; class Bacteroidia; order J057; family J057; genus JBCCTX01. The sequence continues at coordinate 23,896 of CAYXVE010000038.1, read as the reverse complement.
CTGTATCTATTATAGACCAATCCAGTAAAGAAGAACAAGCCGAAGTTGATCAACTTCTTACGCAAATGCGTCCCAAAAATATTTCCACAAGAGATATTCTGGAAGATAATCACTGTGATTTTCATGTTTATCCCAACCCTACACAGGGTATGTTTTATATTACAAGCTCTATAAAACTTGAAAATGCTTCCCTCAAAATCACTGATATGCATGGCCGGACTATTTCACATCGTCAACACATCCATGGCTATCAAAACATAATCAATTTATCTGATGTCCCTACAGGCATATATTTTCTTCAGATAAAAAACCATATAGGAGAGATGGTTCAAAAAAGAATCATAGTCAGATAGTATTTCCTTCTCCTCCTATTCCATATTTAAAAAATGAAAAATCATATTGCTCCTTCGGAGCTATCATACCATGGATATATACTGATCCTTTTGAGGATATTAATCTTTGCAGTCAGGCAAAATATTACCATTCAATATTCGACTTCCTATTTTGTAACTTTAATTCGTCTCCTTTTGTGTATCATCTTCATACTTACTGATGATTTCCATGAATTCCGGTTTTGATTGATAGGATTCATAATCGGGGTTTGTCTGGAATTCAAACAGCGGAATATTTTCTTCTAGGGACTTTTTGAGATACACGTAAAAAAGTGAATCTTTTCTTTGAAGGGCATATATCCTGGCCAGTAATTGAAAATGCAACGCTGTTCCCTTCTTTGAAAACTCTATAGACCTGTTGACATCTTTTACGGCTTCATCGTAATTTCCTTGCATCATGTTAAAAAATCCACGGTTATAATAGGGAGCTGGCATTCCATTATCTTTCTGTATGGCAGTGTTGTAATCAGCTAGTGCTTTATCCAGATTACCCATGCGTACATAGAGATCTGCGCGGAAGTTATAGGCCTGAGACAGATTAGGATCTAATTCAATGGCTGCATTATAGTCTTCCATTGCTTGATCTCTTTTACCTTCAGCTTCATATATAGATCCTCTTTTACAATAGGCAAAAGCCTTGTAATCTGAATAATCGATAGCTTTGGTAAAATTGTCTATCGCTTTGTCCTCATTACCAAGTTCTTCATGCAGCAACCCGAGACCATAATAAGCATCTTCACATTCAGGGTCGATATTTAGTGCTCTTTCAAAATCTTCACTGGCAGAAGCATATTCTGAATCATCTACCAGTACTTGCCCCCTTACTGCATAGGAGTAGCAGTCTTCCGGCGCAAGTCTGACAGCAGTATTGGCATCATTAATAGCAAGTGAATCAACCTTCAGGTGAGTATAGACGAGGGCACGATGGCTGTAATACTCACTCTTTTGCGGGTTCAATTCGATAGCATCAGCAAGGCACAAAAGTGCTTTTTCATACTTTGAGTACCTCATATTCAGTACCCCTAGCTTAAACCAGGCCTCAGAATCCTGAGGATTTATTTCGGTTGCTTTCAGATAATCATCTATTGCCTCGGGATAATTGCTGAGTTTTTCATGGAGTTTTCCGATAGCTTTGTAAGGCTCTGAGCTACGGGGGTCTTTTTCAATACTTCGCTGAAAGTCTGCCATAGCAGCATCTGCCCTTCCCATCAAAGTAAATTGCCCACCGCGCATCAGATAAGCCTCGGCATGATCAGGTGCAATCACAATAGCCTTATTGAACTCCTGCAGTGCTGTATCCTGATGGTTGAGTGATCTATACAGTATCCCAAGTATGATATATGCGTCAGCATAATCAGGATTAAGCTGTAAAGCCTTGTTGATATCCTCTAATGCCACATCGTACGCTTCTAACTCTATATTGAGGTTACTTTTCTCGATAAGCAAAGATGGGTTATCCGGTTTCACACTGAGAGCTTTATTGTAGTGGAGGATCGCCAGATCGTAATTGCCCATTTCTGTTCGTGCTCTTGCGATCATTTGCTCTATACTTACATAGGTCTCTTTCTGTGTATTGGCCAACATTTCGAAACGCTCAGCAGCCTTTTCGTATTGCCCTGATTGATACAGCCGCATTGCTCTGGACCACTGTATGACCGTTCTCATTCTAGCCCGGACGTCGTTCTCTAGTGCTTCTGCATCACCATTGTTGATTTTCCAGGGCGCCCCCATTTCCCTGATCAACTCATTTTCACCATAACGGTTGATCGTGGAAAAGCGATATGAGAGCCCCTGATCATCCTCATCCTCAATAGAATATGTTCCCCATACCACCAAATTAGCATTACAAGTACCGCCTACACCACTGGCAAAAAAATCGGTTGTAGGACAAAGAGCATTATGATACTGTACATTTACAGGCATATCCATGACCACCTTGAGCTGATCTACGGCATCTTTCACTGCGACTTTGTAATCATTTTCTTCCCTTCCACATTCTTCATCTGGAAAAAACGGGAGTATGAGAATGTTATAGGCATTACTCTCACCCGGAAAGGGGCAAATCGTATTACTGGCCAATTGATCCACCAGGCGGTTGGGAACTTGAGAAAACAAGCTGAATAGCAGCAGTCCGACGCCCATGAGAGAGGTTATGCCTGCCATGATGGGTTTTAACCAGGGCGAAATTCTCGCGGGACGTTCATCTTCAAGCGCATAATCGTAGTGCACTCCATCAGTCTGGTTTTGATCTACCAGAATATAAAAGGAAGGACTTAACTTCCAATCGAGTTGTTCCCTGTAATCATTTCTCGCATACAAACCTTCAAAGATATCCTTACGCTGGAATGGAGGAGCCGTTAGCTCAGGTAAGGTCATCAGTTCGTACATCAGATGATCGCCACAATTGATAGTTGCCTGACCAAAAGAGCGTTTGATGATAGAACCTTTCGCAAGGTTTGAATAAAACTCCCTGACTACTTCTTTATTTCTTGGGTCTCTTTCGATGCGAATGACTGCTGCACGGGTCTTAGTCAGAATTTTTCTGGTGAGACGAGGATTAGCACAGCCAGTAATGAAGACAAGTGTCAGGCGCGGAAACTCCGCTAGGAGGTCTGTGAACTCATCTAAATCCATAGCCACCTCACCGGATGCAGAGTCCATCCGGAGATATCTCTTACCGGGCCTTCCCCCTGCAATATGAATAATCTCCACACGATCCTTGTAGGCTATCTGGGTAGCCATATCTACAAAATATACGTTATCCTCCTCTCGTTCTCGGATAATCGTACAGGCCCTTTTCTCCTCCATCGGTTGGAGGATGCTAGCAATAGATTCCAGTTCGGATTCAAGCGCTTCTACTGAATCCGAGCGGCCTTTATTGGCAGGGGCAAGGAAGATCACAGGTATTTTTTTATTCTCGGGCATTACTCCCTCCGGCTTATCAGCATCCTAAGCAGATAACTGACAATGTATTATTTTGTATTACGTCAATAAAAAAGTAAATCACACACTGCGATACAAATATAGGACGAAAATTTCTTTTAAGGGCTGGCTGGGATATATCAGTAGCAGTAAAACCGAAAGAATACCTTTTCATTTCGAAAACTCAATTGTTATCATGTCGTTTATTTTCAATCCCAATAGCTCTGCGGCAGAAGCTTCTCTCATGGCAATTTCCAGATGCTTACTCTCTCCAAATATCGCCAATGCGTCTGCTTTACTTACATCTGCATATGTATTAACAATACGTTTCAATCTGACATTGCGAACATATATCTCAAATCGCTTGCCATTTTTGAGTTCCATAAAATCCTCCCGCTTGATATTGGTTACAGCATTACCAAATTTATCGATATAAATAATTTTTCCTCTTAGGCAATTACCACTCATACTAGGTTCCCCCCACCTCAAATCACGGATATCACGGAGCGGGCCGAGCGTTGACAATTTTCCCCCTCCAGCCAGATAAGCAGCTACCGGAGCGAAGGTAGAAGCAGCACGGAACGACTGGGCATGCTCCACATGTATAAGTTTATGGTCATTGGGGATATGAATTCCCTTGCCGGAACCATTATCGCAGATCAGTCGAAGGATTCCATTGTCGGGACCCACAAAAATATGTCCTGCATGCTCTACAGCTATGGCAGGCTGTTGTTCATGACAATCCGGGTCTACTGCGACAACGTGTACAGTACCGGATGGAAATGCGCTATACATATGTTTGACGATATATGCTGCCTCTATAATGTCAAAACTGGAAATATTATGCGTTACATCCACTAAAGTTGCCGATGGTACAATGCTGAGTATCACACCTTTAATGATAGCAGGATAATGGCTTTTATTTCCAAGGTCAGATGTTAGTGTTATGATAGCCATAAATTATCCATCCCATTTTCACCGCTTTACATATCCATGTATAACTGAATATTGCAAATAAAAAGTAAAATTGTGTAATTTAGTTAATGGTTTTTTCTTGAACGAAATATAATTAATATTTATATTGACTGAATACACATTTTTATTAGAGGATATCAGCCCTCTTGAAGTATACGGGGTCAACGACTCCCGCTTACATCAGATCAAAGATGGATTTCCCGGTGTAAAAATCGTTGCGAGGGGAGATGAGTTGAAGATTAAAGGAAACGAAGAAAAAATTGAAAAACTCAAAGCTATTCTCACTGCCCTTCTGGAAGAAGTACGAAAAAAAGGGAAAATATCTGATAATCGCTTTCACGAACTACTCGACTTCACTCCGCTGGACGACAGAGAAAGTATTCCCCAAGTAGAATCTGATACGGTCGTAGTATATGGTAGTGGTGGTAGTATCATCCAACCCCGCAATACTGGTCAACGGCAAATCGTAGCGGCTGAACTGAAAAATGACGTGATCTTCGCTGTGGGACCTGCTGGAACAGGTAAGACCTATATCGCAGTAGCCCTCGCAGTAAGAGCCTTGAAAGAAAAAAAAGTAAAGAAAATTGTTCTTTGCCGGCCGGCCGTAGATGCCGGAGAAAGTCTGGGCTTTTTACCTGGAGATATGAAAGAAAAGGTAGATCCTTATCTACGTCCACTGTATGACGCGCTGGAAGACATGATCCACTCTGAAAAACTCAAATACTACCTTGCCAATAATATCATTGAAATCGTCCCACTGGCATATATGCGTGGACGTACCCTTAACAATGCTTACATCATCATGGATGAGGCTCAAAACGCAACGGAGGTTCAACTTAAAATGTTTCTTACTCGCCTGGGAGAATACTCTCGCATGATTATCACGGGAGATATCACCCAAATAGACCTGCCACCTAAGCAGAAATCGGGACTAGTACACAGCATAAATCTTCTAAAAGGGATCAAAGGTATTGCCTTTATCAGTCTGAAAGCCAGCGATGTGGTCAGGCACAAACTAGTCAAAGCCATACTGGCCGCATATGAAAAGGAAACAAAGAAAAAAAGCACAGATTAATTTTTACCTTTTGATAAATAGGATGATGTTAATAAATAACCGACAAGGCATTTGTTGATTTCTCTTGGATTCACCAAGCCTTAACAGTCATTAATTCAGCTGCTGGTTTTCAAACAACTCATTAATATAAAATTCTCTGGTAAAAAAATTGTAATTATCCCGGCATCCTTCAGAGCCACTTCGCATAATGCTTGCACAGATTCCATTGGGCAGGATCTCTTCTGTATGTCCTCTGTACAGGACACAATGTCCTAGCTCATGATAGACAATCATTTCCCGTAAGTTGGCTGAAGCCCTACGCCAGAATTCTGAATCGACGGTAACGTGATTGGGGCGCCGTCCATGGTAATTGCATTGACCAGCTACGCGTTCACCATCCAGATCACTGATCTCACCAGTAATGTGAAGACTGTTGATGTCAATGCGTATTCTCCTTTCCGCAGCTTCCTCTTCAAAGGTTCTGAAATATGGCCATAGTGCTTCATCAACCTGAGGGAATGATTTGAGGACAGGTTCCTGCTGTGCGACCATTTGATCAAGTTGCTGATCTCCCGGGCTACAAGAGACAAATATGAGGCAAAGCATGCATACCCATGCTACCCCTTTTGCATAAAAAGCATAATTCCTGTTCATTTGGATACTGATAATGTTAGAGAGACAAAGAGTAAAACGCACTTTTCACATAGGCAGGATATCCTGTAGATAAAAGAATAAAACAGACGCTCAATAAACCCGTTTTCATATAGGTGAGTTGTATATCTTCGTTGTAACTTTTCAAACGTGATCTTTTTTAACAAAATCGTCGTAAGATAGAACATCACAAATCACGAACACTTTAATCATTCAATTCATGAAAAAAATCATCAGCTTATTTTTAGGGGTTCTCCTAATGGGAATGACAGCCACCGCACAGGATTATTTTGAAGGGAAAATCAAATTTGATGTAAGTATGGATGGGGAAAATGCTGAAATGTTTGCTGCCTTCATGCCTGAGGAGTTCAATTATCTGATCGGAAAAAATGATATCAAATTCTCTATGAAAGGAGGGATGATGGAATCTATGATGGGCGAATGGCTGATCAATAATGAAAGCGGTGTCGCTTATATGCTCCAGCACAGCTCCAAGACAGCTTATAAGATAGACCCGGAGACGGCAGACACTGAAGAAGCTGATATGACGCCTGAGATTATCAAGACCGATGAGAAGATGGATATTGCTGGTTATGAATGTCGCAAATACGAAGTCAAAATAGATGCACCTACCGGTAGCATTACGCAGGAGATCTGGGCTACAGATAAAATCAAGGTTAAACGTCCAGCTGTAGAAGCTAATGGAAATGTAGGACAGGTATTTGTAGAGGGACTAGATGCTTTCCCCTTAAAAATCGTTTCCGATATGCCTATGGGTATGGGGAAAATGATCATCAGTTGTAGTGATGTAAGCCCGGGTAAAGTCGAGGAGATGATCTTCAAGCTCCCCGCTGATTACAAAGTAGAAATCTTCGATCCCGAAAAATTCGGGCAGGAGATCATGGGGAATTATTGATCAGCTCATTATGGGGAGTTTGTAGAGGATGGAAACATCAAAAGTATTTGTACAAATACTGCCAGCTACGAACTCCCAACTCTTTGCTAGAACAACTTCATCTGCTCACTGGAATCATGGTAAAGCTGGGGAACCGGAAGTTGTAATCCGAGATGAGCATTGAACTGTTTGATGACATAGATACCCATCTCTGGGGCAAAGGTATCATCAGGTTCATGCACAAAAAAGTAGAGATATCTCAACCCCTTTTTTGCCCAATGGGCAATCCGTCCTACCCAGGCATCTGCGCGACTGTAATCCGTGGGTATCAGTCCATTGCCCACAAAGCGAATGACGGCTATATCATTGGTAAGACTTGTATGTAGGACATCTCTTCTCCCAGCTACATCTGTGATGACTGTACCTGCGCCATATTTTCGCAATATCTCAACTGCCTCTGGAATCAGGTAGTGATCCTGATACCAATCAGGATGGCGAAATTCTATCGAGAGGGGTATCTCCCGGGGAAATACTTCCAGATATGTTTCTAACCTGTCCAGCATTCCAGGTCCAAAAGAATCATGCATTTGCATGAATACACAACCTAGCTGCGCTTCAAAATGCGAGATCGCATCGCAAAACTGGAGTGTTTGGTCCAGTGAACCCTGCAACTTGCTGTAATGGGAGATCGACTGAGGCATTTTGGGACAAAAACGGAAATGTGAGGTAGCCTGAGATTTCCACTTAAGTACCATCTCCGGTGAAGGACTCCGGTAATGTGTGGTGTTCATCTCAATACAGTTGAATGCCTTGGAATAGTAGTGTAAAAACTCACCGGCTTTGGCACCTTTGGGATAGAGTTTGCCTACCCAATCCTTATTTCCCCACATAGGACAGCCTATATATACGCTCAAGGGTTGTTTGTCTGATATTTCCCTTAAAAAAATTTCTGTATCCGAATTGATAGGTGGTAATGAAAAGTCTACCTGGCTGATATCTGCTAGTTTGCCAAACTTCATAAGGGTAAAATTAATATACATCTCTGTAAAATGGTAATGAATTACGCGCTGGTCTATCACGCACCATCACGTTGAAACCGGATGATCTGTACTATCTCAAGTCTCCTGTCTGACATATCAAGAAATTATAATTTTATTAATTTATGGCCTAAAATCTCAATTATATGTAAATTATAATAGATATTTTTGCAAATATTTTAAAAATCTTCCTAGCCTCATTAGGTTTTTTCCATAATTACCCTTAGATTCGAAATTTGTCTAATATACTTGTTCAAACCACATACTATGCAAGTCGTACTCGACCAACAGCAGATTGAGATTCTCAATGAATCATACCGACCATTATCGATAGAAGACCGCATACAGAAACTCTATGAGGATTTCACGCCGGAAAAAATTATGCTTACATCTTCTTTTGCCACTACATCGGCTTTTCTGCTTAGTATGTTCGCCAAGGTACGTCCAGAGCAGGTGATCTACTTCATCGATACAGGATATCACTTTCCTGAGACCTTACATTATAAGGAAGAGCTGACCAAGCGGTATGGACTCAAGGTAAAATCTATTCAGGCTGCAGCAGAAGATCACGATTTCACTACCCGCCATGAGACCTGGAAAGAGAATCCAGAGTACTGCTGCTTTTTGAACAAGGTACATCCCCTGGAGATCATCAAAAGCAAATACGACATTTGGGTTTCTGGCCTGATGCGTTGGCAGAGCGATCACCGGGCCACGTTGGATATCTTTGAGGAGCGCAAGGGCATCATAAAATTTTATCCGCTAATTGATGTCACACGTGGGCAGCGGACTCAGTACTTTCAAGAAAATGATCTCCCCATCCATCCCCTGGTTCCCAGGGGCTATGCCTCGATCGGGTGTACACATTGTACGGCTCCTGGAGAAGATCGCACCGGAAGGTGGAACAACAATCCCAAAACTGAGTGTGGATTACACTTGTAGTAGTAATCACCTGAGCCATAGGATCGTGATGATCCCTGTGACCATGATATACTTGAGATAACGGCTCTGTATCCCAAAATCTGAGGGGAAAGATGCCTGGGCCAGCATATGTATCAGATACATCATGGGTATCTGGACCAGTAGGGTCGATGCAAGCAGATACCTCCAAAGAAATATTTCTACCCTCAGATAATAATAAACCAGTGGCAGGTTACAGGACAAAATAAACAACAGATACAGTATTAACAGGATGTAACGGGTATTGCGTATGCCTATGAGAATGGGTAAAGTCTTGAGCTGATAGGCCAGGTCTCCTTTGATATCCTCTACATCCTTAGTTATTTCTCTAATAAAAGTGATTTGAAAGGCGAAAACCAAGGTCCAGAAAAGAGGGATATTGAGCTTATATAGATACCCTGCGAGCAGAATGACTAGGGCAATAAGAAATGCAATAAGCAGGTTACCAGCTACGCTGGTGCGTTTCAGGTGGCTGGCATACCAGAATAAAAGAACCATTGAGGTAATGTTGATAAAAGTAATCTGATAGTCAGCATGGAGTATGGAAAAAAACCATATTGAAAACAATGCGATCAGTCCATTGACAAAGAAATATACGGTAAGTACCTTTTTAACGGATAGTTTGGCGTTGACGACTATCCTGTAGGGTTTGTTGATCCGGTCAATACGAAAGTCATAGACATCATTGATCCAGTAGCCTGTAGCAGCTATGGTGGCGATAGTGGTAGCTACCGCCCAAAAGCTTTTATCATTGAGAAATGAGGCCGAATGATCATTAGCGATCAAGCAGGAGACTCCGAATGCCACCAGCGATATGAGGACATTTATAGGTCGGGAAATGGTCCAGAAATATTTGAAATCCCAAATCATCTATTGCATCTTTGGCCTATAACAATTAACAAAATTTTTGGTTTGGAAGGGTAGTAAATGTAATTTTGGTAAAAAATAATCCCTATGGGAAAGAAAAAAGGTATTATTAAAGGAAGCAAAAGAGAGCGCAACCTGAGTTTTTCGGGAAAACTCTATTTTCCTGAAATTTTCAAAGGCCTGGGATTCTCTTTTAAACATATGCTCAAGCCTCGTGTGACAGTCAAATATCCTGAGGAAAAAATTGAGTTGGGACCTGAATTTCGTGGAAGGCCGGTATTGGTTGCAGAAAAAGGTACTGAACGTTGTGTAGCTTGTGGACTTTGCGCGAGAGCTTGTCCTCCTCTGGCAATCAGTATGCAGGCAGGTGAGACAACGGATATGAAAGAAAGATACCCTATCACGTTTGAGATTGATATGCTACGCTGTATCTACTGCGGACTGTGTGAGGAGGTATGTCCTGAAGAGGCTATTGTGATGAGTCCGGAGTATGATATGAATTTTTCGTCTCGCGAGGACGCGGTATTTGGTAAGGATCGCCTGGTGATCGACAAGGAAATGCTCAAGCCCAGACTAGACTGGCTGGAAAAGAAGCGCAACCAAAACTACGGTGAAGTATACGGTTTTCAAGAAGAAAACAACATTCACACATATCGGAATCGTACAGAGCGCATTTCTGACGGAAAATAGTATGACAAAAATTCATTCTACTACTGTATTGGGCGTCATCCACAACGGACAGGTAGCTCTAGGGGCTGATGGCCAAGCGACTATGGGTAATACAGTAGTGAAAGGAAATGTGATGAAGCTCCGCGAGATGAGTGATGGAAATATTCTAATTGGTTTTGCTGGTTCTACTTCCGACGCATTTTCCCTACTGGACAAATTTGATGAAAAGCTCAATATGTACCGCGCCAACCTCAAGCGAGCGGCGATCGAATTGGGCAAGGAATGGCGAACGGACAAGTACCTTCGGCAGCTCGAAGCCATGCTCATTACCATGGATGCTGAAACAGGACTGATTGTAAGTGGCTCTGGCGATATTCTGGAGCCTGAGGATCAGGTACTCGCCATTGGTTCTGGTTCCAACTATGCCCGAGCAGCCGCGCTGGCACTCAAACAACATGCTCCACACATGAGTGCTAAAGAAATTGTCTCTGCTGCGATGAACATCGCTGCTGATATTTGCATTTACACCAATCACAATATTGAGATTAAAGTACTGGGGGAAAAAACATAGCTTCCTGCATGTTATCCTTCACTGTTTTTTTGTCCTAATTGAGAGATTCGACACAGATTTGCCTGACAAAAACTGATGCTCAGTCAATATCTCTCCTCATTTCCAGAGGTAGCTACTTAGGACATTTTTCATTAATGTAAAACGTTGCGATTTCTCTGGCATTATGGTAGCTGACCAATGAAAACGTATTTTTTTTACCCCCCCCAAAGCGCTCAACATTACGAAAACTTCATAGCCCAATCGACAATACGAGATAGTGCAACACTGGCTTCATTGTTGGTCCTTCCGACCCAATAAAGCCTCAGTTTTTGGGGCTAGTTTTTATTCATTGGACAACCTTGATGAACTGACGGATATGTCATCGTCAAATATTTTGGAAGTTGAACATATAGACATTATTCAAGGTTGAGCAATATCTTCAAGCATACATTCACGAGACCACACACTATATTGCTGCAAAGCATTGCGACATTATAGGATGTAAATTGCTGCAGCTCTCTGATCATGTGATTGATATTTGCTAACCCCTCGGATTCTATAATTTCTCTATCAATCGGTCAAAATCTATCTCTGTCTCCATCCAGAAGGTTTGAATACCCAGTTGATCTGCTGCCTGAATATTGATTTGGGTATCATCAATAAACAAGGTCTCTTCGGGCATCCAGCCCATGTCTCCCAATACTGTCAGAAATATTTCTGGTTCGGGTTTACGCATGCCCATCTCATAGGAGAAAAACAGACGATCCATATGCTGAAAGATCATTTGGCATTGTGGATCAAATACATCCCGATGAAACTGATTGGTATTGCTGAGTAGAGCCAGGCTGTATCTTTCTTTGAGTTGGGCGAGAGCTGTTTCTCTTCCTGGAATTACCCCAATCAGCAGTGCATTCCAGGCCTCTAAGATTTGCTCAGGGTTACCTTCCAGTTGATATGCCTCCTGAAGACCTTCGGCAAATCCAGTTGCTTTCACATCACCCCGGTCGAGTTGATAGAAAATATCGTGTTGCTGATCTTTGGTGTAGAGGACTGGATCATGGCCAGGACGGGCAAGGGGTTTGAATGCTTCAAACATTCGGTTCAGGTCAATGCTGTAAAGTACACCTCCCAGATCGAACAATAGATTTTTTATTTGAGACATAGTAATAATATGCAATGTATTTGCACGCGAAATTCAGAAATATGCGCGACACATACAAAGCCTACGGAGTGAATCTATTCACCATCGGTTCCAAGGACAGTGGGACCAGAACCTACAGATGTTTCTACAGGCTTTGATGCCTGCTCACTTGCATTTTTCTCTGCATGAGTTGCATAATTGATTTTCTCTTTTCTAAGTTCCGTTCTGAGTAGCTTGCGTTCCTTGATCAATCCATATGTCATGATAAAATTGGTAATTAACACTGTAAGTAGCAGGATGCCGGGAGGGAAAGCATCCGTGGCGATATCTTCGGGTATTGCATAAAACAACAAAATCGTAATCAATCCCCTTGGAGCCACATATATCTCAGGCTCTACCCGCTGGAAGTGTACTATCCTTAACCCAATAAAGCGGGTCAGATAGATAGCTACCAGCACAATCAACGTAATGAGCAACACCGTCCAGTTCATGAGTTGGCCTGGGACAATAGACAATCCAAAGGCCACAAAAAAGAAAGTCCTCACAACAAATGCCGTTTCTAGGGTAATAAATTTAAACTCTTTAAGCACAGTACTGATATCCTCTTCATTGAGATATTTTCTGAGCCGCCCCTGAAAAAAGATCTGTCGATTATTGAGTACCAGCCCAAAAACGAGTATGATGATCAACGAAGATAGATGGAGTAGTTTGCCCATGGAGTAGAGCACCAGCAGGGATGCAATGAGTACAAAAAGGGTAGCATGTCCCCGGCCATATTGAAATATCAGGATCAGGGCATAGCTGATTATAAAAGACAGACCGATGGTCAACAGCGTCATGATGATCAGTTCTGTCCCTATATTGGCACCTGGATCTGCATGGTGATAGTCTACTATCGAATAAAAGAGGATAATCCCCAAAATATCCGATAGGGCAGATTCAAAGATTAAAAATTCCTTGCTGTACTCTTTCAGGCCATTTACGCTGGGGATGATGATTGCACTACTTAATACGGCAAGGGGTACTGCATAGAAAAGAGAGGTCAAAACACTTAATCCCAATATGAATTTCAGTGCTGCTGCGATTAATCCTGCTGTAGCGATCAACAACATCAAAGCCATCAGTGCAGCCTTACTCATCAGACCCAGTTTGTCTTTTTCGAGGTGAAGATCCAATGCAGCTTCCAGTACAATCAAAATGACACCGAGAGTCCCCAACAATTCTAGTGCAGGCATCAAAGCAGTATCATTTATTGGCAAAATGAACTTCAATGCAAAGCCCAACACCATCAGCATTAATACAGAGGGGATATGTGTACGCCTTGATATCTGGGTAAAGATAAATGAAATAATCACGATCGAACCAGCTACTAATATGGTTATATGAGTATCCATTCAGTTGTTCGTTATTCAGTATTTTTTATAATCTTGCTAAAAGTAGCCTTTTTCATTCAAAAATTTCTGACAAGGTTAAATTTGGATGAATCCGGCAGTATTATTAATATGTAAAATATACAATTACTTCATTAAGTAAAGGTATTATAACACTTTTCTAAGCATAAAGATCAGGCGGACACATTTTTTTGTCTTCAACCAGTTATTTTTAGCAAACAAAACCAACATTTACGTACACCAAATCTAACCATGTGTCATATTACTAAATAATTATACAAACATATCTACCAAAACATACTAACATACACCTTATTATGATGAAGAATATTTGCTGGCTTGTTCTTACGTTGTTAACCTTACAGGGTTTGGGGCAAAATCAAAATGACTTACCTTCAATTAGCGAAAAGACCGAAAATATGCGTCTTTTTAAGGGTTTTTTTGATTTCTTCTGGGATGAAAATAGTGCCCAAATTTTGCTAAAAATCGATGCTTGGGATGAAGAATTTCTATATGTCAACTCATTGGCTGCTGGTGTAGGGTCCAATGATATCGGACTGGATCGTGGACAGTTGGGCAGTGAGCGGTTGGTAAAGTTCCAACGCATCGGTCCGAAAGTACTGATGGTGGAACCCAATCAGGACTACCGTGCTGATAGTGACAATGCAGCAGAACGGAAGGCAGTACAAGAGGCATTTGCACAATCTGTACTAGGGGGATTCAAAGTCATCGCCGAAGAGTCTGGGAGTATACTGATTGACATCACCGACTTTCTTATGCGTGATGAGCATGGTGTAGCAAATAGACTCAAGCAAACGCAACAGGGATCTTACCGTATCGATAAGGATAGATCCAGTATCTATCCGGAAAGAACCAAAAATTTCCCTCAGAATACTGAATTTGAAGTATTACTGACTTTTACGGGAGAACCTAGCGGGTACTATGTCAGACAGGTTGTACCTACCCCGGAAGCTATCACTGTCAGGCAGCATCATTCTTTTGTGCAATTGCCAGATGATAAGTATAAACCCAGAGCTTTTGATCCACGTAGTGGCTATATTTCCATCAATTATCAGGATTATGCGACTCCAATCAGCGAACCGCTGGTCAAACGATGGATCATCCGCCACAGGCTGGAGAAGAAGGACCCGTCTGCAGCAATGAGTGAACCTGTAGAGCCTGTTATCTACTATCTGGACCCAGGTACACCCGAGCCCATCCGGTCTGCTTTGCTGGATGGAGCGCGGTGGTGGAATCAGGCTTTTGAAGCTGCGGGCTATCAGGATGCCTTCCAGGTAGACATTCTTCCTGAAGATGCCAACCCACTGGATGTGCGTTATAATGTCATACAATGGGTACACCGCTCTACACGTGGCTGGTCTTACGGTGCTTCGGTGGTAGACCCACGTACAGGAGAGATCATCAAGGGACATGTTTCCTTGGGCTCTTTGCGTGTAAGGCAGGATTACCTGATCGCTCAGGGATTGCTTGCCCCCTTTGACGGGGTAGGTGAAACCTCCCCTCAAATGGAAGAGATGGCCCTGGCCCGCCTGCGACAGCTTTCGGCGCATGAAGTCGGGCATACATTGGGATTGGTACACAGCTATGCCACCAGTGCGACTGATAGAGCTTCAGTGATGGATTATCCACATCCCTACATTACACTTAGAGACGGAAAGCTGGACTTTACTGCTGCTTATGATATCGGCATTGGAGAATGGGACAAGGTAGCAATAGCATATGGTTATCAAGACTTTCCAGAGAATACAGATGAATCCGAAGCATTGAATGAAATCCTGGCAGAATCCCGCCAGCAAGGGTTGGTGCATCTCACAGACCAGGATGCTCGTCCCATGGGTAGTGCTCATCCTATCACACACTTATGGGATAATGGCGCTGATGCCACCCAGGAATTAAATCGCTTACTGGAGGTTAGAGCATTTACCTTGAAACGGTTTGGCGATCATAATATCTCTATGGGACAACCTTTAGCTATACTGGAAGAAGTGCTCGTACCCTTATACCTTTCGCATCGTTATCAGGTGGAAGCTGTAGCCAAGGTGGTTGGGGGATTGGATTACACTTATGCGCTCCGGGGTGATGGACAAAAGCCAACAAATTTTGTTTCTCCTGAATTACAGCAGGCGGCTCTGGATGCACTACTACATACCTTATCTCCAGAAGTTCTGGAGCTGCCTGAATCAATTATCAGCATGATACCCCCGCATCCTCCTGGATATCCGCGAAACCGTGAAATTTTCCGGGTGAGAACAGGAAGCACTTTTGATCCTCTAGCTGCTGCCAGCAGTGCGGCAAATCATACCCTTACGCTGTTGCTTCATTCAGAGCGAGCTGCCAGGTTGGTAGAGCACCATGCGCGCAATGAAAGTCAGCCTGGCCTGATAGCTGTCATTGACCAATTGCTCGATCAGACCATCCAGGCAAGTAAGCAGGACGGATTTACCGGTGAAATACAGAAGGAGGTAAACTTCTTCACTTTACATCATATCATGCGTCTGGCAAGTGATAAGTCAGCTCCTGGTCAGGTGCAGGCAATCTCTATGTATGAACTAGAAAATCTTTCTGACTGGCTGGAATCGAATGCTGCTGCATCCAGCGATGCAGCCTGGAAAGCACATTATACATTTCTTCAACGTGAAATCAGCAGATTCATGAATGATCCCTCCAGCCCGATGGAACTGGAAGTTCCGGATATGCCCGATGGTTCACCGATCGGCCTGATGTGTAGGGAATCTGGCTGGTAGCGATTAGTTCGTAGCTAGTAGTTTTACAAAGGTACCAACTCCCGTTTTTGTCAACCTTTTTCAAGCTTAGTCAATTTACTAGCTACGAGCTATTTTATCTTCTTTTCTAACAAAACTTCTTTTTTTCTCCAGCTTATTTACCCAAAACACTAAAGGCTAAACAAGCAATCCTATGGCCCAGCCAGACATTTTTTACGGTCCTACAGGTGAAAATGAATGTGAGGATCTTTCATGCCTATTCCCGATACGTGAAATAGTCAAGGTGTGACACTTTGTTCCAGGTCGGTAATGACATTTCTGAAAAAGTGAGGAATTTCTACACCTAAGAGTTTGAAGCCAGCTCTAGTTCAAGCTTGTCATATCCCCATGTTTTGAACGCAAAGTCCCATCGTTCATTGATGAGCATTACAACTTCTTGATCATAATCGTAGCTCATAGTATTGCTTTTCAGGTTTTGCTCAAGGTAGTTTTCGAGATGCGGCCTGGCCTGCTCAAAATGATCCATACCTAATTTTTGGTATACTTCCTCAAGCAATTTCATCGGTTGATCTCGCAGATCTTCGTACTGGATTTCAATTAAATTTCCTTCAGGAATTAAGTGTTTCTGTGCTAGGTAGGCCTCATGTAATTTACAATAAGTTTCTAGTATAATTTCTTGGATTTCTTCAGCGGAAACTTCCTCCATTGAAAGCATATTGGATATGTTATTCCACAGCTTGACGTTTGAGTAAAATACCTGATAGGGATTGCGGTAAATGAAAATAAATTTTGCGTTGGGATATAATTTCAGTAAGTGCTTAACTCTTCCTGTGTCAGGGGGATTTTTGATCAATAATCTTTTGTGGGGATTTTTGAATTGTACTTTGTGATAAAGACTGGTCATTTCCTGAGCCCAATTGTTCCATTCCTGCTCCGTCAGGCTATCCATGAGTGCATAACGTTCAAAATAGTGATTCCACGATCTTGGAAAGAGATGCCCCCAGTGGTAGGTGTAGGAAGATCCTTCATTGACAAGGCCCGTATCAACTTCGGAGGGAGAGTCGAGATCCATACTTACAGAAATATTTTTCTTCCAGGCATCATATGCGTTAAAAGATTTGATAAACTTAACTGCCAGTGGTTTTAAGAGAGACTCTGTCACCAGGAAATTATCGGAAAAAAGCGTTTCATATTTTGTCGGAGTAGTTATTTGAGGGTCCTGGCTGAGAACAAATTGTGTGAAACTGGTACCACTTCTCCAATGGCCCAGGACATACAAAGGAGATTGATTTAATTTATTTCCTTTCAGCTTTTTATTGAACAGAAGCCGTTCCAGGGGAGCGAACAACATAGATGGGAAAAATTTAATATATGCAGCTAATAGCTTTTTAGCACCATACCGTTTAAATCCATTGTTTTCTTTAACGATCTTAGTGAAATTTAAAACAGCAAAGTCAGAATACCTCATGTGATAGTTTGTTGGAAAAAAAATTGATGTATTTGCTTAAGAATTATACACCCCTTAACAATGTTAGTCATCTTTTGTTATATCTCGTTATCTATTGACCCTTTATTAGTTAAAAAATATGACATTACCAAATAAGTTGTCTGTTCGTGAATTAGTTAACATGAAATCATACAATCATGGAACCCATTAGCACATTTGATATGTTCAAAATCGGTGTAGGTCCTTCTAGTTCTCATACGATGGGCCCCTGGGAGGCTGTCCGCAAGAGTGTATCTCATATTTGTGCGAGTAGGCTTGATGGTCTGGTAGGCCGGGTTGTAGTTCATCTTTATGGTTCGTTGGCAAAGACAGGTAAAGGACATGGTACAGATCTGGCAGTCATGATGGGGCTGTCTGGCGAGGTACCAGCCACTACTGATGTAGACGAATTGCCCAAAAGAATAGCTAAGATCTCAAAGGACAAAGAAATATGGATAAATAATCAGCATTCTATATCATTTGATCCACGAAACGATATTTTATTTCACTGGGCCGAGATACTTTCCTTTCATCCTAACGGGATGAAAATTGTATGGTATCTAAAGGATAGCGGGCAAATTGAAGAGACCTATTACTCTATTGGGGGGGGATTTGTCGTACAGGAAGGGGAAACGGCTTCACTTCACCCCAGGGTGAATTTACCTTATCCAGTAGAAAGTGCGAGGGATTGGAGGGTATATTGTGATAATCTGAAGCTGGCTCCCTGGGAGGTGATCATGGAAAATGAGAAACAATTCCGTTCATCGCAGGAAATTAGAGAAGGATTGATGAATATATGGAATGTGATGCTACGCTGTATGCACCGGGGTTGCAATCAGGGTGGGGAGCTTCCAGGTGGCTTGCATGTTACACGCAGGGCATACAAGATGTATTGTAAGCTGTGGGGAGAATTACCTCCGGCCAAGCCGGAGGCCTGGATGGCGCAGATACGCCAACTTCAGCCTGATTTTCAGACGATTCTGAAATGGGTCAGTTGCTTTGCCCTGGCTGTCAATGAGGAAAATGCCAGTTTTGGCCGTGTAGTCACAGCACCGACCAACGGCGCCGCGGGTGTCATTCCAGCTGTGATGATGTATATGAACTGTTTCTGTGACGACCGCGATACCGCAGATATCATCCATTTTCTGCTCATAGCAGGCGAGGTGGGCAGCCTGTTTAAGAAACGGGCGACGATCTCTGCTGCCCTTGGTGGCTGCCAGGCTGAGATCGGCGTATCTTCCGCCATGGCTGCAGCAGGCCTCACGGCCTGCCTGGGAGGCGAAATCGGACAGGTGTTAATGGCTGCCGAAATCGCGATGGAACATCACTTAGGACTCACCTGCGATCCCATTGGAGGATTGGTTCAGATTCCTTGCATCGAGCGAAATACCATGGGAGCAATCAAGGCCATTACAGCTTCACACATCGCCCTGGAAAGCGATCCTGCTTCTGCCAAGGTGTCACTCGATGATGTCATCGAGACTATGTGGGAAACCGCTCAGGATATGCATAGCAAATACAAAGAGACCTCTGAAGGAGGGTTGGCATTGCGGATTCCAGTGAATGTGAGTGAGTGTTAAGCAGGTCTACATCCAACTTCCCTTCACCTGACTTCCCAATTCAGGGTCATTATAAATGCTCAGAAAAGTCTCGATCTCCTGCTGAAGTTCTTCAACGTGTGAGATTATCCCAATAATGCGGTTTTCCTTACGCAGAGTTTGAAGTGTCTGGAAGATCAGACGCAGAGAATCTTTATCGAGAGAACCGAAGCCTTCATCCAGAAAGAAGAAATTTTGCTGGGCCTGGGGTTGTTGACCTATTTGGTCAGCAAGAGCAAGGGCCAGGCAGAGAGCTGCCTGAAAGGTCTGTCCTCCGGACAGTGTCCGGATCGAACGGATGCGACCGTCGTTGAGACGGTCGCGGACGTGAAACTGATTGTTTTCATCCACTTCCAGGCTCAAGGCATTATGTGTCAGGCGCATAAAGCGCTCGTTGGCTGTAATACAGAGATTCTCAAGATAAGCGGAGGAAACAAATTTCACAAAGCCATCACCGCGAAACAGATTGGCCATCAGTTTCAGATTCTCTGATCGGTCATTTAGTTTCTCCATTTCTTTCAGCAATTCCTGTTTTTCCTTCCACTGTTTTTGCTCATTTTCCAGCAGTAATTTCCGGGCCCCTACTTCCTGTTCACGCGTCTGAATAGCCTGGTTAAGTTCCTCTATTTCAGCCAGCAGTCGATCATGAGAAGAGGGATCAAATTCCTGGCCAGCCATTTGTTCTCGAATGCCCGCAAGACGAGCTTGAGTTTCTGTAACTGTGCGCTTGTGATGATCAATCGCATTGCGTTCAGCGTCGATATTGAGATTGAGTGAGAGCACTTCTTCGATATATTGAATGGATTGAAACGGAGATTTGTCCAGTACCTGTTCTAATTCCTGATTTAGCCTGGCCAGCTTTTGAGTCGTTTCGCGAAAATCCTCCTTTTTGGCATCGCGTTTTCCCTCATGAGCCTTTAAACGCCCTTTCAGATCCTCTATCTTCTGGGCAAGGTTTTTATACAAAGTACCTATCTGCTGGTATTCTTCCTGCACGTTCAAGGCCTGCTCCCTGAGGTCTTCATCCGATAATAAGCACTGCTCATCGTAGATCAACTGTCTGAGAGATGCTTTCTCCGACTGGAATTTTCCCAGTTTCTCGCTATACGCTCGCTGGATTTCGTCCAGTTTTTGCTGATATACCTGTAGCTTTTGCTCGACATCTTCCATATCATCGCGAAGTGCTTTCAGTCTTCTTTCCCGCTTTTCCAGTTCAGTATGTATCTCGTCGTACTGCTTGAGAGATTCACGGATCGTTTCCTCCGATTGCGAAGCATCACCTATTTGCCAGTTAGCCTGATGAGCTTCGAGGTTCTGATTGCAGGTTTCCAGTAGCTTTATGCCCTTTTTCTTTTTTTGTCCTAATATCCCGGCTTGTTTGACTAGATCTTCTAGCAGAGGGATCAATGGTCTCAGTTGGTTGAGCTGATTTTTTGTCTCATCCAGTTCTGTCTGAAACTTACGCATATCCGTCTCGATCAATGAAGTATTGAGGGGATGAGGATGGTCAGTAGCCCCGCAAAGGGGACAAGGCTCACCTGGTGTAAGATTTCCGGCGAGTTGTTCGAGCTGATGTTTTACCTGAGCTTCATGATATCGCCGCAAAGTACTTTTTTCCACGCCGTCCAGCCTGTCGATCTCTTGGTGTATAAGTTGGATGATCTGGGAAGTCGGGAGATCATATTGCCTTATATCCAGAAAAGTCTCTGAGATAAGTTCTCTCTTGCGTTGGATGGCCTTACTAATCTCTTCCTCCATTTCATTATGGGCTTTCTGGACTTCTTTCTGCTTGTTGAGCAATTGCTGTTGTTTTCCCCACCAATCCTTCATCTTCATCAACTCCTGGGTTTTGGGAAGTCTGGATTTGAGATGCTGAATCTTATCCTCAAAGGTTTTGATCTCCGACCGTTCCTTATCCCGTTTTTCCCTTGCCTCCGCCAATTTAGCCATTCCATTTTCCTTGCGTTGACTTAGGTGAGTGAGATATCTGTCTTGTTCTTTCAGGGCGATGATCCGGGTATATTCCTCGGCTTTTTCCTGCAGCTTGTGTCGTTGCTGATAGCTTTCTTCGACATCCTGATAGCTTTGCCGGGATTGAGCGAGTTGTTGATTAAGTTCTTCTATGAATTTCTGTTGATGCTGCAGTTCTTCCTGAATATCCCGGAGTGATTGAGCCAGCTCCCGTTTGCGGCTGAGTGACTCGCGAAACAGGTTGAGGCATTGAGTATAGGCATTGAGTTGTTGTTCACGTGTAGCGTATTCTTTTTCCTGTTGATTGAGTTTATCAAGCTCTTTTTCGAGTTGTTGGATCTCAGCCACCCACTGACGTAGCCTTTCTTGATGTTCCCGGATCTTATCCTTTTCAGCCAGCTTTTTCCGCTCAATATTCAGGATGCTGGTTCCTTCAGCGATCTGTTGCCGGGTTTGGGCTAGTTTTTCCTCTGTAATATCAGATAATTTCTGAAGTAAGGCTTCTTTCCGGGCAATTTCTGTATTGTTTTTGTTAATGAGGGATTTGGTCTGGTTGGAAAACATAAAACGATCCAGCCCGAAGATCTCATTGAGCATCTTGGATCGGGCGGTATCTTTTAGCTCGATAAATTCTCGAAACCTTCCCTGAGGAATGATAACGGTACGCTTGAAATTTTCGTAGCTCAGACCGAGTAAAGACTCGGCAGTATCAAGTGTCAGCGGATTCCAGCTTCCATGTTGCTGCTGATAGGCCTGGCGCTCATAAGTTACCTTGTCAAACTGCTTGCTATTTCGTCTTCCTTTGACGACGAAGCGGTAAGTGTAATCGTCAACTTCGTTGAGCGAAAAGGAAAAATCTACTAGCAACTCCTTAGAACGTAGGTTCATCAGGTTGTAATTACGAAGGTTGCGGTTGAGACGCTCACACTCGTTGTACAATGCCAGAGTAATGGCTTCTAGAATACTGGACTTCCCACTACCTGTGGCACCGAATATCCCAAAAAGCTGGGATTGGGTAAGCCGCTGGAAATCTATAGTTTGCTTTTTCTGATAGGAATATAGCCCCTCGATACTGAGTGAAACTGGTATCATTCCGCCTACTTTTGATGAAAGGTAGGAAGAAAAGTGGGATCAGGCAAACCTATGATTTAGTACATAAACGGTACTTCTACTACTGTTCGTTATGATTCTATCGTAAAATACCATCGGTCGGGTTAGGATAAATATATAAAGAGACTCTTTCAGAGTTATCGTGGAAGTAAGAACTGAACGTAGATATTCACAGTCATATCCAGCAAACTCATAGCTCCTGCTGGAATCGAAGTGGAAAAGATGAAAATACAATCGGTATCAATCATAAGTCCAGGATTATCCGGAGATTTTCAGTTACTCTTGGTATTAATATTTCTGGCAAATCCCCTAATTTTTCCATTAATCTCTGGTTGTCAATAGCTCTTACCTGATCGATCATGATGGCACTATCTTTTTCCAATCCTCCAGAATCTTTCGACACGTAAACCCTTAATATGTTTACTTCTTGGTTTACTTGAGAAGTAAGTGGGCAGATGATGGTTGAAGGATGTGATGAGTTGAGAAGATCAGTTTGAATTATTAAAACCGGCCTTTTCTTTCCAGATTCAGTGCCAAAGCGTGGATTGAGATCGGCAAGCCAAATTTCGAATCTTTTACCTTTCATCCTCCAGTGATTCAAATTCTTTCAACACACGCATTGAATCTTCCGATATCAACTGGGACTCTTGTATAAGTTGTTTTTCCAGGAGCTTTCTTCTTTGATATTCGTTGTAATATTTCACTGCCTCATTAATATAGCTGTTTCTACTAACGTCTAATACTGCGAGAAGTCTTTCTGTCTCTTTGTAAATACCGTCTTTGAGTTTAAGAGAGATGCTTTTCATGAATATGAATTAGATTACTTTTGATATCTATTTAGAGATACTATACTAATACAAAAAAGTTGTACTAAGTTCTTATACATATTGTGCTGTGGCTCTAACGGGGTGTGTATAAGTTCTCTAGTGGATAATCCATAAAGTCCATATAAATCTGTAGAATCCGTGGCTAACTCATAATACAAGACGTTTATATTGTAAACTCTCAGTACCAAAGTTTATGATAAGTCCAACCGGGCTATTAGCAAGCTTCATATAATTCAAAGTCCAGGCCATAAACTCATCCACTATTCCACTTACCGCTTTTATTTCAAGGATAATATTTTCAAACACCACAAAATCAGCATAAAAATGATGAGGAAGAATGGTTTCTTTATAGAATACTTCATACTTTTTCTCACGCTCATACCATATTCCATTTTTTCTAAATTCGTACTCCATAGCATCTTTATAAACTACTTCCAGTAATCCAGGTCCTAGTATCCGATGTACCTCCATACAGGTACCTATCACCTTGTAAGTTTTATCTTGATAGATTAATTTCTTCATTTTTTAAGCAACAGATTGTTTGATGCAGTATATATTTGACGATTTTTCGAATTAATATGGGTTGATAAATAAGCCACATATTTCACGGATTGCCACAGATTGTTTGATGCAGTATATATTTGACGATTTTTCGA
>CAYXVE010000037.1:15717-53229 GCA_964468435.1 uncultured Bacteroidia bacterium | reverse complement strand
CCATTACATATGACATAACTACTGACTTCCTGTATAATAAAGGGAAACTAGAAGGAAAAGAGGAAGAACAATTTTTGATTGCCCGGAACTTACTTCAATCTGCCCCCTTCCTGGAAGGAAGGCTATCTTATCAGGATATTGCTGATGGCTGTGGGCTATCTTTGGAATTGGTCAAGCAAATACATACAGAGCTAGGAAAGTAAGTTCATATATGAAATAATCTTTACCCATATGTTGGAAAAAATATCATTCACTAGTCTCAATACCTGTTCTGTAAGCATACCTCAGGTGTGTTCCGGTTCCCTGGTATGAACTTCTTTGGTGCCCATACGGCAAGACTTACCCTAACAAAACCTGCTAAACCTGTAAAGCCTGGCTAAATCTATTTCTTCACAAACTTTCTCACTCTTATATCCTTACCTGTATCTACATTCATCAGATAAGTCCCTGATGGTAGCGATGCAACAGGAATAATCACTTTTTCGGGTGTAACCGGTAACGTCTGCCCTTGTCTGACTATCTGGCCATTTAAATTATGAATCTGCCAGGAAATCTGGGTTTTATGTCCGGATATCGTCACATGCAAATAATCTGACACAGGATTCGGAAATACGCTAATACCCAAATTTGCGCTAAAAGGTGATTGTGTGCTTACAGGTGTAGTCTGGATCGATAGATCATCAATTACCCATCCCCAGCCAGCAGCAAAAGGGTCTGAAAATAGACGAAAGCGTATTGCAATCGTATCTCCTGCCTGGAAAGTTTCCAGCAAGTCAAGTGTATGAGACACAAACATACTTTCATCTCCTACACTGTCATTTTCATATACCGTTAGCCAGATCGAATCAAAACGGGCATCATATCCAGGTGCAAGGGGTTTCCAATTGACTAGATCCTGGGAACCTTCCACGACTACATAGTCATAAAAGCGCGACTCGCCAAATTTTGCGCCTTCCTCACCTGTCTCGATGATGGCTACATCCTTGTAAGTCAGGAATGCATCGCTTTCAGCTACTACAATGGGCACGGTCAATGTTACGATATAGTCTATGACATCCCCGGTGGCACGACTTCCTTCGATATAGGGGTGGTCAGAGTGTAGGGCGATACCCGAAAATCCTGCTTCTTCCCGGATTTCAAATGAGGTAGGTAGGTAAAAGTATTCTTCTTCAGTAAAGCGTGTCTGATAGAAAGACCTGGCTGGTGCGAATGCAATGATATCCTGCTTGTCAAATCTCCTTACCCCAGACTGATAGGCCCTTCCCGACTCATAAGAGATGAGCCGGAGCGTGTATAGATCCACTGAGTCGTTGGGTATGCGGTCGAAGATTTCCTGTATGCGGATGGAATCATTATTGCTGTTCAGTATTTTTACGACCGCATCATTCAGAATGATCTGGGTAGAATCATACGCGGAACGAAGTTCCAGCGTAGCCTGTAGATGAGGGCTGGTATCTAGGGTGCTGCTAAATGTCAGTATGCGTGGGGCCAGCGTAACCTCTGGGTAAGTAACAGTTAACAATTCGGGTATGGTTGCGGTCCAGATTCCTCTTCCATAGGTCGAGATGACAATTTCATCCTCCACAATTTTCATGTCCCAGATCATGGCTTTGGGAAACTCTTCTATGATATTCCAGGTCTGTCCATTGTCTCGGGACTCAAAAATCCCAATTTCAGTTCCTGCCCAGATGGTTTGGGGTTCATGTGGAAGTACCACCATCGAGATGGTAGCCACATCGGGGAATCCTGTACTGGTACTTGGAGCACTAAAGCCCGAGAGATCCTCCCAGGTCTGACCCAGATCTGCAGATCTGAGCAGTTTGGGCCTTTCAGCTACACCAAAGGTTACAAATACCGTACTGTCCTCCAGAGGATGTGTGTAGATCCCGGTCAGTGGACCTATATTCATATATTCCTCTGTTGTAATAAATGAAAATCCTCCGTCAGTAGAGACGAATATACTTCCCCCAGTACCCATTCCCGATCCTGCCCATACGACTTGAGGATCTGATCTGGAAACATCCACATCTGGAACTCCTGACAGACTGATCCTGCCAGGCACTTCACTCAATGACCAGAATCCTCCAAAATTTTCACTTCGCCACACACCAGAACGTCCAATGGTAAATAACAAGTCAGGATCGCTGACAGTGTTTGCCAGCCGGGATACGAAAGGTGCACTACTACCCCGGTCATCCAATCCCTCAACTGAAGTTTCCACCGAACCGTCCTCCACAACACGCCGGAAACCATTGAACTGTGAGCCTCCAATGAAGGTATTGGGACGGGTTTTGTGCCAGACTACCTCAAAGCCATCGCCGCCGATGAAGTTGAAATACTGGGTAGAGGCATCTGCGACGGCAGCGGCATCTTCCGCAAGGCTTCCACTGAAAATCCAGGTACCATTGTCCTGAGCACCTCCCAGATACTGTTCAAATCCGGGTCGTTTATCTGCTCCATATATCTGGGTGGTATTATAGGTATTACCCACCATTTTCCATGATCCCTCTTCCACACCGGGATCAGCATCTGGTTCGGAAATATATATTCCTCCATCATTCCCCACGAGGATACTGAATTCAGTCGCCCCAGGACCCAAAATGACATCAAAGGCATGCTGATCTGGGTGAACGCCCGTATTCTCTACTACATTCCATCGGTTTCTATTGCGGTTATCTCCCTGAACCTGACTACGACTGTCTACCATGACTTGGGTAGTCCGTTTTTTGATCCGGTAAGGTTCTACAGCAATACGAATCTTGGATTCGGGTAGATTATTAGGATTCCAGTTTTTGGAAGGGGGAAGAGAAGGGAAAAATGCGTATAAAGTATTTGCCAGTAATCCATCTGTTTGTGATAATACCCGGTTGGGTAGGGCCTCGTATCTGTCATGATTAATAAAAATGATATCGGTATTGAAAATATTGGTTCCCACCGTATAACTGCTGTCATTATTCACATCCAGGAATGACACATGTAGCTGACGGTTGTTTTCAATATTCCATATCTGAAATGGCACTCTCACAAAATCGCGATATTCAGTACTGGAAGTAGGAGGAAACACGCCTCCCAGTGGATCGGTATAGCGATGGGCAAATTGAGATACTCCCGGCCCAAATCGTATTTCAACAGAATTGAGAGAATTTATACCCAATGTGTCGAAAGGATCTCCTCGCAGAACGCTCCGACCGATGTCGATAAATCGCTCAGTACCATTTGGTTCAAATATTACAGTATCTATGATGGAGTCAGGCTGAGTAGAAAGGCGGATTTTCCACATATCTACGCCTCCCAGATAGATGGTAGAGTCATCGAAAGGATGTACAAGAATGGTATTGTTATAGTTTCCTTGTCCGTTGAGTAGGCTATAGTCCGGGCCATTATTTTCCGGGAGTAAAAGACTCCACTGCTTTCCACCATTTTCTGTATAGTACACGTCTCCATTGACAAAGCGATTGAAGGTAAGCGACTCTCTAAAGGTACTGACGCATGCATACAGGATTTGAGGATCTTGGGTAGATATGGTAATCTCAGTCCTCCCTTCATTTCTGGGAAGCCCTTTGGTAGCAGGTTCCCAACGTTCTCCCATATCAGTGGATTTGATCACGCCCTGGTTGAGTATGGTTGCATATATCTCATTGAAATTGTTGGGATTGGGTAACAGCTGCTGAACAGAATTATTCACTTCATATACCAGTGTCCAGTTGCTGCCTCCATCAACACTTTTGAAGATGCCCGAACTGAAAAAGGAAGCTGTATCCCCCCGAAAGTTTACATCACTACGCGCACTTGCTAGCACAATGTTTTCATTTTCCGGATGTACAATAATACGGGTTATAGTCTGAAAGATGGGATTATTGACGGTGTTGGGAAGTTGTTCCCAGGTCTCACCCCGGTCAATGGATTTATACATTCCATCCCCATTAGCCACCTGTACAGTAAACCCTTGCTCACCAGTGCCGGCATACATAATATTGGGATTGGAGGGAGCCATTGCCAGAGCGTTTACCCACAGATTGGGAATATTGGGGGTGAGGTGACGCCAGGATCCACCTGCATTGTTGGTTTTCCATATTCCTCCTCCCACAGATGCAGCATACCAGATATTGTCAGGATCTTGCGGATCAGCTAGTACTGCCCGCGTTCTACCAGGGACATTGGAAGGACCGCGTTCCTTGAAAGTGATAGATCTGCTCCTGATGGAAGCAGTGCCCCGTCTGATAGCTCGTTCCAGTGCATTCATCTTATAATTTAAACCATAATTAGGCTCTGACTCATGATAGCCGGTTTTGATGCGATTGTAGAGTCTGGCATACATCTCAGGAGCGTCATATTTATCCATTTTCAAAGGATGATTGACAAAATTCTTATGAATCCATGCTGGAAGCGATTTTTGTTGATCACGCTCTACCTTTATGGAATGGAAGTGATTAAATAAGGTGAGTCCGGTAAGAAGAAAAAGGAAAACTATTGAAATTGGTTTTATTATATTCATGGAATATATTTAAGGAAATATTTTTGGGAAATACAGTCTGTTTTATACCAACTCTTACTCGCGGATGAAAGTTTGATATCTGACATCGTAAATGTCGGTATGGTTTCCATCCGCTATTCTGGAAGGTTGCCAGATTTGTAATTGGTATTTGTTCAACCATTCAAGACGTAGCCCTTCTGTTTTATCTTCCATGAGTACTTCCCGAGAAGAGGTATCAAGCAGTATGTAATGTACTAGCGGAAAGGGTCTAGAAGGATCATACTGGGCTGAAGTATAGCAAGCCATAAATGTGCTGTCATCATTAAACAGATACTTGACATCTGTCCCAAGCTTTTTTTCAACAAACTGCTTGATTGGGCTTTCAAATGGTGGGTTGGTTGGCTTTTTCATTTGTTGTGTCGTCTGGCAGGATACCATACTGTATAGAACGATAATTACTGTGAACAAATGTCTGAGATGAAATTTAGTAAACATGTGTTTTTGCTTATTTGGTATAGATTCTTCTTACGCGGGATCCTATTCTAACCAGAATTTCGTAAGGGATAGTTTGAGCCTTTTGAGCCATCTCCTCTACAGAGTGTTTTGCCTGGTCTTGTGATCCAAATACGAGCACTTCATCTCCTGTTTCTGCTTCAGGTATGTCTGTGATATCGATCATAGTCATATCCATACACACTTTCCCAAATATGGGAGCTTTTTTTCCTCTCACTATAAAACAATACTTGCCATTACTCAGGTTGCGGGGAACACCATCGGCATATCCTAATGCAACAGTTGCTATACGTGTAGGCTGATCTGTATATTGAGATCTGCCATATCCGATACTGGTTTGAGGGGGGTAAGTACGAATCTGTGAGATGGTACTTAGCAGACTGCCTATTTCTTCCAAAGGAGCCTCAGTGCCTGTAGTATTAATCCCGTATAACCCTGCGCCCATACGAACCATTTCAAATGCATATTGGGGAAATCTCAAGATTCCTTTGGAATTTAGGACATGTCTGAAGGGAGATATCCCCAGCTCCCTTTGTAGATATGCATACATAGATAAGAAAGATTGTACCTGTTGGTGGGTGAAATCATCTGATTTAGGATCATCTGCTGCTGCAAAGTGAGACATTGCGGAGATTACTTTAAAGTGAGGATCGCTGGCCAGGAAGCTACACAAGCTGGGCAGTTCTTCTGCTACAAATCCCAACCTTCCCATGCCAGTTTCCAATTTGAGGTGTACTTTATAAGAAGGTAGATCTGCCAGACGTGCCTGTTGAAGATATCTCCTAAGAAACGCCATATTGGCTACTTCGGGTTCGAGGTCGTATTGTATAAGCGCGGAAATGCTATCAATATCGGGGTTCATGACCATGATAGGGAGCTGTATCCGGGCATTTCTCAGGTCTACACCTTCAGAAGTGTAAGCAATTGCTAGATAGGTAACTCCTTCATTTTCAAGCTCTCTGGCAATTTCCCAGGTCCCACTACCATAAGATGAAGCCTTTACAACACACATGGTTTTAGTGCCTTCCGCTACATAGGATTTCAAAACCCTGTAATTGCTAACGAGTTTATTGAGATCGATCTCCAGGTAAGTGGCGTTTCGCTTGTGATTGAAAAAAGGTATAAGTTGTTCAAGTCCAAAGGCTCTCGCGCCTTTGAGTAATACTGTATGTTGGGTAAATTGTTGATAACTCACACCTTGGATAAGGGACGCTGGATTGGGATAGTTCTGAAAACCGGAGACTCTTTTAAAGGTTGGTCCGATTGTGTATACGTTATGTTGTCCAAACAATCTAGAAGCCATCTGGTAAACTTCTCTGTGTTTTTCAAATGATTTTGTCCCTTGGTGTAGCATGTCCGTCAAGATGACTTTCCTTCCCGGTTGTACAGAAATGTTATTCAGAAGCTGAAAACTATTTTGTATAGATTCAATATCGGAGTTATAACTATCATTGATCAGGGTAATTTCTGGATTATCAGTGATGAGCTCTGTACGCATGCTGATAGGGAAAACGCCTGTTGCATGTTGCCTGATAGAATCCCAGGATACCCCTAGGGTTCTTGCAGCCAGTATTGCCAGTAGAGCATTTTCCTGAGAAGCCTGATCACTGATGTTCAGGGTGAGTTCGTGATTGTTATTTGATTCATTCAATACAATCTTACAGCCACTATGTTGGAAGTCTGATCGAATCATCCGGATTAGATCATCTTCCCTGGTTCCCACATATTTTACATTGGTAAAGTAATGATCAAGGTATCCTTTCACCCAGGATTGACCAGATCCAGCCAGTAGAATATCTGCATTTTCAAAGAGCTTACATTTCTCTTCAAGTTTTTCTACAAGGCTACCAAATCCAAAAGCATGTGCATCACCCATATGTGTCAAAATACCCATTTGTGGCTGTATGAGCTGAGCCAGAAGCTCTATTTCACCAGGACGGGAAATACCTGCCTCTATGATTCCCAATTCTGCATCTGGCCGCAATCTCAACAGGGAAATGGGGACTCCTATCTGGCTGTTATAGCTCAGGGGACTTTTCATGAGATCATATTCCCATTCCAGCAAGGTAGATAGCCATTCTTTCACAGTGGTTTTACCGTTGCTCCCTGTAATACCTACAATAGGATAGCGAATACGGCTGCGGTGATTCAGTGCCCAGAGTTGTAAGGCATCCAATGTATTGGGTACAAGCACATAATTAATACCTGGATAGTGGATAGGGCGATCGACAATGAAATTTTTTACCCCTTTTTGTAGCGCATCATGAATAAAATCATGCCCATCTCTGTTTTCAGTAGCAAGTGCTACAAAGATTGTTTTGGGGCCGTACTGTATAGTTCTGGTATCAAAAGATACATAGTGAAGCGCATTTTGATGTATATCTCCCTGATGTAAGTCTCTGGCCAGTGAATACGCTGCAATCTCGTTGATAGTATAGGATATACCCAGCAATGTTTAGTCTATTTGATAGATCAAAATTTGAATTTAAAAATAAACCTTGTGTTAAACTTCAACGATTAGAAAGCAAAAGATCCTGCTTTAATTTGTACACCCACTCATATATTTTTTTTTAAAACAAGAAAAACCTTGCATGCCATTTTAGTAAATCTTAGAAAAGATTCAACATGTATAAGTTTGAAAAAGGTTACATACAAAAATGGAACTTTACTTACACCCGGCAGAACTTTGGCAGTGTAAAAAAAAATCCTATCGGGAACAAATACTATCTATCCATGTTTTACTATTGGTTCTTAATAGGACATAATATAAAATTAATTCAATGAAAAAAACTATGGTATTATTCACCGCTATGACAATGGTTGCTATGTTTTTAGCAATACGTACTCAAGCTCAAGACAAAGACATTGTAGACTTGGCTGTGGAGACTGACATCTTATCTACGCTGGTAGAAGCTGTCAAGGCGGGTGGATTGGTCGAAACACTTAAGAGTGATGGACCTTTCACCGTTTTCGCTCCTACTAATGAAGCATTTGCTGCACTGCCAAAAGGTACATTGGAAGACTTACTCAAGCCTGAGAACAAAGACCAACTGGTAGCAGTACTTACTTATCACGTAGTACCTGCTAAGGTAATGTCTACTGACCTAAAAGATGGACAGATGGCAGAAACTGTACAAGGATCTAAAGTTAAGGTTGATCTGGGAGATGGAGTAAAGATTAACGATGCTAATGTTGTGAAAGCTGATATTGAGGCATCTAATGGAGTAGTTCACGTTATTGACAAAGTGATACTTCCTCCATCTAAAAACTAATCTAGGGATAAGAAAGTGTTATTTAAGAATCCCTGCTAAATTATAGCAGGGATTTTTTTATTTTATCTCACATGAAATGGCATACGAAATCTTTTCATGAACTTTCTACTCAGGAGTTATATGATGTTTTGAAACTTAGGGTAGATATTTTTGTCGTGGAGCAAAATTGTCCTTATGAAGAAATTGATGGTAAGGACAACCAAAGCATACATATCTTAGGTTATATGGACGTTGAACTGGCAGCTTATTGCCGGGTTTTTCCACCGGGAGTGTATGACGAAGCATATGCTTCTATCGGGAGGGTAGCTGTTGGCGCAAAGTATCGAAAAAAGGGACTGGGTGTAGCCTTGATGAAACAAGGAATGAATTTTCTCAAGATACATCACCATAATCCACCTATCAAACTTGCTGCTCAGCTATACCTGGAAAAGTTTTACCATGATTTAGGATTCAAAACTATCTCTGAAGTTTATTCTTGGGATGGCATCGATCATGTGGATATGCACCGCGAACCGTCATCCGTATTATAAAAAAACTCATGAGTCTATCATAACTCATGAGTCTTGTTTTATTAATGAATTTTTTTTTAAGAAATCTTAATACGCTAAATGTCTATAACATTACAGGGATTTCTACCATTGTATTATCCCATGCCAATATCATGTGTGCACCACCCTCTACCTCTTTGAATGCAATGGTAAAAGCTTCAACCATGGATGAAGTCTTCTGAGCGGGTACTGTAAAACGAATTACGTCTTTGCTTTCGTCATAGTTGTAATTTCCCCACTGGCTTGCCTGACTGTTGAATACAACGGTCCACTCACCTTCTCCAGGTATCGTAAATAGAGCATATGTTCCTGCTTCGATAGATTTGCCACCTACAGTTGCATCTTCAGCTAGCATGACCATGGTTGCTTCATTGGCACCGGTTCTCCACATTTTATCATACGGTATCAGTGCGCCAAAAATTTCACGTCCATTCTTTTGAGGACGACTATAAACTACCTGGATATTTCTTTCACCAACGCCAGGGAAATAAGCAATATCAGCCGGACTCTTATCCAATTCTGGCATTTCCTGGGCTTGCATGTTTACTGCAGCTACAAGTAGTAATACTAAGGTTAATACAAAAAATCTTTTCATTTTGTGAGAGTTTTGTTTAGATAAAACGTTTATTTCGTTACCTGAGATCTTACGATTATTTCACTGGTATGTTTTCCTCATATGTTAAATGTTTACTCAAAATGAATCATATGTAAGAAGGAAGACAAACTAGTATTCAGGCCAGACTTTGACTAGGGACTCATTTTACCACAGATAGCTTCAATATATGCTAAGTTAAGCTACGTGTTAAGATCTTCTTAGTACTAGAAGTTCTTCCCAAAAGACACATTTAGCATAGGTTTTTGCAAATTATTGTCTTCAATTCCCCATGCCATGTCGATCCGGATCGAGTAACCAATCAGGTTAGCCCTGACCCCAGATCCTACGGTAAATAGGAAAGGACTTTTAAGTGTTTTGAGCTCTACTGTAACAGGTGAACTGCCTACGATACGGGTGTCTGTAGGATTTTTCTGGGTAAATGGATTTCCCTCTGACCATACCGTACCTACATCAAAGAAGGGTATGAGTTCTACGTTATAGAGTGGTCCAGAATTTAGTGTGCTTGTCAACAGGCGAGAGACGGGCACACGCAATTCAAAATTTCCCAAAACGTATTTATTACCCGCACGGGAATTAAACCAGAAGCCTCTAACCGGTGTAACAAATTCCTGAAAATTAAATCCATAAAGGTCGAGATTAATGGGATTCCCTGTAATACTCAGTTCATTATCCCTTTCAAAGGAAAGAGTTAGGAAGCGGTTATCTACGCCTCCCAGGTAGTACAGGCATCTGGAAGCAGCTGAGGTTGTACCGCCCTCGCCCACAAAATTACATTGTTTGATATCGTCAAACAGGGTTACAGAAGAATTGAGTCTTACAGCAAGAACTATTTTGCGATGTATTTCCCAGTAGTATCTCAATTGCATCGATGCAATATTTAGCGCGGTTTCAGACCGGCTCATGGAATAGTAGCTATTGAACCCTAGATCAGCAGCAAAACCGCTGTAGGGATATCCTTCTACAGACTTGACGTTGTTATAGTAGAGCCTGAAGTTGGCTCTGATCGCATCATCTGTACTATCCTGTAATACAGGTCTGAGTAGCTTTTGATCTATACGGTTGAGGCGAAAATATCCTGCTGAGGCTTCTACGGCCAGTTTGGAAGTAATCGGATAAATAGCTCCGAGCCTGGCCTGAAACTGATCGAAGCGGAAGATTAAAGAATCCTGGGGAAAAAATACACTTTCCTGTCTAAATCTCCGGCTTCTGGTGGTTACTTCACTGTAAAAATTTATTCTGTGTGGTAGATAGCTGTAGCGAATGGCACCTTCCCAGTTTTTCAGGTTGATATAAGGGCGCACAAAAGCATCGAGCCTATGCTTGTTGAGTAGATCGGAAAAACCGAGTTTCATATCCACGCCAAACTTGGCGATAGGGTCGTAGTAGATTCCCCATCCAATGTAGTCAGAGGACCATCTGGAACGAGCCGGAGCACCATCTTCCACGATAATTTCATTCAATTTGGGTAATTCCCTTCTTCTAAAGGCCGATATGGGACTTGTACCAGGGGTGAATGCAGGTCTTCGATCGGGTTTTGGTACCTCATATTCATCTCCTTCATCAAATAAGTAGTACCTTACCCGTTCATCTAACTTTTCCTCTATGCTGTCTCTCACCTGTTTCTGAGGCCCAGGTCTTTGTGGTTCTTCTTTCTTGGGTTGAGATTGCTGTTTTGCTTTGCGCTCTCTGTTTCTTTTCGCCTGGAAAGCAAGGTCAAAATTCTCCCTTAACAAGGTAGTTTCGGGCATCCTTGGCACAGTCAATGCACTCAGGTTGGCACTAACTATTTTCAGATATCCTTTTTCTGGACTCGCTATATACGCTTTCCGTTCAGAGCCGGACCATTGGTTTATACTCTTACCCAGGTTTGTCAGGGGTTCAAATTCACGCAGAAATACATTTAGCCTATATAAATTATTGATACCACAGGAATTAGATAAATACCCTATTTCAAAGCTGCTGATGGGGTGAGGTTGACTTTCATCGATTGTAGGAGTATTGGTAAGACGTGTTAATTCGCCATTTTCCCTGGTCATTTCAAGCATAAACAAGTCTTCGTGGCTGTCGATCAATGCATCCGCCAATTCTTCACGTGATACCTCCTGATTTTGGGGCTCTCTGTTGGACGTAAAAAATAAGTACTTGTCGTCAGTACTCCAGGCAGGATGGAGGTTATCGTAGGGATCATCTGTGACAGGTATAATTCCTTGCTGTTCTACATCCATCAGATAAATGTCCACACCATCCCCATCCAGGGCTGAGAATGCGATAGAACTTCCATCTTGCGACCAACTTAGCTCAGTGATCCATTGAACAGGATCCGTCACAGGAATCCTGGAGATTTCCTGGGTTGCAAAGTCGTAAATGGAAATATACAACGCTTTCCCCTTGTACTGAACCGCAGCAAGGCGTTCACCTGTCTTATCCCAAGCAATAGGAAGTATGAATTTTACGTGCGCGGTACCATCAGCAGCATATCCTGACTGAATTGGCAAAGACTCAAAGTTTCCAGATTCAGGATCATAAATGTACACCTGATGCAATCCATCTTTATTGAGTTGCAAGGCTAGTCTATTGGTAGATTCATTATAATCAAAATCTGTAAGACTAAATCCTTTCCTGAGTTCGATTTCCTCAATGCCAGATATATCGTTAACTCCTGTTCTTCCAGAAGCATTGAGATCTGCTAGATCTTTGACATACTCACGCCATCTTTCGGAGAAAGTACCTATCTGAATTCCCAATACGGAAATAATTCCAGATTCTATAGAATTAGATACATTAACCAGATAGATGATTTCCGATATTTTTTCTTCACCGTATTCCTGAGCGATGTAGTGCCAGACAGATTTTTTTAATGTCCTGCTAATCTTTTCATTACCCTCCAGTGCAAGTTCAAGTATATCTTCATTACGTACACTGCTTATCCACATTTCATCTTCAAAGATCCAGCCAGATGATACATATTCGGACAGGCCTTGCCAGAACCAGTTCGGGTTGTTGAGGAGAATCTGGCTTTGAATAGCACTACTCAAACGGCTACCATAGGCAAATTCCTCTAAAATGAGATCTGAAACTTTCTTTTTCACCTCATCATATAACCCTTTGCTATTTCCTGGATGTATGGTATAGGCCATGCGGCGTGGTAGGGTGAAAATTCCCGGATCATACTGTTCTTTCTCCAGGTTGACGTTGGAATTCAGTATTTCAAATGCGCTGTTGGCATATACAAGTGAGTAGCGAAGATCTGCGCGGAAGTCGTACAACTCCACCAGTTCGAGCCGGGCTCTTTCTGCATACTGTGCGACAGTTTTCGCCTGGGCTTCATTACCTATGGGATAGTAAACATCAAAAAACTCTGAGGAAACATATTCCCAGTTACGGAAATCATTGACTGGACGTGGAATCTGTGCTGATGCTGTCCTAACTAGTATCAGTAAGGCAAGTATTTCGTAAAAGAGGATAATTCTAAAGTTCTTCATCTTGGCATTCAGGACTTAATAAAATATACTGGGCACTTCATAATTGTCAAATTTTAACTATAAAGAACCTAAAGAGGTTTTCCCGATATTATATAATAAGATAGCAAAAACAATCGGCTTAACATACATTAAACTGGATAAAAGCCCTCTGGGTTGCAATTTCGATGAAAGATCGTGTAGGAAAAAAGATCAAATGAACTCCTAGAAAAAATTAGCCGGGAATTTGCACTTCCTTTCCACGAGCTACCCCAAAGTATTGCACCCTCTGAAGGAAATAAGAGTACTACTCTCTGAGGGACAAGTATCCATGAGATATCATATCATATCCTCAGGCCGCACATAGCGGTCAAATTCTTCTTCGTTCAGGATACCAAGTTTAATAGCAGCTTGTTTTAGCGTCGTATTTTCAGCATAAGCCGTCTTGGCAATCTTAGCTGCATTGTCATAACCGATACGGGTGTTAAGAGCCGTTACCAGCATGAGCGAGTTGTTGAGTTGTTCTTTGATCCGTGTAAAGTTGGGTTCTATACCCACAGCCAGATTGTTGTTGAAGGATTTGCATGCGTCGCCAAGGATCTGTGCTGACATCAGCAAATTATAGATCATCATGGGTTTAAACACATTTAGTTGGAAATGACCGTGAGATCCGGCGACAGATATGGCAGTATCGTTGCCGATCACTTGTGCACAAACCATTGTCAGGGCTTCAGCCTGCGTAGGGTTTACTTTGCCGGGCATGATCGATGAGCCGGGTTCATTTGCTGGGATGATGATCTCGCCGATGCCACAACGCGGGCCTGAGGCCAGCAGGCGGATGTTGTTGCCGATAGTCATCAGGCTGACAGCCAAGCGCTTTAGCGCTGCAGAGGCCTCCACAATTGCATCCTGTGCAGAGAGGGCTTCGAATTTATTCTCCGCACTGGCAAACGGATGATCTGTAAGTTCGGCGATCATCTGCGCTACCCGTTCCGGATATCCCGCTGGCGTATTTAGCCCTGTACCTACAGCGGTACCTCCGAGTGCCAATTCTGCCAGATGCTTCAGGCTATCGTGTACATTTTCCAGCCCCTTTTTTAACTGTGTCGCGTAGCCTGAAAATTCCTGACCCAGTGTAAGGGGAGTTGCGTCCATGAGGTGTGTCCGACCAATCTTCACCACTTCTGCAAAATCTTGTGCTTTAAATTCCAGCGTCTTAAGCAGCATCTGGATTTTGGGGATCATCGATTCTACGATATAAGTATATCCGGCGATATGCATCGCCGTGGGAAAGGTATCGTTAGAAGACTGGGATTTATTGACGTCGTCATTAGGGTGAACCGGAGTCTTGGAGCCGATCTCACCTCCCATTAACTCGATGGCGCGGTTGGAAATTACCTCATTCACATTCATGTTAGATTGTGTGCCCGATCCCGTCTGCCAGACAACCAATGGGAAGTGATCATCCAGCTTTCCATTGAGGATCTCATCACAGACCTGACTGATCACCTTGGCTTTCTCCTCTGGAAAATCCGTCAACTCAGCATTGGTCAGCGCTGCCGCCTTTTTCAGTATTGCAAAAGCGCGAATTACTTGTATAGGCATTTTCTGGTCACCAATTCTGAAGTTTTGCAGCGATCGCTGTGTCTGCGCGCCCCAGTATTTGTCTGCGGGTACCTCTATTTCCCCCATGGTGTCTTTTTCTATCCGGTATTGCATGCTTTGTAAATATTGTTGGATTGAGATATTGAAGAATTGGTGTATTGTTAAATAGTTAATGATAGTCTGTCATCTATGATTGGGTCTTAACTACACAATATTAATCATTATTCATCAAAGAGAATAAATTTGAATTCAAGCTATTAACCCTACTAGCTAATTTGTCCGCCAACAATATTCGTTGTATCTTTGTTTGACAAATATTCCTAATTAGGTATTTGTCATGATATCAAATCACTATTTAGCCCAGCAAAGCTCCGTAAACGGAGATGTTACAGGCGAAACCGTTGTCCTCGAAGGACTTACTTACGACGATGTACTACTGATCCCGGAGTACTCAGAGGTATTACCGCGGGATGTGGACACCGGGACTTACCTGACCAGAGACATTAAGCTTAATCTTCCGATACTCAGCGCTGCGATGGATACTGTCACAGAGCATCGCATGGCTATAGCCATGGCCGCGAATGGTGGAATGGGCATTATTCATAAAAATATGTCGATCGAGAAGCAGGCAGAAGAGGTCAGACGGGTCAAGCGCTCGGAAAGTGGGATGATCGTGGATCCGATCACTCTTCGGGAAAGTGATACCTTAGCGCGTGCAGAACAGATTATGCGTGAAAACCGCATTGGAGGTATTCCTATTCAGGATAAAACCGGAAAATTAGTAGGTATACTGACTAACCGCGATCTTCGTTTTCAGGTACCAGACAATAGGAAGGTTAGCGAGCTGATGACACGCGAGAATCTCATTACTGCTCCTGAGGGAACAACCCTGGAAGAAGCAGAAGAGATTCTCAGAAAGTACAAAATTGAAAAACTCCCCGTCGTAGATCAGGAATTCAAGATCATTGGCCTGATTACTTATCGGGACATCATCAAAAAGCAGACTTTCCCCAAAGCCTGCAAAGATGAACTTGGGCGATTGAGAGTTGGTGCAGCAGTGGGTGTTTCTGCAGATACAATGGAACGTATTGAGGCACTTACCAAGGCAGGTGTGGATGTAATTACGGTAGATACGGCGCATGGTCATTCTGCTGGGGTGTTACGAACTATCAAGGCTGTTCGCGAGAAGTTCCCCTACATCCAATTGATCGGTGGTAATGTAGCAACCTACGGAGGTACACAGGCACTCATTGAAGCAGGAGTAGATGCCGTAAAAGTAGGGGTTGGCCCTGGAAGTATTTGTACCACACGGGTAATTGCAGGCGTGGGAATGCCTCAATTGACAGCTGTCATTGAAGCTGTAAAAGCTGCAGAATCGTTGGGAATACCCATCATAGCAGATGGGGGAATCAAGTATTCGGGCGACTTGGTCAAGGCTTTGGTAGCTGGAGCCAGCTCGGTGATGATTGGAGGCTTGCTAGCCGGTACTGACGAAAGTCCTGGAGAAACCATCTTATACGAAGGTAGGAAATTTAAAACTTATCGTGGAATGGGTTCGATAGAAGCCATGAAAGATGGGAGTAAAGACCGTTATTTCCAGGATGTGGAGGCAGATATCAAAAAACTCGTCCCAGAAGGTATCGTAGGCCGGGTAGCATACAAGGGTAATGTGACAGAAGTACTCTACCAGATGGAGGGTGGTCTAAGGGCTGGCATGGGATACAGTGGATCAGGAAGCATTGCTGAGTTAAGAAGTAAAAAGCTTGTTAAGATTTCCCAGGCAGGTCTGATCGAAAGCCATCCACACGATGTACAGATCATCAAGGAGGCTCCTAATTATTCTCGCAGGAGCTAGCCAAAAATTAATTTAGGAGATGTGAGGAAGTTTCCCAATCGGTTTTTTTTGTCTATACTATTCTCTATATACTGCAATGCCAGTTCGTAAAAAATCAATAATCTTTATGTTTACTAGGGAAGATATTTAATTTTATTACATACTTCGAAGCGATTGACTTTTGAGAAAGTATTATACGTTTAATTGACATTAACGGCTATATCCTTTGGCAATGCATCAAGCCTGTAGGGAATCACTTGTTGTTTTTCCAGTTTGACAAGGCTATCAAAGCATACCTCGTGAAGGTTGTTATATCGCCCTGTTGCCGCGGTTACACCCCAATATACCTGACTATTGCCACCGAAAATGCCACCGACTATATCGCCGCTTGCAGAAATTACTTCCTGAGTATCGATCTCTACAGATAGGGTCTGAGTCTCAGGTCGCCAAATGATCACCAGGCTATGGCGATAGCAGTCTTCGATGTTTACGATTTTATTGGGACCGGCAAGATCATTGCGATGGCCGACACGGCCATTGGCCATAATGGCAATATGATCCTCAGCGGGATCGTTAAGATGGTAATTTCGCCAGGTGTCGATCTCTATACCCACTGATGGTACCATGCCTGCAAAGCCGATCCCTTCACCTACATATCCAAGCTGGTTGGAGCGGCGAGTAAATACCAGCACCATCCCATCTGCACCGGATTCATCCTTACATCCCGCGCGAATCGATAGCTGTATCATAAATGCTTCTGCAAAATCAACCGGATATTTGTACCAGATCGATCCGGAAGAGTAGTCTACCTCATCCGTAAGCCTGTAGCATCCATCTGGAGTCTTGTATGTATCTCCGATCATCGTAAAATCCTGCATCATAGGTACCTGGGAGAAACCTGTGTGTACCAAAGTTAGGGGTAAAAATATTAGTATAAGCAGGCGAGACAGCATAGGTTAATATTTTGAGTAACTCAACTTTAAGTGCTAGGAGTTTGGTTGTTCAACCCTTAACGCTCTATTATTGATACCAATAAGATACAGAAAAGT
This sequence comes from uncultured Bacteroidia bacterium, assembly GCA_964468435.1. Classification (GTDB taxonomy): domain Bacteria; phylum Bacteroidota; class Bacteroidia; order J057; family J057; genus JBCCTX01. The sequence continues at coordinate 35,860 of CAYXVE010000037.1, read as the reverse complement.
TTTTGTTGGTTAAACAAAGAAAATACCGTTATGCTGTAATATCCCTAAGCTTTTCAGGTTACTCTTCTAAAGTACCAGCCAATCGTTCAAGTTGATTCAACACTTAATTTTCTTAAATTCATCCTACAATTCTGCCATAATCTTATTGAACATGAATATACATCATATAAAAATATCCGCTTCCCTGTTTTTATTGCTTTGTATTTCCATATCCTGCACTACTTCTCCCAAAAACACCTTCAATTCATGGTCTGTATACAGCGGCGACCCCACTGGAGCCAAGTATTCCGCTCTCGATCAGATCAACCGAAACAATGTCGATCAACTTGAAGTAGCATGGAGCTTCAAAACTGGAGATCTACGAGACAGGGCTTCATCCACCATTGAATGCAATCCGATTATTATCGACAGGACGATGTTTCTTACTTCACCAAACCTCTCATTGATAGCGATTAATGCCACAAATGGAGAAGAAAAATGGCGGTTTGAACCCTTCATGGATCAGGATGCAGGAGGTGTCAACCGGGGGGTAACCTATTGGAGCGATGGAGAGGATGAAAGGATACTATTTGTAGGGGGCTCTTTTTTATTCTGTGTACATGCTAAAACCGGAGAGTTGATCGAAAGTTTCGGAGAAGCTGGAAAAGTGAAACTTCACGATGGATTGGGGCGTGATGTACGCTTTATGTGGGTGACTGCCGCAACGCCGGGTATCATTTACGGAGATCTTTTAATCCTGGGTTCTACGCTGGGAGAAGGGCCTAATCCTGTAGCTCCTGGCCATATACGTGCTTATGACGTACGTACGGGTAATATGGAATGGATCTTTCACACGATTCCACATCTGGGAGAATATGGATGTGAAACATGGCCTGAAGATGCATGGCAGCGGATCGGAGGAGTTAATGCATGGGGAGGCTTTACCCTGGATAAAGCGCGAGGGATAGTATTTTGTGGTACAGGCTCACCGGCTTATGATCATTGGGGAGGAGATCGTGTTGGAGCCAATCTGTTTGGCAATTGCATACTTGCATTGAATGCAGAAACGGGCGAGCGTATATGGCACTACCAGGTTGTACATCACGATCTCTGGGATTACGATATTCCCTGCCCTCCCAATCTGGTTCAGGTAGAAAAAGATGGACAATTAATTGATGCAGTTGCTCAGCCTACCAAAATGGGCCATCTTTTTGTGCTAGATCGCGAAACAGGAGAACCTATATTTCCAATAGAGGAAGTATCAGTACCACAGTCTGATATTCCTGGAGAGGAAAGCTGGCCTACACAGCCTTTTCCACCACCATCACTAAAATATGCTCAACAACGTTTTACAGAAGATGAGGTTACGGATCTTAATCCGAAAGCTCACGCATATGTAGTAAAACGCCTGGAGGAAATGCAAACTGGAAATATATTTTTACCTCCTAGCTTTGAAGGTTCGGTCGTTCTCCCTCAATTCAATGGGGGTACCGACTGGGGAGGAGCAGCATATGATCCAAAAAATCGCATTGTGTATGTCAACAACAGTAATGAAGCTGAATGGATCTCCATGGTAGAGGCCCAGCCGGATAATAATATATCCGTATATGAATTGGGTTCGCATATGTTCCGATCTATCTGTGCCAATTGCCATGGACATGGCGATCATACCAATCCCCATTCTCCTTCTCTGGGAAGGCTTAGACAACTTGCTCAGGTTACTCCCAGGGAAGCTATTCATGATGTACTCGTCCATGGAAAAGGGCAGATGCCCACCTTTGCGACCTTGTCGCAGGACGAACGGGATGCGCTGGTAGCATACCTCTATGAAGAAGCCAAGGATCAGCCATTGAATCATGATGAAGTAACCCTGAGCTTTACTCATACGATTCCCTATATGTCCACCGGACACCGTGAATTTAGGGATCCAGAGGGTTTTCCTGTCAACAAGCGTCCCTGGGGAACACTCAACGCCATTGATCTCGACCAGGGAGAGATTCTCTGGCAAGTGCCTCTTGGTACTTATCCTAAACTGGAAGCCCGGGGCGAAGATCCTACAGGTACTTTCAACATGGGGGGGCCGGTTATTACAGCAGGAGGAGTCGTATTTATCGGTGCATCCATGGATGAACGCTTTCATGCCTATGATGCAAAATCAGGAGCGCTGCTCTGGGAGTACCAAATGGATGCAGGGGGCTATGCTACGCCCGCTACTTACCAGGTAGACGGCAGGCAATATGTAGTCATTGCCGCGGGAGGAGGAGGAAAACCCGGAACCAGGCCTGGAGATACCTATTACTGTTTTGCTTTACCAGAATAAGCTGTCTTACAGTTTCCCTGCTATAAAGTCCAGGTAATTATCTGAATTAATTCCCTGAAAACGGGCATTTGGGTATGTATCTATCCATGAGCTAGGAACCCTTGCTGATCGCTTTCCCCATTTAAACTCAAAACCATATAATCTGCCGCCGTATTCTTCAACATAATCTATTTCTGTGCCTGTGTAGGTTCTCCAGAAATACCTGTTTGCATATTCTCTCTGGTTACTCATGGTCTTAATTCGCTCGATTAATAAAAAATTCTCCCACAAAGCTCCGATATCATCTCGCTGATTTGGAGGATTGAAATTTTCCAGTATCGCATTGCGAATCCCGACATCGACAAAGTATATCTTTTTATTCTTGGTGATCTCTTTTCTGAGGTTCCTGCTAAATCCTCCTAGTTTAATGATTACAAATGCTTTTTCCAGTAAGTCTACAAAGCAACTGATTTCAGGCCTTTTGACGACGTATAAACAGGGAAGAAACTACAATCAACACACCTCCCCCTATCATGTTGGGAGAAATAGGTTCTTTCATCACAAATGCACTGAGCAACAAGGCACTAACGATTTCTACATAGGCTAAAAGTGAGGCTACTGAGGCATTGAGATGGCGTAGACCATAAAAGAAAAAGTAAAACCCTATCACTCCCAAGAAGATAGCATGAGAGCTGCTCAGTACCAGATCCTGGGTGCTGGGCCAGGGACGTGTAAACAGTATAAATGGTAGATAGACGAATACGCCAACAAGATTTTGATAAAAAATGATTTCCGAGCGGGTATAGTTACCAGATTCTCGTTTAAATATGACAACTGTGATAGCATAGCACATAGCTGTACCTAAGGCAGCCGATAATCCGATAAAATCACTGCTTTGCAACGACAATTCTTCATGGGCATACACAAGTACGATTCCTGAAAATGATAATGTCAGGAGAAAAATGGTGCGGCGTGTGATCACTTCTTTTATAAAAATCGCACTGAAAAGGGAAACAAAAATAGGCCAGGTAAAAAGGATTAGTACGACTTTTCCTATACTAGAGAAAATAAATGCAGTAAAAAACAAGTACATCCTTAGGGCATTGAGCGTGGAGGCACCCAGCATGAGTTTGTAATTGCCTCTGAAAAAAGGGATATTTTTGTACATCATCGCACCACCTAATATTACAGTGGGAAGAAATGTCCGCACAAAGCTCATGGAGGTGGCTGGCATCTCCATGAATTTGACAAATAATCCGCTGGCACCTGCCATAGTAGCAGCGATGATAACCGCCCAATATGGTTTCTGATTCATATTGGTAGATAAGGTAGAAAAAGTGTTTGAGACATCACACCAAACGAGCCATATCGTGAAGAAATTCTTTCACTAGGGTAGCCTCCGTAGGGCTGATTAAATTATCGAAGCTGTAAAAAGTGGTTTGGTTAATTCTTAAATCCCTAAATATTCCCCACCTTTCTTCCAACTGGATATAATCTTCATCGATGTTGCTAATCAGTACCTCGCGCTTTTTCTTAAGCAATTCTTTTGCCTGCAAGCGGTTGCTAGCGAGTAGTAAACCGATAGGCTTTCCAAACCAGTAGGAGGCATCGTAATAAAAGTAGAACAATTGATTATTTTCTATTGAAATCTCAAATGTGTTCAACACCTTCTGCATATTTTCTTTTGAGAAATCTTTTTGAAAAAAGAATCGCTTTCCTTTTAACCTCTGTTGATAATACTCCATTACTGAGTCTGTATCCAGAAACTCGGGAATATCGCGCTGTTCGAATGTATAAGTTATCTCCTCCAGGCTGAGCAGTTCGTCCTTTAGGTTGATGTAACCCGCGATAATTTTATTTCGCTCAAGACTTAATTCCGTTTCTCGGTAAGTTCCAGAAAGCTCATTTTGCTTCAACTGGTTAAATCTTGCACTTAATAGCAGCGTTTGATTCTTCAGCTTATCCTCTCCGCTTTTTTCAAAGATCTTTTCCAACAGATTTCCTGCTTCTCCCAGTGCTCCGGAATTGATCAGTGATCCTATATAATTTGCAATCTTCTTATTTTCCATAAAATCGTTCAGTTTGCTCCTGGAGAGGGATATGTATATGAAGAAGGTTGGGGACTATTATATCCATCTGCCTCCGGGAAGCTTTCTTGCGATCCATACTTTTGATAAGCTCGAACGGGTATCAGCAATTGATCTCCTGGATATATTTTATCAGGATCTTCCAGTAGGTTGTCATAAATTAACTTGGATCTGGATACACGGTATTTTCTGGCGATAGATGCGATATAATCCCCGGGTTCGACTTGGTGTATCTTAAACTCGTCTTTAGCCAGTCGGTAGCGGCGGAACGCCCTCTTATCAAACCGAGCATCTTCCTGTAACAGCTTTCCACTTTCCAGACTGGCCAGATAATCCACGCTGGATTGGATATGCCCCCAATCCCAGTAAGTCCTTATCTCCGCGAATAACTGAAGACTATCAGTAGTAGCCATCACCTTTTCCATCAGGCTATTGATAACCAAAGGTTTATCAGTAAACCAGTCAGGCTGGCGATACGAACTGATATACCATCCATACGATTCCATAATCTGGCCAACCATAGTGGTATCTCCTGCTATTGCTGCCTCCCAGAACTCCCCTAGATGATGGTCTGCATCCCTTAAGGCTTCAATCCGTTGTTCAAATGAGGAGGCAATTTCGCTATCTTCAGGGTTGAGCCAACGGGCCATCCATAACCACTTCAATTTTTGCAGAGTTAAAGGCTCATTGGCTTGCCGGTACTGTTCATAATATCTCCCTGACAAAAGCATTGAAACTTTCAGTTGATTGATTTTGGAAATCAACTGACTATTGATGTCTCCAGAGGATGAGAATCCCCTGAGCTTCTGGTACAATACTAGCGCTTTTTCCGTGTATCCTGTGTATTCCAACTTTTGTATACGCTGAAATACCCGCTGTTCATAAGTATCCCTGTGCAACTTGTAGTAGTATGCCCCCCTGAGCTTTGAGATTTCATATATCTGCGCAACAAAGAGTACCAGCAATACTCCTGTGATAGTTCCTATGCCCAGATTCCCCCATATGTGATGTTTTTTAGGGAGATAGTCAAACAGGTTTTTCTGAAAAAATAACAGTACAATGCGTAAGAGGTCTTTACCATACACCACAAATACAATCAGAATTAATAGCAATAATATTTCCTGCCAGCTCTGCTTAATGGAGTAAAGCACGAAGTCTACTTGATACCAATCAATGGTACCTGCTGTAACTGGAAGTAGCGCTCCCAACGGGACCAAAACGCCTGCAACAAATCCCAAGGTATATTTATCTTTAGTTCTCATCCTGAAGAATGGTTAGCATCGCTTGAAGAATCTTAATCAGGTCTCGCCGGGTAATTGGGCGGTCTTGAATTCCTGGAATAGAAGGGACTCCACCCTCTCCAGGTGGGGTGGATTTGTCTACCTGACCCAGTACTGATTGTTGGAGTTTGCCGTTCAATTGTGCCAGATAATAATCCGAATCATTTTCATAATTGTCGTAAGAGATACGCTGTTTCACACGTCGCATTTTATCTATCCACATTTCGATAGAATCTACGGAGGTAGTGATATTTGCCTGTTGATAATAGGATCTGACCTGCATTAGCCTGGCCAGTTCTTTAAGAGGGGTGTTGATTAGTGTGTTTTCCGCAAAGCTAAATTGATCAATAGCAGTTATGTATTGTCTTTGATAGTAATGACTGAGTCCCACAATATAAGCATCTAAATACGTCAGTTCGGGATGCGGGTATTCTGAGGGATCAATATCATTGATCTGGTAAATCCCATTTGCCAGTACTTTTTCCAGTCTTTGAAAATCGTCTGGATAAGTGCGTACCAGCCAGGCATTCTGATAGATCATATCCAACAATAAAATGCTGTTAAAAGTAGATCGTGATCCCATAAAATTCCTGGGGTCAGGGTCTAGTATCTGAAGACTTTCCCGAATCTGCCCGGTAAGTTCGATAGCTTCGTCAAATTGCTTTTGGGCCAAACGATATTGAATAACATTGAGGAATGCCTCACACATATCCATGTATACTATACTGCTGACCTGATAATCGTAATCGCCCAGATTATACCCCGTTGTTGAGTATTTAGTGAGTGCTGAACTTTCACCTCTGGTTAACAATGTAGTTCGCCATTGACTCAGCAATACTTCCTCAAGTTCGTATTCCTCCATCCAATACAACAGATAAAAGAGGTCTACCCCAGACCCAAAGCTTAACCCCTCAAATGTCAGAGATAATCCTTGACTATTATCAATCATTTGATTGACCGTGCTGGTGTTTCTTTCTGGCATGTCTCCCATTTTGTCGATAAACGCTTGAACTTGTAAGATATAAGGATGACTCGGATAAGGCGTTACATCGTTTGCCTTGGTGTATCGCCTATTTTTAAACATCAATTGCCAGTTGTGATACCGGTTTTGTTGAACGATGTATCCCGGGAGTATACTCAATAGAAATACTCCAAGGAGTACTACTCCCAATAATCTCAATACTGCCTTAGTAGTTATGACAATTTTTGGTGGATACATAACAGAATCAATAGGCTAAAGTGAAAGCTTTACTACTTGCTAGGGAATCATTTATCTGAAAATTTAAGGAAAGTATTGGAGTAGTTCAAATTATATTAATCTACAGATTTTTATGTGGGATAAACTATGTATAATCTAGTTATTATTGTAGTAGTCGTTTTCATGTAATATCTCTTCCAGAACCAATTTATTATCTCCCAGATGATCCTTAAATACAATATCCCATCCTTTCTACCCCAAATTCATCCTGAATATAGGGTTTGATCTCTCTCATTTTTGTTCTACTTCATCTGGAGCTATCTTTTTTATACGTTCTAGATCATGCTTGATTGGGTAGTGGATAACAAACACAAATAAGCAGCCCTTCACTTTTCCTCTACCCACTTAAGACGAGCCAGCCTGATCCCATCCAGATCAGGCATCAACGCGGCAATATACCACTGACCCCCGTATTCGAATATTTCCGGTGCAGCCACTTCCATTCTCCCTACAAAATACTGGTCATTTTCTATCCCAAAATAGGTAGGATCGGGAGAGCGGTATATACTGGTCTGAGGTACGTTATTGCCTTTATTGGCTAATCCATGGCCATAAGCCTGTGTGCGAAAGTGATAGTACATTCTATTGGGATGCTGAACGACAAAAGGGCATTCTGCATACCAGAATTTGTCATTTCCTGCCTGCCCGCCAAAGGCGACCTTTTTTGATTCACTCCAGGATACCAGATCCTTAGATGTGCGCATATATACCGCTCCGATGCGGTTGGGATGAGCCGTGTAGTAGCAGTGCCACTTGTCCGCTACTTTTATTACCATGGCATCACGGGTATTGGTCTCAGTAGTATCACCAAATAAAGCTGGAGAACCATCTCTCAAGACCCTGGAAAAGGTTTTCCCCTTGTCACTTTCAGCTAGACAAATCCGGTTCCAGTCACCGTAAAACATCAGATATTTACCCTCATGCAGTATCACATAGGGGGCTTGCATGCCTCCGGGTTCTTCCCCCAGCTTACTATCGGCACGCATGGCGATACCCATGGGTCGCCACATAGTATCTGTCAGCTGTTTCCCCTCCCAACGATGAAATAGACGGGTCTTACCCACTTCCCGGGTCTTCCGTATGCAAGACCACACCTGCCAGGTGCCATCGGCCGCCTGCCAGATACCAAAGTCCACGGGTTGTTGCTCCGGGCTGGTCAAGGTATCCAAATCCGGGTTTCCGGCAATCTGCCACCATTCCCCATCTACCCGGGGAATTAAAGTCTGGGAAGGGGATTGTTCTGGAGTGCAAGACGATATACTTATTCCAAGTCCTGCAATCATTCCTAATATGCTATGAAACAAAATGCTGATACTTGAACGAGTCATGAATTCGGTTTTGTCTTCAATATAATAATCCCACCAATCAAATGGGAATTTTATTACCTACAAAGCCAGGGCAATGTAATATGGATCATATCCCATTTACAGATATTTTCTGAACAGCACATAGGGATCAATCCCAGAGGGTAATATGCCAATGATGTGATCACCTGAACTCAGGATTTGCTCGAGCGAATATATAGGCAGCTGAAGATCATATTTCCAGGTGTGTTATTGACGGAAGGAAAGCCCCTGTAATTTGTAAATAGCCGCATCTCGGCGATCCAGCATATGCTGATGGGTGATTTCCATGATTAAAGACCCACTGAAAATAGTATGCAGCTTGCCATGTACTGCACAAAAATGTATTTTGAGCAAAATAATGATCCTTTCTACTACTATCATGCAAATACACATAGCTGATAACCCTGCAGATCTGGGAAAAGCAGCGGCCAAACGCACTACAGAACTGATTGAAAGGTCTATTGAGGCCCAGAACTACGTCCATATCATTCTTGCAACAGGTACCAGCCAATTTGAAGTGTTGAAAAATCTGGTTCAGCAGGATATACCCTGGCAAAAAGTGACGATGTTTCACCTTGATGAATACATTGGTATAGACATTACACATCCTGCTAGTTTCAGAAAATATCTCAAAGAACGCTTTATTGACAAGGTAGGTGAACTGGCGGGCTATTATCTTATAGATGGAGACCAGGGTAATCCTCAGGAAGAATGCGACCGGTTAAATGAGATTATCTCAACGCATCCCATAGACATAGCCATGGTAGGTATAGGGGAAAATGGCCATCTGGCTTTTAATGATCCTCCAGCAGACTTTGAGATAGAAGATCCCTATATCATTGTGGAACTGGATGACGCATGCCGGAATCAGCAAATAGGAGAAGGATGGTTTCCAGACCTGGAGTCTGTACCCACTCAGGCAATCAGTATGAGTGTTAACCACATACTTAAGAGTAGGCATATTGTAGTATCAGTCCCGGATGAGCGTAAGGCTGCAGCTGTCGCTTGCACGGTGAGGGGAGAGGTAAGTCCTATGTGTCCTGCTTCCAAACTTCAGGAACACGCCCAATGTGCCTTGTATGTAGACCGTTTTTCAGCATCCAGAATATGAATCCAGCAGACCTTACGGTTATCATTGTTTATTTTGTAGGAATTACAGCTTTTGGCCTGTGGATCGCCAGACGCACGCGCACGAGCGAGGGATATTTTCTGGGCGGACGCAAACTCAGGTGGTGGACCATGATGGGGCAGGCTTTTGGGGCTGGAACCCATGCAGAGATGCCTGTAGCTCAGACTGGAGCTAGCTTTGCTGGTGGTTTTGCTACGATATGGTATCAATGGAAAAATATGCTTATAACGCCTTTTTATTGGCTAATGGCCCCTTGGTACCGTCGAAGTGAACGAACAACCATTGCTGAGATGGTCACAGATAGATATGGAAGAGGTATGGGCTTATTTTATGCCATCTTTGCCATTCTCTTCTTTATATTTGTTACAGGTGTGATGCTTCAGGGTGCGGCAAAAGTCATATCTGTTGCCAGTGGAGGAGCTATTTCCTCCAATGCTGTTGTCATAGGTATGACCGTGGCATTCATGCTGTACAGTTTCTTTGGAGGGCTAACCGCTGCGGCACACACTGAATTTATTCAGGCGATCCTGATCATTGTGCTTTCATTTATGCTCATCCCCTCAGGACTCAGTGAGATCGGCGGCTTTGATGGCATGAGAGCAGCACTACCCAGTGATTTTTTCATTTTGTACAATGAAAAGAGTGGATTGGGGGCTTTCACTATTGCCATGTTGGCACTCAATGGGGTAGTGGGTATTACTGCTCAGCCACACATGATGTCCATGTTTGCCACGGGAAATACAGAGCGGGCTGGCCGCGTAGGTCAGACTTATGGCAACTTCGTTAAGCGACTCGTAACCATTGGTTGGGCCCTAACCGGTCTGGTCGTGGCTGCACTGGTGATCCAGCAGGGAGTAGAGCTGACAGATCCCGAACACGCATTTGGATATGCTGCCCGTATCCTGCTTGCCCCCGGTCTTACCGGCCTAATGATCGCTTGCATACTTGCTGCCAATATGTCTTCGTGCTCCAATTATATGGTGAACATGGGAGCTTTGTTTACCCGGGATATTTATGTCCCTTACATGAACCTCAACGCTTCTGACAAAGAATGTCTCCGGGTGGGAAGGTTATCAGGATTGGCGCTGACTATTGCTGCTGTGCTTTTCGCGCTTATCGTCAGAAACGTCTTGTCGGCGTTTCTATTTGTTGAAACAATTGCTGCATTTATGGGCATCATGATTTTTGGGGGTATCATGTGGAAGCGAGCCAATCGCTACGGAGCATTTGCAGCTGTGCTGGCGGCATATATTTCCTACTATATCATCAATTATGCAGATACAGATAGCTTTCAATTAATATATTCCTGGAAGCCAGCACCATTTGGGTGGGCCATGCTTGCAGGATTTGCCACGCTGATAATTGTCAGTCTGTTGAGTCCTCCAGAGGATCGCGATCAGGTAGAGCACTATTTTCACCGTCTCAAGCATCTCTCACATTCAGACCGTGAGGAGGGGAAATCCTCACTGGCAACAGATCATGGGCAAGGAATCATCCTCTCAGATCTTCCCGGCTGGTTCCGGGCAGACAGCTGGAAAGATTTTGGCGCAAAATACAGAGAGGATTGGTTAGGATTTGTCCTGGCCTGGGTATTTGTGGCTATTCTGATCGTCATCGCATGGGTCGTACTTCAGCTCTGATCCTATGCTAATTCATACATTATGCTACAATCAAATACATCCGGGGGAAAGTCATCTCCTAATATACTCATTAAGCAGGTATATGTGGTCCTATCAAATAAAGTGAGCAAGGCCGATGTACTGGTTAATCAGGGTAAAATTGCAGAAATAGCAGATTTTATCACTGAGTCAGAAGACGATGTGATCATACAGGCAGAAGGTAGATATCTCCTACCTGGATTTATCGATATACATAATCATGGTGCCAGAGGGTTTGATATTTCCCTAGGAGCCTATCAGGCAGAAGAGGATACTTTTATCCGTACTTCAGACTCATTTGAAGAAGGCTTCTCAGAAGCTCTTGTGTTTTATTTGCGTCATGGCGTTACCAGAGTTTTTCCTACTTCTCTGGCTGCTTCGATCGAAGATTTGACCTGGAGCTTTCAGGCGCTTGATTATTATCTAAAATATTCAGGTAATGAAATTGCAGGATTGGTCGGAGGCATTAATCTGGAGGGTACTTTCTTGAAATTACCGGAATATGCCGGCGCACAAAATCCCGAATTTTTCTATCCAGCTGACCTGGAAGTTTTTGAGAAACTCAACAAAGCTTCCGGGAGGCGTATCAAGATCGTTAACCTTCCTCCTGAGCATGGGAAAAAAGGGCTTGCACTCACCCGGTTGCTAAAAAAGGAAGGTATTGTTGTCGCTGGGGGTCATACTGGCGCGAAGGCGGATCAATTTTCGGAAGCTGTAGAAGCTGGTCTTCAACTAGGGGTACATTTTTTCAACGGCCCCAGTAGAAGTTCATCAAAATCCTTCCATGATGGAGGAGCTGAAGAGGCGATGCTCAGACTGGATGATGTCATGCTGGAACTGATTGTAGATGGGTATCACGTTCATCCAGCTTATGTGAGGGATACCCTTGTAAGAAAGGAGCCATCAAGGATCATACTCATTACAGACAGTATGTTTGTCAATGGTTGTGAGGATTTCGATCATTTCTCGCTCAGTGGCATTCCGGGAAGTGTGAGTGAAAATCGCGAATATCTTCAGGTAACGAATAAGGAGGATACGCTGTTTGGGAGTGTGCTTCACAGTAAAAAGGGATTTGAAAATGTCCTCAACTGGCTGACCCGGGAGATGACTGGGATTTGGTATCGCAAGCATGATGCTTATTCGCTAGAGGATGCATTGGTCATGGTATCCCAAATGGCCAGTGGCAATCCTGCCAGGCTACTGAGACTGGACAACCCTGTTGTTGAAACAGACGTAGCAACAGGAAGCATTAAGACAGGATTCTGTGCCGATTTGCTATTGGTAACATTGGAAGAAAATGAAAAAGGTTACGAACTAAAGCTGGAAAAAATCTGGTTAAAAGGAAAGGAAATAATTGCTGTTAAATGCTAAGTGAGATTTCTCATCATACCTTCACAAACATCAACCCCAAAAGAAAAAATACTCCAATAGCGGTTTGCATATTCTTTCCAGCTACGCTACTTGAATTTTTTTAGGTGAAGTCATTTAAGGTTTTTTTGAGGCTGAATTTTGTGCTTGATCATCCAGACAGTGGCTGCGATAAAATGCCAAACCCACTAGCCAGCTATTGTAGTATCTTGTCTGATCAGTAAGGTTCTAAAGCTATCCATACAGGCGTTGGTTTTTTCAATCACAAATCTTTCCTTGCACATTTCTTTGTCAAACAATACATCTGAATCTAAGGTAGATCCGTGCCAAGAGCCATCTTTACACCACTCGCGATCATGATGGTAGACCGTTGAGTTGCTTATACGATGTCATTCAATTTAATATTGGGTTGCATGGTTGGCCGGAAGGACGGATTGATGACCAGGAGTACGTGCCCCTATTGGAGAAGTATGTAAAAGTATTGAGATAAAACGCGAAGGGAGCAAAGCTGATATGGGCGAGCACTACGCCAGTCACGGAGAAGGATAAAACAGAACTAAATAAGGAAATAAACTCTACCATTTTGCATCGAAATGTATGGGTAGATGATTTAATGAAAAAATATAATATCCCCACAAACGATCTGTATGGATTGGTAGAAGACAAATTGTATTTGGCAAAAATGGATAGATTTCATTGGACAGCGAAAGGCTACCAATTGATGGCTCAGCAATCACTTAAGCGTATTTTACATGAGCTGAATAAAAGTAGGTCAGTTACTAAAATAGAGGATTGCAATGTTATTTGGGAAACATTCTCAAGAAACTCGTTGGGTTCTATGCCTGCTGGTAATGGTGATATTGGGATCAATCTTTGGGTAGAAGAAGACGGGGACTTACTATTCTACCTTTCCAAAACAGATGCCTGGAGCGAAAATGCACGTTTGCTAAAACTCGGTAAAGCTAGATTATCGCTCTCCCCGAATCCATTTAAAACGGGAGAACTTTTTAGGCAGGAATTGATTTTGAAGGATGGTTTAATTCAAATTGCAGCCGGAGAAGGTGAAGATAAAGTAGATATCGATATTTGGGTAGATGCTAATCACCCGGTCGTAGAGCTTGATGTAAAAAGCCAAAAAAAGATAAAAGCTTCGGTGACAACAGAACCTTGGCGGCTGGAACAAAGAGAAATTACTGAAAATAATCCGGAGTTGCATTCGGCATATGGATTACAATCAGCCATTGTTGAAAAAGACACCATACTTGAGGAAGTGAATAAAAACGTGATATGGGTCCATAGAAATGAACGCTCCATATGGAAATCCAACCTTACTATGCAAGGGCTAGGAGGATACATTGAGAAAGGTAAAGACCCTTTGCTGCACAATACATTTGGAGGCTTAATCCAATCAGATCGGCTGCAAAAAACAACTCCAGCAAAATTGGAAACTACTGAGCCGGCATCAGATTTCTCCGTTTCGGTATTTGCTTATACCGCCCAAACTAAAAATTTAGATAATTGGGAAAAAGAGATAAACAATATTGTGAGGCAAGTTAAATCAGAATCCAGAGAAGACAGATTAGCTGCCCACATTGCCTGGTGGCGAAATTTTTGGGATAGGAGTCGTGTTTTCGTAAGCACACAGAATGATGCAGAGCAAGAAAAGGTCACTAATGTTTCAAAAAACTACAATCTGCAGCGATACATCAACGCGTGCTCAGGAAGGGGAAATTATCCCATAAAATTCAATGGTTCTATTTTCACGGTAGATACAAAAAATCTGGATAATAGGTTTGGGGGTTTTGATGCTGACTACCGCCAGTGGGGTGGACCATATTGGTGGCAAAATACAAGACTACCTTACTGGTCTATGCTGGAGGCTGGTGACTTTGATTTTATGCTACCGCTATTTGAGATGTATAGAGATATTTTAGAGATTCGTAAGTTTGCAACCAAAACATACTACGGGCACAAAGGAGCATTCTACATCGAGACGATGCGTCATTGGGGTGCATATGCAGAGTCTAACTACGGATACGACAGGCCTGATGATATGCCATTAGGAAAAACAGTGAATACTTTTATCCGCTATTACTGGCAGGGTGGACTTGAGTTTTCCCTTATGGCACTCGACTACTATGCTTTTACCCAAGATGAAAAAACATTGAAAGAGATTACCCTTCCGGTGATAAGGGAAGTGATGACTTTTTTTGATCAGCACTGGGAGCGCGACGATAATGGCAAAATATTGTTTGACCCTGCTATGGCGCTTGAAACTTATAGTAAAGCAGTCAATCCATTAGTTGAGATCGTAGGGATAAATAGAATCTGCACAGAACTGTTAAAACTCCCGGAATCGATGCTTAGTCAGGCACAACGAGAACAGTATAAGCGGCTAATCACCGAGTTGCCTGAAATTCCAATACGAGAAGTAGATGGTGAAAAATTATTAGCACCTGCTTATGAGTACAGCGGGAAGCAAAACATTGAAAATCCTGAGTTATATGCAGTTTTTCCCTATCGTAAATTTACCGTTGGCAAAGAGAATATCGAATTGGGAATTAGAACATTTAATGCGCGAGTATCCAGAGAAAACAGAGGCTGGCAGCAACATTCTATCAAGGCAGCATACTTAGGGTTAACAGATGAAGCAGCAAAGTTAATGACTGAATATTTTAATGCAAGTACTACCGTATACCGCTTTCCAACTATGTGGGGCCCCAATTATGACTGGGTTCCGGATCAGGATCATGGTTCGGTTGCGATGATAGCACTGCAACGTATGCTATTGCAATACGAAGGGAATGAAATTTATCTTTTCCCGGCCTGGCCAAAAGAATGGGATGTAGATTTCAAGTTGTATGCTCCCAACAATACCACAGTAGAAGCAACATTGAAGAACGGTCAACTTACCAGGCTAAGCGTTACTCCAGTAGGACGTGAGGAAGACGTGATGAATAAGTTATCAGAGTATTAAGGCAATTTTGATATTAATTTAAGCTATTTCATAAACTTAAAATACCCAAATGCACTCGGAATGTGAAAATCTGGAGTAGGATTATCGGGTTGTATCCAGCTAATCCAGTTTTGCTCGATTTCATCACCAACCTGACTGAATTCTGCCCGGAATACACCGGTCTTGAGTAATGTTTTATTCTCATTTTGCCATAGGTCCAACTGGTCAAACGACTGCATTGGAATCTTTCCTTCTAGAATATACCCATCTTCAGTGATCGTGGCAAAGGTTTCCAGCCCTTCCCAGTTCCAGGTAGCATCGATTTTGCGATACAACATTCCCCTGGCGTCGAATACTTGGGTTCTGGGGTCCATCTCCAGACAATAGTAGGGTTCTAGTATGTCATTGGCAGCAAAAAACAATTCCACCCGGTCTGAACCCGTTACCGAGCGGTTATTATTTTCCCGCTCCACCAATACGACATCCTCGTCTTTGACTACAAACTGAAAATACAGTTGCTCCTCATCCCACAACGCCCGGAATTTCGTAGCAGGGGTAGCAACTTCCTGCCAGGGAAAACGGAAGTTGGTCAGTGTCTCGGCAAGATCCCAGGTGGGATCTTCACCTGTTCCATTTACAGACAAGGATGTCTGAGCTTTATTTACTTGATAGGTAGCATAGGTTCCCGGCAAAAAAGTGAGCATAACAAATCTTTTGGGCTGGTGAAAACTGCCCTGGGTAGGCGAGTAAGCCATAGCACGTGGGCCATAGTCGTCTCGATTGAGTCTGTAGAAATTGATTTTCCATTCATATTCGGGAATATCCTGCGGAGAGAAGTTACTCACCAGTTCATCAAAAGGAACAGCTATTTCCACTGTCCAAAGAGAATCCAGGTCTGCTCGATTATTGACTGTTCCCGCTGCATATACCCCTGTCTGTATACCCTCTAAATCGAATGCAGCAGTCTCAGGCACATCAATATCATCTGGATCAACAATAAAACTATCAAATAAAACATTAGTGGGCGAAACTTCAATTTCTACATAGTTATCAGGCACATCATCTACATCGATAAATACCTCCACAACTTCCTCTTCCCAGAGGTACTCGTCGCGTTTTGTAAACTTGTTGTGGATGTCCTGATCCCTACAGGTATATGCAATGTATAGATATGTATCATCGTGGACAATCTGGACATGTGTCAGGTAATCGGGGTTGTCAATGATCTCACCTGTCTGGCTGTTTTGCATCTCATATTTCGGCGCATAGGTATATATTTCCTCGTTCAGTTCACCATCTACATCGATGGGAGCTTTTACAGGTAATACTGCTACTGCGGCAGGCAGATCTGGTTGGGTTGTAGCATCGGCTTCGTCTGCTGCATTTTGTGGACCCCTACAAGAATAGATGAGTATGAATAATATGATAGGTGTTGCAGGTATGTATTTTTTCATATGAGCAAGTAGTGATTCATTCAGTCCGTTTTTCTAAATTACTGAAAATTACCGTTTAGACAAGATAAATTGGGATTGTGCAGCACAGCGGTGTTAGGATAGTAAAAGACTTTTCAATATTTTGGACAAAAACCTACTAACGATGCAAAACCGTAGACATTTTCTTCACAAAGTACTAGGCGCAGGAGCCAGTATGTCGCTTTTTAGTTTCAAATGGAGGGATTTTCCGCAGGAGGCACGATCGCGTGTACAGGGGCAGATTCCCATCGTAATGTGTAGCCGTGGCGAAGGCTGGGGGGAAAAAGTACTCACTCCAGCCTGGGACAAACTCAATGATACTGGAAGCATCCTGGATGCAGTGGAAGCAGGTGCAAATGTAGTAGAACTCGATCCTGAGGATACATCTGTCGGATACGGAGGACTTCCCAATGAAGATGGAATTGTATCACTAGATGCATCCATCATGTATGGTCCTACCCACAATTGCGGCTCAGTAGCTGGTATTGAGCGTATCAAGACTCCCTGCTCTGTAGCAAGGCTCGTCATGGAGCGTACAGATCATATGATGCTTGTGGGAGAAGGAGCACTAAGATTTGCTATTGCACATGGTTTTAAGGAAGAAAACCTGCTGACAGATCGCTCACGTAGGATCTGGCTTCGCTGGAAGGAAAATTTGAGTGATAATGATGACTGGTTCCCGCCAGCGGATGGAGATTATGGGTTGGAAAAGCGTCCCGGAGGTACCATCAATGTGTTGGGGATCGATAAAGATGGTAATGTAGCCGGGATTACGACCACTAGTGGCCTCTTTGGCAAAATTCCAGGCCGTATCGGAGATTCTCCGATCATTGGGGCAGGATTGTATGTAGACAATGCCGTAGGGGCAGCCGGTGCCACCGGCAGAGGAGAGGAGGTCATCCGCACTTGTGGTAGTTTCTTATTAGTAGAAAAAATGAGAGATGGACTTTCGCCTCAGGAAGCCTGCGAGTTTGTCTGTCAACGCATCATCGATATCAATGGTGGATCAGCCAACGTAGATTTCAATGACAAATTCGTCGCTGTCAATGTAGCAGGAGAAGTGGGATGCGCATCAATCCGTGGTTCGCAGAGCTATATCCCTAAAGCTGCTTATTATACCGCTGATGGTTTTGGTGTACACGAAGGATCTTATTTGATCGAGGAAAAGTAATCATACATTTTTTTGACGCTGATATTATTGATTGAAACTGGTTTTTGCAGATGGTTTGCATCTATCCATTCCATCAGTGGTATCAGCGTACGCTTTAATCAGCATACATGATCTCTATTAGTCCAATCAGCGTCATCTCATTATGCTTTGTCCTTCATTTTTATGATCTTTACCCTCCAATGACCATACATCCATTGATGCAAGAAGAAACCGTATGAACTTTCCAAGACTGCTGAAAAGAATGGGGATGACAATTCTGTCGATTCCTTTTGTTATGTTCTATTCCTGTAATTCAGAACGTACTTCTCAGGAAGAAAGGGCACCTCACCAAATCAAGGAAGTGTCAAATGTGGACAACTTCGGCCTTTACGATCAGTATGGGTATTTTCACAATTTATATTACTATGATGATGCGGAAGCTATCGTGCTTTACACACATGGCAATGGCTGTCCCATCGTGAGAAATGCACTACCAACCCTGGAAGAAGTGAGAGATGAATACGAAGAGAAAGGGGTCAAATTTTTTCTGATCAACGCCAACATACAGGATAACAGAGAAAATATTGCCCAGGAAACCCAGGACTTTGATATAGATTTTCCCATATTGATAGATGAAGACCAACTGGTAGCGGAAGCTCTTCAGATAGAGCGAACTGCAGAAGCCATTCTCGTCGATCCCGAAACCTGGGAGATCCTTTACAGAGGCCCCGTAGACGACCGTTTACATTACGAAACCCAGAAGCCCGAGGCGGATAACCGCTATCTGGCAGATGCCATAGACGCGTTTCTCACAGGTGAACCTATCGCTGAAAAGCGCGTGAAGTCTCCCGGATGTATTGTTCCGCTAACCGAACCTCAGGAACTGGCAGCCAATGTACCAGATTATGCTACAGATATTGCACCTATTTTGCGGAGCGTATGTCAGCAGTGTCATATTCCCAATGGGATCGCTCCCTGGGCTATGACTAGCTATGAAGTAGTCAGAGGATGGTCGCCTATGATCCGTGAAGTGATACGCACCCGCAGGATGCCGCCCTGGCATGCAGATCCACATGTGAAAGATTATCAGAATGACATTTCCTTGACTTCTGAACAACGGCAGGCCATTGTACACTGGATCGAAGCGGGTTCTCCCCGTGGAAAAGGTAAAGATCCTCTGAAAGAAAATCCTCCTCAAGAGATTGCATGGGCATTGGGAGAACCCGATATCATTGTAGAATTGGATACACAATTGATTCCAGCTACTGGCGTACTGGACTACAGGTATGTGGAGCAGGATATAGGGTTGAAAGAGGGAAAATGGGTAAAAGCTGTAGATGTAATTCCTGGAAATCGAGCTGTACTACATCACTGTCTGGTAGCGGTAATTTATCCGAATGGTCATAAAGAACCCATCGAGAGGGATAGCCGTTGGCTTACAGGGCTGTTTGCCACCTATGCCCCAGGTATGGAACCCGAAGTATTCCCCGAAGGATCAGGCAGATATTTGCCTGCTGGCTCGAAACTTGAATTCCAGCTTCACTACACACCTACGGGCCGCGAAGAAAAAGATGCAACACAGATAGGTATCTATTTTTCGGATAAACCTGCTACCCAAGAATATTTGGTCATTGGACCTTACAATGCAACATTTGAAATTCCACCACATGCCAAAGACTATCCGGTAGAAGCTACTTACCATTTCGACGAGCCAGTAACCCTCTACAGTATGTTTCCCCATATGCACTTCCGTGGTAAGAGCATGAAATACACGGCGATCTATCCCGATGGTACGGAAGAGCTACTGCTATCCGTACCCAATTACAATTTCAACTGGCAACGCGGTTATAAGCTGGAAGAGCCTGTCTCACTTCCTGCAGGATCGAAGATCCTGTGCGAAGCAACCTTTGACAACTCTGCCCAGAATAAATACAATCCAGAACCGAATAAACCCGTTTACTGGGGCGAACAGAGCTTCGAGGAGATGATGATCGGCTATATGAGTCTTGTAAGAGGAATTGTATCTCCAAACAATAATCAATTGGCTGGGCGGAGATAGAGATTTATTATGATGAATCCTTAAAAGATTATGATTCTTGAGGCAGGGCTTTGTTGTAACAAATTCTGCCTTGAGGGCATTATG
The DNA here is from genome assembly GCA_964468435.1 of uncultured Bacteroidia bacterium. Classification (GTDB taxonomy): domain Bacteria; phylum Bacteroidota; class Bacteroidia; order J057; family J057; genus JBCCTX01. The sequence continues at coordinate 15,735 of CAYXVE010000037.1, read as the reverse complement.
CAATGGATTAGAAATTTT
>CAYXVE010000037.1:0-15617 GCA_964468435.1 uncultured Bacteroidia bacterium | reverse complement strand
GCTTTGTTGTAACAAATTCTGCCTTGAGGGCATTATGCAATGGATTAGAAATTTTAGGAATCATTTTCTATTTGATCCATCTTAATTTTCTCCTTATAAGTATCATAATCCAAAAGTAGTTTTGACTGAAACTGCGCAGAATCCACTTCAAAATATTGCTGGATCATCTTCGCAGCATTACTGACCAATTTCATAGGATCTTTAACTCCTGAAGATAATTCAGGAAAACGATTGATCTTCATTCCGCTGGTTGCCCCAATCAATCTCATGCTCATGATCAGGGAATCTTCCTCCATCTCATAAGACCCTAAGAGAAAATAATTGGACTGGGTAGCATCGGCAAACGCCCGGGACTTTCCGTTTAGATTCGCTTTTTCAATATGCTTTCGAACTTCTTCAGCTAATACTACTTGTTCACTTCGCGTCTCACGAAGAACGTTTGCAATCCAATCCGCAGCGATATATCCCAAGTCGTTTAAGTTCTCTTCTTCCGTTTTGTTGGCAAAAGGTAATACCGCCAATGTACCTTGTTGTACCTTCGGAGGGGCAGTACCAATGGAACCGCTTTGATCGAAGATGAACTGCCAGGCAGCAATTACGACGAGTAAGGCTACCACACCATAGGCAAGCAGACCTACAGATAACGTTTCTCTTTTATTTTCGGGCATAAGTGATTTTTTAAATTAGACAACTGACTATGGACAATGGACCCCACACAATTTTAGGGATTAACGGAAGTCAATCTTACTCCATAGGCACCCACGAACGACAGAATGATACTCCTTATACTTTCTCCATACCGAATGATCAGATGTTCCATGATAATTTTGATTTATATACAAAGCAAAATAGTACAAAATTGCTTCTTACAAAAAGCAATTCAATCCAACAAACAAGATATTGTTTGCAAAAACAGTAGAGACACTGTCCCGGCATGTCTCGCCCTATGGGCGTCTCATCCCACCGTTACCAAATCCTTCCACGCCTGAGCATACAGATTATTCCCTTCATAGACCCATTTTTCGTGTGTGTCTTGAGTATTCATGGAGCCATCTTGCTCCCTTTACATGGAGTGTGTGGTGGGTCAAGGGGGGTAGAATTTCGCCATGAGAAATTCTGGGGGTCAGTAGATATCTATCAGGTGATCAACGGGCGGTCTTAATATATGCATAATATTGTCGCAGTACTTACTGTAGTTAGCACGTGTAAGCATCTTGCCCCTATACCAGTAAGTCTTATCAATTAAATCAATATTTCGAATATTACTTGATAGCTAGAATGTTGATTATTAATTCATAGTCAAGACATCAATCGCTTCATAATCCGCTCCACCTCACCCGCTGGATCCAGCCAGAAATTCCTAGCCCAGACCCTGTGCAAGCGCCAGCCAAAGGCGCGCAGCAATGCCGGGCGGTAGATTTCCCGCTCCTTGCTCGTGGCCCCACTGAAATAGTAAGGCCCCTCGCATTCGATGCCCAGTAGATAGTCTGCAGCATTCCGTGTAGCCTTGACCGCTAGGTCAAGCTTGTACGAAGTTTCGCCCACATGCTGCTCTACCCAATAACCTTTCTGGCTTATTTTATCTGCCAGGAAACTGGCAATGAGATTTGTTTGATTAAAAATCTCAGGCTCCACATCCTGATTGCCAAGGAGCTGATGGGCGTAAGCTTTGCGTCCATCGCTGATGGCTTTAACATATTGCAGATAAGCTTTGAATAGGCGAGGACCGTCGTTTTTGGCGCCTTCGACCTGGAGGTCGCTGGGGGGAAAACTACAGATCACGTAGATCTTTTTTCGCGCACGTGTGATCGCGACGTTGAGGCGGTTTTCACCGCCCTGCTGACTTAGCAGGCCAAATTGTGTGCTAAGCGTACCACGCTCATTGTAGCCGTAGGCTACAGAAAAGATGATCACATCGCGTTCATCTCCCTGAACATTTTCAATGTTCTTCACGAAAATGCCCTGAAAATCGCTATCTCCGGTACGGAACATTACCTGTTGTAGCTTATGGGCCATTTCGGGATCAGTTTCGTTCAGGTCGATTAGTTCGGCTTCCAGTAGATCCTTGATCAACTCCTGCTGGTGAAAGTTGAAGGTTACAATACCGATTGATGGCTGATCCGGATGCTGAATCAGCCGCAGGATAAGGCGGACGACCTCGGTCGCTTCCTCCATGTTGCGGTTGTCCCGCCAATGGCCCCCTATAGCGATCCACTCCAGCGGAGGGATATAGGATGTGTCCTGCTTCGCACGTGGTGCTACCTGCAGCTTGCCTTCGTAGAAGGCATGGTTGGAGAAGTTGATCAGCGCAGCTTGCTGAGAGCGGTAGTGCCAGTTCAGGCGCACTTCCTGGAGTGAAGTTTTGGCTAGATCCAGGATGCTCTCTACCTCAAGGGCAATTTCGCTCTCTACATACTCGCTCTCTGCATCGTCATAGCGAACCTGATACAGGTTCAAAGGCTGTAACTGCTGGCCATCACCAGCAATTACTACCTGCCTGCCTCGTAGCATGAGGGGTATGGCCCGCTCCACAAAGCACTGAGACGCTTCGTCGAATACCACCAGGTCAAAGAAATCCTTTTCCATCGGGAAAATCGCCGAAGCAGACTCCGGCGAGGCCATCCAGCAGGGAACCAACTCCTTCAGTCCTTCTTTCCAGGTTTTCGCTACCAGTTTTCTCACCGCCCAGATCCTACGTTTTTTACTCACCTGATGATAAATATTGCGATAGGTAACAGGATTGTTTAGCCGGTTGTATTCGATGATTCCAATGATGCGCTCCTTGATGCGCCGATGAATCAACTCCACGACCCGCTTGCGGCTTTCTTGTACCTTTTCTCCATATTGAGTAGCCTGAAGGTCCCAGTTGCGCGTACTCACTTCTGCCAGGATAGGATTCATCTGCTCTGCCCTTTCCAGCCAAAAGTGGTAGACGCTGTCTCTCACCCTTTTTGACAATACATCCACTTCCGGATATTGAGCAAACCAGGGGGCTAGCAGGTCCAGTACATCGGCTTCACCACGCACGCCATCTGCCAGGAGGACGTCAATCTGCTTAATAAATTCAAAGTCCACTCGAAAACGCTCCTGCAAATGGATCAGATAATCCCTTATCTGATCAGGACTGGAGATTGCCTGAAAAATGGGAGCTATTTGATCTGCATGGAGAAATATTATCCATTGTTGCCTGAATTGCAATACATCTTGTGTGAATCTATCCAGTTTTTGTACAACCGATAGTGTTTGCTCCCATTCATGTCCTCCCAACTTGTACCGGAATACAGCAGGCAGTCCGGGAAAGTAGTCCAGTTTATTTAAAAAATCATATGCAGTTAGGCATTCCCGCTTTTGCTGTATCCATGCCTTTTTATCGAATTGAGAATTGAGTAAGGGAAAATCTCCGGTAAAAGCATGATCGTGTTCTTCAACGTACAGACGGTGAAGGGCGCGAAATTTCTCCCAATCTTTAGTCAGCATGTCTACATTAACATCATCCAGTGGTGCTTCCTGTTCCTTCAACAGCCTTTTGACAAACCATCTTGCCCGTTGATAAGGTAGGGATATCCAGCGTATTCCTTTGTCCTGCAATTTCCGGTAGTGGGTCAGATGCTTAGTGATCGTGCCATATATGCGCCAGTGTCCTTCATCCAGATAGGAAAGTCGATCCAATGCATGTATTTTCTGATCAAATCCATCCAGTATGCTTCTGACCACATCTGATTCCCGGTTATCTTCCTGAAGATCCAGTAACTGATCCTTGGTTTCAAGATCAGAGATATATGTCTGAGCCTTTTGATAGTCTGCTATACAACGCTCATTGTGCTGAAGGTCCAGAATGTCAGCTTTCAGCGTTTGGTGTAGGGGGATAAACTGCCTGTGGAGCTCGGACAACTGACCGGGCAGGGCTTCCAATGCTGCTTCGATCCGTTGTCTGTCTTCCAGGCCATAGCGATGAAAAGAGAGCCGTTTTTTCCAGGGGTACTCAGGTAGGAGATAGGTCTGATAGGCAGCAAATATATGGAGTCGATCGAGGAAAAGGTCCAGTTCAGCTCTGGTCCAATCGTAGGCGATAGCCTGCAGAGGTAGCACATTCACTTCTTTTTCAGTAGCCAGGTAAAGTTGATGCGCGGTCATGCCGCAGTCCAGCGGCTTTGTCAGTGCTTCAAAGAGCTCATCGTATTTGCGGGTCATCCGGTCGATCTCCCGGGAAGTAATCTGGTAGTTGTACTCCCACTGGGTGATGTTGAGATCGTTGATCTCCTTCTGAAAGGTATCGATGTCATCAATCTGGCGGCGAATCTTCTCGTAGATCGCCTTGCGATCCTGGCGGTAATCGTGTATTAGGACGGCAAATCGACCCAGCCCCAGGGCTTCTAGCCGGTTGAAGACCACGTCTAGCGCAGCGCGTTTTTGCGATACCAGCAATACGTTTTTGCCATGAGCCATGGCGTCAGCGATTAGGTTGACGATAACCTGGGATTTACCCGTTCCGGGTGGTCCATGAATCACCAGCGATTGACCGTTTTTGACTTTGAGCAGGGCGTATTCCTGAGACTGGTCTACAGGCGTGACAAAATACCTGTGCTCTTCCTTGATATAAGGATTAGTCGATGCAGAAGTATAGATGGTTGTAGTAGGGGAAATTTGGGTGCCAAACCAGGACGTATTAAATTGATCTGGTTGGGTCTCGATCTGTTCGTAATCCTGAAGGAGGGCAGAGTCCGATTGGGGATAGATCCCCAGTACGGCGTGAGGCTTAAAGGTAAGCTTACCTATGGGAAAGGCCTCCATGGTCGCCTTGAGATAGTCGGGAAATTGCTGTACCTGACAGTCAAAGAGCTGAGAATTGAAATTTATTTCGATCTCATATTGCTGGATCTTTTGGTATAAATGATTGGTCCAGGTAAGTATATCGCTTTCCGGTTCGATCTCTTCTTCCCAGAATGCATCAGGGAGTCTGACTTGCTGGTATTGTTCGTAAGCTAGAAAAAAGGTTTTATTGAATTCTATCGGTTCATCGGAGAGGTACGTTACTTTCCATCGAGGTTTGCCAGATAGATTGCGGACAAGTCTGACTGGGAAGAGTAAAACCGGACATCTTGCAATTGTTCCATCTACAAATTTTCCCTCTACAAAAGGATAACCCAGGAAAAAATCGTAGGTACCTGCTTCCTCAAACATGGTGTGTATCTGCCGGTAGATATAGTTTAGTCTGCGATCGGCAAGGTTGGTGGCCTCATGTCTGGGATCTGGCCGCTGGATCAAGGTGACAGATTTACCAGCTATGATCCGCTCTAGAAGTTCTTCTGCACTATAATGATATAAAAAAGCTAGTTGAGTCAGATCGATATCTCTGCGCTTGCTGAGGCGACTTAGCCTCAGGGATCTGTTGGCCTGACTGAGGTTGGTAAGTCTGAGTTTATATGTGTGAAATATCTGTTTCAATATCTGTGTTAATAATCAGCAATTGATTGGGATGCCTATAAGGCTACTAGAAATGCAAATGTGTAAAATATAGGAAAATCGTCATTTTTTTACGCATTCGTGTTGTTAATTTTATATGAAACGATCGAATTTTCTTTCTCATGCTAAATTACTTTTGATTATGAAATCTATACTAGCAACAGGCATTATTCTGTTTTCATTGTTCATTCCAAATGCTAATATTGTAGGTAGCTGGATTATTCAGGCTGGCTCAAGGTCTTACACGATTATATTCGACAGCGACAATACCTATGCCATAGACTTTGGATCAGATGGTTCCAAGGAAGTAACAGGGACTTATTCATTCGCAGATGGAAAAATGACCATGAAAGATATCAGTGGCCCCATGAAGTGCGAAAGGGACTCCGGAGGTATGTATCGGGTAAGTATCAATGGAAATGAAGCTACTTTTACGTTGATTAGTGACAACTGTAAAGGCAGGAAAGGATTAAATGGTGCAACATTAAAGAGAAAGTAATTGACACAAACCACTGGAAGTAGAACTGGCTTAGTCAAGCATGTGCCTTCATTCTCCTTAGTAAACAGCTCAGACATTACACACCTGCGTCCACATTTCTTACAAACTTCCCTGCAAATAGTACGCTCCCTTTACAGCGATTCTGCTGTCAATGGCTATATTTTCAATGGTTCGAATTTCAATCCAGTCGCCAAAAACCCTTCCAATCTCTGCCTCACGACGCTGAAAAGAACTATCGGTTTGGACAAATACATATGCATTGTCTCCTTGCCGGGTGATGGCGCCAGAAGGTACAGCATAGATAGAATCTGCTTCTGTTTGGATAACAGCATGTACATAAGTGCCTGGGATAAAGTGATTGGAGTTATTAAATTTAATATGTCCGTGAATACTCAGACTTTTGCGCTCCTCATCTACCAGATGCCCAAGCAGATATACATCTCCTTCGTAGGTTTCGGGATTTCCTGGTATTTGAAATGTAATCTTCTGGCCTTTTTTTACCCTGGCGACATCCTGTGAAAATACAGCCAGTTCAAGATGTATGTGATGTTTATTTACCACAGAGACAAGTTCCATTTCAGGGTTGACATATTGTCCGGTGTTGGCGGAAACTTTTGTAACGTATCCACTTAGGGGGGACCGTACAAATATTTGAGTTTGCACACCGGCAGAATCCAGATGTTGTGGTGTAATGCCGATAAGATTAAGCTTGGCCTCCATACCCTTTAGATGTGCCATTTCCACCAAATAGTTGGACTCCGCTTCTTCAAAGGCTCTGCGCGCTGTCGCGTCTCTGGAAACGAGATCTTCCTTGCGCTTGTATTCAGCTTTCAGAAAGCTCATTTTTCCTTTACTCACCAGATAATCCTGCTGCATCTGAATAATATTGGGATGCTCAATCAGGACTACTGGATCTCCTTTCCGCAGGTATTCACCAGGGATATGATACAGTTTTTTGACAAAACCTCCAATCGGGGCGCAGATGATCGCCAGATTTTGTGGAGGTACATCGATGACTCCTGTACAGGAAATTCCTTCTTCAAAGGCTCTTTTTTCAGCAGTTCCCACTTCCACACCAGCCATTTCCAGTTGATCCGCTGTCAATGCGATTTGTTCTACAGTCATTTCTTTTTCAGTTTCTGGGCTTTCAGAAGCTGTTGGAGTATTGCAACTGATGATTTCCATCAGTACAATGAGCATAAAGTATGATAAAATATTATAGTTCATTTGCCAGGTAATATTTTAGGGTGATGATTGATTGATTGTATTCATGTAAAAGTTTCCAGTAGGATAATTCCCATTCCAGTGCCTTGTCCAGACTTTGTACATAGCGGAAATAATCTACTTCTCCTGCCTGAAGCTGGGTCTGTGCGGTATTGCGAACTTCGCTTGCCAGTTCAAGTTGCGACGTTCCCAGTGTATTGTACTGTTCGCGGTAGCTGATCACATTTTCCCATGCCTGTGCCATGAGTGATTTCTGCTGATACTGTTGGTAGGCTAGTTCCCGCTCGGCTATTTCTGTAGAAATACTTGCCGATTGGATTTGCGATTTGATGGGTTTCCTCCACAAGGGGATAGATACTCCTAGTGTTACTCCTTGTAGCCCCGTTTGATCCTCCAACTCCTGAATGAAATATCCTACTGAGATGGAAGGAAAAAATTGCGAACGTTGAAGCTGGATTTCTTGTTGATTCAGGTAAACAGATTTTTCGTACGGAGCCATAAGTGTATATGACAAAGACATATCATGATTAATGAGTTGATCATCCAGTGGGATGAGGCTGTCAGCGGAAGGTATTAGATCATCCTCCCAGAAGGCAATCCGTCTCAGGGCAGAAGCAGCCTGTTCCTGTTTCAGGCCGGCTTGCAGCAGTTTGCGTTCTACTTCATTCTGTTGTGCCGTGACCAGGCGGTAATCTAGTGGTTCGATCTCTCCTACTTCCCGTTGTACTGTAGCTCGGGTTGCCAACTCATCGTACCATCGGCTTTGACGAAGGTATAGCGTAGTCAGTTGCTGGCGGTATCGCCAGTCCTGCCAGGCTAGTGCTACCTGATAGCGAACTTGCTGGATCAGCCTGTTTCTTTCTGCTTCTGCCAGGTCTATGGCTGCATCCTGATAATTTCTCCTCCGGGAATGCTCCAGCAGTGATCCCAGGGATTGACTGACATTCAGCGAGTAATCATTCTCCCGAGCATCAATCTCCCCATATTGATACATTACCTGTAATGGGGGTAACTGGAAGGTTCCTTTTCTCAAGGCTTGTTCCCGCTGTATAGTCAATTCTGATTGAGAGATAAGTGGATGATGCTCTATTGCATATTGCGTGGCAAACTCCAGGGAAAATTCCTGTTCCTGGGCTTGGATCTGAGCAGTACTACCTATCACCAGGAATATCAGGATCATCATAGCAGGTGTAGATGAAATATTTTGTTCGGACTTCCTGTTCACGAGATAATACAAAACCGGCAAAACAAGTAGGGTGAGAATGGTTGCACTGATAATACCGCCTATCACAACGGTGGCGAGTGGCTTCTGTACCTCAGCACCAGCTGAGGTGGAGAGTGCCATGGGAAGAAATCCCAAAGCAGCTACAATCGATGTCATTAATACCGGCCTGAGACGTATGCTGCCTCCTTCCACAATAGCTTCTTTGAGGGTTTTTCCTTCCTCCTTACGGAGTGCATTGAATTGACTCAGTATTACGATCCCATCCGTAACAGAAACGCCAAACAGGGTAATAAAGCCAATCCAAGCCGAGATGCTGAAAGGCATATCTCTAACCCAAAGTGCAACGATGCCACCAATTGCAGAGAGTGGCACGGCAGTGAAAATCAGTAACGCGTACCTGATAGAGCTGAAGGCGAAGTAAAGCAGGATCAGTATCAATACCATCGCGGCGGGTACGGCTACCATCAGGCGGCGTTGAGCTGTGCGTAGGTTTTCAAACTGCCCCCCATATCTCACATAGTATCCTGGAGGAGCATCCAGCCTGGCATCCAGTTCCTGTTCGATTTCAGATACCAGGCTCGCTACATCTCGGTTCCTCACATTGACACCTACTGTTATCTGTCTACGGGCATCATTACGGGATATTTGCATAGGACCTTCCTGGTAGGTATAAGTAGCAACTTCACTGAGCGGGATATCCCTAGATCCATCAGGTAGGGTTACAAATAACTGACTCAGGTCGAGGTCTCCTCTGTATCGTTCCTGCAATCTCACTACCAGATCAAACTTTCGTTCTCCCTCAAAGACCACACCTGCGGTTTCACCTGCATAGGCTGAACGGATAATGGTATTAAGCGTTTGGATATTGAGCCCATATTGAGCGATTTTGGAACGGTCATACGTTATCAGTAACTGTGGAAGGCCTTCTGTCTGTTCGAGTCGTACGTCTGCTGCACCCGGTATACCAGAGATAATTTCCTCTGCTCGTCTTCCCAGTATGGCTAGTTCCTGCAAGTCTTCTCCAAAAATTTTTACAGCCACATCTGTCTTTGCTCCGGTCATCAGTTCATTGAAGCGAAGCTGAATAGGCTGTGTAAACTCAAACTCTGCTCCTGCAATGATATTGAGTTTTTCTTTCATGGCTTCTGCTAATCCTTCACGTGTTGAAGCACTTACCCATTCGGCTTTGTCCTTGAGTATGATCATGATATCGGCATCTTCTATGGCCATGGGATCAGTTGGTACTTCTGCAGTACCGATTTTGGATATGACCTCCTTTACTTCAGGGAAATTTTTCAGTAAGATTCTTTCGGCCTTATTGGCCATCCCAATACTTTCATTCAGGGAACTGCCTGGCTGTATTGTCATCTGCATGGCCAGATCCCCCTCTTCCAAAGTTGGGATAAATTCAGCTCCTAATGTATCAAATACAAATACAGCAGAACCTAGAAGGGAAAGTGCTATGAGAATGACCAGGTAAGGGTGTAATAATGCACGCTTCAGCAACGGTCTGTATCTTTCTCTCAGCCAGGCCATTATTCTGTCAGGTAGGTTTTTAGTAGTTTTAATATGCTTGTTGAGCAGCCAGGCAGACATCATCGGGACATAGGTGAGAGAAAGCAATAAGGCACCAAATACAGCAAATGATACAGAATATGCCATGGGGCGAAACATTTTTCCCTCTATTCCTGTCAGGGTCATAATGGGCAAAAACACCACCAGGATGACCAGAATCCCAAAAGAGGCAGCACGATAGATGGTAGTTGCGGAATCTGCTACGATCTGATCCATTTGGTCTTGGCTTAAGCGTTTGCCCATGTGATAGGTAAATAGTACGTAGAGGATATTTTCCACAATCACTACGGTTCCATCCACCACAATCCCAAAATCAATAGCTCCTAGCGACATGAGATTGGCAGAAACATTGAATATCTGCATCATAATCAGTGCAAACAGCATAGACAGAGGAATGACCGAGGCCACAATGAGACCCGCCCGTAGGTTTCCCGATACAAAAACCAAGACCAGTATGACGATCAATCCTCCTTCGATCAGGTTACTACTCACGGTCATGATAGTCCTGCGGACCAGTTCAGCCCGGTCCAGATAGGGTTTGATAACTACACCCTCAGGCAGGGATTTTTGTACCTGCTCGATCCGTTCCTTGACAGCGTTGATAGCCTTAGAAGAGTTTGCACCCTTTAGCATCAGGGTAATTCCGCCTACAGCTTCCCCAACACCATTGTGTGTCATGGCGCCATATCTCGGAGCACTACCCAGGCCTACTTCTGCGATATCTTTCACCAGTACCGGAACTCCATTTTCCTCACAGATGAATACCTGGCGGATATCTTCCTCCTGATGTACCCTGCCGGATGTACGGATATAAAAAGCATTGCTTTGTTTTTGAAGGTAGCTTCCACCAGAGTTTTCGTTATTTCGCTCCAGAGCTGCGATTACCTCAGGTATCGTTACTCCCAGGCTACGCATTTTTTGAGGATCGACGGCGACTTCATACTGTTTGAGGTAACCACCAAAACTGCTGATCTCTACAATGCCCTGAATTCCAGCCAGTTGACGTTTTACGATCCAATCCTGGATCGTTCGCAGTTCCATTGCATCATACTCGTCTTCATATCCTGGCTTCGCCTCGACGGTGTATTGGTATATCTCTCCCAGACCGGTAGTTATCGGCATAAGTTCGGGTGATCCGAGACCTGTCGGTATTTCTGAAGCAGCTACGCTGATCTGTTCTTTGACAAGCTGACGTGCATCGAGGATGGGGACATGGTCATCAAAGACGATGGTGACCACTGACAGACTATATCGAGAGATAGATCTAACCTCAACTACATCCGGAAGATTGGCCATGGCCACTTCTACCGGGTAGGTGATCAACTGCTCCACCTCCTGTGCCGCCAGCGAGGGTGAGACGGTTACGACTTGTACCTGGTTATTGGTAATATCTGGCACGGCGTTAATAGGGATGCGAAACATCGCATGGATGCCCAATCCGATCAGTACCAGTACCAGTAACCCTACAATAAATTTTTGATTCACTGAAAAATGAATAATTCGCTGGATCATGGAAAATGAAGAATATATGTTCTGGTTAATATGCTATAGTATCCGGCAATTCATGACAGGCCACGACCTGACTGTGATTCTGGATGACTTGTTAGATAGGTTTAAATAATATGAAGGGGTACAAACTAGGATATTAAGACTGGCGGTGCTCTGGGACTGGAGGAGTTGTTGGAAATAGTTGTTGAAAAAATCGAAGCGTAGGACGTTGGAGAGAATAATAATTTTGTATATAAAATCAGAATATATGAATAGAATACTCCATTTCCGTCAATAGAATAATCAGGATAGAAGCCTGGATCATAGTCAAAATGTCCTGGTCCAAGATCTTGATGGAGAAATAATTCCAGATGGGAGAACAACGTAGGTACACTTACACTGTGATTGCAAACAATAATAAGCTCATTTGTAGAGCTAAGATGATGATCATGAGTAAATACTGTATGAAACAGGATCAATATACCCGTGTATACCGAAATGATATGTTTTAGATTCAGCATATCGCCCATAAACGATTTTCTGATGTAATACTACCTAAAATTAGGTAGAAATGGTAATGATATTTGTCAATATTCATCTTGAATTTTTATCATGTTAGCAATTATTTTCTCGTCTTGTTGGTAAAAAACTTTTCTCTGAAGCGCCTGGAATCCTTTATGGTCATTATCCTTAAATTTTTTTAGCGATATTTGCAACCTTTATTTAGAATGATCGTTCCAAATAACATATTTATTATGGAACATTTGTTCTAATATTCACTAGATAAAATTAACGGCTAAAAATGAATAAGTTATCTGGAAAACTGGCAGTAATTACAGGTGGTAACAGCGGCATTGGATATGCTGCAGCCAAGGACTTCATCAAACATGAAGCAAAAGTGATCATCACAGGTCGCAATCCCGAAAAAGTGAAAACCTCTGCTTCTAAGTTGGGTGCAACGGGCATCATAGCTGATCAGGGTAAGCTGGGAGACATTGAGAAGCTGGTGGTAGAGGTAGAAGCAAACTTTGGTAAAGTCGACATACTATTTATCAATGCAGGGGTATTTTTTCCAACTCCTATTGGAGGATTTGATGAGACTGTGTTTGATACGACCATGGATATTAATTTCAAAGGGGCTGTATTTACGTTGGAAAAATTTCTTCCTATCCTAAATGAAGGTGCATCAGTCATCAATCTTTCCTCGATCAATGCATATACCGGGATGGCCAATACAGCCATATATGCAGCAAGTAAAGCAGCCATGAACTCATATACGCGTACCGCTGCCACGGAGCTGGCTCCACGAAAGATCCGTGTGAATGCCGTCAACCCCGGACCGGTAGCAACAGATATTTTTGGCAAGACGGGTATGAGTCAGGAACAGATACAAGGTTTTGCTACTGCTATGCAAAATCGTGTTCCACTCAAAGAATTTGGGACTCCTGAAGCGATCGCTCACCTCGTGACTTTCCTGGCCTCAGATGATGCCTGGTATATCACGGGTAGTGAGATCAATATCGACGGAGGTATCAATATCAATTCCGTTTTATCCTGAAACAATTCTTTTTGTTGACTTAATGGAGGAAGTCTATGAAAACGACTTCCTCCATTTTTCGTTTAGTAGAAAAAATCCTATGCCCAGAGCCAAAGTATTCGACGAAACCAAAGTTCTTCAGAAAGCTATGGAGCTATTCTGGAAACAAGGATTTCATGCCACTTCTATACAGGATCTGGTAGATCATCTCGGGATCAACCGCGCCAGTATTTACAATGCTTATGGAAGTAAAGAGAGTCTCTTTGAAAAAGCATTCCGCTATTATCAACTAAGTAATAGAGAGCATATAATAGATTTTTTAAACCGGCATTCCGATGTGAAAAATGGATTGTATAAGCTATTTGAGCAAACGATTATTCAATCCTGTGAGGATGTAGACAGGAAAGGTTGTTTTGTTGTCAATACTACCACGGAATTGATCCCTGTTAATCCTTTCTTGCAAACAGTGCTGGCCGAAAACAAACAAAAGTTTGAAGAATTGTTTTATCAGTACCTGAAGCAGGGCGAAGAACTGGAGCAGATTGCTCCCAACAAGGATTTAAAAGCCATTTCTACCCTGTTATTCACACTCTACAACGGGCTTCAGGTAGTAATCAAGGTTACAGATGACCGCGAAGGCCTGTTAAATACTATAAAGGTGGCCCTGGAAGTTCTTGACTAATCGAAAAAAATCCTGAGATTGTACTAGAAAAATATTCACTATATCAACGAACCCGGCTTCTTGTTTCTCAATAAATCACACTAAAATAAATCACACTAAAAATTCACAAGATGAAATTAAAACCTATCAAACAATTTACCTCGTTTATACTGGGATTGATGCTTTTCATCCTCACCGACTTGCACGCTCAGTCTACTCAACCTGATAACCGCATTCAGGTGAGAGAGGGATATGAACTGAGTATCGTTCAATCGGATCTCAAGAGTCCACGCTTTATGGAATTTGGGCCGGATGGAACGCTCTATGTCTCTTTTCCAAGGGAAGGGGAGATCCTAGCACTGAAAGATGGCGATGGTGATGGCTATTATGAGACGAAAAACATATTTGTCAAAGGCCATAAGACGGTACATGGCATGTATTGGCATGAAGGATGGCTCTGGTTTACTGAGTCTGGAGCGATATTCAAGGCAAAAGATGATAATCAGGATGGAGTAGCAGATAAAACCGTTACAGTCATAGAAGAAGGAAAGCTTCCCAAGGGAGGTGGGCATTGGTGGAGGCCTGTCGTTATCAATAATGAAAGATTATATACTGCAATTGGTTGTAGTGGAAATATTACGGATGAAACGGATACAGAGAGGCTGAAAATCTGGTCATTTGACTTGAATGGAGGAGATAAGAAACTTTTTGCGACTGGGTTGAGAAATACGGAAAAACTGGTGATACGTCCGGGTACCAATGAAATATGGGGAATGGATCACGGTAGTGACTGGTTTGGCGGGATTATGGAGAAAAAAGAGGATCAGAAAAACAGTCAACCCATCACCGATTTGAATCCTCCAGGAGAAATGAATCACTATGTAAAGGGTGCTTTTTACGGCCATCCCTATATTACGGGCAACCGTTTACCGCGCTACGAATACATGGAGCGGGATGATATTGTAGAGCTAGCCTCAAAAACGACTCCACCTGCCTGGGCATCGGGAGCTCACTGGGCGCCTAATGCCATGGAGTTTTATACAGGTGATCAATTTCCGGATGAAGCTCATGGGGATGCCTTTGTAGCTTATCACGGCTCCTGGAATCGCAGTAATAAAGATGGCTACTGTGTGACTCGGGTGTTTTTTGACAATGGTAAACCCTATGGTGAACTCGTATATGTTGACTTTCTCACTGAATCGGGAGATGTACTGGGACGTCCTGTCGATATTGTGGTAGCGCCGGATGGATCAATATTGATCTCTGATGACCATGGAAGTAATATCTATAAATTGACTTATACAGGTGGCAAAAAGTCCTAAAAATATAAAACCTTTCAGATATCCGGATAATTTATGACATCATACAATCTGGGATAGATCTGTGCGTTATGTATGCATAGTGTTAAGTTAAGGAATGCATTGGGCTTTCTCTGCATGTTCTCGATGAGTTAAGAATCCATGATTTTTGCTCCGATAAGAGAAGATGTGAGAAAGCCTTTTTTCTCAATAAAACCTGATTAATTCCAAAGCTCATAACTATCTAACTTAGTTTTTAAAAGTTTTAATATAGTCTTCATTTTTTGTGGTTTGGCAGCAATGATTTGTGATGGGTTAGTGTATATTTGCTATGTAGAATATAGTGTTTTAATTATATTTTCTAAGAAAAAAATTTAATCGATGCTTAAGAAAGTTATACAAAAAACTATCCGCAAGGCTGGATATAGTCTGAATCGCATAGAAGGGGATTTTTCGATGATAGGCGCGCTAAAGCGCTGCAAATCAAGAGAGATCAAAATTAACACAGTTATAGATGTAGGTGCTTCAGATGGTAGATGGTCAAAAAAATGCATGAATTTTTTTCCAGATGCTCGGTATCTAATGTTCGATGCTTTGAATACGCATGAAGATAATCTTACGAAATTTTGTGCGATAAATAATAATGC
>CAYXVE010000036.1:0-56494 GCA_964468435.1 uncultured Bacteroidia bacterium | reverse complement strand
AGGGCAAGACACGCTGCCGCGGTGTCTCTACGGTTTTGTTTGCAATCCAGCAATGAAACGCCTAATACCCCATTCAAGAATATGTATGTTCTCCCATCTCCACAATTTCTTGTGGGGTAGCGGTTCCCGTCTGAAATAACTTTCTGACCGTTACCGCTGCAGCCAGATTGGCCACGACTGCAGCCTCACGAGCCTTAAAGCCCGCCCCCAGCAACAGCGCCAACGCACTGACCACCGTATCCCCTGCCCCCACTGGATCGGTATCCCCTTCCATCGGAATACCTGGAACCTCAAAGAGGCCCTGATCGTCAATCACCCAGATGCCCGCTGGCCCCTGTGTCACGAAGACGGGACGTTCATTGCGTTCATGGAGCCGATAAGCGCAGTCGGTGAGTTGTGCCTCACTGAGGTTCTGGAGCGAATGACCAAACATGTGTGCTAGTTCATGGCGGTTGATCTTGAAGTACACATGGTGAAACTGATCCGGATAATGACGGGAATCGAGCAAAACGATCGTATCCGTATCCTGGCATAATTCAAGTAGTCCCTGAATAAATGAAGGATTCGGTAGGCTATTCACTACTTGTTGGTTGAGTACCAAAGCATGGCAGGCTGATAGCCGATTCCGGATTTCACCAAGCAGAAGCTGTTCTGCTCCTGCGCTACGTCGATTGAGCACGCCAAAGTCAATGCGGGGCTGCTCTACTCCGTGGAGGTAGCGTTTGATGTAGGTGTAAGTTGCAAAATCTGATGCCACCGTAAGACCTTCCGTATTAGTTCCCAGCCCCTGCAGTAAATCTATCAGCGCCTTCCCAAATAGGTCTTTTCCAATACTGCCTATGCAAAAGATGCCTTTAGGCTGCAGCTCAGCCATATTAGCGACGATATTGCCAGCCCCACCGGGACTGTATTGCTGCTGGGCCACAGACTCTGCGGGTATACCCGTCTCCACCGAGATTTCCGATCCAGCAGGGTCAAGCATCCAGTATACATCCAGGCAAAAATCACCGTATACGGCCACGGATACATCCCTCACCCTTGTTAGCATATTTTTCAGATCCGCTAACTTCATACACTTCGTCTAATCAATTGCTCCAACCTTTCGTAGCATTGCACCATAGCTCTTACGGTGTGATAATTTACCTTCCACGAGTGGCTCATGTGTGTCCAGATAGGTGTACCTTCTCGAGTCATCAGCGGCCACCATTCGCCGACTTCGTGGTGGATCATCTTATCAAACACAAAGCGGTGTACCTTTTCATAAGCATACCAGTATTTTTCCTCCCCAAACAGGATCATCGCATCAAGCATTCCGATCATGACCTCTGCCTGTTGCCAGAATTCCTTTTCCCTGTCATATACTTTCCCATCGTGAGAGCCTTCTACATAAACCCCACCGTATTCTTCATCTATCCCATAATCCACTGCATGATCCATCATGGTTTGGATCAACTTCATATAAGGAGCAGGATTTTCCTGTGCGATGTGTAGCGCATGACTGAGCAACCAGGCAAACTCTACATTATGTCCATAACTAGTATTATCAAGTGCCTGCACCTTCTGGCCGCTTTCTGAAAAGCGATCCCAACCCCAGACAATGTCGAATTTAAGTTGTGGGGCCTGCTTCCAGTCGAGCATAAACTGCGGGATACCCGTCCGATATTCAGAATGCAGAAAGCGCATGCGTAGTAACCAGATATCCTCCATTAGCTTACGCCGATGAATGGGTTCCTGACTGCATTCATACAACGTAGTGAAAGCCTCCATCAAATGCATGTGCACATCCAGGGTTTTTCGGTCTCCACCAGCACTCCCAGGCCCTTTGAGATGCCAGTCACGTTGAAACATCTCAAAATATCCGCCATGACAACTATCCACGGCATATTTCTGGAGCAGATCAAACGTTCGTTGTGCATATTCCAATCCCCGTTCATCCCCGGTTGCCAGGGTATATTCACAAAGACTGTATATCGCAAAACTATGCCCATAGATAACCTTTTCATCGATAGTAACCTTTCCCTTCCGATCTGTCATCCAGTAGAAGCCTTCGTATTCCTGGTCCCACATTTGATCCAGCAGAAAGTTGACTCCATGTCCAGCTAGATCGGCATATTTCCCATCACCATACCCAGCTCGATGTACTGAAGACAAAGTGTAAACCGTGCGTGTCTGAGCGATCAGAGATTTTTCATCGTTCCCCGTGTCTTTACCTGCTTCATCAAAATGCGTAATAAAACCTCCATCCTGGTAATCGACCATGCGATCAACCCAGAAGGGTAAAAGCTCTTGTGTGAGATGATGATCTATTTCCTGCTGGCAGGCTTTAAACTTGGGGATGAGTGCAGTAATGTCCATATATTTTAGAAAAAGAATTGAGCGTAAGATAGAGAAAATTATAAATTGTATAAGCAATCCCCTAAAGTGAATGAATATGAAAAAAATCTTTTTACCCTTTTCTGTATGTACTCACCTCACAGTAATGATCATCTTCCTGACAAGCTGTCAGTCAGGGTCTCCTGTAGAGCGACCCAAAGATATCTGGTACATGCGCTCCGTACTAGATTACCAGTCCAGGATGATCACCTTGTTTCTCCATGAAGAACTCAACGTAGCCTATGATCTCGAACATGGGAAACTGTATAAGATCTGGAAGGGGGGCGTGAACTACGATGGTGCTGCATTTAATAATATCAAAACCGTACAGCCTACTACTTGGGGCCATGAATATTTGAGAGATTCCTTCTCGCTGAGTGTTTGGCAAATGGAACAGGGACCAGAGATAATCGTGCCGGAATTTTCATTCAAGGGATATAAACTCAACAATAACCAATTGACCTTTCACTATGCCCTAGTAAATAGAGATGACACCGTAAAAATAGCTGAAAGCCCTGAATATGAAGGAAATGCAACAAAAACGCGATTAAAGCGAATCTTTACTCTGGAAAATGTAAAGCCAGGCACAAGGGTTTATCTCAATACACCAGCGGGTAGAAAGCCCATTAGTCCGGAGGTACCTACCATAATCTATCATGAGTTTGACCGGGTAAAATCACTTCCCCCGCGCGAACCCGCCTATGAAGAAAACCTTGCCAGCAGGGGCCGTTACTGGCTGGAACGGAGTGGTTGTAACACCTGTCACGAACCGGATATCATGACCATCGGTCCAGGCTACCAGCAAATCGCCACCCGTTATGAGAAGAATGACGAAAATACCACGCGCTTGGTGCAGAAGGTGGTAAATGGGGGTAGGGGAAACTGGGGGGAAGTTCCCATGCGCCCACATCCTAAGATTGACCCAAATGCGCTACAGCAAATGGTTTCATATATTTTATCCCTAAAACCTCGAGAAAATACTGCATCCTCAAAATCTCCTCAGCCAGCAGTAATGCAGGTTGCCGAATTAAATAGTCCCCGACCGGGTTTTGGCGCACCTCTGGAGGATATTCATCCTGCATATGACTTGATCACGATACGCCCAGAATCCTTCCAGCCAAAGGTAGGTGCTCTGGCTTTTGATCCCAAAGGCAATCTGCTAGTCTCTACCTGGGATTCCATAGGCGCCGTATATCAGGTGTCAGGAGTAGAAACCCATAACACTAGTCGGATCCGGATCAAGCGCATAGCGCAGGGATTGGCCGAGCCACTCGGCATGCGGGTCGTAGACGGCGAACTCTTTGTTCTGCAGAAGCAGGAGCTGACCCAGCTCATTGATCACAATGGCGATGAGATCATCGACGAATACCGGGCTATTTGTAATGGCTTCGATGTCTCAGCCGATTTTCACGAGTTTTCTTACGGACTGGAATACCAAGACGAATATTTCTATGCCAATCTGGGCCTTGCTATGCGTCTGATGGAGCACGAATCACAGCTTCCCGACCGGGGTCGCACCATCCGCATTGCCCGGGATGGCAGTTTCGAGTGGGTCAACCACGGACTCCGCCAACCCAATGGAATCGGAAAAGGCGTAGATGGAGAACTCTTCATCACAGAAAACCAGGGACGCTGGGTGCCCGCTTGTAAAGTCATTCACATACAAGAAGGCGTATTTCACGGCTGCCGCTTGGCATTGAAAGACTCCCTAGCAGAACTTAACATGAAAGCCCCTGCTGTCTGGCTGCCACAAGACGAGATCGGCAACAGTCCCGGTGAGCCAGTACTCATGCAAGACGGTCCTTACAAAGGGCAAATGTTGCATGGAGAAGTTACCCACGGAGGTATCAAGCGCGTATATCTGGAAAAGGTCAACGGAGAATACCAGGGTTGTGTATTCCGCTTTGCCCAAGGCTTCGAAGCCGGAATCAATCGCCTCCGTTGGGGGCCAGACGGTGGACTCTACGCTGGAGGGGTAGGCATGAACGGCAACTGGGGCTGGGGCCACGAATTGCGGACCTTTGGCCTGCAAAAGCTCATGTACAATGGTAAGGTTCCCTTTGAAATGCTCAAGGTCAGCGCAAGACCCGAGGGAATGGAGATCACCTTTACCGAAGCTCTTTCTAAAGAGGCCGTTCATTTGCTCCAAGAAACCCTCGTCCAGCAATGGTGGTATCAACCCACCACCCAATACGGCGGTCCCAAACGCGATGTAACACGACATGATCCAGTGGATATCCGGATCTCCCGCAATAGAACCCAGGTACTCCTGAAGCTGCCCAGCCTAAAAACCGAACACGTAACTTATATCCGGCTGCCAGAATCCCTACAAAGTAACTCAGGCCGGTCACTATGGTCATCCGAGGTATGGTATACCTTGAATCATATACCCTAGAGATAAATCTCATAAACTAGCAAAAAAGACAAATAGAAATATCTATCACCCAAAAAAGCAAGGAAAGGAATTTCATGCACGAAATATCAATCGTACATAGCATTATCAATACATTGGAAGAGAGAATTTCCCAGAGAGAGATCGAGCGGATTACGGCGATCGAGCTAAAAGAAGGAAGAAGATTCTACAGCATAACGCTCGATTCACATTTGTTACATTCAGTCAAAT
The DNA here is from genome assembly GCA_964468435.1 of uncultured Bacteroidia bacterium. Classification (GTDB taxonomy): domain Bacteria; phylum Bacteroidota; class Bacteroidia; order J057; family J057; genus JBCCTX01. Next base: position 51,498 of record CAYXVE010000036.1, on the reverse strand, counting down.
CGCATGATTTTCTTAACTTAACTGCCAGTTAGGACTCAACTACTTCTTCATGTCAGATACATACCTTATCGGGACCTGCGATACCAAAGCTGCAGAGCTGTACTTTCTCCAATCAACGCTAGCTGATCAGGGAGTACAGGCAAAGATTATAGATGTCAGTACTCAACGACACAGCCATCATGCTGAGATTCCCAATATTGCACTTATCAAGGATGCTCAGCAACAGGCAGAAATTCTAGATGGCACAGACAGAGGTAGATCTATTCAGATGATGTCAGAAGCGTTGCGAGAATACCTGATCCGGCAGCAAGATATACGAGGAATCATGGGCATTGGAGGTTCTGGGGGCACCTCATTGATTACTTATGCCCTGCGGGCATTGCCAATGGGTATCCCCAAGATCGTGGTATCTACTATGGCTTCGGGCAATACACGGCCTTTTGTGGAAGCGACAGATATCGTACTGATGCCGTCTATTACCGATCTGGCAGGACTGAATTCTATTTCTCGGCGTATACTTACGCATGCAGCCTTTGCATTTGCGGGTATGATCCAGGCCCCACGCCATGATGAATCAACAGACAAGCCTGCCCTGGGGCTGACCATGTTTGGTGTGACCACTCCCTGTGTACGGTACATACGCCAACAGTTGGAACAGGACTACGATTGCATCGTGTTCCATGCTACGGGGATTGGCGGACAGTCAATGGAGAATCTGATAGCCTCAGGTATGATGCACCATGTCATCGATGTTACCCTGACTGAAGTCTGCGACTTGTTAATGGGGGGTATACTCAGTGCTGGAGAGGCTCGAATGGATTCCGTAATCGGAAGACGAATCCCCTACTTAGGTTCTGTGGGGGCACTTGATATGGTCAACTTCGGTCCCATGGAGACTGTCCCTGAGCACTACCTGCATCGAAATCTCTATCAGCATAATGCACAGGTTACCCTAATGCGGACGACACCTGAAGAAAATGTAAAAATGGGAAGGTGGATCGCAGCCAAGCTAAATCAAATGGAGGGTCCAGTACGCTTTCTTTTGCCTGAAAAAGGTGTATCTTTAATAGACGCTCCAGGAAAACCCTTTTACGATCCGGAAGCTGATCGAGCTTTGTTTGATACACTACGGGCAGAAATGGTTCAGAACGATCAGAAAAAACTGATCAGTTTTCCCTATGAGATCAATGATCCGGCATTTGCTGAGGCACTAATAGCAAACTTCAACGAAATATATCACACATCATGATCGCGTGGAATCGACAATTACTCTTAGCACAATTTAGAGAAAAAATCAGGAAGGGAGAGCCAATCATCGGCGGGGGAGCTGGAACCGGAATTTCTGCCAAATGTGAAGAAGTAGGAGGCATTGATCTGATCATCATCTACAATTCTGGAAGATTCCGTATGGCTGGTCGTGGATCACTAGCAGGACTGATGGCATACGGTAATGCCAACGATATCATGCTAGATATGGCCAAGGAAGTTTTGCCAGTAGTCAAGAATACCCCTGTACTGGCAGGGGTAAATGGTACTGATCCCTTTGTGATGATACCTTTGTTATTGGAAAAAATTAGGCATATGGGCTTTGCCGGCGTGCAGAACTTCCCTACTATTGGATTATTTGATGGATTGATTCGCCAAAACCTCGAAGAAACAGGGATGAGCTATCAGTTGGAAGTGGAAATGATCCACACTGCACATGAGATGGATATGCTTACCACCCCTTATGTATTCTCGGAAGGAGAAACTGAAGACATGGTTCGTGCAGGAGCAGACATAATCGTCTGCCATATGGGACTTACTGCTAAAGGAAAAATCGGAGCCAAAACAGCCCGAACACTGGATGAAAGTGTAGAAGATATTAATTCCTGGGCAGACATAGCCAAGACCATTCGCGATGATGTATTGATCCTGTGCCATGGAGGGCCTATTGCCCAGCCTGAGGATGCTGCCTATGTGCTGGAGCGATGTCCGGGGATTCATGGATTCTATGGCGCTAGCAGTATGGAACGCCTTCCTACAGAAGTCGCAATCACCAAGCAAATCCAACGATTTAAAACCCTCAAACTCTCATGAACGGAAAATTTTTCAGACAATCAGACCTGAACTGGCAACCCAACTACATGGGACAGATTGTAACTCATAGCTCTCCTTCAGTAAGTGATGCCGAAAAGCTAATGTTTCTCGACATCAAGATGGAACCAGGAAAATGCCATAGTTTTCATTTCCATCCCAATCAGGAAGAGATCATATACGTGATAGAAGGGACCATCCACCAATGGATTGAACAAGATTCCGCCGAACTATCTTCCGGTGAATCTGCATTCATCCCCAAAGGCGTAGTACACGCCACCTTTAACACATCAAGTAAGCCTGCAAGATTACTGGCTATTCTGGGACCCTGTATCGGAGAAAAAGGCTATGAGGTCACTGATGTATTTGAACAGGAACCCTGGAAGGCGCTTGCGCCTATATCTTAAAGGTTGTAGCATATTAAGCTGTAATAGCTTTCCTACTTTTCAGCTCATATCTATTTATTCAGTCTCATCTGCGTATAATCCGAATGACCGATCAGGTAAAAAAATTTTCTATTGGCGATTAATACAGCCTGTGTAATAATAACAATAGACATCTTTACCATCAACTTGATCTTCACTCAATGAAACGCTTATGACAACTGCAACCCAACCCATTGAAACCCAGCGACTATCGCTTCGTCGTCTAAAGGCTAATGATTTTGCCGCTTTTCATGAAATATTGGGAGACCCCAGAGTAGGTAAATGGTTGGGGAGGTCGAGTGGTTTTACCCTGGCTGATTCGAAAAATCTCTGGGATAATATAAAACTTTCGTGGGAAGAAGAGGGCTTTGGACCCTGGGGGGTTATTCTCAAAGCGGAAGAAAAACTCATCGGTTATTGCGGTCTTTGCTTTTCAGATGAATACAGTGAAATAGAACTGCGCTATGCATTGCATGCTGGATATTGGAATCAGGGATATACCTTTGAGGCAGCACAAAAAGCATTGAAATTGGGCTTTGAAGTGTATCAATTTCCTACCATCATTTCATATACGCTCCCAGAAAATGTTGCATCCAGAAGGATCATGGAGAAATTGGGGATGAAACTGGAGAAAGAATTTGATCACAAAGGGCTGAAACACGTATGGTATAGGGTGTAGCTGGCGTATCACTTACAGCCCTGATGCGCCAATTCATAAAACAATCAAGGTCCATTGTCTATCCTCAGTTAGACAATACTATTCCTCCAGCTTCATATATTCACTGTTGAAATCCTTATAGTTTCCCACTAATTTATCCAGTATTTCCTGTTTCTCTATGGATAAATTATTTAATTCGGTCATATCATGTTCTATATCATACAGTTCCCAGGGTCCCTCATTGACTCGGACGATCTTCCAGTTTTTTTCCCGGTACATCCTGAAGCGTTCTTTAAAGCCAGATAGAATAAATGGAGGTTCCGGACGGGTACCGCCTTCAAAAACAGTGAGTAGTGAACTCCCATGCAAAGGAATTGTGGGTTCACCCTCAATTTCCTCTGGGTAAGATTTATCGATAATATCCAGAAAAGTGGGTAGTATATCCACTACATGCCCCGGCTGATCCGTCATCTGTCCAGGCTGTATGACTTCAGGCCAATGTGCGATAAAGTGTGTACGGGCTCCCCCCTCATGGCCATATTGTTTGAAATAGCGAAAAGGTGTATTTCCTGCATTGGCCCATGCTGCAGATAAGCAGCGATAGGATTCGGCTGGCCCAGGTGGAATATTGAAATCAACATTACTGTCGTAAGGACAGGAACCATTATCTGTCAGAAAGATAATCAGCGTATTGTCCAGCTTACCTTCTGCCTTCAATTTACCCACGATCCTACCTATATTCTGATCCATCCGGTCGATCATAGCAGCAAATACAGCCATTTCGAGGTCTAGTTTATCTTTTTCCGCTTCCGTCAAAGAATTCCAGGGCCGGTATTTCTTGAAATTTTCCCTTTCTTCGGGGAATCCGTCCGGATGGCCTCTGTATTTGTTGATATTTCCCTCCGGTGGGCTGAGCTTACAATTTTCGGGCAGAACACCCATCTCTTTCATTCGCTTAAAGCGTTCCTCCCGAAGCTGATCCCAGCCTTTAAGGTATTTACCACGGTATTTGGCAATATCCTCGGGTCTGGCTTGTAAGGGATAATGAGCAGAATGGTAAGGCAAAAGTAAAAAGAAAGGAGCTTCTTCCTGCATCGCTGTATCGAGCCAGGCCAAGGCGTAGTCTGTGATAAAATCCGTTTTATATGCCGGTTGTTGCTGTGCTGTAATCTCACGAGCATGTACCTCACGGCCCTGCAAATAAAATGGACGTTGAAAAGTACTGTCAGGCGGAACGAAATATTCTGTTGTGGCCCAGAAAGTAAAAGAACGGTCAAAGCTATTGACCGCGTAGCATCGTTCCGGGACCCAGTCATCGAAGTGCTCCTTGCCACTAATGATCGTCGTGTACCCTGCTTCACGCAGTAGCTGCCCCATGGATAGTGCCCGATGGTCTCCCATGTACAAACCTGTGATCATGCTAGAACGGGTGGGATTGCATTTGGCCATGTTGTAAAACTGGGTAAAACGCACGCCATCATAGGCCAAACGATCCAGATTGGGGGTCTGAATCTCTGATCCAAAGCTTCCGATATCTGAGTAGCCGATATCATCGGCCATGATTAGGATGATATTGGGCCGCTTGGAGGCTTGTACAGGCTGACGGACTGTAGAGACACAGCCTTGCTGTGCAATCCAGGCACTCAATAACAGGAGTATAGTAAGCAGTCGCATATCATGTTAATCTGTTGATCAGGAACATAACCTAACTGAAAATACAAATAATCTGATTTAATCCATACGAATAGCTATGAAACAGCTGAATAAAATCATAATTTATCTTAGGAAGACACAAGCGCTCGAGATCGAAGAATCGCAATTGCGTGAAAGATTACTTCAAACATTAATTGATAGAACCATGACTACGTGTAAACAAATACTGCCAGAAGGGAACAAGCAAGTTTTTTCCATTATTCTACCATCCACTCATTAATGATTGTCCCTGGAAACCATATCCCCTGATTTTCCTACTAGAAAATCCAGATCAGCACCTTGATCCGCCTGCAGGACGTGATTGACATACATATTGACGTAGCCCCGGTCGGAAGCTGGGGCTGGGACAGTCCACGCAGCTTTTCTACGTGCGAGTTCTTCGTCAGACACATCAAGGTGCAGTTTTCGATTGGGTACGTCTAGTTCGATCATATCGCCATCCTGCACTAGCGCAAGTGTACCTCCGATTGCAGATTCGGGCGAGACGTGAAGGATGACGGTACCAAAGGCGGTACCACTCATTCTTCCATCTGATATACGCACCATATCAGTTACCCCTTTTTCCAGGAGCTTTTTAGGTAACTCAAAATTTCCTACTTCTGGCATGCCGGGATAACCTTTGGGACCTACCATTTTGAGAACCATAATGCAGGTTTCATCCACATCCAGATCGGGGTCATCAATCCGGGCATGATAATCTTCTATATTTTCAAAAACCACCGCTTTACCACGGTGTTGCATGAGTTCTGGTGTGGCCGCTGAAGGTTTGATGATGGAGCCATTTTCACAAAGGTTCCCTTTGATCACAGCGATCCCGGCCTCTTTCTGAAAGGGTTCATCGTGGGTTGCGATTACCTCCCGTTTGTAGCATTCAGCATCCTGATAGTTTTCGCCAAATGTCTTGCCGTTGGCAGTGATTACATCTGAATGCAAATGGGGAAGTAATTCTTTAATCAAAGCGGACAGCCCTCCTGCATAGGCAAAGTCTTCCATTAAAAATTTGCCAGAAGGCATGAGGTTAGCGAGAAGTGGGATATGACTTCCCAGGTCATCAAAATCCTTAAGGTCGAGTTCTACCCCTATGCGCTTAGCGATAGCTAGAAGATGGACCACGAAGTTGGTAGAACCACCAATTCCGGCGTTGACGATAATGGCATTTTCAAATGCCTTACGGTTAAGAATCTTTGAAAGTCTTAAATCCTCTTTCACCATTTCCACGATGCGTATCCCTGACATCTGGGCTATCGCCATCTTACGGGCATCTACTGCAGGCAACGCTGCCATACCCGGAAGTGTTAGCCCCAAGGATTCTACCATACAGGCCATCGTAGAAGCTGTGCCCATGGTCATACAATGCCCTTTACTGCGAGACATACAGATCTCTGCTACGGTAAAGTCATCTTGAGTCATCCGCCCTGCCTTTACATCATCCGCAAATTTCCAGAAGTCCGTACCCGAACCAATATCTCTGCCTTTAAATTTACCATTGAGCATCGGTCCACCAGGTACCACAATGGTAGGAAGATCCACACTACAGGCTCCCATCAGGGTAGAAGGAGTTGTCTTATCGCAACCTGTCATCAGCACCACTCCATCTATAGGGTTGGCTCGAATGGATTCTTCAGTATCCATACTGGCCAGATTACGAAACAACATGGTGGTGGGCTTCATTAGGGTTTCACCCAACGAAGTAACTGGAAATTCCAGCGGAAAGCCTCCTGCCTGGTATACACCTCGTTTGACATGCTCGGCAAATTCTCTCAAATGAGCATTACAGGGAGTCAGTTCTGACCAGGTGTTGCAAATCCCTATAACGGGACGTCCACGAAAGAGGTGATCTGGATGGCCCTGATTTCGCATCCAACTTCTATGAATGAAACCCATCTTGTCTTTAAGGCCAAACCAGTCCTTGCTGCGTAGTTTTGGAAACTTCTCTAGTTGCTCCATGTATAGAAAGAGTCGTTAAATGATTAATTGAGATACAACTCAATTTATAAAATGGCAGGCAATTAGGAAGCCTCGTCCAGTAATTTTTCAATAAAATTTGTCGTCTCATCCACAAAACGACTGTAGTAATCACCGGTACCTGGTCCATAAAATCCTGTATGTATTTTACGGATCTCACCATTTCTGTCAATAAAAATGGCTGTGGGAAATGATATGACGGCATTGAGCATAGGTAACGTTTCTGCTGCTTCCAGTTTATCGCTGGTCCCAGCAATCAGAATGTCATATTCGATTTCAAATCGATCCCGGAGTCGCTGGATATTTGTTACAGCATCTTCGAATTTGGGTTGTCGCTCATATGCCAAAGCGATAATCTCAAGCCCTTGATTCTGATATTGGTCATATAATTTGGCAAAAAACTGGGACTCATCCATACAGTTGGGACACCAGGTGCCCATCATTTGCACGATCAGTACCTTATCCTGATATGTTGGATCATCTAGTGATACCATATTGCTGTCCGTATCAGGGAATGTAAAGGATAGCGCTTCATATCCCTCTTTCAGGTAAGTCAGTTCATAGGCATCTTTGAGTTGAAATTGATCATCACGCACGGCATACCAGGCTGTCTTGAAGTGTATGCCTGAGTAATACACCCCTCTGAGCGTATCACCCGTCATTCTAGCTTTAAAAAGGTAAGCATGCGAACCATCAAACGCTGACATACGGATTTGTTCACCATTTACGTTCCCATCAAGGTAGCGATAATCTCCAGTTTCAGTAAGGAAAGTACCAGTTATTTGGTCATCCTCTTGCTGAAAAATGCCAATAGCAGGATATTCATCTTCATCTCCTGGACTGAAGATAGCTTTCCATCTGCCAGAAAAATCCTGTGGATCTTCAGTTGAAGGAAACTGAAACCGTTCTGCATCTTCGTATATTGCCCGAAAGGGAATTTCATAATCCGGACCACGGGAAAAATCCTGATAAGTACCTTCAATCTGCGTGGGAGATATCATCTCACCTTTGAATACAGAATTAAATATCGGCATTTGGATTTCTATAGAGTCTGCAACCAACTGTATTTCGTCTACAGTTAGTTGCTCTTCAGCATTTACCACCATTGCATTCCAATCGGTATCTCCAACTGAAAGCTCCACTTCAAAGGGAAGTTCTGCTTCACCCAGGTTTAGGATAAAGCGCCATGTTCCCTGCTGAGGTATAAGCGATGAATCTGCAGATGAAGTGCAACCATAAATGCTTACACATAGAATCAAGAATCCTATGGAAAAGAGTCTGTTAGTATACATATATGTAAATTAATCACGGTGGAGGATCAAGATACACTTTTTCACGGATTTTTACGGAATTCAGAAAGAGTCATCTGATTTGGGAGAAGAAGGATCGGCGGTTGTTTCTTGCTCTTTGGGAGATTGAAGGGAATTATTTTGTGAATCATCCTGCTGTGTGGTATTTGCTTTGGCTTTCTCATCCATGTTGAAAAAACTTTTTTGGAATATCAGGATGACAACAATACCCACAGATATAGCGGAATCTGCGATATTGAAAATGGGCCAGAAAGAATAGTATTCTCCTCCAATCAATGGGATCCAATCAGGCAGGTATCCTTTCCAGATATCAAAATAAAACATATCAACAACCCTTCCATGCAGAAAGCCTCCTTCATATTGGTTAATGGAGTCAAAAAACACTCCATAGAATGTACGATCAATGATATTTCCCAATGCTCCCCCAAATATCAACGCAACGAACAATGGCAGTGGCGATTGATGGTTGGATAAACGGTACAAAAATATACCAATAAAAACCAGGGCTATGAGGGAAAATATGGATAAAATAAGTTTACTGGTCTCGGGTGTGATGTAGATTCCCAAAGGTCTGAACAAACTATCAATGGTCATGCCAAAGGCAGCCCCTTTATTTTCAATGAAATGTATTTTAAACAAATCACCAAATACCGGGATTTCTTCACCAAGATCCATATTTAGCTTGACGATAACCTTTACGACTTGGTCAACGATGATGACCGCCAGTGCAATAAGAAAGTATTTTTTAGCTTTCAACCTACAATATATTTATCCCGGAATTTCTCCGCAATTAAACCAAAACACTCAATATATACTCAAATGGGTATAGACTTGTTTAGAAATTTTGGTCTCGAGTACGTACTCGAGACCAAAAGGGTATCAAACAGGAATATTTTGCAATAAACAAGCAATGCCTAAAAATTGCAAGTCGGCATAAGCAGAAGGGGAAATTATTTCTTTAAGCCTCTACGAGTCTTTTGCTGCATTTTTCCTTCTACAGTGGTTGTTGCATGAGGTACTATACGTAGTCTTTCCTTAGGGATAAGCTTCCCAGTTATCCGGCATACCCCATAGGTTCCGTTTTCAATGCGAAATAAGGCTTTTTCCAGGTTGTGGATAAACTTATCCTGACGAGCCATCAAGATCTCTACCTGCTCTTTCTCGCGACTCTCGTTACCATATTCGGTAAAGTTAAAGCTATCAGCTGAGGTTCCGCTGAATGCCTTCAGGCTTTCTGCCAGACGCTTGTACTCAGCTCTGGACTCATCAAGCTTGTTATGGATGATTCGGCGAAACTCTTCGAGTTCAACACGACTATAAAACTTTTTTTCTGTTTCAACTTGCTTTTTCATATGCTTATCGTGTCTGTTAGGTAGTTTCTAGGTATATAATGTTAAGCGCACCAGATAAATACATGGAATGTAATATTTTTCTCCTAATTAATAACTAGTTTAAATACTTTACAAGTTGTTTTGAATAAAAATATCCATTCCTATCTCACTAATAATATTTTTCCTGTTGTATCGTTTATTTCTATTTCATCACCATCTGTAAGCTTTTCGGCCAAATCCAACTTTTTGGTAAGTGTTTCCTGTTGGATATAATCCCTGTACTGCTGAATAGCCTGATCCCAGAACTGATTCTGAGTCAAGGTTACCTGAATCTTATCTGTAACCTCAAATCCCTTATCCTTGCGTAGGTTTTGAATCCGGTTGACCAGTTCTCTCGCCACTCCTTCATTAATCAGGCTATCGGTGAGGGTGATATCCAGCGCTACGGTGTATTTCCCATCTGAAGCGACAGACCATCCAGGGATATCTTCACTTACGATTTCTACATCTTCCTTTTCTATGCTTACCTCATTCTGGGATAAAGACAAAGTAAGACTTTCCTCAGCTTCAAGCTGACGAATTTGCTCCTGATTGAGCTGTTCCAGCGCGGGCTTAATCTCTTTGATCAACTTACCTACTTTAGGGCCCAGGACTCTGAAGTTGGGCTTGACCCGCTTGACCAGGATGGAATTATCTTTGGTGATATACTCGATGTTTTTGACGTTGACTTCGTCAGCTATGAGATTCCTGACCAGATCCAATTGTCCCTGCATTTCCTTACCCATCACAGCAATCATCGCTTTATTCAAAGGTTGGCGTATTTTAAGTTGTTCTTTTCTACGGATACTACGGATCAAAGATGTTATTCGTTCAGCCATATCCATTCGCTCTTCCAATAACCGATCTATAACTTTCTTATCTGCCCTGGGAAAATCCGCCAGATGTACACTATCCGCTTTCGTGAGATCCTGGTAAAGTTTATCAGAATAAAAGGGAGCAAAAGGACTCATGAGCAAGGATACCGTATGTAAGCATTCATACAAAGTCTGGAAGGCTGCCTTTTTGTCCTTTGTCATATCACCTTTCCAAAAACGGCGGCGGGAAAGCCTTACATACCAGTTTGATAACTGGTCATTGACAAAGGCATCGATTGCGCGGATTGCGCGTGTAGGATCATAATCATCCATGTATTCACTTACTGAAAGAATAAGTGAATTCATCACAGAAATGATCCAGCGATCCAGTTCGCTGCGTTCCGTGACCGGTATGCGTTCTGATTCATCGTATCCAAAACCGTCTATATTGGTGTAAAGGGCAAAAAAGCTATAAGTATTGAATAGTGTACCGAAGAATTTGCGCTGAACCTCTACTACTCCTTCTGGATCTACTTTTAGCCCATCCCATGGGGCTGAATTGCCGATCATATACCAGCGGGTAGTATCCGCTCCATATTTACCGATCAATTCGAAAGGATCTACTGTATTACCCAATCTTTTTGACATTTTCCGCCCCTCTTTATCCAGAATCAACCCTGTGGAAAGTACATTTTTGAAAGCGACACGATCCTGTGTCATAGCCGCAATCGCATGCAGGGTAAAGAACCAACCTCGTGTCTGATCCACCCCTTCTGAAATGAAATCAGCAGGGAAACTTTGTTTAAAAATGCGCTTGTTTTCAAAGGGGTAATGCCATTGAGCATAGGGCATTGCACCAGAGTCAAACCATACGTCGATCACATCTGCCTCTCGCTTCATAGGGTTGCCAGCATCACTAACCAAGGTAATCCGGTCTATATAGGGCTTGTGCAGATCGTCTTGTCTGAAAAATGCTGTCGCCTCTTTTTTATCCATTAATCCTGCTTCCACGGCTTTTTTCATCTCCTTTCTCAACTCTTTGATAGACCCAATGCACTTCATTTCCTCTCCGTCTTCTGTCATCCAGATCGGAAGTGGTGTGCCCCAAAAACGGGAGCGCGAAAGATTCCAGTCCACCAGATTCTCAAGCCAGTTGCCAAAACGGCCTGTACCTGTAGACTTTGGCTGCCAATTGATCTCCCGATTGAGTTCGATAAGTCGATCTTTCAGGGATGAAGTACGGATAAACCAACTATCCATTGGATAGTAAAGTACAGGGCGATCAGTACGCCAGCAGTGCGGATAACTATGTTCATATTTTTGTGAGCGAAACAGTCTGTTTTCTTCCTTAAGTTTGATGACGATATCCACATCTACGGATCTCTCCTCTTCCTGGCCATAGTCTTTGACATATCTTCCTGCAAAATCCGTCACTTCCTTGACAAACCGTCCCTGCTTATCGACCAGTGGAGTTGTATTGCCATATTCATCCCTGACCAAAATCGGAGGGATATCGTGTTGTTGGGAGACTCTAAAGTCATCTGCACCAAAAGTAGGAGCTGTATGTACGATCCCGGTACCGTCCTCTGTCGTGACAAAATCACCTGTAATTACTCGGAATGCAGGGCGTTCAGGGACTACATATGGAAATAGCTGTTCATATTCTAGTCCTTCCAGTTCTGCTCCTGTGTAGGTCCCGATCATTTCCTGATAGGGAGTAGTAGCGGAACCCGGTTTGAAATCTTCAGGAAGCAGTTCATCCTTGGGTTCTGTAAAATATTTGCCCATCAGATCCTTTGCCAAAATCACAATAGATGCTTCCTTGGTGTAGGGATTCAGCGTTTTGATAGCCACATACTCTATATCTTTCCCTACAGTCAGGGCAGTGTTGGAGGGTAAAGTCCACGGAGTCGTAGTCCAGGCCAGGAAGAATACCTCTCCATTTTCCAGCAGTCTTTTGCTTAACGGATGGGCTGTGGTTTTGAGTTTAAACTGTGCAATGGCTGAAGTATCCTTGATCGTCTTATATGCACCGGGCGTGTTAAGTTCGTGTGAACTCAGTCCCGTGCCTGCAGCAGGGGAAAAAGGCTGGATAGTGAAACCCTTGTATAGCAAACCTTTGTCAAATAGCTGCTTGAGCAAATGCCAGACAGACTCAATGTATTCATTGTGGAAGGTAATGTACGGATTCTCCAGATTGACCCAATACCCCATAATACGTGTCAGCCGGTCCCATTCACCTTTGTATTTGAGGGTGTCTTCCCGGCAAGCCTGGTTGTATTCTTCTACACTGATCTTTGTCCCGATATCTTCTTTGGTTATGCCTAGCCTTTTCTCTACCTGAAGTTCAATCGGTAGCCCATGTGTATCCCATCCACCCTTTCTTTTTACCTGAAATCCTCTCAAGGTCTTATAGCGGCAAAAAATATCCTTGATAGTCCGTGCATAAACATGATGGATACCGGGCATTCCATTGACAGAAGGAGGGCCTTCATAAAAGGTAAATCTCTTGGCACCCTTGCGGTGATCAATACTTTGCTGAAAAATGTTTTCTGATTTCCAATAAGCCAAAATTTCCTGTTCGACCTCTGGCAAAAATGCTGCTAGACTTTTTTTGTATTCTGGAAACTGCTTCTCCATGTACGAATTTCGGATTAATTGCGCTTTATCCACAAGGTTATCCACACGCTATCCACATATTTTCTTGATGGATGTGCAAATATAATAAATAATTTCATCCAACAGTGATATGGATATATCATACTAACCAACATACGAGCGACAATAATATCGGACACATAAATTACCCGAATTTCATGATATTTAGCTTACAGGGAATCGTCTGGATAAGTTCTGGCATGAGAAAATAAAATAATGAGTGGGTAAGTTAACGACAATACAAGATTGAGTTCTGAAAATCAAGTGTGTAATAAGCACTTTCACTTCCTTATTTTGGATCATTCTACAGGTATATGGTTTGTGTTGATCAAATAAATTGACAAATCATCCCTACAAATTATCTCATCTGCTTTAGTTAGATATGAGCATTCAACCCTTTTATCCTGTAGAAAATTCTACACGTATGCTAAGCAACCTGTTGCTAATCTGTAACAAGAAAGGTTTGCCTGCGTCTTTGATGTAGGTAAGAAAAAAGTAGATCTGTGAGAAAGAAAGGGGATATGGTTGGCCAAGAACTTAAAAAATACTTATAAATAGGCATATGAACAAAGTAGTTTTTCTAAAATCCTTTCTTCATGCAACCATTTTGGCAAGCATGTTATCGGGCTGTGCAGGTTCCATACAACTGAAAATGCACCGGGAGACCCTAGAACAACTGGCATATGGAAACTATACTCCCCAAGAGAAACTAGATGTACTGGGAAAACAGATCGTCATCCTAATGGATGAAGCGTTGAGCAAACCTACAGCACTGGGAACATACAAACATGTCAAGCGGTTTACCGATCAGAATCAGACGGAGCTTGAACTCATTTACAATGATTTATACGAATGGCAGGCCGATATGTCGGATCTACAGAAAGTAGGATTTGGAGCTAGTCTGGCAACCAAATCTTACACTCGGCGATTTATTACCCTTTTGCCTAAATTCAAGAAAAAAGCCAGTAATAAATACAAACAATTGATATTTTTCTCCAAATTGATGAACCTTTTCAATCCGTTTAAGAAGAATGATCAGCTAATAGATTGAAGAAGAAGTCTCGAGAATCGACTTTTCTTAACTTTTTTTGTTTTTAAAAAATGCCCCATCATTTTTTTCAACCTAAAAAACCATGCGCTATTTTACAGACGCAATCAGCATATTACCGATAGCATTCCGTAACTATTGACTTTTGATACAGCTTCTTTGAACTACCAGCTAGTAGTTATAATTAATAAACACATGATCCAAACCACAGTCGCATTAATATTTGGAGGTATGTCTCCAGAACACGAGATTTCATTTCGCTCAGCAAAGAATATCTACTCAGCAATTGACAAACAAAAATATAAGGTAATACTTACAGGAATTTCACAGGGAGGGAGTTGGCATGTAATTAATGAGCAGGATTTCAACCGACTTAAAGCACTTCCTGCTGAAAATGGTTATCCAAGATTGCTGTTACTGCCTGGGAAACCGGGTGGCGTCTTCATCAGGCAGGAAGATGTATCCTCATTACCCCCTATTGATGTAGCTTTCCCCATCATTCACGGAACCAACGGAGAGGATGGCACGCTTCAGGGTTTACTGAGACAGATGGATATACCCTTTGTAGGGCCAGATGTATGCGGATCTGCTGTATCGATGGATAAGGACGTCGCAAAAAGGCTATTGCTTCAAGCCGATCTGTTGACCGCTGCGTTTTTGTCTTTTCACTATGGTGAGAAGGATGCTATTGATCCCATAGCTGTTTTCAATCAACTGGGAAGTCCACTCTTTGTAAAACCTGCCAGGATGGGATCATCTGTAGGAGTAAGTAAAGCGGAAACACCCGCCTTTCTCCAGCAAGCTATCGCATTAGCATTTGAGTATGATTCCAAGATCATCATTGAAGAGGCTGTTAATGGTAGGGAACTGGAATGTGCCGTGATGGGAAACGAAAAAATCGAAGCCACCAGTGTAGGTGAGGTAATCATGAATGAGGGCTTCTACGATTATGAAGCCAAATACATTTCAGAAGATGCTGCGAAAATCGTCATTCCAGCCCGGGACATCGATGATCAGTTGCTGGCCAAGCTGATCTTGGTAGCCAAAAGTGCCTATCAGGCACTGGAATGTGAAGGTATGGCCCGTGTGGACATGTTTTTACGGGAGGATGACAGCATCTATATCAACGAGGTCAATTCCCTGCCTGGTTTTACCAGTATCAGTATGTATCCCAAGCTGTGGGAGCATGCGGGTACTCCATACCCTGAACTAATCGACCACTTGTTGGAATTAGCCCTACAACGTTCGAAACGCGATGGAGGTCTTAAACGTACGAGGGTATAGTAAAAATTTTGTGAAAGAAAAAATCTCATCCTTACTGGATGTACTCTATATTTGCGCTGGTGAGGATTTATGAGAAAAGGAAGATCAATGAATCCATTGCATCACATAGAACCTTATTATGGCTGGTTGAATCTGTATAATCATGAATTGGATCAGCAGTCTCCCTTTCATCAGGTGGAACATAATTTGTTTTACTATGACAGGTCGATCAACCGCATACCAGCACATCCCCTCTGGGATGACTTCGGTTCTGAAAGCCTGTTGCTCAAGATTCTATTTGCAGATTACTGTAGGGGTTTTGCTATCATAGAACTGTTTGGTGAGTGGAATGACTTGTTTGACAATGACTACAAGCTAATGGCTGAGAATTGTCTGACTTATCTGATAGACCATAGCGTGAATAAATTTATCCTTATCTGTGAAAATGTATTTCATATTTATCTGCAGGAAGATGATTATTATCAGGCATTACAAGACGAATTGGGGGAAGATGGCTGGATATGCACATTGAGGGCAAGAGAAAATGTATGGGAAGAAATGGAAGCTTATGGGATATCTACCTTTTTTTACCGTAGTCCCTTATTGGACGAGATTCCCTGGAGAAAAACCAAACCTAGCCAACTTTTTCAGCTTATAGAACGGAGAATGTGCAAGCTTCTGGATTAATTTTTGCTATAAGAATTGAGAGTTAAATGGTCTGATGAAATGTAAAAATTAGCATTTCAGTACGTACTAATGGGTATTATCGCGATTTCTTATAAACTGCAAACAAGTTTACATTGTAAATTTGGTAAAAATTGATCATGAGGGTAAAATATTGTCTACTCGTCTTGCTCTTCCTGTTTAGCTACCTACCTTCGCTGCTGGCACAGCCTAGAGGAGGTCAGCGTCAGATGACTTATCAGGATTTCAAAACTGAATGTATTCAGTTTACCCGTCAACAATCTAGAGAGCTGTGGGTAGTATTTTTCTGGTCAAGCCTCAACTCAACCTCATTATACGACCTCCCAGAACTTACCAGGCTAGCCAATTCATTTCAAAATAAGCCTATACGCTTTATCGGAGTCTCCGAAAACCGTAATGATGCCCGCTGGCGTCAGGCACTGGAAACACATAACCCTCCAGGAGATCAAGTGTTACTCAGCAATGTAGAAAATCTAATGGACATCAAGCGTGCTTTTCAGTACGAGCGTCTACCCGGCTATTTTGTTGTTGGCATGGACGGATCCATCTACAATCCTACCAATATCAATAGCCTCCGAAATTTTCTTACCCTCAAAGTTCGTGAACTTCCCAATGTTTCAGGATCTGAGACTACCATTCCAGTGGTCAATACCCCTGTTGAGCAACCCAGCCCCAATAATGGAACAGGTCAATGGATAACCCATACGGTTCAACGTGGAGAAACCCTCTACCGACTTCAAGTTAAATATAATGTACCTATTGAGACCCTGCGCCGCAATAACAACCTCCAGGGCAACACGATCCGTGTTGGACAGATACTGAAGATCAGGCGCAAATAATGACTTATGGCTGAAAGCTTTTTCGGATGACACACCCGCTCGATACTATTGACGACGTGAAAAACTTTCGGATCACCCATTCTCCGTGCTTCAAGCTGATTTCTACCATCCAAGAGCTATAAACTTTTCTAACATGTTCAGTATTTTACTAACTTTATAGCCAAACACGTTGGAATTTGGCGAAACAGATCTACACTATTATCGATATCGAGACGACAGGAGGCGATCCCAAAAAGGATCGCATCACGGAAATTGCAGCTTATCGATACGATGAAGAGAGGGTTGTAGATTCCTTTGAATCACTGATTAATCCGGAGATTCCTATTCCACCGTTCATCACCCGCATCACGGGCATCGACAATGAGATGGTCCGCAATGCACCTAAATTCTACGAAATAGCTAAAAAGCTCGTTGAGATCACGCAAGATGCGGTATTCGTAGCACACAATGTGCGTTTTGACTATAGCTTTATCCAAAAGGAATTCCGCAATCTGGGCTATACTTACACCCGGCGCAAGCTCTGTACAGTCCAACTCAGCCGCAAACTGGTACGGGGCGTTGCCTCACATGGCCTGGGAAAATTGTGTGAACATTTTGGGATTGAAAATGAGCGCCGCCACCGCGCCACCGGTGATGCCCGTGCTACACTAGAGTTGTTTAGGATCATGACCAAGTTAGAAGAAGAAGCCAAGATCAAACAGACTCTGATCCAGGAAATATCGGTATCCAATATTCCCCCAACCCTAACACGCGAACAAGTAGAAACCATACCGGAAGAAACAGGTGTATATTACTTTCATAATTCCAGAGGGCAGGTAATCTACGTAGGCAAAAGCCGTAACATTCGCAAACGCATCATGTCCCACTTTCAAGGGGCACATAAGACTACGAGAAAGCGGGAGATGTTTAAGCTCATTCACGATGTGAGTTTCGACCTAACCGGTAGCGAGTTGATTGCTCTCCTAAAGGAAAATGAAGAGATCAAGCGGCTTCAGCCACCTTACAATCAGGCGCAAAAGCACAATAGTTTCCGCTATGGACTCTTTGTCCACGAAAATCAACAAGGCTATCACCAACTGGTGATTGATAAGCTCAAAAACGGGCGTAGCCCGGTGGCTCGCTTTTCATCGAAGCGCTACGCTGTAGGATCACTCGCCCGCAAAGCGAAAAGCTACGAACTATGTCCCAAATACTGCGGGCTGGAATATGTGCGCGGATGCTTCTACCAGCAACTCGAGCAGTGCCGAGGTGCCTGCATCGGCGAAGAGCCCCCAAAAACTTACAACAGCCGCGTACAGGATGCCATCACAGCTATGAATTTCGGTAGTACGCGCGATGAAAGTTTTCTGGTCGTCGGTGAGGGGAGACACTACGAAGAACGCTCGGTTGTCTATGTCAGGCAGGGGAAATATCAGGGCTGGGCGTATCTGGACATGGAATTACTCAAATGTTCATCCCACGAGATTTGTGAGGCCATACCTCTTAAACAGGAAAGTCCGGATGTAAGGCGTATCATCCAAGGGTACGTCAAAAAGAAGCCGAGAGAGGTGAAAAAGCTGGATATTTAACCTACTTTTTCCTTTTCACTGTATAATTCATGAGATCAATCATGGAAGCTCTTGCAGGGGAATCGTCAAACTGCATGAGAATGTTCTCGGCCTGCTGAAGGTAGTCGTTCATCACTCCCTGAGAATAGGAGATTCCCCCGTGGTCATATACATAATCAATCAGGTATTTGACCTTTTTCTTATCTGTATTGTGATTCTTCACAATGTTGATCAGCTTGCGACGCTCGCGCCAGCTAGCTTTGTTGAGGATGTGGATTAAAGGCAAGGTGAGTTTACGTTCTTTGATATCAATGGCGCGAGGCTTGCCGACATCGTCAGTGCCGTAATCAAACAAATCATCTTTGATCTGGAATGCAATCCCGAGTTTCTGTCCAAAATCGCGCATGGATTCAATGACGAAGTCATCATCTGTAGCACTGGCAGCACCTGTCTCACAACAGGAAGCAAACAATGATGCTGTCTTCTGACGGACAATTTCCAGGTACACCGCCTCATCAATGTTCAGCCTGCGTGCCTTTTCCATCTGTAATAATTCTCCCTCACTCATCTGCTTCACAGCGTTGGAAACAATCTTCAACGAGCGAAAATCGTCGTACTCCAATGCCATCAGCAATCCACGGGAAAGGAGAAAGTCTCCAACCAGTACTGCGATCTTATTTTTCCAAAGTGCGTTAATCGAAAAAAAACCTCGCCGCTCGTCCGAATCATCCACGACATCATCATGAATGAGTGTAGCGGTGTGAAGGAGTTCTACTAGAGCCGCACCTCGGTAGGTAGAGGGGGTAATCTTACCGCAGATACTGGCACTCAGCAGCACCAGCATGGGTCGCATCTGCTTTCCCTTACGCTTGATCAAATACTGCGTAATACGATCCAGGAGGGCAACTTCTGTACGCATGGCAGAGCGAAAATACTTATCAAAGTAAATCAACTCTTCTGAAATGGGGGCCTGTATGGTTTTCAGCTTTTCGCTCATCTTCCCAGCAAAAATACAAATTTATACCCAAGCTCATGTACTTTAATTGCCTTACCTGCTTTTTGTTCGAGTTTGCTTTTACTTTTTGGCTTTTTTTTCCTTGGTTAAACTTTCTTTCTAACCCTATACTTGTCAACACATATTCAATCCGGGGGTTTATGATAAGAGATTCAGGGTCAAAAAACTGTAAACGATAGCTCCTGGTGCTTAGTCAATCATTAGAAATATCATTATGCTAGTCAAAACCTATGGAAGTGCTGTCGAGGGGATACATGCTACCTTGATTACGGTGGAGGTAAATGTAGCACAGGGAGATTTTGGCATTATCATCGTAGGACTGCCCGATAATGCAGTCAAGGAAAGCTGGGCAAGAGTATTTACAGCTTTTCGCAATATAGGCTATGAGCCTCCACGCAAAAAGGTTACGGTCAATATGGCTCCGGCAGACATCCGCAAGGTAGGCTCTGCATACGATTTATCCATAGCTTTAGGCATCCTAACTGCCGACGAGCAGATACATGCCCCTACCATCAGCGAATATGTTATTATGGGCGAACTCTCACTGGATGGCAAGCTCCATCCAATCAAGGGAGCCTTGTCGATCGCCATCGAAGCACGTAAAAGTGGTTTTAAAGGCATGATCCTGCCCAAAGCCAATGCTAGTGAGGCAGCAATCGTCAACCAGCTACAGGTGATCCCTGTAGAGAATCTGGAAGATGCTGCCGATTTTCTGTCTGGTAAAAAGGAAATCCACCCCATGGTCCGCGATACACGTGAGATCTTCTACGATGCCCAGCAGGTCTTCCCCGATGATTTCAGTGATGTGAAAGGGCAGGAGAATGTAAAACGAGCCATGGAAGTAGCTGCTGCAGGAGGGCACAATGTTATCCTGATCGGACCTCCTGGCGCAGGCAAGACCATGCTGGCTAAGCGCATGCCCAGTATCTTACCTCCTTTGTCCCTGCATGAAGCGCTGGAAACGACCAAAATTCATTCTGTTGTGGGTATTCTCCCTGCCAACACTTCGCTAGTAGCTCACCGGCCTTTCCGCTCACCCCATCACACTGTCAGTGATGTCGCTTTGGTCGGCGGTGGCGGTGTACCACAGCCTGGTGAGATTAGCCTGGCACACAATGGGGTGCTGTTTCTCGATGAACTTCCAGAGTTCAAGCGATCGGTCCTGGAAGTACTGCGCCAGCCCCTGGAAGAGCGGAAAATTACAGTTTCCCGTGCCAAAGTAACCGTGGATTATCCTTCGAGTTTTATGCTGGTATCCAGCATGAACCCCTGCCCCTGTGGATTTTATACCCATCCAGAAAAAGAATGTGTATGCACACCTGCACAGATCCAGCGCTACATGAGCAAGATCTCCGGTCCGCTACTCGATCGTATCGATCTGCATATCGAGGTAGTTCCGGTTCCTTTCGAAGAACTTGCATCCCGCGAAGAAGGAGAAACCAGCCATGAAATCCGCGAGCGGGTGATCACTGCCCGGGATCGCCAGTTGGTGCGCTTTCGCAGCCACGAAGGCATCTACTCCAATGCGATGATGTCGCCTACGATGACACGCAAGATATGCTCGATCGATAAACCCAGTGAAATGTTACTCAAAATAGCCATGAAAAAGCTGGACCTTTCTGCAAGGGCTTTTGATCGCATCCTGAAAGTGGCACGCACGATTGCCGACCTGGCAGATACCGACAATATCCTGCCCGAGCACATTGCTGAAGCGATACAATACCGGTCCCTAGACCGGGAGAGCTGGGGCGGGTGAGAATTGTTATCTACTGGACACTCGATCTGGATCATTATGTAGATTTCTAACCGAAAGAATTTTTTATTACAAAGAGCGACCTATCCTTTTATCTTCAATATGGTCTTCCCTGATGATTGGTATTCTCCGATAAGTTTAGGTAACAATAAGTCAATGGTTGTATTTACAAAGGCCTTTACCTTGAAATTGGGATAGTCATTAGGCGTCTTGATAGGAATATGCCGTAAACTTTTATAAACATCGATTTTCTTCTGTCCGTCTTCAATATCTTCCAGAAAGTCTGCTACATTAGCGTGGTTTGGAACAGTTTTGAAGTCAGATATGATTCTACCGTTGGCATTTACATGGGTTTAACAAAAACACTGCGTTCATTCCTACACATACGCGACATACGAATATAGTTTCCATATCCGTGATTACACCGATATATACACTTTTTCATAACACAGGATCCCATGACCGACCACTATAATATTTCTTTCGGACTGATAAACACTCGGATTTTTATTATATTTACAATTAGAGTAATACGGGAACACTTAAGTGTTATTCTGGGTTTTTGAAATAACTATTCGCGAAATGAACTTCAGCAAAATATATCAAAACAGGTGGATCATCACAGGAGGACTGAGCATCATAGCAGCCTTGGTGGCTACTATTTTTTTCTCCAACACCTTCAAGGGAGATGATGGCCTCCCTGATGTGGTAGATTACAACTTTCACATTCGTCCGATTCTGTCAGATAATTGTTTTGCATGTCATGGCCCTGATGCTGAACAGCGCAAGGCAGATTTGAGGCTTGACCGGGAGGAAGATGCCTTCCGGGCGTTGGGGGATGCCCCTAAGCGATTTGCTTTTGTTTCAGGAAAGCCTGAATCCTCTGAGGTTTACCATCGAATACACGCTACGGATGAAGATATGTTAATGCCCCCCCCAGAATCCAACCTCAAACTTACTCCAAGAGAAAAAGACCTGATCGAAAAGTGGATTAAGCAAGGAGCAGCGTACAAACCTCACTGGGCTTTTATTCCTCCACAAAAGCAGGCATTACCTCAAACAAGATATGAATCCTGGGCAACTAATGAAATCGATTATTTTGTGGCTGCGAAGATGGAGGAAAAAGGACTCAAACCCAATGAAGAAGCCGATAAAGCGCGTTTACTCAAGCGTGTAGCTTTCGATCTGACGGGCCTGCCTCCTTCTTTGGATCTTCAGGTACGCTTTTTGAACGATAGTCGTCCCGATGCTTATGAAAAAATAGTTGATGAGTTGCTATCCAGTCCTCACTATGGTGAACGAATGGCGCTGCACTGGCTGGATGTAGCCCGTTATGCGGATTCTCATGGCTACCAGGATGATGGCCTCCGCACGATGTGGCCCTGGAGAGACTGGGTAATCCACGCATTTAATGAAAACTACCCCTATGACAAATTTGTCACCTGGCAGTTGGCAGGTGACCTCTTACCTAATTCCACCAAGGAGCAACTTCTTGCCACCGGATTTAATCGGAATCACAAGATCACTCAGGAAGGAGGAGTCATCGATGAAGAGTACCGAGTGGAATATGTAACCGACCGCACCAACACCTTTGGGAAAGCCTTTCTGGCACTGACCTTCGAATGTGCCAAATGCCATGACCACAAATATGACCCGATCTCTCAGGAAGACTACTACAGTACCTTTGCTTTTTTCAATCACGTTCCTGAAAAGGGCATATTTGGAACGATTGACGCATCTTTTGCCGATCCTCCCAACATGAAGATCACCGATGAAGATGTGGAGAAATACCTCAGTTTTATCAATATGAAAGATACAGTACCTGTTGAAGTGATGGTGATGAAGGATTCGATGGGCTTGAGAAATACGTATGTGCTGAATCGCGGAAATTACGACGCTCCTACTGATTCGGTAGGATTTGCTACGCCTGAGGATATCATGCCTTTTGATACCACTCAATATGAACAAAACAGGCTGGGACTGGCTAAATGGCTACTGGATGAAGAAAACCCACTAGCGGCACGAGTCTTTGTCAATCGCATCTGGCAGGAAATCTTTGGAAGAGGGATTGTAGAAACAACCGGAGACTTCGGTATGCAGGGTGATTTGCCAACCCATCTGGAACTGCTGGACTGGCTTTCAGTGGATTTCAGGGAAAATAGCTGGGATATCAAACACCTGATCAAGACGATCGTCATGTCGTCTACCTATCGCCAATCTGCTGAAGTTTCCCAGAAGAAATTTGCTAAAGATCCAGAAAACTACTATCTGTCCTGGTCGCCTAGAAATAGGTTCCCAGCTGAAATTGTTAGAGACCATGTACTGGCAAGCTCAGGCCTGCTTAATCCCGGAATTGGGGGACCTAGTGTAAAACCCTATCAGCCAAAGGGATTGTGGGATGCAGCTACTTCCGGTCGGGGCTTGCTGCAAAGATACAGACTGGATGATGGAGAAAACCTCTACCGCAGAGGAATATACACCTTCATCAAACGCACGGTACCTCCACCTTCTATGTTGATCTTCGATGCATCCAACCGGGATCAATGTGAAGTGAAACGGGTCAATACCAGCACACCACTGCAATCACTTGTGATGCTGAATGATCCACATGTGCTGGAAGCTTCCAGGGTACTGGCCGAGAAGCTAATGCTTAAAGATATACCCGTAGAAGAAAAAATAGAAGAAGCCTTTATCCGAATTATATGCCGTAAAATGAAAGAGGCGGAAAAAACGCTGCTAATAAATTATTTTGAAGAAGAATATGCAGCATACTCCAAGACGCAGTCCAAAGCAGACACTCTGCTGAGGATCGGCGAATATCCGCGAAAGATGAATATTGATGATCCGGCAAAGACCGTAGCACTGATGCAAATCATACATTCAATATATAATATGGAGGAAGCTATTACCAGATCTTAGCACGATGGGTTCAGACCACAGAACGCAGACGACAAAAACACTGATCCATCTCAGTTGAATAAATGATCAAACAAAAAATGGTAAGGCTCAATTATGTAGCGCTAACAGCTACGATTTATAAATCCAAAATCAATTAACGATGTCCAATACATTCTTTGAACATAGACTAAATGTCAACCGGAGACATTTTCTCAGTAAGTTAAGCCTGGGAATTGGCAGTGTAGCATTAGGATCGCTGCTGATGCCAGAACTTTTTAAAGGAGGTAATAATGCGTTGGATTCCCTGCCATTGGGCCTTCCTCATTTTGCTCCCAAAGCAAAACGCGTTATATACTTGTTTCAAAATGGAGCCCCCTCTCAATTGGAAAGCTTTGACTACAAGCCCAAACTGAAGGAAATGCATGGAATGGATCTGCCTGCTTCTGTGAGAATGGGTCAACGTCTGACAGGAATGACTTCGGGCCAAGACCGTTTCCCACTGGTGGGTTCTCATTTCGATTTCAAGCAATATGGACAATCCGGTACCTGGGTAAGTGAATTGTTTCCCAACATTGCTAAGATCGTGGATGATATCTGTATCATCAAGACAATGCATACCGAAGCGATTAATCACGATCCGGCACTTACCTTCATACAGACAGGAGCTCAACAGGGCAACCGTCCTAGTATGGGAGCATGGTTGAGCTATGGATTAGGAAGTGAAAATAAGAATCTTCCAGCTTACTGTGTATTGCTATCCCGAGGAAGAGGGAATGGCCAAGGTGTATATGCCAAACTATGGACCAATGGATTTCTGGATAGCGTACACCAGGGCGTACAATTCAGCAGTGGAGAGGACCCTGTCCTCTACCTCAATGATCCTGATGGCATGGATCGACAAAGTCGCCGCAGAATGCTAGATAAATTGGCTGAGTTGAATGAAATGACCTATGATGAATTTGGCGATCCTGAAATACATACTAAAATTCAGCAGTACGAGATGGCCTACCGCATGCAGACGGCTGTTCCTGAATTGACTGACCTGAGCAAAGAACCTGAACATATCATCCGTATGTATGGCGCAGACTGTTTGGTGCCAGGAACTTATGCAGCCAACTGTCTGTTGGCCAGGAAGCTATCTGAATCTGGCGTGCGCTTCGTGCAGCTTTATCACCAGGGATGGGATCAGCACGGTAACCTGGTCGGTGAAATGCCCTTACAAGCGCAAGATGTAGACAGAGCCTCTGCTGCGCTAATCACAGACCTCAAACAGCGAGGACTACTGGACGAGACGCTTGTCATCTGGGGGGGTGAATTTGGCCGGACGAACTATTGCCAGGGAAAACTCACGCAAGAAAATTATGGAAGGGACCATCATCCCAGATGTTATTCGATCTGGATGGCGGGAGGAGGAGTAAAACCGGGTATGGTATATGGCGAAACAGATGAGGTTGGATACAACATTGTAGAAGATCCTGTTCATATCAATGACTTCCACGCGACTGTTCTTCATTTGTTGGGGCTGGATCACGAAAAGTTGACCTACAAGCATCTGGGAAGAAGATATAGGCTAACTGACGTAGCTGGAAAACTGGTAGAGGGGATTATGGCTTGATAAAGGATCGAATTTGGACCATAAATGAAGAAAAATAGAAGAAGGAATACAGATGGGAGACGATTTGACATACTGACTGGGTTAACTAAATTAAGGGTATCGTGTCAGCCCCATACCTAAATCATGTTATGTGATAGATCGTCCACTCATAGAATCAAAATTAACATGAACTGTTCATGAAGATATTGGAAAAAGTTACTGCAAACACCGTTTTTGCTATACATGTCATGCTGGTATTTATGCTGATCTTTGAATCTCAGGTTAGTATTCCGGTGTTTCTTCAGCCACTTGGACGAATGCATCCGCTCCTGCTGCATTTCCCCATAGGTCTGCTAGTACTAATAGGCCTGTTTCAGTTTTTCCGGAAGGAAATAGAGCCCAATTCATTCCGAAAAATACAGCGTTTTACGCTATACATTACTGTTTTTACTACCGCTCTGACAGCTATAATGGGTTTTTTCCTCTCTCAGGAGGAAGGATATGCATCCAACATGATGACTCTACACAAATGGACGGGAATAACTGTGAGTTTTCTGGCTTATGGCTTGCTCTTGTTGGAGCCTTATCAGCAATCTATCAAATGGGCCTTCCCTGCTACCTTGACCGCCAGTGTGATCGTATTATTATTTGCAGGGCACTTTGGTGCCAGCATCACGCACGGCGCAGACTTCGTTTGGGCTCCCTTGATCTCAGATAAAGTTGAGATTACGGAGGAGACTCCTATTTTCGAGGCTGCTATACAGCCTGTACTCAAGGACAAATGCTATGCCTGTCATAACGATAGCAAGACCAAAGGAGACCTGAATATGTCTTCACGGGAAAAACTGATGAACGGCGGTAAAAATGGAGCAATCTGGAAAGCAGGTGATGCGATGAATAGCCATATGATACAACGGGCAAACCTCCCCCTGGATCATGAAGAGCACATGCCGCCAGAAGGGAAGACTCAACTGACACAGGCAGAAATCGATCTACTTACCTTATGGATTGATTCCGGAGCAGATACAGAAATAGCCTTTAAGGACCTACCTGCTGAGGATTCACTGCATCAATTGGCCATGAATTATGTAGCACAAACTCTGGAAGTTAGCCCACAAGAACCTAAATACGAATTTACCTTTGCCTCAGATAAGACCCTGGATGAACTCAACAATCCCTTCCGGACCGTTTCACCCATTTCTTCTTCCTCACCAGCACTTGAAGCTCAAATATTTGTACGTCAGGCCTATCAGGACAACTACCTTTCTGATCTGGCTAAAGTGAGGGACCAAATTGTTTCACTCAACCTAACCAATCTGCCCATTCAGGATGAAGACATAGCGACCATTACTCAGTTTAGCAATCTGGAAAAAATATTGTTGAATGGTACAGATATCACGGGCGAAACACTAAGCGAACTTAGTGCATGTCAAAAATTGCGTTCCCTCGCTGTATCAGGTACGCAAACGGGACAAAATCTTGAAAAAGCCTTGAAGATCATTCCTTCGCTGAGCGAAGTATTTGTCTGGAATACACAGCTAACAGATCGACAAATCGATGATCTGCAAATACAATATCCAAATATTGGCTTTCATCACGGATATATACCAGACGAATCAGAACTGCTTTCGCTCAGTCCCCCATTGCTAGTCAATGATAGCAAAGTCCTCCGTCCTGGAGAAAAAGTAAGACTTAGAAACTCATTTCCCGGTGCAGAGATACGATATACACTAAATGGAACTGAACCCGATAGCCTGGAATCTCCTGTCTATGAAGAGCCATTGGAGATACCTATTTTCACCACGATCCAAGCCAGAACTTTTCGTGAGGGTTGGATCAGTAGTAGTTCCGTGGAATTTTCCTTTTTCATAGATGGTTTTAAACCTGTAAATGCAGAATTATTATATGACTCAGACCCAGAATATAGCGGTCGTGGAGCTTATACCCTCATAGATGGGAAAAAGGGCTTTGCTAGTGGCTTTCGCTCGCCTGATTGGTTGGGCTTCAAAGAAAATCCCCTTATTGCCACACTTGACTTCGGTGAAAATCCTCCGCTCATTCATTATCTGACTATCAGCTATGCACAAAATATATTTTCCTACCTCATGCCTCCCCAATCGGTGGAACTATGGGGTGGGGATCATCCAGAACAAATGAAACTTTTGACTAAACTATATCCCAAACAACCTGAAAATTATCAAAAAACAGGAGTCAAAGGGATCAATCTATCAATTCCTGAGTCAGATTTCCGCTACTACAAGCTAGTCGCCCGCCCTGTATCACAACTACCTTCCTGGCACAGAGGAAAAGGAAAAAAGGGATGGATATTTGTCGATGAAATTTTTGCGTATTGAGATAATCGGTTTTCCCCTGCAAGTATCAATGAATCGAGATATTCATGACAGAGGTCTCAGCCAAAATTCTGCATTCTAAAAATCGTCCTTTCAATTACCTGTTGAGTAATGACTTGCAGTTCATTTCTCCCAGTACAAAGTAAATGCTTTACCGTTCTTTATTATTATATATGTATTGGGTTCCTTTCCCTCACGATTTAAACGGTATTGCACCCACTTTAACAAGGATCGTGAGGTAGCGTTCAGGCGAATTGTTCCAATTTCATCGAGACTATTTTAAGGCTTTCCAGATCCCCAATGTGGGGATTTACATCTACAAAATGTATACACTGTCTATGCCCCCGACTTCAATATACCCATAAAAATGCTTACTAATCCAGTAATGTCTTGAGTTCTTTGGGTAGAGAGCCTCTGATATCTTCTATTTTACCTGGTGTGACATGTCTTTTCAACACAGTAAATACAGCCTTCACAGCCTCAAGCACTTCCTCTTCTGATTGGAAATCACTTGCGGCAGCCCTGCCATCTTCCTCATATACCAGGGTGGCAAACTCATCCAGATGTTTGACCCGGCGCGAAGGCTCCAGCGGTTTCCATCCATCTACATACACCGCCTTCAGACACATAGGAAGTTGTGCCAGCTGTTCAAGGTATGAAGGAATATTTCCAGGAGCCATCCCCCGCTTTTCCAACTGCTGATACGCTTCTCTGATCTGTGTCTTTAATACTTGAGCATCTAAACGCTCTCTTACTCCCTCACCATACTGATGAGTCGGTATGTAAATTGAGACACACAATGGAGCATGTATCCATTAGCTAGGTGTGCTATAAGCCTTACAGTTCATCTAGATCTGTGAAACCAACTTATAGCTATTTCCATCAAAACTGCATATGTATAATTCCTGATCATAGTCTGTACCAAATGAAGAGACCTGAAGATCCCGGTCTTTGAATAACTGGATGTTGCGGAGATTTCCATTTCCCACAAAAATAATTCACAGGATTTTCTTATATTCTACATGTAGATTTGATACTCCTAAGCGCCTGTGAGGCTATTTATGAAATATTATCAACATCTGATCCTACTCATTTCTGCTTGCTGCCTGTACTTATTGTCTAACGGGCAGTCGGCTTCCTATTACAACAGACAGGGATTTGAAAAAGCCAAACTTGGAGAATATCAGAAAGCCCTTGATCTGTACAACGAAGCACTACGTATCAATCCTAGTAATGCTACCTCTCATTATTACAAAGGGATATGCCTGTATGAGTTGGGACGTTTCGAAGAAGCGATACAGTCATTTACCTATTCTATTGTCGTAAATTCATCCAATCCTCAGTATTTCTTTTTTAGGGGAAAATCCAAGACTAAGCTCTTTTGGTGGGAAGAATCTATCGTAGACTTTACCAGGGCCATAGAGCTAGAGCCTGCCAATCCTGAATTCTGGTATTACCGGGGAATGAGTAAAGGGGGGATCGACTTACACGAAACAGCAATTGAAGATTTTTCTGAGGCGATCAAACTAGAAGATGAAGTAGGGGACTACTATCGAGACAGGGGCATTTGCTGGATTAAGCTGGATCGCAAGGATCTTGCCTGTGATGATTTTAATAAGGCTTTGGATCTAAAGGCTTTTAATGCATCATTCCTGTATGAAAAATACTGCTTCCCAGAATAGCTACCAGTTTACGTCGCGTAAAATGGTGTAAAAACTAACGACTTGATCTCTGTATTTTTCATGGTGCACCTGACTATGTGTTTCCTCCAGTTCCATTTGGTAAGTTTTTAATTTCATTCTTGATTCACAGGTAAACTGAAGATTGTAAGTTCTGGTACCTAGCTGAGGTTCCGGATGTATCAGTTGTACCACTCTGAAATCTTCAAAATATCCCGCATCCATGATCTGAGGGATATAGTCCAGATGCATCCATGCCAGCCACTCGTGTTCCAGTTTCTGGTCTACAGAATATGTTATACTATAGGTAACCATGAGGACAAAGTACATGATAATTGACTTATCAATCAATTTTTTTGGAAATTGAAGCTATATGAAAATGGATTTTCAACTCAGAACAGCAATTATCGATCAAGTCCCTGTTGTATGGGATATTGTCAGGAAAAAGTGGGTCAAACATACGGGAGAAGAACATGTCAGGCAGCAGGTGATTCACTATCTGATCCATGAAAAAGGCATTGCCCGTGGCAGAATCGGAGTAGAAAAAGGAATTATGTATCAGAAAATGCCCAAACGGTTTGATATTGTGGTATTTGACCGTCAGGCTCAACCGCTCATTTTATGTGAATGCAAGGGGCCCGATATTGTATTAAGTGAACACACATTACAACAAGCCGCCAGATACAACGTCTTTCTAAAAGCACCACACATTCTCGTAACTAATGGAGAAAAGTGGCTGTTTTTTTCATTGAGTCGTTCAGGTAAATACGAGTATATGGAAAATGGATGGATGGAAAAGCCTCTGTAAAATAAAGCTTGCAACTGATTCAGTTAGATCATAGAAGGGGCATGAGGGCTACATACAATGAGTCAAGTGCTACGAGCAACATACTCTGTAATTGCTTTTTCTCAAAAAAATCGATTGTGTATATTGTGAGTTGAATATATTAACACAACAACCTATGGAACCGGTCATACATCTCGAACATATCAAGAAAGTATATCAAATGGGAAACGTGGAGATCCATGCGCTACGGGATGTGTCTCTAGATATATATCCTAACGACTATGTGGCGATTATGGGACCCTCTGGTTCTGGAAAATCCACGCTGATGAATGTATTGGGGTGCCTTGATACGCCTTCTGATGGAGCGTATTATCTCAACGGCACACGTGTGAGCGAAATGACAGATTCAGAATTGGCTGCTATACGCAATAAGGAGATTGGGTTTGTATTCCAAACTTTTAACCTGCTGGCTCGTTCCTCAGCATTGGACAACGTTTCCCTACCGTTGGTCTATGCAGGCCTTTCCAAGTTCCAGCGGGATGAAAAAGCAGAGAAAACCCTGCAAAGTGTAGGCCTAGGAGACCGTATCGATCACAAACCCAATGAACTATCCGGTGGTCAGCGTCAGCGTGTTGCATTGGCCCGGGCTTTGGTCAATGATCCATCGATCATTCTGGCAGACGAACCCACTGGAAACCTCGATACAAAAACTTCTTACGAAATCATGTCCTTATTTGACGATCTACATCAGCATGGAAACACCATTATCGTCGTAACACATGAGGAAGATATCGCACAATATGCTCAAAAAATTGTACGACTTAGGGATGGAAATATTGAGCGTATTGATACAAATGAAGAAAGGCGCAGACCTGAACCACAAACCTAGTCCAATTCGAATTGTATTTGAGTATAACAAGCACATAATTTAATTTCACCATACGGAAAAGTTTCATCTTCTTTGCATCGCGGAAAGCGTGGCAAAGATTACATTATTTCAACTGATATGGCAAAGAAGAAAGTACGTAAAAAGTCCAAACCTGTCTCTCATAGCGCTAAAAAGAAAGCCTCTCAGCCTCCCCAGAGAAAACCATCTGCTTCTCCTAAAAAGAAAGCTCCTTCTAGAAAATCCTCGATTAACATTCCACCTCATCTCAAAACACCCCTTACTCATCTGACCTACATTCTGGGGGCTTTTATTCTGATATCCATCTACTTCCAACCCGTATTCCAAGGTCAGGACATCCAAATGGGAGATATCCAGTCCTTTTCAGGTATGACACAGGAAGTCCGGGACTATCGCGAGACGACAGGAGAAGAAGCTTACTGGACGACATCTATGTTCAGTGGTATGCCTACTTACCACCTGGGACTTCAGTATCCTGCCAACTGGTGGAATAGTATCCGCAAAGTGTACTTTGACCTGGTTCCCAGTCCCATATCTTTTGTATTACTGTACTTTCTAGGCTTTTATCTTTTGCTCAATGTGCTTGGGGTAAAACCGGAACTCAGTGCCATCGGTGCAATTGCCTTTGCCTTTTCTTCTTATTTTTTCATTATCTTAAAAGCGGGACATACCTCCAAGGCAGCGGCCATCGGATTTATGGCGCCGATTCTCGCCGGAATTATACTCGCATATCGCGGCAAAATACTGCTTGGTGCTGTACTGGCAGCAGTATTTACCGCCCTTGAAATAGCCTCAAACCACTTTCAGATCACATATTATCTACTTCTGGTCATCCTGGTCATAGGAATAGCCTATGGGGTAGATGCCATTCGGGAAAAAACGATCCCACAGTTCCTCAAGGCCTCAGGTGTATTGCTGATAGCAGGATTACTTGGGGTGGGTCCTAATATAGGTATGCTATGGACTACATCTGAGTACGCTTCAGAGACCATACGGGGCAAGTCCGAGCTTTCGCCTCAGGATGGCGAACCGGAAAGTTCTGGTCTGGACAAAGAATATGCCCTCGGATGGAGTTACGGTCAGGCAGAGACCTTTACCCTGCTTATCCCCAACTTTCACGGAGGGGCTTCCAATACTAAGGTGAGCCGTAATACCGATGCCTACCGACAGCTACGAGCCGATCGCCTTCCTACCTATTGGGGCGGACAGCCCTTCACTGAAGGTCCCGTATATGTAGGAGCAATCATTGTATTTTTATTTCTCCTGGGTGCGCTAGTAGTCAAAGGCCCGCTCAAATGGGGGCTTGTGGCAGCTACCATTTTGTCTATTTTGCTTGCCTGGGGAAAAAATCTGGAGTGGTTTACCGATCTGTTTTTTTACAATGTCCCCCTCTACAATAAATTTCGTGCAGTAACGATGATCCTGGTGATCGCCGAGATGACCATGCCCTTGCTGGGCATGTTAGGGCTACACCACCTGATCAAAGCTGTGAATAGCGACACCGATACCGCTAAATTAGCCCGGCAGACCTTAATCGCAGGTGGTGTAACAGGAGGATTAAGTCTGATCTTCTGGCTAATAGGGCCTACTTTGTTTGACTTCACGGGCTATAATGATTCCCGCTTTCAGCAACAGGTAGTCGATATCCTCCTAGATTTACGAATGAATATGTTCAGAGCCGATGCGCTGAGAGCATTTTTACTCATCGGTGTTAGTACTGGTACGCTATGGCTGTATATACAGCAGCGTCTGAAGCTCAATTGGGTCCTCGCCATACTAGGTGTGCTAATCGTGGGCGATATGTGGGCTGTAAATAAACGCTACCTGGATCGTGAGAACTTTTCCAGAAGAGAAAACTACGAAACACCTGCTCCCTCACCTGCCAGTCAGTTTATACTCCAAAACGAAGCTGAACTTCACTACCGGGTGCTCAATCTCTCTACCAATCCCTTTGAAAACTCACAGATGGCTTTCTTCCATCACTGTATCGGAGGATACCACGCTGCTAAACTGAGAAGGTATCAGGATCTGATCGACCGCAGACTGAGACCCGAGATCCAACAATTTGGTCAGGCATTAAATGCTTTGCAAAATGACACGACAGGAAGATCTATGATGTTCAGCTATCAGGAAGCTTTTCAGAATCTGCACACACTCAACATGCTGAATGCTAGGTATTTCATCACGGATCCCCAGCAACGCCCCCTGGAAAATCCCTACACTATGGGTAATGCATGGTTTGTGGGGCAGATGCAGATGGTTCCCAATGCCGATGAAGAAATGGCAACCATCCAGGATTTCGATCCCGCAGAAACTGCTGTCATCGATCAGCGCTTTCAGGAGCAACTGTCAGGCTTTCAGCCTGTGGATTCTACAACAGGTACCATTAACCTGACTGACTATAGCCCCAATCAACTAACCTATACCAGCAATAGCAACCAGGAGCAACTAGCGATCTTCTCAGAGATCTACTACAACGATAAGAAAGGCTGGAAAGCCTACATAGACAACCAGGAAGTGCCACACTTCCGCGCCAACTATGTGCTTCGCGGTCTGCGCGTTCCTGCTGGAGAGCATATGATCGTGTTCAGAATGGAACCCAAAAGCTATTTTCTGGGTGAAACGATCTCATTGATCGCTTCGATCATCCTGTTATTAGTTGTACTAGGATTCTTTGGCTGGACCTACTGGCAGCAGCGAAATGCCGATAATGATCTAGCAGAAGACGAAAACACGGATGAATCTGAAGATAAATCAGACGAAGCATAAATAATTTCATCAGAGGTATTTTTTGCATTGCTTATTATTGGTGGGTATATAACTTTGAGACTTAAGATCTCAAACAGAATAGATTATCATCTCAAATGGGGGTTGTACAGCAACAGGGAATATCTTCGACCATCATCAGTTACGCAGGCACGGGACTAGGTTTTATTAATAAAGTTGTTCTTTTTACCAATATCCTCACCCAGTCTCAGGTGGGGTTTATCAATGTATTACCCCAAATTGCAGTGATGTTTGCCCAGTTTGCAGCGCTTGGGACGCCCAATGCTGCCCTCCGTTTTTTTCCCTACTTCAGGCAAAAAGATCAGCAACACCACGGCTTTTTGATGGGTTTTTTCCTTATCAACTTGCTGGGTTTTCTGATCGTGACCACTGTTTTCTTTATCTTTAAGGACCAGATTCTCTCTGTATGGGCTGATAAGTCTCCATTGCTTTGGGAGTATTATTACCTGATACTCCCCTTTATCCTGTGTTATGTCCTGATCAATTTCTTCGAAGCGTATTTGAGATCCCTTTACAAGATCGCATTCATGACCTTCGTCAAAGAGATCTTTCTT
Source organism: uncultured Bacteroidia bacterium (assembly GCA_964468435.1). Taxonomy (GTDB): domain Bacteria; phylum Bacteroidota; class Bacteroidia; order J057; family J057; genus JBCCTX01. The sequence goes on along the minus strand of CAYXVE010000036.1, from coordinate 16,781 downwards.
CGCTTACCTGTAACGATTGGAATCGCCCTGTTTGCCTGGAATCTGATCGATTTTAAGATGTTTTTATATTTATATGTAGGGTTAGCTGTTTTGGCAGCACTCATTCCCATTGTATATCTGATCCTCATAGGCGAGTTTTACATATGGCCAAAGTTTGGGGTAGTGTGGAAAAAAATGTACAAACAAGTTACCAGATATACCCTGGCAAATCTCATGGCCTATGGTAGTTCGATGGTGCTGAATTACCTAGATGCCTTTATGTTGACGTTTTTTGTGGTAGAGGCTCAATTTGGCATTTTTACTACCATGGTCTATGTCGCTTCAGTTATCCTGATTCCCTATAAAGCTTTAAACAGGATTTCAGGCCCCTATGTGGCAGACTACTGGAAAGAAGGCAACACATCTGGAATCCAGAAAATCTATCAACGCACCTCCCTCATCAATATGATGGTGGGTGTATTTTTCTTCCTGGGTATCTGGATCAATCGCTATAACATCGTAGGGATTATGCAAAAAGGTGATTATGAGCCAGGACTCAGCGTATTATTGATTTTGGGTCTAGCCAGAATATTTGATATGACTTCGGGACTTAATGGCATTATCCTCAATACCTCCAAAAAGTATATGTACGATCTGATTTTTCAGTTTGGATTGATCGGTATAGGTATCTCCACGAATCTGCTACTAATACCGCGCTTTGGAATAGATGGAGCAGCCCTGGCGACAGCCATATCCCTGGTAGCAATCAATCTCAGCAGGATGATCGCTGTATACGCCTTATTTCGATTACACCCTCTTACGATTCACATGCTCACTATTTTAGGAGTAGGTCTGGTAACTTATTTTCTGATAGAGCTAATTCCCAGCATGTCATTTATACCAGATGTGCTGATCCGTTCTGTACTCTGCACGTTCATTTTTGGAGGGATTATGCTCAAGCTGGAAGTTTCGAGTGATGTAAATAAGTATATTGGTGAGATCGCTAGTAAATTTCGTGTTTCTTTTTTGGTGAATCCCTTTTTGAAACATAAAGTATGAATATGAAACAAAATATCACTATACGAGATAAAGAAATCACTCCAAAAGGGCCTTCTTTCATTATTGCAGAAGCAGGTGTCAACCACAATGGTGAGATAGATCGTGCCAGGGAGTTAGTACAAGTAGCCAGGGATGCAGCGGCAGATGCAATTAAGTTTCAGATATTTTATGCAGATAAACTCGTAACAAGGCAAGCTGAGCAGGCAGCTTATCAAACGCAAAATCTTGGAAAGAAAGAAACACAGTACGAGATGCTCAAGCGTCTTGAACTACCCGATCAAGCTTTTGCTGAGTTGAAAACGTATGCAGAATCGCTCGGATTGATCTTCATGGCAACTCCTTTTGATAAGTCTGCCATAGACTTTCTCTATGAATTAGGTGTCTATGCCTATAAAGTAGGCTCCGGAGACCTCACCAATATCCCCTATCTGAGCCATATGGCTAAGACTGGAATCCCCATGATCGTATCTACTGGCATGTCTGTGATAGAGGAAGTCATGGCAGCCAAAATGGTAATAGCTTCAGCGGGAAATGATCAACTCGTATTTCTTCACTGTACCTCCAATTATCCCTGCCCTTATGAAGAAACTAATCTCCGTGCCATGAACACGCTTCGACGGGAAACAGGCTGTCTGGTAGGATATTCTGATCATACCGAAGGAATTGTCGTTCCTTCAACTGCCGTGGCTATGGGGGCAGTTGTCATCGAAAAGCATTTCACTACAGATCGTAACCTCCCCGGACCAGACCATAAGGCTTCTCTTGAGCCAGAAGAACTCAAAGAAATGGTGCGTCAGATCCGATTGATTGAAACGATTATGGGTGAGGAAGAGAAAAAACCAACCGCCGCAGAACTTGAAGTAGCCAAAGTAGCCCGTAAAAGTGTTGTCGCTCTGGTGGATATTCCTGCCCATACAACGATTACAGCTGATATGCTTACCATTAAGCGGCCCGGAACGGGCATTTCACCCTCCAAGATCCACACATTTTTGGGAAAAAAAACCAAACAGTATATCCCTGCCGAGACTTTGTTGAGTTGGGACATGATCCAATGAGAAAGATCCTTTACATAAGTGGTACCAGAGCAGATTTTGGTCTGATGCGCAGGACCTTACTGGCCATAGATCAGCATCCTGATCTCTCGCTGACCATCGCAGCAACGGGAATGCATTTGATGGAATCCCGGGGATATACAATACATGAGATCCGGAATGAAGGATTTGAGATCCGGGAAGTACTTGCTGTATTTGAAAACGATTCCCGGGAAGCCATGGGCAAATTTGTAGGACATTGTATCATAGGACTGGTGGAAGTGTGTAAGGATATTCAGCCCGATATCATGCTGGTATTGGGAGACCGGGGGGAGATGCTTGCAGCAGCGACAGTGGGTACTTACCTAGGTATTCCCACAGGTCATATACATGGCGGAGAGGTTACCGCTACTGTCGATGAGGCTGTACGCCATGCCATCACTAAGCTTGCGCATTTTCATCTTCCTGCCACGGAGGATAGTGCGCAGCGGATTCTCAAAATGGGAGAATCGCCAGACAGAATCACCGTAGTAGGGGCTCCAGGGATCGATGGGATCGATGAAAACCTGCTCAATAGAGTAAAGCTACTAGAGCAGTTGAATCTCAACCCTGATCAAGACCTTGCACTGGTCATACAGCATCCAGTAAGTGAGGAAATAGCTGAAGCTGGAGAACAGATCGCCCATACCCTGAAGGCTGTGATAGCGGCAGAGTTACAGGCAGTAGTCGTATATCCCAATGCAGATGCGGGCGGTAATAAAATGATTGAGGTAATTAAGCGTTATGAAGATCATCCCGATATACAAAGTTTTCCCTCTCTCAACCGCCATGTATTTCTCAGCCTGATGAAGCACGCTCAGGTAATGGTAGGTAATTCCAGTGCCGGACTTATTGAAGCACCTTCTTTCAGATTGCCCGTAGTAAACATGGGTTCCAGGCAGTTGGGGCGCTTGAGGGGAGAGAACGTGATTGATGTGGGGACAAACACAGGGGAAATTTTACAGGGTATACGCTATGCCTTGTATGACAAGGCATTTATTTCGAAATTACAATCATCCATTAATCCATACGGTGATGGCCAGACTGCAAAAAGAGTGGTTGATTATTTACTTAATCTGGAAATAAATCAGAAAATATTACAGAAGCATATTGAATATTGAAAACTATTATCCGTATTATTTTCTTTAGCATAACATTGAATGGACCAATCAACAGACAGATTTGAAGGATGGAAGCCCCCCGAAATTGAGGAAGGAAAACTGACCCGGTGGAACTGGATGGTGCAGCATAAAGACAATCTTGTCCTGGGATATCAAACAGATATTGGTGCTTTTACTTATATTAATGCAAAATTCGGAGTAGAATTGGAGGAGTGGGTACAAATCGGAAGTCATTGTTCTATTTATAGTGTCAGTACGATTGATGATAAGAACGGTAAAATACATATCAAGCGCAATGCACGTGTGGGATCGCATTCGGTGATCATGCCTGGCGTGACGATCGGGGAAAATTCAATCATTGGCGCATTCAGCTTTGTCAACCGGGACATTCCGGACAATGTTGTAGCCGTAGGAACGCCTGTTAAAATTATCAGAAATTTGGAAAAAGAATGAAAACAAAACTTCAGATACCGCTATCAAAGCCCCAGATTGGCGAAGCAGAAATACATGCTGTTACAGATGTCTTGCGATCTCCCCGGTTAAGTCTAGGACCTGTGACAGAGGAGTTTGAGCAGGTGTTTGCCGAAACCATGGGCAGCAAATATGCTTTAGCTATCAATTCCGGAACTTCCGGACTGCATCTGTGTATCAAGGCACTCGATATCAAAGACGGCGATGAGGTAATCACCTCTCCCTTTTCATTTATTGCGTCTTCGAATTGCATGTTGTTTGAACGGGCAAAGCCAGTATTTGTAGATGTTTCAGATGTAAGCTTCAACATGGACCCATCTCTGATTGAAGCGGCAATCACCCCCAAGACCCGAGCTATTTTGCCGGTGCATGTTTTTGGCCAGTGTGCTGACATGACAGCAATCATAGATATTGCTCAGCGGCATAATCTTCGTGTAATCGAAGATGCCTGTGAGGCGCCCCTCGGCAAGCATCAAGGGCAGATCGCTGGTACAATCGGTGATGCTGGTACTTTTGGCTTCTATCCCAACAAGCAAATGACCACAGGAGAAGGCGGTATGATCATCACCGATCATGATGAGATCTATAGACTCTGCAAGAGCTACCGCAACCAGGGACGTGGAGATGATATGCAGTGGCTTTCCCACGACCGGCTGGGATACAACTATCGCATCAGCGAGCTGACAGCTGCGTTGGGGGTTGTACAGACACAGCGGCTGCCGGAATTTATCCACCAGCGACAAGTACTTGCCGCCAAATATCTCGAAAGGCTCTCAGCCATAGAAGGGATCCAGCTACCTGAGGTAGCCGAAGGGAATGAACATGCCTGGTTTGTTTTCGGGATACGGGTCAGAACTGACATCCGGGATACTGTGATCGAGCAACTCAATGAGGCAGGTGTACAATCCAAAGCCTATTTTTTCCCTTGCATACATTTACAGAATTTCTACCGTGAGCGCTTTGGCTACAAGCCCGGAAACTACCCAATTGCTGAACAACTGAGTAACAAAATGGCGATCCTTCCATTTTACCCCCAGATGACTGATGAAGAGGTAGATTATGTATATGATGTACTCAAATCGATTATGAAAGGCTTATATTAACTATGCAAGATATTTTTGAAGGAAAAGATATCCTTGTTACTGGGGGTTGTGGTTCGATCGGCTCTGAAATTGTCAGGCAGCTGGTACCTTTCCAGCCCAAGCGCATACGCGTACTGGATCACAATGAATCTGGGCATTTTTATCTCAACCAGAAAGTACCCTCAGAACTGATACGCAACTTCATCGGAGATGTACGGGATCGCGACCGGATCTTCCGTGCTGCGGAAGGGGTAGATTGTATCTTTCACGCTGCCGCGTTGAAACATGTGCCTTTTTGTGAATACAACCCCTTCGAAGCTGTATTCACCAATGTCATCGGGACGAAACATGTCCTGGAAGCTGCCATTGAGCACAATGTGCATAAAATGATTGGTATCTCTACCGACAAGGCTGTAAGTCCCATCAACACAATGGGAGCTACCAAGCTGCTCAGTGAGCGCATTATCATCAATGCACCCCTCGGTACCTCTTCCTCGCATTTTGCCTGTGTGCGTTTTGGCAATGTGTTGAACTCAGTGGGGTCTGTTATCCCAGTGTTTAGGCATCAGATATCGCAGGGGGGGCCTGTTACCCTGACTTCAGAGGATATGACCCGCTTTTTCATGACTATACCCCAAGCTGTATCCCTGATTCTGGAAGGGGCCAGGATCATGAAAGGACGCGAAATTTTTGTTCTCAAAATGCATGGACTGAAAATCCTGGATCTAGCACATGTGCTGATAGCAGAACTAGCTCCCGCATTTGGATTTAATCCTTCTGATATACTGATTGAGATTATAGGGTTGCGACCCGGAGAAAAATTGTATGAAGCACTTTTTACCGAAGAAGAGCGTCCTTTTATTGAAGAGCTGGATCACATGTTTATCCTGCGAAATTCCCCTTACGACGTTTTTGAGCCTGATACACATGCAACTTTTAGCAACTACAGCTCGGATAATATGGAGTTACTGTCCAGAGATGAGATACGAACGTTGCTATACCAGGAAAATATTCTCACACACACATGAGTAATACCTTACGTATATTTCTTAGCTCTTCCGGACTTTCTACCTTGTATTTATCGATATATGCCCGTCAATCTGCAAAGGGAGGAGAAACCGATCTTTTTTTCATCGATGCTTTATCACTAAAGCCTTCCCAGCGAGATCTCATATTACAGGCAGCTGCACATCATTCTTATGAGCAGATCTATGATCTGAGTCGTCCTGTGGAAGAAACTTCTACCATGGTTCCCAACCGCAGGAAGCAACTTACCCGACAGTTCAAGACCCGGGCGGGTTTTAAGCAAGTATATGACTTTCTGTATAAGTACAAGTTGATGCAGGAAGACCAGAAACATGTGCAAACCTTGCATAAGCATGCTGGAAAATATCTCTTGCAGAAGTATGAGCGAGTAGAACTGCATTTGCAACCGGTACTTCATCTGAACCGCGCCTTTCAGAAGCTTTTTCCCAAGGCTCAGATGCGATTTTTTGAGCATGGATTAGGGGATTATCTGGATTTTGACGTAACCATGAAATTGGGAGACCTGTTTCACTGTGTGTTTGCATCGCAGTTAAAGCACTATTACAATCAGACAGGAAGGAAGTCGGATTATATATTTCCGGTGATTTCCGCGAAAGGATTTTTCGATCCGGATCTGGAGCTGAGTAGCCTTTTTCCCCAATTGCAGGAGATTGAAGTTCCATGGGATCAGCACATCGCCTTAATTGCTGTGCAAGCCCTGGAGCAGTTTCAGGTAGACCTAGCATACTGGAATCATTTTCTGGACTTATGTCTTCAACGGATCGAAGATCCGGAGGATCTGTTGTTTCTAGTGAAGCCCCATCCACGTCAGGAACCGGAGGTCGTCGCACGTGTCTCCCATTATCTTGAAGAAAAAGGCCTTTCTGTACAGGTTTGGGACAAGCCTGAACTTCGTAGCCTGAACATGGAGATTTTGTTTTCTGTCCTGATAGATCGGGTAAAGTACGTTTTTTCGCCTTTTTCTTCGACTGTGTTCTATCTTTCTGAGCTATATCCCAGCAATTTGGTCCAGTATTTTTATTCTCTACAGTCAATCTTTCCTTTCACCTCAAAAACGCCGGCCTTGTATATCCAGCGCTGGAAAGATCTTCATCCCTATCTGCAGGAGGTATTTGGGAAGCGAATAACGGAGATGTGATCTAACACCAAAACGACAAAACAGAGTCCTCTATAGCGAATCCAAACCAGGGTATTGTATCCCACTTTCCCACACAAAGAAGTATTATGATATATTTTTGGGAAAGTGGGTTGTAAAAGCATTTCCCATAATAACACTTGTCAGATACAGTTGTGATATCATTTCCAATCTTTAGATAAAGATCCAGCTTTTAAGGTAATTATTATTTGATCACTTGCTTTATTCCATGGTTTTCAGGTATTTATACAGGTCGCTGTCGGTTGAAATGATAACTGTGGTAGTGGAATCGAATGTTTTACTAAACGTCTCCATACTTTTTATAAAGCTGTACAATTCTATTGAACTGTTTGATCTGTTATAGGCACTAGCATAGATGCGAGCAGCTTCAGCGTCAGCTTTTCCTTTAATTGTTTCGGCTTCTTTATATGCTTCCGATTGTATCTGGTTCAATTCACGTTCTTTCTCTCCATTAATCCTTGAGGCTTCACCTTCACCTTCGGATCTGAACTTATCTGCAATACGGATTCGCTCACTCTTCATACGGTCGTAAACCCTTTCCCTGACATCCTCGACGTAGTTGATCCGTTTAAACCGGAAATCAAGTACTTCAATGCCAAGATCTTTTGTCTCTTCATTTACTTTTTCCTGAATAATATTCTGGATTCTTTCTCTACCTACCTTGATACGGGCAAGCGAATCTTCGATTATCACACTTATTTTAGCAGTTGTGTCGGCCTCTCGGTTGGTGTTCCTTACAACTTCTACCAAGATGTGACCGGCTACCTGGTCGCGCGTTTCACCATCAATGATATCGTCGAGCCTACTTTGTGCCCCCCGTTCGTTGGTGAGACGTTTATAAAACTGAAGCGGATCAGTAATATGCCAACGGGCGTAGCTGTCAACAAAAATAAATTTTTTCTCTTTTGTTGGAATTTGGTTGGGATCGCCGTCCCACTCCATGTAGCGTTTTTCGAAAAAATTTGCTTTCTGAGCAAAAGGAGTTTTGATTTTTAACCCGGGTTCGGTCACAGCGTCGCCGATTGGTTTGCCGAATTGAGTTATCACAACCTGTTGCGTTTCATTTACAACGTAAATACTTTGAGATAATACTATAATAGCACCAATTATAATTGTTCCAATAAGTACTAATTTATTTGTTTTATTCATTATCAGTTTATTAGTAGATTGTTACTGTGTTCTTTACTTCAGGTCCTTTCTAAGCAAGGGGATCATATTATTACCGCCTTCTGAAGTGATGATTTTGTCTCCGAGTTTCGGCAGCACATCCTGTAGTGTTTCAAGATAAATTCTTTTTTTGGTTACTTCAGGGGCTCTAATATACTCGGCGTAGAGGGCATTAAATCTTTCCACCTCTCCCTGTGCATTGTTTACGCGCTGGGTTGCGTATCCCTCAGCTTTTTGAATGGTTTCCTGTGCCTGGCCCCTGGCTCTTGGGATGACCTTGTTGTATTCCGATTTGGCCTCGTTTATCAGGGTTTCTCTTTCCTGCTGAGCTTCATTTACAGCATTAAAAGCCTGTTTTACTGACTTTGGGGGATTGATGTCCTGTAGGACTACCTGGGCTATTTCTATTCCCAGTGAATATTCTCTGGACATTTCCTGTAACAGGACTTTTACTTCGCTAGCAATTTCTGCCCTCCCAACGGTTAACACTTCGTTAACAGTTCGGTCGCCGACGATCTGTCGTGTTACAGCTTCGGCAATATCACGCAGGGTATTGTCGGGATTGCGTACTTTGAACAAATAATCGTAGGGATTGCTCACACGGTATTGTACCACCCATTGCACATTGGCAAGGTTCAGATCACCCGTCAGCATGATAGCTTCATCATCTGTAACAGAACCCGTACGGCTGTATTGAGTCCTAATACCAGGCTGCTCTGTACGAAAACCAAATTCCTGCTTTTTTTGCCTTTCCACAGGCACTTTGTATACTTTTTCCGCAAAAGGTATTTTCATTTTCAACCCAGGCGTAACCGTCCGAACATGTTTGCCAAAACGCGTTACCACACCCTCTTCTTCCGTACTTACCTGGAAGAAAGACCCAAATCCAACAACTAAAAGTGCAATCAAAAAAATTACTGTCTTGTAATACTTTCTTAAAAATTGTTGTATTTCATTTACATTGAACTCTTGATCATTCATATTCTTTTTTGTTTTTTTTCCAGCAGAAATTTTATTTTCATATCACTGCTAATTTTTCCTCAGCTTACTTACAAGGTTTAATGCTATACGCATTAGCCTCACTCTTGTTCCTTGACTGACTAAATTAGTGATTTTTTTGACACCGAATGCCGTTACTTATGATAAAAACCTCCTGAAGAACCCATTTAATTTTGACTAATGCCAGTCAATTCCTTGATTGTCAGTGCTTATTAAGGTTGTTTTTCATAGGACTGTTGATATTCGGGCCTAGTAAATATACCGATTTCATGAGGATCCATCCCATAGGAGGCGATTCTTTTTCTGATTAATGCCATTTGTCTTCTTTTCTGGTTGAGGAATACTTATTCATGATTCGGATTTTAGGGCTGCTTTTGGGTCGCCATCTTCCAGATGCTCCAAGGCAACTGGGGTAAATCCATTGTCAAAAAGGTGCTGTATCCGTGCTTTCAATTCTTCAGCATACACCCCCAAACGGCTGACCTGATCTACTCCCTGACCACAATGGCAACAAAGTACCCCTCACTATCCAAATCAATGCCCGCTGTATGGATACACTTTTAGCATAAGTTTTGCTATTGGATGCAGTATTTCTTGTCTGAAGTCTTCATTGTATTCGGCATTTGCTAGGATCACCAATCCCATTTTTTCTTCAGGTATCATCAGCAAATAACTTCTGTATCCTTTATCACCGCCATAGTGGCCAATCGTTGTTTTGGAATCTATACTGCTTAATTGAAATCCTAAACCTATATAAGGATATGAACTAAAACTAGGTTCAAGCATTTTAAAAAAAATTCGTTCAGGCTGATTGCTTTCTACTGATTTAAGAAATGAAATCATCCATTTGCTTAAGTCTCTTGAAGATGAATTGAGTGTGCTGCTTGGTGCATGCTCCCTGGTGTATGGATAGGTTTTAAGGGTATATACTTTTTGGGTAATCAGTCTTTTTGAATGCGGTGAGGTTTTAATGGAATCAGGTATCTTAAAATATCTGAAATCACTATTGTGCATTCCGTTTGCATCTAAAATATTCTCTTTCACATATTCTTCGAATGACGTTTCAGATAGCTTTTCAACAACATAACCCAAAATATTATATGCCAAACTACTGTAGTCGTAACGGGTACCGGGTTGAGAATCAAGCTTAAGTTTAAGGCCCAAAACATATTCTTTAAGACTCGTTTTTGATTGATTGTTATTTTTCCAATGATAGTTAGAAACATCAGGCAGGCCGGACGTATGATTTAGAAGGGTTTTAATGGTTATATCTTCAACTCTCTTATCTTGATATTTAAATTCGCGAATGATGTCCACAAGTTTTTCATTCATAGAAATATCATTTTCTTCAAGGAGCATTATCACGGCCTGTGCAGTAAATAATTTACTAATTGAAGCGGTATGAAAATTTGAGTTTTCTGTAACCTGTTCTGGGCACTCTATACTTTTTAATCCATATCCTTTAGCGTAAATTATCGAGTCGTTTACCACCAAACCAATAGATAGCCCTGGAATGTCATAATTGTTCATTTTACTGGAGACAATAGAATCTACTTTTTCAGTAAATCCATTTACTATTTGATTCATCTCAATATTTTGTTGAAATCTTGTATTTGAACAAAATTGCAGAGTCAAAAAGGATAGGATTATAGTGATTGATAAAGTTCTTTCCATAAAAAATTACTGATGATTATTGGTTAGTGTAAGCATAGGTAATATCTGCTTCATCCATACATTTTGCATTCTCGGGTTGTTTTAAAGCCCATAGTATTGCCATAAAATCTCCCTCTGCTGCCGCTGCGTTTATAACTTTCGGAATAAATATCTAAGACAAAAAGCTTTGCAATACCATGAGGATAAGCAAACGTCCAACTGTCGAAGTCATTAAGAACAGGTTTGGGACCCAAACTTGTTCAGCATGGGAAAAGTGGGAATTCACCTATATACTTAATAACAAACAAATTTTCAAGTATGCAAACAAGATTTACAGAAATGAGTGATTCCCAATGGGAAATCATCGAAAAGTAATCGCAGATTATCAAGGGATTCTGAGAATTATGGTTGCTTAATTAAATTTCATTCGAGGTCATGTTTTATTGCCTTACCGCCAATCGGGCCAGGTGGGGGAATTTCACCCTTACCTTCCCACAGAACCGTGCGTGAAAGTCTCCCTTCACACGGCTCTTCTTGTTTATAAATCACATTTACGGACGCACCCATTTCGGTAATTGGCTCCGATTTTGTTTCATCATAATAAATCATCCCATTGCTGGTTATAAATCGTTCTGAAACCTAACAAGCTTAACCCTTCGCTCCCTGCTCATTACAAGTGCTTCAACGCTACTACGATTAAGTCTGCCGCCATTGCCTCACCACAACCCATGGTGGATGCTTCCCCTTTTACAGTTTTACAGCACGGCAATGACTTCACTTGTTCCGATATACCGCCTATCTTGCATTCCTGCCAACTTAACCCCGGATGCTGCGCGACTAGTAATCAGGTAGCCGTCGCGCCTTGGGTGATCTACGCCGAGAAACCTTGTGCCAGACCTCAGCAGGTCATTCGATATCTGGGCCGCTACCCCCATCGCATTGCCCTTTTCAACCATTAGTTGTACAGCGTCGAGGGTAGTAAAGTGAGCTTCCATTGGAAGGAATACTTCCAAGGCGGCAAACCAGAGCTGATGACCCTCAATGCTCAGTCTGCAAGAGAAGATATTGATGCCAAAATGACATAAAAGGTTGGCAAAAAATAGCCATTTTGACACATTGTGTGTATTGGCATTTTACTTGAAATAGCACTGTAAATAATGTTAAACTAAATAATAAAGGAGGAACATTATGGCTATTACAAGATTCAATGGAGGAATGACACCTAGGGTTTCCAAAATGCTGGAAGATTTCTTTAATGACGATTTCTTTGTCAACCGCCATCCTACGTACAACTTGCCACAAGTAAATGTGATCGAATCGGATGATCAATTCCGGATTGATGTGGCAGCGCCAGGTATGGAAAGAGATGACTTCGAATTGAAAGTAGAGCAGAATGTACTCAAAGTAAAAGCAGAGAGGCATCATGAGGAAGAAGAAAGGGATGAAAAGTACACCCGGAGAGAATTTACCTACGGTGTATTTGAGCGTACTTTTAGCCTTCCTGATTCTGTAGATTATGACCAGATCCATGCAAAATACGACAAGGGAATACTACACATTACCCTGGCTAAAAGAGAAGAGGCCAAAGCTAAGCCTCCAAGACTGATTGAGATCCAATAAGAAGTTCTGTTAAGGGTCAGATAGGTTGTATGATAGGATAATAAGGAAGTCTGGAAACAGACTTCCTTATTATAAGGTAGCAATCAGTGTTATCAAAGTATGTTTATACCGAAAAACTTTCTCCACAGGCGCAAGTACGTGATGCGTTAGGATTGGCAAAATGAAAACCCTTTCCGCTCAATCCACCTGTGTATTCTAATTCGGTTCCTACCAAAAAGAGCAGGCTCTTCATATTGACAAATATTTTCACTCCTTTATCCTCAATTACCTGATCCCCAGTCTGTTCCTGATTATCAAATTCAAGATGATACATTAATCCAGAGCAACCTCCTCCTGCTACACTCACCCTTAATCCAAAACTATCGTCATATCCTCCTTCGACTCTCAGTTGTCTAATATGTTCCAGTGCGGTATCGGAAACTTTGATCATTGATTCTTCCATACCCTAATATATTTTATATAGTTTTTTTGTTTTATATTCAGCTCTGTATACGCAAGGTATATAGCTAAGTTATTTGATCAGATCAAAGCTAACAGATTTTTAAATGTTTTTCAAGTGTTAATCAGACTTCTCTTAATTGCCAATGTGGGCTCTTACTTCTCAGCTTTTCCACTCCTTCCTGGATATGTACTATTGCATAAGCTATCTCTTCACGTGTAGTATAACGACCCAGGCTAAATCTTACAGATCCAAACGACAGGTCATCGGGTTTGCCCATCGCTTTTAGTACATGCGATGGTTCCATGGTAGCAGAAGTACATGCAGAACCTGTAGCTACAGCAATATCCCGCATCGCGTTAATCAAACCCTGACTGTCTACATATCGGAAGGCGAGATTGGATACATGCGTAAGGCGCGGTTCTTCAGGACCATTGCCATAAACTTCTGGCATATTCAATAGCTCTTTCTCGAGCAAATCTCTCAGTTCCCCTAACCTTGCTGTTTCCCGTTTCATATCCCTCATACATACAGATAATGCTTTTCCCATGCCTACGATACCGGGGACATTTAGCGTACCACTTCTTGCGCCTCTCTCATGACCGCCTCCTTCGAGTAAGGGGTGAAGTTTCACCCTAGGATTTCTTCTTCTGAGAAAGATAGCACCTACCCCCTTAGGGCCGTAAAACTTATGGCCAGAGCATACCAGGATATCTATTCCCAAATCGTTAACATCCACAGCCATTTTCCCAACAGCTTGTGTCGCGTCGGTCATAAAAATCGAGCCATGCTCATGTGTGATCTGGGCAAGTTCTTTGACAGGCTGAATAACACCTGTCTCGTTGTTGGCGATCATAATACATACCATGATCGTCTGATCTGTGATGTGCTGTCTCAGATCTTCCGGATCTACGAGCCCATGTTCATCAACCGGTAGATACGTGATGCGTTTCCCATGTCTTTCAAGGCTTTGGCAAACATCCAGGACAGCTTTATGCTCTGTCTGAGCGGTTATGATATGATTTCCTTTTGCAGCATACACCCCGGCAGCCCCTTTAAGCGCCATATTGATCGCTTCCGTAGCGCCCGAGGTAAAATATACTTCCTGATCCAGGCAGCCGATGGCATTTGCCAGGGTTTCTCTTGCCTGCTTTACCGCTTTTGCCGCCTCCCACCCAAAAGGATGGGATGAACTGGAGGCATTGCCATATCGGGTGGTAAAATACGGCAACATGGCTTCTAGCACTTCCTTGTCAACGGGAGTGGTGGAATTATAGTCGAGATAAATGGGCGTATTAATTTTATGATCCATGACCTATATAACGCAGTTAAAGCCAGTGAGTTTAGCATTGATAGGGGCAGTAATGGAATCATGGGAGTATACTCACAATCACTCGTTTGTAACGGGTCAGGGCTGGAGTTCCATGATCCGTTACCTTCAGGATAACATGAGCTGTTTGTGGATAAGGCACATCTGGGGCTTCGAATTGAGCCATAGGCGTGCTGGCATTCTCGAGTTGAATACTCCCCTTGTATGTTCCAGGTTCCCGGTAGTGAAACCAATAATAACTGAGTTGATCTCCATCCGGGTCAGTAGAACCATTAGCTTTGAACGTAATACTTTCCCCGGATTTAACATCAATTCGATCAGCTATATCCAGTTTGGGAACGGGTGGATGATTTGCTTCACCATAGGCTTTAACACACCAATCCATTCGGGCCGCAAAATCATGTTGAAATTCCTGTCTCCAACGCCAGATAGTTACATGATTGCTGGTGTGATAATGATCGTCCCAGGGAGAAAAGAATTCATCGATGGCATTTGTCCATAAAGAGCTGGTTTCGGGTTCGAAGAACCATTTTTCTGTTTTGGGAAGATAATATTCATATCGACCTCCCCAGCCCCCATAATTAGGATGTTCGGGATCATTTAATCCATTAGGGATGAGATATAAAAAAGCAGGCGAATCCCCTTCCATTAAATATTCAACATCTGGATATTCTTCACCGAGTGGCCCATGGTTGTTCTGAATATTTTGCTGTAGCCATTCCTTACTGATCACTTCACGGTTAGCGCCCTGGAAGCGACCATGAAAGGTACCGCCGGATATCCCTGGCCAGGTAGCATAGTGATAGCCTCCGGCGCCATCGTGTTGGTAGCCAGGAGAGCAGATATAAAAGATATCCGGAAAGTTTTTACGTATCCATGGACCTGAATCATCCTGGTCTGAAATGGTATATACCCGGAGTTTCTGATACAATGCTTCTGCATCTGCGGGTGATTTAGTTTGACGGATTTTCCACAGGGCCTGTGCCAGACAATTTGCCCCTCCCCATATCTGAACCCATAACGGGCGATCATCTTCCTTTTCCAGAATTTGGATGATCCAGTCAGATCCTTCAGTGTCTTTCCCATCTCCTACACCGTTCATGCCGTATTCTGGTAGTCCTTTTTTTACCTTAGCGGTTAATTCTTCGTAGGCGGGATATCCATCTTCATGTTTGTTCAGGTTGGGTTGCACTTTTTGATAGGCCTCCAATATTTCGTAAATGCGCCAATCAGCAATACTCTGCTTTTTCCAAAAAGAAGTAGTAGCGATCAAACCTTCTATGTCCCATTGATTAGCATAAGTCAGGAGACGCACCAACGACTGCGCATCGTCAGGTTCATTTTCGATGTCGGTAAGCACAAGAGTACGGAGTTTTTCTTCCGGTTGGCTCCATATTTTAATAGATAAACAAGCTATAAAGGTAGCTAATAGAAAAAATCTCATGATTTATTAATTTTTGTGGTAGAGTATTTTCATTTTTTCACGGTATGCTGCATACATCTCATCTCTTTTATCCATCAGCTTTCGCACTCTATGTTCATACACAGATGGGGCCATTTCCCATGTTTGGCTGGGATCTTTATAGTTCCATGCCTCATTTCCTGCGTCATCAATCCAGTAATTGGGACGTTCTTCGGGAAATGGTTTTATAAACCTACCTGCCCAGGTACTTTGACTGGGATCATTGATATCTACGTTGGGTTCAAGTAGATACAACAAAGTAGGGGTGTCTCCAGCCCTGAAATAATGCGCCCAGTCCCAGGGTTGTACACATTCCCAGATATAGTACCCGAGTACGCCATATTGTTTTATTTCTTGAAGAAATTTTCCAGGTGCTTCTCCTTCAAACATCCCATTATAAGCCCAGTCATTTTCCAACCACCACAATTGGTCGAATCGAGGATCATTGAATATTTCATTACGTCCATGACCATTCCAGTTTATCCTTTTACCATATTCCACCGCACTTCTGGAATGAGTAGCTGCATCTGGATTTTCAGCCATAAGGTTTGTCGCTATGGTGTAGACCCTTACCTTATCGACAATTTCAGGAGCTTTGAATAACGCATCTTTGATTGTCTTCATATTTCCCCAAACCAGCACATGTAAAGGTCGCGGATCATCTTTTTTAGCTTGAGAAATAATACTATGAACTGCTTCCTCCGGACTCCTTTGGACCATACTTCTCAGATATTCCGGGGTAGGGTACTCAAAATTTTGATAATTGTAATCTGGGTTGTTGAAATCTTTTTCATAGGCATCAATACAGATCATGGTCGCTTCTATTCCATGTACATCCCATCTGTCGGGTATAATGGAGACAATCTCAACCTCGTCTGCATACATAAACAGGTGGGCCATCGACTGCTTATCGTCAGGATCGCCACTATCCGTATTGAGGTCGCTGGTAATCATTACACGTGGTCGAATCTGTGCGGGTGCTTCGAATATTATGGTATGAAAAATCAAAATCCATAAAACAAGTGAAAGGGTTGATTTCAAATGTCTTTTTGATGGTTTACTCAGGCTCATATTGGGTATGGTTAAGTACTCTGTAATCAAGGTAAAGTAATTTTGATTTCAGTAT
>CAYXVE010000035.1:39964-57362 GCA_964468435.1 uncultured Bacteroidia bacterium | reverse complement strand
CGGCTTTCCCGTTTTTTATTTCTCAATTGAGTTTGTCATAATGAAGCACAACGGTTAGTATATGAAAAGTAGGCGATTACGAATCACGAAACTTTCGGTTAAGCACAAAGTTTGATACGAGCCAAAAGCCTTGAATTTAGTACTATTTCGCCTATTTTTTATATACATTGTTGTGTGCAGTTATTCATTTCTGTTTGTTTTTAAAGAAATCCCAAACTTCATTCGCCATTTCTATATCGCCATTTTGGTTACCTACAACTTGCAGGAAAATCGGGTTGTATCGCTCCGAAATACTTGGCTCGGTGTGTCCGCCATCAATTATTTTGTAGAAAAGGACTTCCGTGTCATTCCCTCCATTATTATACAGATATTTTGTTACTGTGGAGTTGTCTGCTGTGTTGCTGTTTGCTATTTCGGTTACTTCTGGCGTGGTATCAGTTGTGTTCCGATTTATCCAATAGTCCACCGTGTTTTCAGTAGATAAAACTTCGCCTCGGTTATTGGCTACCTGACCACCTTCATAAGGTACAAGTCCATCATCTGTGCCGTTCATAAAAAGAGCAGAAACTTTGGTAGTTGAATTACTACATTCTGAATTTACCGGTCTTGCCGCCACAATAGCGGCAAAAGCAGTCATTTTATCGGGAATTTCATCTGCCAATCTTTGGGTGAAGATTCCGCCATTTGAAGTGCCTACTGCAAATACTTTTGAGTTGTCAGATTGATATTTCGTGCTGATGAAGTCAATCAACTCACTGATAAAAAGTACGTCATCGCTCGTGGGATTGGTTTGGTTATCGCTTCGGCAGTCATTCCAACCTCTGGAATTATTCGAGCCAAGGTTTCCATTGGGTACGGCTATTATCAAATTTTGCGCTTGTGCAATATTGAGCCAAACTTTGTAGGGAGCTTGAACGCCTGTTAAGCCCAACATAGCATCAAAATCTCCACCATTCCCGTGCAGTAAAATCACTAAAGGAGCATTCATGTGGTTTTCAGGAACGTATAAATGATATTCCCGCTCACTACCCAAAATATTGATAGTCTGGTTTTGCAGAAGTCCTTTTTCAATTTCTGGGTCAAGGTTGCTGTCCATTTTATCGCAAGCCACAGCTAAAATCAGCGAGAACAAAAGAAGGATCCTATTTTTGAGTGTGTTCATATTTACGTTTTTTTCAATGTAAAGAAATAAGAAACCTTGTTGCTCACATCATCAAACGTAATTACCTCTTTGTCTTTATGAAATTGGAAATAGCCTAATAAGCCAAAATCTCCCGAACACATGGCGGTATGTAGCAGCGCACAGCCCAAAATAGTGAGTTGCCAGTAGTTGCTTGAAAAGAAGGCTAAGAGTATTAAAATTGAGCTGATGACAACAAATGGTGCCATGGCAATTATGGTAAATTCCTTCCGTTTGGCTACAAACTTATCAGCAAGCGCCATAAAGTAGAATTTCTTCAAATTATAATCTAAAGAAGTTTCGGAAGCTCCTACATATTTATAGGCTAAAACGTGAATATATTCATGTATCGGGATGAGCAGAAAGGCAATGGTAAATCCAAAGCAATAATGAAATATAACATCTCCTATGTTGGCATTGAGATAAGCGATATTGGCATATATGGCTATACTCCCCAAAAGTAGTAATAGGATATTGAGGCAGTAATAAAAGAATGAAATAGTTGATTTTCGGTTCAAATATTTTTTGACGAAAGGTATCAACTCTTCATGCTCCAGCTTATCGAGAAGCAGATAATTTTGCGCAACTTCATCCGATTTAATTTTCATAGGATTTCGGTTTTTAATTTCGCTTGATTCAATTTAGTCCACACTAAAAGTCCAACGCTAGCTAAACCCCAGAAAAGGATAGCTATCACTAAGTTTAGGCTATCTTGTCTGTCCATTAAAATAAATGCTTGGGTTTTGATGTAAGGTATATTCTCTGCAAAAACTACAAGTATGTTATGAAGTACGTGTATTACAAGCGGCCACCAGACAGACCTGGTAGTTATGAGAAGCACTCCATAAAAAACACCAGACAGCAATTGGGGTATAGGTAAATCCGCTCCGTGGACGAAAGCAAAAAATGAAGAAACTGCTAAAATAGCAATCACTTTATGTACTTTCGATTCCAGGTAACTCTGAAGCCACAATCTAAATCCAAATTCTTCGACTAATGGAAAGGCGATTACTGCCAAAACCAATACATCTAATGGGTCTTCGGTAAAAGTGCTTTGGGATGTTTTCATGTGGAAAAGCCAAAAAAAGTCGCCAAAAACCAACAGCACAGCTAAAATTATCAGTAAATAAGCATGCTTTGGCATTATGAACTTTAGTCTGTCATGACTCCATTTTTTTGGCAAATCATTTCGTATGTGTACAAAATAAAACACGCCAATTAGAAGAAAACCGCAAATTATAGCAGGAACAGTATCTAATTCTTCCGAACAGATTCCAAAGCCAATGAGCCAAGCATAAGTTAAAAGTATCTTTGCAAGGATTCCCATTGTTGTGAATAAAAGTGATTTTAGCATTGATTTCGTTATTAGTTATTGCACACAACGTATGTGTATGCGACATATGTCACATATATCCTAAATGCTATTCGTCTAAATCTATGTCTAACTCGTCCAAAGGGCTCTTGATCTTTTGTTCTGCCATACGCTGTATGTGCAGATATCTTTCTGTAGTCTTGATCGACTCATGACCTCATATATGTTGAATATAGCGTAAATCCACCCCTCGCTCAAGCATATGAGTGGCAAAAGAATGTCTCAATGTATGTACGGTGGCAAAGGCGTTTACTCCTGATGATTTGACGGCTCTTCTCATGATATGCTGTATGCTTCTGGGACTGTAAGGTTCGTCATTGACTCCTTCAAACAACCAATAGCTGGGTTTATAAATCTTGATATATTTCTTCAGAAGTGCAAGCATCTTCTGAGATAATATTACATATCGATCTTTTTTTCCTTTACCTCCTTGGATAAAGATTTGCATGCGATCCGTTAATAGATCATCTAAACGGATACGTGTGGTTTCGGTTAATCTTAATCCCGTCGAGTAAATCAAAGATAAAATGGTCCTGTGTTTCAGATTATTCACAGTTTGGATAAGGGCTATGACTTCTTCTTCACTCAATATTGCTGGTAGGGATTTACCGCTTCGTGGGCGTATGTCGTACAATTCCCATTTCATCTTCAAGACTTTTTCATAATAAAACTTTATGGCATTTATGGCCTGATTTTGAGAAGACTCAGACCACTTTCGCTCATTCGTTTGTCTTAGGATATATGTCTTGATTTCTTCTTTAGTTATCTCATGTGGGGATTTATCTGGAAATGCATAAAGAAATTTGGTCAAACACATTCTGTAATTGCTTACCGTATGATGGCTGTACCTATTGAGCATCAACTGTTCGGTTAAGCGTAATAATGCATCTGCATGCAGATCTGTTTCATCTTTAGGACTCTTCTGTTCGGGCTGATGGATTAATGATGATTTCTTTTTAATACAAACATTATCTTCCCCAAATAAATCCAACAGCTTTTGATAAGCGATCTTATGATAAGGGATAAGCCAACCTAGTTCGGGATTCCAGAATGAACCCTTGATCTGCTTCATATTATGAAAAACACAAATCCCAGTTCTCTGCACATGGATTCCGTGTTCGATCCTCAAGCCCAGATTAATCATATCGAGTACAAGATTGTGGTCGCAATAGAGCATATATCTGAAGCATTTCGTGTATTGATATATGATGTGAGTAAAGAATCGGAACTTAGCCCTGGACAAACAGGACCAACAACAGATGCCCAACCATCTGCTGAAAGCCATTTATCATCTGCAACAAGCAGGGGCCATACATCCACAGCGTATGTGTCATACCTGCAGATTCTTTCAGGTTCGTGATAAAAGCAGCTTTTACTGTAAATTTCTAGCAAAACAGCTTCCCTTACATGACCTTCGAATAGACTGCTCCGAACACGAAATTCCGCTCTATTGATCTTCGATCCATTCCATCAGCAATTCTATGCAGCTATCTATCTCTTTCTTGGTATTGTAATAATGCGGGGAAATACGCAAAGCCCATGAAACACCTTTGCGGTCAAAATCAATCAGGGCATTCTCCCTGTATCCAACAGCTGTATTGACCTTATGTGTTTTCAGGTACTGCTGTAATGGAAAGGGGTCATCCGCAGGCAAGTGGAAAGTAGTAATACCACATAATTCTTTACCATGATCCAGTATCGTACAATTAGGAATTTGTTTCAGTCTGGATCTGGTATAGGCTGCAAGCGATTTGGTTCGCTCGTAAATGTCATCTATGCCAGTCTCATAGGTATAAGCCACACAGGCTGCACTACCCATGACCAATGCATAGGCTTGCTCCCAGTATTCAAATCGCTGCGCAGTAGATTTAGGTACAAAATGATCTGCCTCCAGCCAGTTGGCACTTCTCAAATCAGGAAATAATGGTGCAAGCCCCGACTTCAGTACGTTATCTGAAACGTACAGGAATCCGGCTCCCCTCGGTCCCCGGAAAAACTTTCTAAAGGATGCAGTAAAGAAATCACATTGAATATCCTGCATGTTGATGGGCAGCTGCCCCACAGACTGACATCCATCTACCAGATACAGAATACCTTCCCTTTGGCAAATTGCTCCAATCTCCGCCACAGGCTGAATAAGACCTGAATTGGTCGGAACGTGCGTTACGGCTACCAACCGCGGGCGATATCGTTGAATCATGTCCCCCATCGCCTGAACATCTACCCCACCCATTTCCAGATCCGGAGCCCTGAGAACCTTTATCCCTAATCGTTGCTGCATCGACAAGAATGCCAACTGATTGGAACTGTAATCATTGATCGTGGTAAGGATATAATCCCCTTTTTCAAAAGGAATGGAAGACAATGCCTTGGCATAGGCATCCGTAGCGTGATTGACAAAGGCAAAATGGTTAGCATTGGCATGAAACAACTTCCCCAGTTGCTGATAAAAATCGTCCAGTTCCTGATCCTTTAGGGCTGCTGCCTCATATCCGCCTATTTCTCCTTCCAATTGAATGTAACTTGTAATTGCCTCGATAACTGGCTTTGGCATCAACCCTGCTCCTGCATTGTTGAGATGCATGACGTGATCACAGCCCGGGGTTTCTGCCCGTAATTGCGCTATTTGTATTTTGGTAAAACTCATATCCCGAAATTATATAAAATTTCAGGTTTGTGTAGCCTAAGACCTAAGAACAGTAGCTTGACCGTTTTTTATCAGCTATTGAATCAAAATAAATGGTATTTTCATTTGTAAATCGTCTATTCCGAAGCTGTATGCTATCTCTTTCAAAGCCAGGTTATACCTGTATCTCACATATTATCATTATATTTTCCATTCATCTTTCTTCAAATCTACACGCGCAGACCTCCAATGACAGTGTGTACCATCAGTTGTTTCTACGAGAGCTACCCCCTGATTCATTGAGTATCCGCGACATTAAGGGCAATCCCATAGAAATGCTTATGCCAGATTATCACAAAGACAGCCTCTCGTCAACACTTATGGTCATCAATGAACCCTTCATCCAATATCAGAAAATTTTTCCCGGCCTATTTGAAAGAGAACTGACAATCATGGTGCAGTTTCAGGACACCAGTTCAAGACGCAAGCAATTATCTTACACTGACACACTTTCCAAAAAAGAAATCAAAAATGTACTGAAAAAATCCTCTTCAGAACTTCGGGGAGACAATCCTACCTTATGGGGTAAATGGATCAAACCCGCAACTTTCATTGTTACTGGTATTGGGGTAATCTTCGCTTTGTTCTATATACGCAGCAGTGATTAATTTCATGGGCCGTGCAACCCATTTCATCTATTTTTCATCTATCATACACAGAGAAAGGAACAAATATGCTACATGCTAAAGGCATCACCATAAAATAATCATCAATACGATAATTGGATGCGAATGAATCAACTATACCAAGAAGACGAAATTATCAGGGGATGTCAGAGAAAAGAACAGCGGTCTCAGAAATTACTCTACATGCAGCATTACCGGAAAATGTATGGCGTATGTCTGAGATATTGTGATCAAGAAGACGATGCTATGGATATATTGCAAGAGGGATTCATCAAGGTTTTTGAAAAAATAGGAGACTATCAGCATAAGGGATCACTGGAAGGATGGATTAGAAAAATTATGATTAACCAGGCCATTCAGCTCTACAGAGAGCGCTCCAGGTATTTCATGGTTAGCCTGGAAAAAGCGCACGAGGTTGGGGTAAATGAAAACATTTTTGACCATTTGAGTAACGAGGAGATCCTGAGTCAAATCCAAAGCCTTCCAGCGGGTTACCGGACTGTGTTTAATCTATATGCAATTGAAGGGTATAATCACAAAGAAATTGCCCAGATGCTTGGCATATCACCGGGAACCAGTAAATCCCAGTTATCCAGAGCCAGAAAGATCCTAAAAGGACAGATTGAATTGTTAAAAAAAAGATGTAGTGCCTAGTTATGAATGATATAAATGATATGAAGAAAATGCTTGAGGAAACATTTAAAGATTTCCAACCCGAAACGCCCAGAGATCTCTGGCCTGAAATAGAAACTGAATTGAATCAGCGATCCCGTAAAAGAGGATTGTGGACCTACCTCTCAATAGCTGCTGCAATCATTGTATTGCTGGGAATCATCTTTAGCCTAAGAATTGGCTCTGGCACTGTCAAATTGGTACCTGCCGGAAAACAGTCCATTGCTCAAATGGATACCACTGTATCCCCGACAACAGCATCTGGCCAGCTATATGTATGGTCTCAGGCTTATACCCCAAAAGAGCAATTATCAACAGCAATGATACCCTCTCATACCCCTAAAAGACAAGCTGAAAGGGACAAGCTAACTTTTCCCAAAATGCCGAATGACAGCATAAAGCTCCAATCCTATGCTGTAACCCAGTCGCAGTACTCCAATACCACAACACCACAATCCCAAAGCTACATATCTGAACATCAGATTGCAGCGATTAATTTTGAGCAATTCACAGACTCATCACAAGTGGAAACCGAAGGGATTGAGTCACCTGTTTTATCAGAACTTCAAAAGAAACCCAAGCCTATTGAGAAACGCGAACAACTCCACGAGGCGACATTTTCAGTGCCAGAACCAATCGAACAAGCATCTGGTGCCACTGAATCAATAGCCTCTGTAGGGAATCCCAGTAATTCGAAAATCATACAAGTAGATGACTCCAGGGCACACAAACTTACATTTGAAAGCGCTTTATTCATCGCCTCAACGGAACTGGACAAGCTGGTCAAAAATTCTCCATTTGAAGCATCTGAAAAACAGATCGAAGATGATGAAGTAATAATGCGGACAATACAGTTCCAAATTGGCAATTTCAAGATTACACGTAAAAAGATTATTCAATCCAATTCTTAATATCTATGAAAACTAAAAAGTACTTACTTACAGTATTTACAGGAGTATTGTTTCTGTACCTGAGGGGGATCACTGCCCAGGCGCAACAAACCGATACCACCATGGCGGCTTCAGACACTACCATGAGCGAAGAATTGCCTTCTGATGAAGTAGAATATCAGGATACAACTACCATCACCTTTGGCAGAAAGAACAGGATCGTAATTGTAAGCGATGATAAAGGAAATAACGAAGTAAAGCTCATTACCCGTAGAGGACCCGAATATGATGAGGAAAATTGGGATCAAGACGGGAATGAGGATGATTCTGATAAGCGAAAAAATAAATATTCTGAAGTGGGTTTTCTTGCCTTTGATCTGGGGGTAACAAATTACTATAATGACGGGGAATGGGGGGTAGATGCTGCCAATCCCGATCTCGAATTGAAAACGTTCAGACCCGGATCTCATGTAGCTTTACATTTCCTTCCCACTACCGTATCCCTGCTTGGTAAAGGTACTGTCAATTTAAAAACTGCCATTACAATTGATTGGAATAATTACTATTTCACAGAGGATGTACAACTAAAGCAGGATCAGGAGGCCCTTACATTTGAGCGCACTGGAGTAGATTACGACAAAAATAAACTTATGGTCAGGTATGCTCAAATCCCACTCATGCTCAATATTAATTCTGATCCCCGGGGGGACGATGGCGTCAACTTGTCAGTAGGAGGATATATGGGGGTTTTGTGGGGCGCAAGAACCAAACAAAAGAGTGGTGAATTTGGTAAACAGAAAATACGTGATGAATTTAATCTGAATAATTTCAGATATGGCCTCACTGCCCGGCTGGATATCAAATGGCTTGACTTCTATTTTAACTTGAACCTAAGTCAGCTCTTTGATGAAGACGAAGACGCTGGGATCAATGCCCAAACCTTTAACGCAGGAATCAACGTTTTTGATTTCTGATACAACGATCTACGATATCAGGTATACTTTTTTGTAATTGAATAAATTATCTGCCAGTTTCAACTATTCTAAGAGAAAGTCTCATTCAGGGGCTTTCTCTTTTTACTTTTTGCGTGTAACTAGTAAGCGTTATGAATGGAACTAAACTTGGAAGATACATGTGTTATGTGTTATATTAACATTTATCATTCTAACTAACAAACAAACACGACTTTTTGTATGAAAACTCATTTCTCGAGAAGAGATTTTATGAAAACAGCAGGAGTGGGTATGAGTGCTGCATTTATTCCTGGAGCTATGTTTGCCAGATATATGCCGCTTCAGACAAATTATGCTCCAATAGATCCTGCGATCCACAAATCGCTAGCAGATGTGGCGCTCAGTAGCGCTAAATCAGCAGGTGCAACTTATGCCGATGTAAGGATAGGGCGATACCTTAATCAATATGTCTTCACCCGTGAAGACAAAGTACAAAACATCGTCAATACAGAGTCTTACGGCGTAGGAGTTCGCGTGATTGCTGAAGGTACCTGGGGCTTCGCTGCAACCCATCATGTGAATCAGGATGCAATCGCTGATGCGGCACGTCAGGCCGTAGCAATCGCTAAAGCCAATGCAAGTATTCAGAAAGAACCTGTCAAGCTAGCTCCAGTAGAAGGAACAGGAGAAGTAAGCTGGAAAACACCTATCGAGAAGAATGCTTTTGAGGTACCTATTTCAGAAAAAGTTGACCTGTTACTTTCTGCCAATGCAAAAGCCATGGAAAACGGAGCTAATTATATCAACTCCGGTCTATTCCTGGTCAATGAACAAAAATACTTTGCCTCTACAGATGGATCTTACATAGACCAGGATATACACCGTATCTGGCCCAATTTTTCTGTTACCTGTATAGATCCTAAAGAAGGTAAATTCAAAACCCGCCAGTCTTTGAGTGCCCCTATGGGAATGGGCTGGGAGTACATGGAAGCCAGACCTGAAGAGAAAGTTCAGGGGGTAAACGGTCTGATACACTACAATAAGAGCTATGACATCATCGAAGATGCTACATTCGCTGCTAGGCAGGCCCAAGAAATGCTCGATCCGGCTACGCCATCTGTACAACCCGGTAAATATACTCTGGTATTGGACCCCAATCATTTGGGACTAACTATCCATGAGTCAGTAGGACACCCCCTGGAACTGGATCGCGTGTTGGGTTATGAAGCCAACTATGCGGGTACCAGCTTTGCTACCCTGGATAAATGGCGCTCAGGAGACTTCAACTACGGTAGCGAAATCGTCAATCTGTATGCTGACAAGACTCAGAAAGATTCTTTGGGCGCTGTGGGATATGATGATGAAGGAGTAGAAACCATGGAATGGGATCTTGTAAAAGATGGAATCCTCGTAAATTATCAGGCTATACGGGATCAGGTGCATATCATCGATCAGAATAAGTCGCATGGCTGCTGCTACGCAGATAACTGGAACTCTGTACAGTTCCAACGCATGCCCAATGTATCTCTTCGTCCAGGTACAGAACCCTATAGTTTAGAAGAAATGATCCGTGATGTTGAGAAGGGTATCTACATCATTGGCAGGGGATCATACTCCATCGACCAGCAACGGTATAACTTCCAGTTTGGGGGTACGCTGTTCTATGAAATCAAGGATGGAAAGGTTACCAATATGCTCAACGATGTTGCCTACCAGTCCAACACACAGGAATTCTGGAATTCCTGCACCAAGATCTGCGACGAAAGTGATTATCGCATGTTCGGGTCATTTTTCGATGGCAAAGGCCAACCCGGACAGATATCTTCTGTTTCACATGGAAGCTCAACGACTCGCTTTGACAATGTCAATGTGATCAACACTGCACGTAACATTTAATTTTGTTTTACAGACTTAAAAAAACACTTAATATACATGGCTATTCTATCCAAAGAAGAAGCACGTCAGATTCTCCAGAAGGTAATGGATCTGTCCCAGGCAGATGCTTGTGTAGCAAATCTTAACGGGGGCATAGGCGGTAACATCCGCTATGCGCGAAATACAGTAACCACCAGTGGAATGGAAAACACCATTTCTCTTGGAGTACAATCCAGTTTTGGTAAAAGATCTGGTACCGCTACCATCAACGAGTTGGATGATGAATCCTTAGCCAAAGTAGTACGCCGCTCTGAGGAGTTGGCTAAGCTTTCTCCCGAGAATCCTGAGTTTATGGAACCACTCAGGCCCCAGGAATACCTGGAATCACCTACATATATCGAATCCACTGCCAATATATCACCTGAATACCGGGCAGAGGCAGCATCTCAAAGCATTATTCCCTGCCGGGAAAAAGACTTGATCGCGGCTGGATTTCTCAATAATAACGCAGGATTTTCATCCATGATGAATTCCAAAGGCTTGTTTGCCTACAATCGCTCTACGGATGTAAACTTTACCCTGACCGTACGTACACAAGATGGCACTGGCTCGGGATGGGTGACACGCGACTATAATGACGTAGACCTGCTCAATACGGCTAAGGCTTCGCAGATTGCAATCGATAAGGCGATTATGTCGCGTGAAGCTCGTGCCATCGAACCCGGAAAATATACCGTTATTCTGGAACCAGCAGCCTCCATCGGACTGCTGCAAAATATGCTTTTCAATATGTCTGCCCGTTCGGCTGACGAAGGAAGAAGCTTTCTATCCAGGAAAGGGGGTGGTACCAAGATCGGTGAGCAAATTGTCGATGAGCGCATCAATATTTATTCGGATCCCCAGCATCCTGAAGTTCCTAGCGCAACATGGGCTGGAAACGGCCTCCCACTTAAAAAAATATCCTGGATAGAAAATGGCGTGGTTAAAAACATGTTTTATAGCCGCTACTGGGCAGAACAAAAAGGTGTAGAACCTGTCCCATCCCCCAGCAATGCCATTATGGGAGGAGGTACAGGAAGCATCGAAGACCTGATCGCCGATACCCGGAAAGGTGTTCTGGTAACGCGGACCTGGTACATACGTACCGTAGATCCACAGACCCTCTTATACACGGGTCTTACCCGTGATGGCACATTCTATATCGAAAATGGAAAGATCAAATTTCCGGTAAAGAATTTCCGCTTCAATGAAAGCCCGATTATTATGCTCAACAATCTGGATGCATTGGGTGAGCCTGTAAGGATAGAAGGTAGTCTGGTACCCCCCATGAGGGTGCGGGATTTCACCTTCACCAGTCTTTCGGATGCGATTTAGGATATTTTGATATGATAACGTGATATATATAGACGCTATGATACTGATGAAACTGATTTACCAGAACCTATTAATGATAGGTCAGCACTTTTATTCAGTAGCATTTGCGTTTCATACGCTGTATAACAGATGAAAAAGTTGATATGAAGTGCAGGCTTATAAGTAATGAATCCTTTTTTTTTACCCGGCTTCAGTACAACTCAGGTAACTGGAATACTGACGAGCGCATGCCTGCTAATGTACTGAACTCACTGATAGAATACACAGAGATACCTGTCGATTCTACTGAGCGGATAGTGCCACTAGGCAGTGAGGAGATCTTCAAAAGCCCCTTTTGCTACCTCAGTGGCCACAAGCTGGTACAGTTCAACGATGATGAAGCACGCAATTTTGAGCGGTATGTCAAAAATGGGGGATTCATCTTTGTAGATGACTGCAACCACGACATAGATGGCCTATTTGCCAAATCATTTGAAAGGCAAATGGCAGAGCTATTTGGGGAGAATACACTCAACAAAATTCCCAATGATCATGAACTGTACTACGCTTTTTTTGAATTTGAGGATGGGCCGCCTACAACCTCCTATGAACTCAATGGCTGGGGGGATGATCTGGTACATGATTATTTGAAGGCTATAGAAATCGACGGAAAAATTAGTGTGTTGTACAGTAATAAGGATTATGGCTGTGAATGGGATTATGATTTTCGCAATAAGCGATTTCTGGCTGTAGATAACACCCGTTTTGCCATGAATATCGTCATGTATGCCTTGACCAGTTAGCGTATAACTTCAAGTGCTATACCTTGTTATGTATCTAACCTATTATTTCTAACTATCAGACTACGTGATATCTACAGAGGAAGCAGACATAGAACAATTGCTGGATAAGCTTACTCAGCTTAAAACAGAAATACACAAACAGATCATCGGACAGGACCAAACACTCTCAGAAATGATCATAACCCTGATCGCTGGAGGTCATGGACTGATCGAAGGAGTACCTGGTCTGGCGAAGACTTTGATGGTGAGAACCCTGGCTCAGTCTACCGATTTGAGCTTCAAAAGAATCCAGTTTACGCCTGATCTTATGCCAACCGATATCATCGGTACAGAAATTCTGGAGCAGGATGCTCATTCTGGAAAAAGGGCTTTCCGCTTTCATAAAGGTCCACTCTTTGCACATGTCATCCTGGCAGATGAGATCAACCGAACCCCTCCCAAGACACAGGCAGCCCTGCTCGAAGCTATGCAGGAACATGCTGTCACCTATGCTGGAACAGCTTATTCTTTACCTGCTCCCTTTTTCCTGTTGGCTACTCAAAACCCTATCGAGCAGTCGGGAACCTTTCCTCTTCCAGAAGCACAGCTTGACCGCTTCCTGATGTATGTCCGTATCGGATATCCCAGTGAGCAAGAAGAGTACGATATTCTACTTCAAACTACGGGCACCCGGCAGCCTGCCACCAGGCCTGTATTATCGGGAAATGATATTTTGCAACTTCAGCAGTATGTCAGACAAGTGCATATCAATGAAAAACTGGTGCGGTATATCAATCAATTAGTACGAAGTACCCGCTTGCAGACTACTTCATTTGACTATGTCAAACAGTGGATCAAATGGGGTGCAGGCCCAAGGGCCGGTCAATCCCTGATCCTGTGTGCCAAAGCACGCGCCTTACTCATAGGACGCTTCGCTGTCATCTCCGAAGACATCCAGCATCTGGCGTATCCCGTACTCAGACATCGTCTGTTGCTGAACTTCCGCGCCGAAGCCGAAGGCATTGATACAGACCAGGTGATCTCCTATTTGCTGGAAAATATTAAGGTGCCTGAGGTGAAAATATAAAAAACTGTCGTTGATATGAACTTACAAGAACTCCTTACCCCCGAAAACCTCCATGCGATCCAGGGTCTGGAACTGCTTGCCAGAATAACGGTTGATACCTTTCAGCAGGGTCTCAATACGAGTCAAAAAGTAGGCTTGGGTCAGGAATTCAGCCAGTACAGGAGCTATCAGGTGGGAGATGATATACGTATGCTCGACTGGAAAGTATATGCCCGCACAGAGCGGTACTACATCCGGGAAGCTGATCTACAATCACATATCCACCTGAGATTTGTCATAGACAATAGTGCGTCTATGCTTCACGAAGACAACAACATCCGCAAAATAGATTTTGCCAGGTACTTGGTAGCGACCCTGGCTTACCTCGGCATACAACAAGGTGACCCAGTAGGACTGTATGCTATCAATACCCATGAGCGTAAGCACATTTCTTCCAGAATTGATCAGACACAGTTACATCGTTTGCTATATACCTTAGTCTGTCTTCAGCCTAAGGGAAGACTGCCTGGAACCCAAGACCTGGAAAAAATGATTCCCAGTATTCGCAGTAAAGACCTGTATATCGTCATTACAGATATGTATGAACTGGACACAGAGCTTCACCATCTCCTGCAACAACTCGCTGCAACGCGAAACGAAGTTTTACTATTTCACATCCTGGGTAAAAATGAGTGGGACCTGCCCTATCAATCAGCAACTTTTGAAGATCTGGAGACAGGAGAACAAATTCAGGTAAATGCTGGAAAAATCAGAGCTTCCTACCAGGAACATCTTCAGCAAAAAGTAGAACATATCAGAAGTGAAATGCTGGAACGGGATATAACCTATGAGTTAATGCTGATGAATCAACCACCCTATCAGGCTATTGCACATTTTCTGGAACGCCGCAAACGTCTTATTTCCTGATAATGATAGACTTTCTTGCACCAGGACTTTTTACTACTTTACTGGGAATTGCTATTCCTCTAGCCATTCATCTATGGAACCGGAAACAAGGCAAAATTATTCGTATTGGCAGTATTGAGCTACTCAGAAAAACCACTCATACCAGAGTCAGGCGTATATTATTCAGCGAGCCTCTACTTTTCCTATTGAGAATGCTTACCCTGATTCTTTTTACCCTTCTCCTTGCAAAACCTATATGGATCTCTCAGGAAGAACTCTTGCCAACTTCCAATACATGGGTATTGATCGATCCCCGCCTTGAAGATTCCACGGGGTTTTCCTCACGTTGGAAACAGCACAAAGCCCCTATCCATTTACTTTCCCAGACATTTCCCCCCTTTAACCCGGACAGCTTATTGCCTTTATCTGCTCCTA
Source organism: uncultured Bacteroidia bacterium (assembly GCA_964468435.1). GTDB lineage: Bacteria > Bacteroidota > Bacteroidia > J057 > J057 > JBCCTX01. The sequence continues at coordinate 42,566 of CAYXVE010000035.1, read as the reverse complement.
TCGATACCTGGTCCTTACTAGGTCATTTATCCATGCTTCCCGACTCCCCCGATAGTATAATCGTCTATTCCTATAGTTTTCAAAGAGATTTTCAGGGGAAATGTCCTACATTTCCCTTCGCAGCAAACTGGATAGTCCTTCCATTTGATAAACCTGCACAACAACCTATAGAAGCTATTTCATTTGAACAAGGCTTTCAAATTTTACATGGAATAAGCCAGGAACAATCCACTCGTTTTTTTACCCATCAAATAAACAATCCACAACCAACCTTTACAATGCAGCCAGACACCCTCCTCGAAACAGCTATGGTTTATGATCCTCTCATCAGGCAGATCTGGATCAAAGGGGATGAACAGCATAAAATTGACGTATCAAACCCTGACACTATCCATTTTCATATTTATGTAGAAGCTGAATTTGAAGCTTACATCACATATTTTAAGGCAGCTATTGAAGCCATCAATACAAACAACCCTCATCATATTACGTTGAACATTAGTAGAAATGTACAAGAGATCCCTGATCATCCTGACTGGATTACATGGTTATCAAAAGCTGCTCTTCCAGATACACTTACTTACACAAACGGATTATTGTATGTAGACTCAGAGCATAAGAAAAATATATGGATCAACCCCGATCCTGCGAACACCAAAAAGCATATTATACATGCAAGTCTGGATAAAGAGTCTGAAAATATCGATCAATATCTTTTTTTACCAGGATCTTTGGTGGAGACGATATGGGGAAAAATGTATCGGAAAAAAGCTGAACAACTTACAGACATGCGCCAACAAACTCCTGATCAGATTTTGCATTCAACTACATCACAGAAAATGCCTAATTTACGGCGTTACCAAACAAAGACACGAGAACTGGAGATCTATCTTTGGTTACTGTTGTGTCTTGTGTTTATCATGGAAAGGTTTTACGTATATCGGAGGAATCAACATAATTAGTATCTAAATGCTAGAGCAGGCAAATCATATTATTCAACAGCTTTACTGGAAAAAGCACCTATATCGTTGGACCGAAATAGTTTTTTTTACCGTGAGTGCAGGACTGATCTTCGCGGGAATGGTGTATTACATCTCCACGAATCTCACCGCGATGACCATATCTGGAATTTTAGCAGGGATCATTGCATTCATCGTACTCATCAAATACTATCAACCCGCATTAAGCATACACTTAATTTCACAATATCTCAATAAAACCATCCCTGAATTTCAACAAAGTACAGAACTAATTATTCAGGATACAGATACGCTACCACCTCTACTTCAATATCAACAACAACGTGTATCTGAATCCCTCATTCACAAAAGCCCTGAAATACATATACCTCACAAGCTCAGTCTTGCCCTGGGATCATTGATCACAGCTTGTGTGGTAATTGCTGGTGCTATTTCATTTCCGCTTTCGGAGCGTGATATGCAAACCAGTCCTTTATCTTCGACCGCGGCCTTAGTAGAACCGTCTGAGGAATCCTCTCCTTTATCCATAGAAAATAGTATACTTACTGTAAAACCTCCAGCTTACACAAGAATCCCTGCATTCAATACAGCACAACTCAATCAGGAAATTCCAGAGGGATCTTCATTGAAGTGGAACTTTGAACTCTCGAATAAGCCCCTGAATGCATATATAGAAATTCACGATGGTCAAAAACTAAGCATATCTAACAAAGGAACTACTTACCATACCAAACCATATAATTTAACTCAAAATACACTTTATAGCTATCATATACTACAGCCAGACAGTTCATGGATACAGTCGCGTTTTTATCAACTGCTTGTAATACCCGATGTCACCCCTACCGTTTCTGTCGAAGGACTACCCACTTATATGGAAATTCCTTTTGAAAACAGTTATCAGGTAAATTTCAAGGTTTCCATATCCGATGATTATGGAATTACAGATGCACAAGTTGTCATGATGATCAGCCGCGGAGAAGGTGAGCAGGTAAAATTCAGAACTGAAACGACACCGATCGAAACGGGGCCTGGTAAAATAATTACAAAACCTATCTCACTTCTCCTGCCCATGGCAGAACTGGAGCCTGGAGATGAAATCTACCTTCATGTAGAGGCTTTAGATAACAAAGCACCTCTCGCCCAAAGCGGCAAATCCGCTACCTACCTGATCGGTATCGAAGATACCTCTCAAGCCAATTTTACGATCGATACCGGTATGGGAATCGATCGAGTTCCGGAGTATTTCCGCAGTCAGCGACAGATCATCATCGATACCGAAAACCTGATCGCTGAACGGACTAATCTGGATGAAAAATCCTTCCAAGAGCAAAGTAACGATATCGGCGTAGATCAAAAGCTGCTCAGGCTGCGCTATGGTAAATTTCTCGGTGAAGAATTTGAAAGCACAAGCGGAGGGAATTTCAGACGAAATAACCCTGCAGATACCCATGACAATGAGTCCCATGAACATCACAATCACGAACATGCAGATACCCATGACAGTGAGCCCCATGAGCATCACGATCACGAACATGCAGATACCCATGGCAGTGAGCCCCATGAGCATCACGATCACAAACATGCAGATACCTATGGCAGTGAGCCCCATGAGCATCACG
>CAYXVE010000035.1:0-39864 GCA_964468435.1 uncultured Bacteroidia bacterium | reverse complement strand
AGATACCCATGACAGTGAGTCCCATGAACATCACGATCACAAACATGCAGATACCTATGGCAGTGAGCCCCATGAGCATCACGATCACAAACATGTAGATACCCATGACAGTGAGTCCCATGAACATCACGATCACAAACATGCAGATACCCATAACATTGAGTCCCATGAACATCACGATCACAAACATGCAGATACCCATAACATTGAGTCCCATGAACATCACGATCACGGCCCACAACCCATATCCCCTGACTCTGGACCATCTCTGGAAGAACTTATGGAACCCTATGTCCACTTTCACGATATGAACGAAGAACTTACCTACTTCGATGAAGCTGTTCGCACCAAACTCAAAGCAGCCTTGTCATTGATGTGGGATGCTGAACTGCATCTACGGACTTTCCATCCGGAAGCTGCTTTGCCTTATGAATACAAGGCCCTAAAGCTCATTAAGGACGTTCAGCAACAATCCCGGGTATATGTTGCAAGAGTTGGTCTGGATATTCCGCCCCTGAAGCCTGAGAACAGACTCACCGGTAACCTTGAGGAGGTCGATGACCTTCAACTGGGTACGCAAGTCGAGCCTGATGAAAACCTTGAAACCATCCGTAATGGACTTCAACTGATACAGTCTATGAATGATCCCCGTCATCTCGATGAACATCAGCAAACCATACTGCGTGAATCTTCCCATGCATTGGCAAATGAGAGTATGCAAACTCCACTCGTATATCTGCCCGCACTGGGTATGTTGAGTAGCTTGCTCAAGGGTGAAATACCACTTAAAGCATGGCCTGAAGCGAAGGCCACTATTTCCCGGGGTATGATGAAATCCCTGCCCGACCAACAGGGATACACACCAGCTTCCCATCCGGGCAACAGCAGACTTCAGGAAGAATACCTTAAGCAACTTACGCAGTGATCACCTGGCTGGCAACACATACAGAGACCGTGCTGATTCTTGCAATAAGTATGATCCTGCTGGTGATCCTGATCTATGCAGAGCTCACACGGAGCAACCCTTTGCATAAGATCCTACGGATCTTGCTAACTGTTGCAGCCGTTGCTGCGCTAACGGCCGCAGGCCTGCGGCCTGCCTATGATCGGGATGCACCGCAGCAACCCGCTATCTTGCTTACAGCAAATTACAACACCGAAGTGCTAGACAGCATCCTGAATGCAGAGCCTATAAAACATATTTTTTCATTTTCCCCACAAAAACGAGAAACTATTATCATCCCCGATCCAGGTTACCTCAGCCGCCAGTATCCGAATATTATAAGACTGTACATCCTGGGAGATGGAATTCCTTCCTACGAAATTCCCCGTTTATCTGGTTTCCAAATCCTGTTGCATCTGAATTCTCCCCCTCCTGGTATAATCAGCCTGGATTATGTATCTACCATTGAGCTGGGAGAACAGCTTATCCTGAAAGGAACACTCTCATCTCGAGATACCTTAAATACAGTAAAGCTACGTCTGATTGGTGAAACAGTGGACTCTATCGAGATAGATACCCGGAGTTCTGCTCGGTTTGAATTAGCGCATACGCCTGTAAACCCAGGTACCTACCTTTATCAAATCGAGGTAAAAAACGCTCAAGATGAATTCATTCAGCAAGACTCTATCCCACTTGAAGTCAAACCTGATCCCCCTTTGTCCATCCTACTGATAGCGAGTACGCCGGGTTTTGAGACCCGCTACCTGAAAAACTGGCTGGCTTCCCGGCAGCACCCCCTCATCTACCGGATCAGGCTTACCCGCGATCGATACCGTACTGAAGCGATCAACTGCCTGGAACGGGATTTGAGCAGGATCAGATCAAGTGTGTTGGACGATTTTGATCTGATAATCATCGACAGTGATGGCTTGCTCGAACTGAGCAGTACAGAAAAAAACGCGATACGCACAGCTGTAAAAGAAGACGGACTCAGCCTTCTCATCCTCGCACATGAAGCTTTATTTACCACTAGCATCCCGGGTAGAGTTCGAAGTTTTTTCTTTGACTTTTTTTGGCAAAAAGATGACGTCACATCATTTGAAAGGTCTCATAAAGGCCAAAGTTCCTCCTGGGAGAAGCTTCCCTACCGTTTCCTTCCAGCACAGCAGCTTTTCCCGCTGATCGCTATTGACAGGTATCCGTATGCCCTATGGTACAGGAAGGGTAAAGGAAAGATCGGCCTTAGTCTGATCAAACGTACCTACGTAAAACAACTTCAGGGCGAAGATCAACAATACAGCACCTTATGGGCAGACATATTACAGCGACTCGATCCGATAGAATGGGAACGTACTGTCTGGAAGCTCCCTCACTGGGCATATCTGAATGAACCCATGAATATCTCAGTCAGCACCAACTTGACTGAGCCTCAACTCATCTATACAACTACAAATGGACAATCCAGCTCTATTGCCCTGCGCCAGCATCCACTGTTACGCAATGAGTGGGAAACCACCCTCTGGTCCAAAACTACTGGTTGGAACCGATTATATCTTTCCAGTGACAGTTCATATCAGGCACATTATTATGTGTTTAACCATGCTTCCTGGAACAGTTTGCGAATAAACCGCGACCAGGAAGCCCTTAAAGCGATAGCTCGCAATGATGAAATAGATAACCTTCGCGATACCCGCAAGATCCTGGAAGAAATCCCCCGCTGGATCTTTTATCTGATCTTTTTGCTTGCTGCAGGAGGATTGTGGTTGGAGCAGAAGATAGGCTGATCAATATATCTGTCAGGCCCATTTATAGCCTCAATCCCAATAATAGACTGAGCCAATAACCCCTCCAATGCACGGCCTCAAAAAGAAGAGACCCAGGAGATCGTACCGGATGTACATAACGCTATTTTAACTGACTAAAATCATTCGCTATGCTTGTGGAACGCTGCAATATGCTAGTTCCTTACCTTGGGTATTACAGAGGAAGATGTGCTGCTTTTCCTGGAAGACCATTCAGAGGAAGGTTTTTGGTAATACAATCAATATTACTTCCCTGGACTAAAACAGGAGAGCTATTCTAGGTGGCATGCTTCCATCATAAAAGATTAATCTCACAATTTTTCCCTTTTCCCAGCTCACACCCCTATCACCTGCACTACATACTTTCTGCTGCGTGGTCGCGTGTCAAAATCCACAAATACGATCTGTTGCCAGGTGCCAAGGATGGGGGATCCCTTTGTGAAAGGTACATTGAGGGAGGTGCCCGTCAAAAAGGATCGCAGATGCGATGAACCATTGTCATCGCCCCAGGTCTGGTTGTGATGGTAAAACTTGCCGTAGGGAGCAAACTGTTCAAACATCTCTGCTACATCGTGATTGACTAATCCAGGTTCGTATTCCAGGGTAGTAATACCTGTCGTAGAACCAATTGCAAAGATGCAAACCTGCCCTTCCTGCATAGTGGAATCGCCTATCTGTTGCTGTATGCTATCCGTGATATCGTAAATATGGGTATGCCCCTTTGTCTCCAGGGTAAGTGTATAGGTGTGTATATCCATAGATTCAATATTAAAAATTTCCATCCAGAAATCTCAAACGGAAATGCTCTTTAGCCTGATTGTGACGTACCAGGCAGATCCCTAGAAAGAAGATATCAATACTCACCGTAACTTCGGGATGACGGATAATTTCATTCCAGGCTTTCTGCATATCTTTTGACCAGTATATGTCATCCCAGATCATAATGGCTCCGTCTGCCATGTAGGGTAACAGATGATGAAAATATCTCATCGCAGGTTCATACTGGTGGTTTCCATCAACAAATACATAATCTGGCTTCAAGACAGTCAGATCCACCACATCGAATAGTGTTTCTTCAAAGGGGCCTGTGATACATTCGGGCTGAAAGGTCCATTCTTCAAAACCGGATTGAGCTATTTCAACTACATTTGCCGCCCCATCCAATGTAACAAAACGCTCAAAAATCCCCCCTGCTACTTGATACATGGTAGCTAAGCCGAGATGTGTTCCCAATTCCAGCCCCCGTCTAGGCTTGTAATGCCTACAAATCCTGTACAACAGCTCTCCCGACCTGCGCTTCCGGGAAGCAGTGTGAACCATTTCACTTACCTTGCGCCTCACATGTTGCCCATCTGGTCCTGCTCCATAATCCACAAAACGTATCCATTGGTCGCTTTTCAGCAGTATTTTTCTTCTTTCTTCAATCCTATTCCCTACTTCAGAACGTTTATGTGGAAGTACTTCCGTACAAAAAGTATATACCCAAGGAGAGTGTATGCGATATCTGCTCCGGGAATATATCATATGGCGAAGAAACGCAAGTACCCGAAATAATGACTTATTCACTGCTCACTTTGTAGTCAAATTCAATTAAATCATTCGTGCTACCTACATCATCAGTAACCCCTTTGATCCACATGAGGGCAAATTGTGGGTTGGGAGACTTGATCAGACGTATGATCACTATATCATCTTGAGCTAATACGGGCGTTTTCCGGTGATAGGCATCTGAGGTGTAGTATGCAGAAGCAATAATCTGATAGCTTGCCTCCTCAAAATTGATCTCAGATGTGCTGGAAATCACAAAAACGGAATCCTGCAGGAAATAGTCATTATTAGGGGAAATCAGCTGTGGCTGAAAGGGAGATTGATCGCTGTTTTCTGCGATATCTACATCCAGGGAAAAAGTAAAAGGTAATCTGAAAGCCTTTTGTGTAGTAAAATTGAAACCAGACAGAGAATCTGATAATTGAGCATAAATACGCTTGTTGCGATAGGTATTGACCTTGTAACTCAGGTCAGAGAGCTCGAAGTCGTTGGGCAATAGCGTAACCTTGATACGTACTTGGTCTGCAGCGGCCTTCTGATCCAGGACCTCTATGTCATAAAATACCTGGGTAAATTCGGGATAGAATGGTACAAGTACCTCATAAGTGAACTCAGCCTCCCTGCCATTAAGCGACACTTCCAGAACGCGATTGCGTACTTCCAGTTTACTCCCCTCTACGCCTAGCACTTCGCGATAGATTCGCAGAGAATCCAGCCCGGCATTATCTGCCAGCAACAGGGTAAAACTCAAGCTATCGCCTGGCTGAGCCAGAATAGATGCAGAATCAGGGACAATCAGACGTATCTCCGGTGGTATCTCATCTATCAGAGGATTGTTGACCGAATCGTCATGACAGGAAGAGATCACAATACAAACACCTGCCATCAAACCATACCAGATCCTTCGCAACCCGTATTTCCCCATTTATTTGATCAGTTTTAAGACTTGATGAACTTTATAGACATCTAAAATTACGTAATATACACCAGAAGTCAGTATCGAAGCATTCCATTTTAAGTCCAATTTATTTTCCCTGTCCCAGTTTTCTGAATAAAATATCCTTCCGATAGCATCTACGATCTTCAGAGACCCTTCTGAAGGAACTTTCCATTCTGCCTGCAGGTAAAGCATGTCTCCAACAGGATTAGGATATACCTTTAACGAGCGTGTAAGAAACGGATCAGCAGATGTTGAAGGATTGCAGGATATTACCACAAGGCTATCTACCAGCAATTGTGGACATGAGGCGAGATCATTCCCCAGTTGCAGGGTAACGCTATAAGTTCCAGGTTGCTCATACTGGGTATTGGTTCTACTATCAGTAGACCTGTCATCATTCCCAAAATCCCAGAGCCAATAGGTTGCTCCTGGGTTATTGTTTTCAAAATTCACAACGCTATCTGTACAAACGGTATCCGGAGCAAAATTCGATGCAGTAAGTTCTGGAAAAATCAGCACATTGATGCTGACAGAGTCTAAATTCAATCCATTGTTGACCTTGACCTGATAGGTACCTGTCTGAGTAATGCTGATCATCTGTGAAGTATCACCCGTTGACCAAAGATAAATGCTTCCGGGATTTCCAGCATCCAGGATGATACTATCCACACCACACCGTGTAGTATCCTGCAAGTCAAAGCTAGTAAGTGTAGCATGGGCTGATGCTTTACCTGGAGAGGCCCTGAGGGTATCAGTTTCATAATATCCCACAAATTCCATGGACCGCTGCCAGGATTCGGGTAGTGAATTGTCTAGGATAGCACTTCTCAATTCGAGTGAGGTAATGCTGTTCTGGGGATTGGAAGGCCAGAAACCTCCACTTTTGTAAACTACCTGATCCACGATCAGACCGCTGGGATTTAGTATTTCTATATTTCCCGAAAGCAAGCCCGAATCCCATTCAAATACACTTTTCCCAAATACGTCCTGGTAAGCTTTTTCATTCACTGCTATCGTGAAATAAGTTCCTGGATTGATGATAGTATCGGGAAAAGTAAAGCTGATATCACCACTCAGCGTATACCCTTTCATATTGACAGGTGAAAAACCTGCATGATATAGCTCTATAAAGCGCAGCGTATCATTTTGTGGTACTTCATACAGTATTTCAGTGATTACAAGTGGCGGTATTTCATCACAAAAAGTGTTGAACTCATATTGCAATGGATTAGAAACGGGATTGCCTGCTGTATCAATGACTCCCAGCAACTCAAGATCGATGAACTTACAAGGTCCTGGAAGTTCGCTCAGCCCTAAAAACAGCGTATCCCCACTTCCTGATAGTACGAGATCCTGTAGTGTGGCTCCTTCTATTTCGATCTGAGTAGCAGTATCAGGCAATTGTATCACTTCGTCAAAGGCAATGATGACTTCCTGTCCGGTAAATTCTGCAAAAATTGCAGATGGAGGAATTGTATCCTGCTTTATCATAATGTCTGGACAGGTCTCCAGCTTTCCTGGAGATCCCTTAAGATCACGTCCATTGATTTGAAGCCCAGCCTCCGTGGTAGAGGCAGCCCAGTTTGCAGACGCTGTATTATCAGCATCAATATCACACAGAATCAGGGAAGCACCTCCACCATTGGCTTGTACAGGCCAGGGAGCACTTGTACTGTAGGTAACTTCATCCAGCAACGTACCATCTTCATCCAGCAAAGCAACCCGTGCACCACCATTATCCAGATTCTCCCCAAATGCCCATTCTTTAGCTTTTTCAAACCCAAATATCTGCGCCAGACTGGAAGAATCAGATGCGATCACGACAATTGAATCCGGTGGAAGTATCATTTCACCCCAATCCAATGGAAGTCCTGGAACTGTAACCCGCGACAGTTTGGCCGGATTATTTCCCGTATTGAGGATCTCTATATACTCGAGGAAATCAAATCCTGCCTCAGGAGGATTATACATAATCTCCGTAATGGTTAGGCTGATACTATCAGGACAAAACTCCGAGCGCAGAGCGCTCTGTGCCAAAGATATATTGCCTGCTGTATCTGCTACCTCATATGCAACTTGATAATCTGTGCAACGCGTTACATTTTGATCCAATACCAGCAAGATCGAATCTGCAGATACAGATGGGCTTACAGCTTCCAGACCTGGGATGATACCTAAAATATCATCAACCACAATCAATGAAAAATTATCCACTCCAAGAGAGGTAGTATCCAGCATTTCGTCAAAGACCAACAGAACCTCCGTCGAGGATTGAAACTCAAATGAAAGGAGAAGCGGTCTAGTAGTATCTGGTGGACAATACTGAAACTCTAATATTGCGGCGGTATCCATGACATTAGACAGACTATCAGCAATTCCACTAACGGATAAGGTATAGATTACACATTTCTCGATAGAGTCCTTCAGAGAAAGCATCACACTTTCCGGAAGGGAATCTACTATGCTGACATCGTCAATTAAAGCCTGAGGATTTAAGACCCAATCAGCTGAATCCACTGAAATACTGTCCAGCGTTTCATCAAAAAATACCTGAATAAGCGTCTCTGATAACGCATTAACCGTGGTAATCTTCGGTGCAAATATATCCTGGTCGATCTGTATACAATTTTCCAAAATGCCTGGAGATCCTTTCACAACAAATCCCTCTATGGTATCCCCTGTGGCTAATCCAGATTCAGACCAGTTATCCGGAATTTGAGTATCTGCGAAGATATTACAAAGGATCAATGAATTTCCATCTCCATTTGCTGATATGGGCCAAGGCGATGTATTGTCGTATGTAACTTCGTGAATGATATTCCCGGCAGAATCCAGCACAACAATTGTTTCTCCCTGGTTATTCAGGCTTCCACTGTTCCATTCCAAGGCGGCAACCTGGAATATACTTCGAAAGGCAGCAGTATCTTTAGCTATCACTAGTAAACCTTTGGATTCGAGGAATACTGAGTCGAACATATGGCTTACGCCTTCTAATCGATATCCATTGAGATTGACTGTACTATCGGTGTTGTTGTACAACTCAATGTACTCCAAGGAATCTGTACCCGATTCCGGGGGATTGTACATGATCTCAGTGATCAGAAGTTGTTGTGCAGGCAGAATTGAATAAATCAAACAAAAGAAAAAACCAATCAGGGTAATTCGTAAGCAATGCATATACTGAATGTCTTTGATACACCGATACCTCTTCCTCCTTAAACAAGAGAGGTTAAGATATAAACGACATTAAAGCATTATTCGTACATATCATCTTTGTCGACTCTAGCCAGTTCTGTAATAAATTCAGCGATTTTGCTACATACATCTGTCAGATATCTGGCACCTTTATCAGCAGTAGCTGGGTAGGGATTACCCACACCCGTATCAGCCGTCACCTCTGTCCATTTGCGCTGAGCACTGACCCATCCTTCTTTCAAGCCTTTGGGCTTGAATGTCTTTGCTGATCCATCACCTGCTTCCTCCAGGGGTCTCACCAATCCGGGTGCAATATGCAAGATCGCACTGGTTTCCATTTCTCCAGCATGGTCGCCAGGATCATCAAAATACTGTGTCCAGTCTACGACCTTCCACCAATTCATGGTACAAATAAACACATCGGGATATAGCCCATACAGCTCGCGAATCATTTGCTTGAAATAGTTGCCCCCGTGCCCGTTCAGTATGATAAGCTTGCAAATCCTTTGTATAGACAGTACCTGTACGATATCTTTCAATAATGCCAGCTGAGTACTGGGATTCATATTCAGACAGAATTTCACATCCAACTGTCCGGTATTCACGCCAAAGGGGACTGTCGGAAAGACTCCTACCCTGGTACCTTCCTCCCACGCGATACGTGCTGACTCAGCTGCCACATAGTCGCACTGATAATTGTCAGTAGCATAAGGTAGATGGAAATTGTGGGCTTCTGTCGCTCCCCAGGGTAAAATAGCTACTTCATAATCTGTATTTCTCACTACTTCCCAGTTGGTCTCGGCAATGATGTAAGGTCTGGCTTTGTACATGGTAAATAGTTAGTATATCATGGCTCGCAGCTGTAAAACGTCAATGCCTGAAACAAGTTGACAGACATAAATCTCATAAGCTGCAAGACTTTATTTTTTGATTAACAATTAACATAGGGAAGAAACAAAAAACAAATAGGATATAACCCGTTGTGCGTGATGAGTAGTCAGTGGTCATTCTACTAGCCGGATTACTTATTCCCCTTTCACCTTTGCTTATAGTTGTGTAAATTTCCAGTAAAAATAGCGTGATAAAAAAGATTGAGGTAGAAAAAATCAGTGAATATACAGGGCATAAGGGATCATTGTTTGCGTTAGAGGTAGATAATCAGGAAAAGTTTGCCTATAGTTCAGGAGATGATGGAATCGTTGTACGATGGGATCTGGACAAAAAGGATGACCAGGGAGAGGGAATCATTAGGATTGGTTGTGCTGTTTATTCCCTTCTCAACATACCTGATCGAAAATTGCTGGTCATTGGGAGTAGCGATGGTACAGTTTACTTCGTTGACCTGAAGAGCAAACAGATCGTAGAAACCTACCGAAAGACCACAGATGCTGTTTATGATCTTTATTTTGATGAAAAACTGAATCAGGTCTGGATCTTACAGGCCTCGGGCTTTCTGGGAATCGTTTCACTCAATGGTTTCAAAGTAGAACTCCACGACAGAATTGTCCCCAATCACCTAAGGGTCGTCCAATCTTCTCAAACAGGAGAAAAAAAATATCTTGGTACCAGCGACAATTACATTGTAGTATTATCAGAAGGTGGAGAAAAACTACTGGATCACTGGAAAGCTCATGAAAATTCTGTATTTTCTTTATGTATGAACCACGATGGAAAATATTTGATTAGCGGAGCCAGAGATGCTCATTTGAACATCTGGGATCTCCAGCAGCCATATCAACTGATAAAAAGTATTCCAGCTCATAATTTTACGATAAACGCAATAGTATTATCTCCGTATGAAGATATACTGGTTACAGGCAGCCGGGATAAAACATTGAAGGTCTGGGACGCGTACAGCTTCGACTTGCTAAAAGTAATTGATCATAAACGAAACGAAGCACATGTTCACAGCGTTAATAGATTAAGATGGATAAAATTCGATAATTCATTAATTTCGTGTAGCGATGATCGGCGGCTAATACGCTGGCATATACACACAACGGCTTAGAGATATGCTGACACCCATAGAAATACGGCAACAATCATTCAACAGAGAATTTAGGGGCTATAATCGTGTAGAGGTAGATGCTTTTTTGCAGGAAGTTGCTAAGGTAATGGAACAGCAACTGGAAGCCAACCGTTCCCTTAAGGAAAACCTCGAAAAGATCAAAGCGAGCTACGATACCCTGAAAGAAGTGGAAAACATGTTGCATAAAACCCTGATGCAAGCTGAACAATCTTCGCGCTCGACCGTGGAAAATGCACGCAAAAAGGCAGAACTCAAAATACAGGAAGCAGAGTCAAAAGCCCGGGATATCATCCAACGAGGCATTACTGAGCGTAATCGCATTGATTCAGAGATTGAAGAACTGCACAAACGCAGGGAGGAAGTTCTGACTCAATTACAGGTATTTTTACAGTCCCAGATGTCCAAACTCGAAAAGTTTGAACATAGCAGGGAATTACTTTCGTCTTCCAGTTCGCATTTGGGTCCTGGACATACTTCCCATCACGAAAATCTGTTTGAAACCTATGATAATGGCAATGGCAGTAGCGGCCACAACTTCTATGATGACATTGCAGATGAATTATAGGCTAACTCCCTTTCTTTCACATATTTTTGACCCTGAAAATGCTAAAGAACTATCTCAGAAACCTACGATTAGCGTTTCATTCTAAAACGGAGGGGTTTCCAATCATATGTACTGAGTCTATTCATTTTTTTTTAATTTTTTGATACATGATATTATCTGACAGGCGGATACTAGAAGAGATGGAAAAAGGCAACATTATTATCGAACCTTTTGACCGGGAAGCATTGGGAAGTAATAGCTATGATGTGCGTTTGGGCAAATATCTCGCCACCTATAATGACCGTACGCTGGATGCCAGAAAGCACAATCCTATTGAAGAAATCATCATTCCGGAAGAAGGTATGATCCTTCAGCCCAATACCCTATATCTAGGAGTAACAATAGAATATACCGAAACCCACCAGCATGTGCCCTTTCTGGAAGGCAAAAGCAGTACGGGAAGACTAGGCATACATATACATGCTACAGCCGGTAAAGGAGATGTGGGTTTCTGCAATACCTGGACACTTGAGATAACTGTAACTCAACCTGTCAGGGTCTACGAAGGAATGCCCATTGGTCAGTTAATCTACTTTGAAGTAGATGGTGATGTGATTAACTTGTACAATAAAAGGCCAGGTGCCAAGTACAATCACCGGACGATCAAGCCCGTAGAATCTATGATGTGGAAGAATAAATTCTGAGTGTTCAATTTACAGGGCTATGTTCCTGATTGGCAACTTTCTTCTTTTTGCCATAAATCCGGGTAGTCCAGCGTGGGAGCAAAATAAATCCGATTAGTAGATAGGGATAATAAGTAATAACCCGCCATAAGGCTGCCAGCGCAATCCCCAGCCCTGCTGGTGTAAGGTCGGCCAAAAGACTGGTGAACATCACTTCAGCAAAGCCAGAACCTCCAGGTGTCGGGGAGACCAGCATTACGATAAACATCACTGCTTCCCGGGCAAAGGCCAGTACATGATCGGCAAAACTCAATCCTGAGACCGTAAAAGCAGCTACAACGCAGTTTAGTACTAGATACCTGCCCATCCATGCAACCACTGTTGCGATCCAGGTCCACAGCCAAAAACTCCATGATTTGTTTTTAAATTCCCGAGAAGAAATGAGCAACTCATTAGCCAGATTGATGCCACGGCGCTTCCAGCGGCTGAATAGTCTGGTAAATGTAAGTTTTTTGATGACGCGGTTGGTGCCCTCTGGCCTGATAAACAATGCCAGTGTCAGGAACATCGTATAGGCAAAGATCACAAAATAGGCTATCCAGAATATGCCGATAAGCCCATCCCCCGTATAGTCTCCCAGGTTGCGGATAGGCTCGAATATCTTGTCGAATCCAATGAACAAAAGCACCAGAGGAAGTATTAAAAGATAAAATACTTCATCCAGAAAAATGGTGATAAAAACAATGGCTGTACTTTTTCCCATGGTGAGCTTCTCCTTATAAAGCATATACACCGCAAAAGCAGACCCACCAACTACAGAGGGAGACATCGATGAAAAAAATTCCCATAACAAAATCACATCAAAACAACTTCTCCAACTGAGATTTTTATCCGTCATTATCCTCATCCGCCAGACGTAAGCTGCATCTCTGGCAAACATCATAATGAATCCCAGTCCTATCCATAAGAAACTCCGGACTGTCCATTTAATACTTTCCAAAGCCTGCCGCACTTCTCCCTCTCCCGAAATGATATCCTTATAAATAATATACCCCACAGTGACCAGGATACCGATCAATACAGGCCATACTACCTTCCAAATGTTAAAGCGGCTTAATATATCTGAATTGTTGTCTTCCATTCCAATCTGCTCAGCGAGTATGAAAAAGAGTATTCGGAAAATGTTTTTCCTTTAGCTACAGGATGTGAAAATATTAAAATCATACCCTTTTTCCACAACTATTTTTCATCAATTAATTCAAAACGTATATCTGAATCCATCAAGTCTTCTAATTGCCGCAAAAAGATATCCAGTGAAAATAACGCAATGTAAGCATCTTCACTGATGGCCTTTTCATCAATTTTACGCATTTGAGCCTCCGTCTGCAAAAATTCTTTCCGCTCCAAATATATTGGTAACTCCTCCTTCATATATGTAAGAATCCCTTGCTCCACATAATGTTTGATCACCTCCTGCTTTAATGCATCCCAATGCACGAGATCCACATCCATTACCTCCACTCCTTTACCCTTTTTTTCTCCCTCTGTGAAATATAACTGAAATGATACCCGCGGCTTCATAATGAATAATTTCTCTGCATGAGTAGCAAAGCTATAAATATAATCTGTGTGTTGTAGGTCTTTATTGAAAAATTTGCTATTATAATTCTTGTGAACCTAAGTCAATATCGCCAAGGCTGGCAATTAAGTGAAGTTCAGGCTTCGAAAAACAAATGACATACACCAAAAATTTCACATTTTATGAGTTTGCGAATTATTACAGTCGTTACTGCACTTTTCATGCAAATTTCAGTATTTGCACAATCTGATGCACTATTATCCAAAACAGATGAACTTGCTGAGCAGGTAGAAGATAAAGTCCTTCAATGGCGGCGATACCTCCATGAGCATCCTGAGTTATCCAACCGGGAGTTTAAAACTGCAGAAATGGTTGCCGAACACTTACGGCAACTCGGCATAGAAGTCCAGACAGGTGTCGCCCATACGGGGGTTGTAGGCATTCTTAGAGGTGGAAAACCCGGTCCGGTTGTAGGGCTTCGTGCAGATATGGATGCACTACCCGTTACCGAACGGGTCGATGTACCCTTTGCCTCCAAGGTTAAAGCGACCTACAACAATGTCGAAACAGGTGTCATGCATGCCTGTGGCCACGATAGTCATGTAGCGATCCTCATGGGAGTTGCTGAAGTCCTTAGTCAGATCAAAGATGAATTACAAGGTACGGTCAAGTTTGTATTTCAACCTGCAGAGGAAGGTGCCCCTAAAGGTGAAGAGGGCGGAGCCAACCTCATGATTAAAGAAGGAGTCATGAAAGATCCCGATATAGATATCATGTACGGCCTGCACATCAACTCCAAAATAGAAGCGGGAAAGATCGGTTACAGGCCCGAAGGAACCATGGCTGCAGTAGACAGGCTAGAGATCACAGTGAAGGGTGCTCAGACCCATGGCGCTTATCCCTGGGATGGAATAGATCCGATCGTGGTCTCTTCCCAGATCGTACTCGGGCTACAAACCATTGTCAGCCGGCAGACCAAACTGATCCAGCAACCTGCGGTCATCACTGTAGGCCTGATCCAGGGAGGAGTACGCAATAACATCATCCCGGAAGAAGTGCATATGATCGGTACGATACGTACCCTGGATAATGAGATGCAGGATATGATCCATGAAAAGATCAGGCTCACTGCTACCAAGATCGCCGAAAGTGCAGGTGCAATTGCCGAAGTAGATATTATTAGGGGCTATCCAGTAACTTACAATGATCCAGAACTTACAGCGAAGTCTGTACCGGTTATTGAAAAGGTGCTTGGTAAGGAAAACGTATTTATGAGGGATGCTGTGACAGGTGCTGAAGACTTCAGCTATTACAGTCAGGTAGTGCCGGGCTTTTTCTTCTTCCTCGGTGGAAGAGATCCCCAGGTCAGTGAAGCTGATGCGGCACCACATCATACGCCAGACTTCTATATCGATGAGTCAGGATTTGTCAACGGTGTGAAAGCATTTATACATCTTACCCTGGACTACATGGCTCATCCCATGAATTGAGACCCCCCAGAAATAAATACCTGCTAAATGTGTAATAATCCGGCAGGCTTTTCCTACTTTTGTGCTCGTATTTTTTAGGAGTACAAATACTATATGCAAGATTTACGTAATATAGCCATCATTGCCCACGTCGATCACGGAAAAACGACCCTGGTTGATAAAATGCTTCTGCTGGGAAGACTATTTAAGGATCACGAAGAGCCTGGAGAACTGATTCTGGATAGTAATGACCTGGAAAGGGAACGTGGGATCACGATACTCTCCAAAAATGTATCAGTTAGGTATAAAGATACTAAGATCAATATTATAGATACCCCTGGCCACGCCGATTTTGGAGGCGAAGTGGAACGTGTATTGAATATGGCAGACGGAGTGCTGTTGCTCGTCGATGCCTTTGAAGGTCCGATGCCCCAAACGCGCTTTGTATTGTCCAAAGCCTTATCGCTGGGTCTGAAGCCTATTGTGGTGATTAATAAGGTCGATAAACCCAACTGCCGCCCTGAGGAGGTACAAGAAGCTGTATTTGATCTGATGTTTGAACTGGACGCTACAGAGGATCAGTTGGACTTCCCAACTGTCTTTGGTTCGGCCAAAAATGGATGGATGGGACCAAAATGGGATCAACCTACTGTAGATATCAGCTATTTGCTAGAACAGATTCTAAAATATGTTCCACCACCACAAGTCAGGGTGGGTACCCCGCAACTCCAGATTACCTCGCTGGATTTCTCCAAATATGTAGGAAGGATCGCGATCGGAAGATTATACAGGGGAAAGTTGCAGGAAAATATGCAGACAACCCTCCTGAAACGCGAAGGACAACCTAAAAAAACGCGCATTAAAGAACTTTTTGTATTTGAAGGGTTAGGGAAACAGAAGGTAAGTGAGGTGAAAGCCGGAGATATCTGTGCCATTGTGGGATTAGAAGATTTTGACATCGGCGATACAGTTGCAGATGCCGAAGAGCCCGAGGCACTTCCTCCCATAACGATAGACGAGCCTACGATGAGCATGAGGTTTACGATCAATGATTCTCCATTTTTTGGGAAGGAAGGTAAATACGTTACTTCACGTCACCTGAAGGAGAGGCTGGAAAATGAGCTAGAACGCAATCTTGCCCTCAAGGTAGAACCGACAGATTCGGCTGATGCCTTTACAGTATATGGCCGGGGAGTACTTCACCTCTCTGTTTTGATCGAAACCATGCGTAGGGAAGGCTATGAACTTCAGGTGGGACAGCCTGTCGTAATAATTAAAGAAATAGATGGTGTCAAAAGTGAACCGATAGAAGATTTGACAATAGATTTGCCGGAAAACCATTCAGGTAAAGCAATCGATGCCGTAACTCAAAGAAAAGGAGAGCTTCAGAATATGGAACTACGAGGAGATCGCGCCATTCTCAGGTTTACAATCCCATCGAGAGGACTTATTGGATTGAGAAATGAGTTGCTCACAGCTACTGCCGGAGAAGCAATATTGGCACACAGATTCCTGAGATTTGAGCCTTATAAAGGGAAATTTGATAAACGTCAGCATGGTTCATTGATTTCTAGCGACCATGGAGCCGCTTTTCCTTATGCAATGGATAAATTACAGGACAGAGGTATCTTCTTTATTTCTCCGCAGGAAGAGGTCTATGAAGGGCAAATTCTGGGTGAAAGTAATAGACCAGATGATCTCGTGGTCAATGTGACAAAAAGTAAAAAACTCTCTAATGTACGAGCGGCAGGTTCAGATGATAAGGTAAAATTGCCTCCTCCAGTGAAGTTCAGCCTCGAAGAAGCATTGGAGTATATCAAGGGAGATGAATATGTAGAAGTAACACCTGAATCGCTCAGGTTGAGGAAAGTATATTTGAAAGAACACGAAAGAAAGCGTAAAAAATAAGGTATAAGACTATTTTTTTCTAAAGCGCCGGATTTATCTGATCATTATGTCCTGAGTCTTACACCTTATTTTTCTTGTTTACTGTCTGAGAGGTTTTGCAAGTACCTGCGTCCAATATTCGTTTACCTTGGCAGCTCCCATTTCAGTAAGGTTTGAGTCCATTAGTACTTTACAGTGTCCGGGGCTGTTTTTCCATCCTGTCATGACAGAGACAACTGAGATGTAGCCATAGGCTATATTCTCCCCTGCCGCTTCAAAACGGTACCCCGATTCTTCTATACGCTTGGTAAAATTACTTCCATCAGTTCCAACGTGATCAAAATGATTGTTTCTGGACATATCTTCGGAATGGCGCCTTGCGGCTTGTTCGAGAAGATGATTCCACTTCAAAGCGGGAGCTGGCGGAAAATAGGTTCTACCACACGTACATCCTTCTGCACGAAGACGATTCACCTGGCTTAGAAATTCTGCATGAAAGGGATTAGAAGTAATTTCTTCTAATACTGCATCCTGATCATCGCTACAGGATACAGCCATCAAGCAAACTAAGAGCAAAAGACAACTTTTAACAAAATGTTCTTTCAAGTGTATAAACATGCAATAGGCCAGAATTTTGTTCCGTTGGAATTTTTTGCAATTACCATGCCTAACATCACCTAAACTGTTACATTAGAAAAAAAATATTAAAAAATATTTTTTACGATACAACAGAATATAATAAACTATTATATTAGAAACTATCGAAATAATTGACGGTTTCTAATACAACGGTACTAAGGTAATAAAAGAAGTTGTTTATTTCAAAAAATGAACTATATAACTTCAGTAATATGCTAGGCGATTTGTTTAAGTGCTTTTGACATGGTCGCTCCAATCTCCGCTGGAGTATCTACTACATGAATACCACATGATTCCATCACATCCATTTTAGCCTTTGCAGTACCCTGCCCTCCGGAAATAATCGCACCGGCATGCCCCATCCGCCTTCCCGGAGGAGCCGTTTGTCCGGCTATAAACCCTACCACAGGTTTTTGTACGTTGTCTCTTACCCACTCAGCAGCTATTTCTTCGTTTGAACCTCCAATTTCTCCTATCATAATAATCCCTTCTGTATCAGGATCTTCATTGAATAGCTTAATGATATCCAGGTGAGTTGAGCCAATAATTGGATCTCCACCAATACCTACACAGGTAGATTGTCCCAATCCCTCCTTCGTTACCTGATCTACCGCCTCATAGGTAAGTGTACCTGATCTACTAACAATCCCTATCTTCCCAGGATTATGGATGAAAGCAGGCATAATTCCCAGCTTACATTCTCCTGGTGTAATTACACCGGGACAGTTAGGTCCTATCATACGTACCCCTCTGTCATCGATGTATTTCTTCACACTGATCATATCCTTGATCGGAATACCTTCTGTAATGGTGATGATCAACTCAACACCAGCATCCGCTGCCTCCATGATCGCATCTGCGGCAAACCTGGGAGGAACAAAAATAATGGATGTTTTGGCTCCGGTATCAGATACTGCCTCATGCATGGTATTGAAAACCGGTAACTCCAAGTGGTTCATCCCTCCTTTTCCGGGAGTTACCCCTCCTACGACTTGAGAGCCGTAATCCAGCATTTGCTGCGCATGAAATGTACCTTCCTTTCCGGTAAATCCTTGAACAATTACTTTGGTATATTTATTAACGAGTATGCTCATTGGGCAGGGATATTTCTGTATGTTAAGTACTCCGTAAAGATATTTGGCTTAACGCTAAAAAACAAAGATTTTGCACGTGTGAAAGATTTACTTCTTTTTTGTCCGTTTTTCAAGCTCTTCAACTAGATGATGAGCATGTTTGATACAAGACCCCACCGAGATTCCACCTGTCCAGTTGCCCCCCAAAAATAGTCCCATTCTTGTAATTTTCTCCTGAAGTCCTCTTACAATCAGTACATCACGGTCATATTGGGGAATCGCCCTAGGCCAGCGAATCAAGTGACTGAATACAGGTTTTTCGCTCACCTTTAACAATCTACGGTGGTCCTCCCATACTCCCTCAAATATTTGTACATCTCCTTCCTGAGCCTTTTCCAGATGTAATGCTCCACCTACAAATGTCGTCATAAGCACCTCATCATCAGGACATCTTCCAGGAAAAACTGTGCTCGAAAAAATGGTTCCAAGACTGTAGCTTTCCTCCAGTTGACTGTGTAATGCTCCAAATCCATCCAGTGGATGTCCAACAGCCGATTTTTTGTATGCCATGAAAGCCATACTCACAGGCGGATAATTAATCCGGGACAAACCATCCGGAAAGCCCTCATCTTCCATCGTCAGAATCTTACTCAACTGATGCGCAGGGATGGTAGAAACCACATACTTATATGTTTGACTTTCACCATCTTCTGTAGTAACTTTCCATTCACTGCCAACAGGTTTTATCGATTTTACTTCCGCTTTCATGTAAATGCAATCCTCTATCTTTCTGGTCAGTACTTTTACCAATTTTCCAAGACCCTGCCTAAATGAAAAAGTACCTTTGTGTTGCTTTACCTTCCTCGAACGGATAAAACCCTCAAGAACAGATCCATACTCCTGCTCCCAGGCTACCAGATTAGGAAAAGCTTCAGATACCAGTAATGCTCCCGGATCTCCTGCGTATATCCCAGAAATAAATGGATATACCAGATAATCTGTCACTTCATCTCCCAATCTCCTTCTGAAAAAATGATCAATACTCTCATTATCAATTTCTTCACGAGGTTGTTTGGGTTCATTCCAAAGCTTCATCTTAGCTTTCCAGGACAAAGTGGAATTGGTTAGTAATGAAAGTGGCCCTCTGGGCAAACTCCTGTATTTTCCGCCTTTGAGTATATATCTCTTCCTCGCAGCAGCAGAAGCATATATCACCTGATCCTGTATCCCCAACCCTGTCAGCCATTCAAACAAAAAATTATTCATTATCAATGAATTGGGACCTTTTTCTAGTGTATACTTACCCTCCTTCAATGTCTGAATGTTTCCTCCCGTACGATCACTGGCTTCATACAGCCTGAAGTCAATACCTTTCCGGCCTAGTAGTTCACCAAGTGTAAGCCCTGTAATTCCCGCACCAATTATGGCTACCATATCTTATCTTTTGACACAAATATATATCTATCTCTCTACAAGTACACTGTAATCAAAATTACTTTACTTTGATTACAGAGCAATAAGTACTCCGACAATATTAAGTATGTCTTTATATGCTATTTTTAGATGCGTCAAATAATATCCATCACGTAATCAACGGGATGTACTAACGTATGCTTAAATATGTTGCACGACTTATGCAGGTAAATCAATTAACTAAAGATATGAGGACCCTGAATATTACAGCACTCATTTATCTTATATTGATCACACTATCCGGATGTATTATGAATACACAAGCTTCATTTGACTCCAGTCATGAACCAGGTACCTTTAGGTATGATCTTGACTTCCTGAAGTATGATAAGGAAGTCATTCCCCTCAGTGATGAAAACAGCTTTTCCCAGCTCGCTGTCGTACCTGTATATTAGGGTAGAATCATGACGTACCATGAAAGGTTTGGAAGGAAAAAGCCGGGGTTGGCTCAATTACTATTTGATTTCCAGTAAATCTTACAGCCCCCACATACATGCATACAGAGAATAGGACTGGTTTTGGCTAGGACCTGAAAGAGGCCAGTTTTCGATCTTTTTCCACCAGAATCAGCATTTAGCTTTGACCATTAGCAAACACCAGGAGTGATAGATAAGGCCACTTACCAGATCACCGAACAGTCCGCCAGACAGGTTAGCTTCAAAAAGGAGGTACAACGGCAAAACTATTCAAAAACAGTTTTTGATTTTGAAATACAGCGCACCATCGAACTGCTTTCACCTACCCAGATCATCAATCATCTGGATATCAATCCCGATAATCAGCTAGACTTTGTAGCCTTTCAAAGCATCCATAAAATTACAAATACCGAAACTACTGCCTGGAATAAAGATCAAGGCTTGCGGTCTATCTGGATTTTGGGTATGTTTCCTTCTTCAGATCGGGCAACTATTACAATTCTTGTACGAAATACCGATAGTGTGTCAGAGTATGTGAGCGACTCGTATTTTGGAAATGTAACCCTCCAACCGTCTGATTTTTACTGATAGCATCCTGTACTTCCAGGGAGAGGGAAAATATAGGAGTAAAAGGGGTAGACATTCGCTCCATCCAGGATGCCTTTGTTCAACTAAGATAGTTGACAGAAATAATGTGTAATACAGTTGCGAGCATCGACTTACATTTAATACAGACCTAAATTTCACGATATAGCGGTTGACAACCCTGAAAATTCTCTGATTATATCTTTAGGGTTGGCTCAGGACCCCTACCTCGGCAATAGCCAACCCACCTTTGTCATTGATCGCGCGGGTAGCTACCAGTTTGATCTTCCGGTTCTGTAAGTAGTGGAAGAGCATCGTACAAGCCTATATGAGATATCAATGGACAAGCTCGAGACTTTGTAACGGTAAATCTGACTTGGGAAGATGTAACAGGTTCAAACCTGAGAATCCGCTTCCTTCCGATGGTCGTCTGCTCATCTATCATTTTCCATGATCCATCTATCCAGGCTTCTAGCCTGAATCCTTCTACCCTTTGTCCCAAAGATACATATTCCTGAACCATAAAGCGGTTGAATGTTACAGGATCTCCCAGATCCAGGGTAAGTGAACCTGTGGTAACACTATCGTCTGTTGCCCAGTACGTTTCCGAATCATTATCTACTGCATTTACAGCGGCAAAAACAGCATGATCGCCTCTGATTGTGCTGGCCTCCACAGTAGCATTATATGCGAGGTCTGTCTGTAAATCGCTGCGAATGATTTCTCCCAGTTTCATCAGCTGAGCAGAGTCTCTTTCGTGGATCAATCCACGGGTATCTACAGGCAAATTGAGTAATAGCGATCCATTACGTCCAACAGAATGGTAGTATATATCCACTAATCTCGAGAGCGATTTCACTTTCTCATCCTCATAGGGATGATAATACCAACCGGGACGTATGGATACATCACATTCGGCAGGTATCCAGTGTGTACCATCTTCGTGTCCGGATCGGAGCTGTGTATATTCCGGCATACCCGGATACACATCTGCTTTTCGCAGCAGCGACCAGTTGGTCTCATTGGCCCAACCTTCTTCGTTGCCCACCCAGCGGACATCCGGACCTGCATCGCTAAAAACTACAGCGTTGGGCTGAAGCTCTCTAATGATTTCGATGGTACCTGGCCAATCATAGTACGACCTCTTGTCTACTCTACGGGTCTCATCGGCGCCTCCATAGTAGCCTGAGCCTCCATTGGCACCGTCAAACCATACTTCAAAGATATCCCCATATTGAGTCAGTAACTCCCGCAACTGGTTGCGAAAGTATGTGATATATTCAGGCTTTCCATAATCTGGATGATTGCGATCCCATGGAGAAAGATATATGCCCATTCTAAGACCATATTCTTTGCAAGCATCAGCCAGTTCGCGAATGACGTCTCCTTTACCTTCTCTCCATGGTGAATTTTTGACAGAGTATTCCGTGTATTCTGATGGCCACAGACAAAATCCATCGTGATGTTTGGCAGTAAGGATAATTCCTTTCATACCTGCTGCTTTGCAGATTCGGGCCCATTGTCGTGTATCCAGAGCAGTGGGATTAAAAGATTCTGGTGATTCATCGCCAAAACCCCATTCCATGTTGCTAAACGTGTTCATGTTGAAATGTACGAAGCCGTAGAACTCCATCTCATGCCAGCGAAGCTGGCGTTCGGCGGGAAGCGGGCCGTAGGCCGCTGGGAAGGAAGGCGGAGACTGGCACCCGTACAGGAGAACGGCTATGAGGGATAAATACAGAATATGCTTCATATACAATCTTACAGAAATATGTTGGATGTTTTATCTTTATATCGATAGATATATAATGAATAATTGTAATATCAAACTTAATTGACAATTTAAGAATAGTTATGTTATTTCTGTCCTATCACTGACCAAAATTACATATCATGCCAAACTCACCTTATCGAGTCGACTTGTGCCACCAATATCCATCCAACTAAGACCTGGTATACGTCTATTCCGGAAGATCAAATTTAGGTAAATAGGTAAGTAACCTGAGTGCGCATAGCTTGAGCATTTTAAACATTGTAGGTGTAGAATACTTATCTAGCAGCGTTTACTGAAAGATTTAAAACCATGTTTAATCTGTCCCAGGAAGGAGTGTGGAAATTGTTCCACACCTGGAAATCCAAGTTTGATATCTCTTCCTTCATAGGGAATGTAATCTGTTCTCCAGATGTAGTCCCAGATAGCGAGCGTAATGCCGAAGTTCACACCCCTATGTCTCTCTTGAGGAAGATCGTGGGCGTGATGCCAGATATGCATCTCAGGACTGTTAAAAATATATTTCATATACCTACCTATCACAAATGCCCCAAATAGACCACTCCCCATGATGATGATCGCAGAAAATATCCATGAAAACGAGGCAAGCCTGGGATCGGAAGTGATGATCAGGGCTGAAAGCAGGGAAAAGGTCATGGCACCAGTAATGCGGAAGTCCGAGTGTAGATTAGAATGATTGTAATGCCCCCAGGCAAGGGTAAAGATATGTATTAGAAAAAAATCGTGTAGTCCGATACCTAGTAAAGCCAGCGGTACATATTCGATACTTCGGTAGACTACTGTCTCCATCCAATGATAGCGCAAATGCGCGGCAAAACCCATCTCTGCTACAGAATGATGTACTTTATGAAACTCCCATAGTTGTGGTAAAGCATGTAATATGCGATGCACCCACCACTGGACAAAGTCGCGTACTATGAAGCCCATAATCAGGATCGCCCAGAGCGGCCAGTTGCGCATGGGATTCATCGCCTGCAAGTCTATGCCTAGGAGAGACTGAATACCGGAATTAAACAGGTTGACTACGACATCGGAAGTGGCATTGTAAATGATGAGGGAAAAGAAAAAAAAATTGAAAAACATGTAAAAAGCGTCTAGCCAGAAATCCTGCCGAAATTTTTTCTGGTCTTCGCGCCAGGGGCGAATCCATTCCAGCGCCAGGAAAAATAGCGATACTACAACGAGCATCCAGAAATAATTATGTAGAAAGGGTACTTGAAAGGTGACTTCTTTCCAAAGGTAGTCGGCATATCCCTTGTAGCCGTTGACAAAAATTTTCCAGTAATTCACAAAAGTACTATAGAGATTTGTAGTTCTTTACGAAGATTGGTTGTTAAAGTTTATAGTCAAAATCACAAACGCTTGTATTATTACCGATGTTCTCACACGCTCACCCACTCCCAAGCTGTGTGGTAGGCATGTATGCTTTCGACATACTCGATAAAAGACTCATAGAAGGGATGTCTGCCTAGGGTAGCACTGTCCCCGACAACGACCAGTTTCTTTTTGGCCCGTGTCAGGGCGACATTCATCCGGCGAACATCGCCGAGAAAACCGATCTCCCCATTCGAATTCGAACGAGTGAGACTGATATAGATGATATCCCGCTCCTGACCCTGGAAACCATCTACGGTATTGATGGAGATGTGATCCAGATAGGAACTTAGCATAGGACTATCCCGCAATACCTCGCGTAGTGTACGCACCTGCGCCTTGTAAGGCGCAATGATCCCAATTGTCAACCCTCGATCAAATATACCGGGCTGCTGAAATTCCAGCGCATTGAGCAATATAGCCAGATGCTTGAGCAAGAGATAAGCCTCCTCAGCATTATAGGTACTCAATGTATCGGAATCTTTGTTCTCTTCATACCCCAGGCCGGCTGTGTCAACAAATTCTACTGGGTCAAAACCTTCGCCCAGCGTACTAAATTTAACAGAACCATCTGCCTCCAGGCGGTTTTGGTAAAACCACTTCGCTGAAAAGCGCATAATCTGCTCATGCATGCGATACTGCTGCTCCAACATGACCGAAGCTTCGGATTTCTCTTCCATGACGCGTTCCAACAGGGTAACGGAAAGGCCCTCCTTGTCTGCTTCAGGGGATTTGACTGTCGGCGGGAGCTGGTAGTGATCACCCGCAAAGATCACCCTGCCCGATCGAAGGATCGGAATCCAGCAGGCTGGCGTAAGGGCCTGTGCAGCTTCGTCGATGAAGACGGAATAAAAGCGTTTATTGCCCAGGATGGAGCTAGAAGCGCCTACCAGTGTACAAGCGATGACCTGATTCTGGGTTAGAATCTGATGGATAATATAATCCTCCAGTTTATGGGCTGTCTGCGACAGCTCGCGGGCTTCTCGCATCAGGCGATTGCGATGCTGGCGCTCCCGCGCACCAAAGTTGCGCTTGAATTTATGGGCGCGCTGGCGCGCTTCATCTGCATCCTTACGATACTTTTTCAAAGTCTTGTAATCATCATGACTGCTGATAGCACCGTCAAGCGTCAGTTGATGTAGCTTCTCATCTACACGAGCAGGGTTGCCCAGCCGCACGACAGACATACCTTCAGCTTCACATTTGAGGGCTAACAGGTCTACAGCCGTATTACTCGGTGCACATACCAGCACCTGATGTTCGCGGTTGAGGGTTTCCTTAATCGCTTGTACCAGCGTGGTAGTCTTACCCGTTCCGGGAGGACCGTGTATCACGGCCACATCCAGCGCTTCCAGCGCGAGCTGTACAGCGCGATTTTGCGATGGATTGAGAATAGGATTGTAATAGTGTACGTTCCACCGATGAAAAGAAGGCTTTTTATTCCCGATCAGAATGTCTCTCAGCTCAGTAATACGCTCCTGTTTTCCTGCTTCCAGCACCTTGTGTACCGCCTTAGACATTTCGCGATAAGTAGTGTCGTCAAAATCAAGATCAACACCTACCTTGGCACCATTTATCCATTCGGGAAAAGTCTCTGTACTCAATACAATCATCATCTTGTTGCGCCTTACCCAGGAAATCACACCAGAATTCCTCCCCACTTCCTGATTCGACTGCATACCAAATACCCTAACGGTACTCCCCACCTGTAATGCATTAGAGGTTTTACCATTTCCCGCTCTTTCTACCTCCAGAACAATTTTTTCACCGATACCTATATATGCCCCTTTGAGCGAAACGGGATACCAACTGATACCGCGCTCTACCCGTTCCTGTAAGGTTCGTCGAAGAACCATTTCACGATACTGCCGTAAATCTTCTTGCTTTTCTATTTCCAGTAAAGAGAGGAGCTTTTCCAACTGATCCTGTGTGTTCATAAATGCTTTAATCAACCACTACATTTCTCGCATACTCCCTGTACCAATACATTGATTTCATTCATCTCATATCCCTGGGGAAGAGGAATAATAGGAACAGAAACACCTTCAATACAAATCGTGTGTCCACAATGGGAGCATTTGAAATGTACATGATTGTGCTGATGATCGCCATTCTGGCAGGACTCTGAGCATAAGGCATATTTCATGACACCAGTATCATCAAGTACCTTGTGTATAATCCCTTTCTCAAGAAAAGTAGTTAAAGTACGGTATATGGTTACCCTGTCACAGGGTATTGTCATTGCCTCTTCAATATCAGGCTCAGATAAGGCTATATCCCGTTGTGAAAAAATCGAAAGAATCGCAGCTCTACTCGCTGTATTGCGTAGTTTACTGGCCTGTAATATTTCTTTGGTATTCATATTCACTGGGTAAATATAAGAAATTATGCGCAAACTCCATTCCCTACGGAACTCAAGGCACTTCAATCACAGGTGCTATATTATCTTCAGGATTCCGGTCGATAAGTTTATAGATCGGGTCTATACCTGCCTGTAATGGTCTTGAATTTACTGTCACGTTTATTTCTACATAAGACGTATCAATAAGGTGTTTGTTCAAGTACAATAAAGAGTCTTCACCATTTTGGGCTCTTCCTACTATCCCTATATCTATCCAGTCATTGATCAGAATAGGTTTTTCATTTCCCAGACTATCCACCTGGTATTTGAGTGAGTTCACTGGGATATTTACTTCATACAAACCGGAACGCTGTCTGTAGGATGGATTTACTACTCGGTTTTCATAAAGGGTAATAGACTCAAACAGTTCATAGATAATATATGAAAGGGAATCCGGTGTAACATTTCGGAAATATTCCAGCAGGATATCTGAGGTAGCGTATCTACCTGTCTGGTATCCCCAGTCTCTGCAGTATTTTCTCAATGCAGAATTCACGCTGTCTTCAGAAATGTAATCCTGAAGTGCATACATAACCATAGCCCCTTTGTGATAATGTATATAATTCTGATTCGCAACCAAAGCAAGAGGTAATTCATTGCGGTCCTCGCTGGCTCTACCCTTCAGGTACTGGTCCAATTCATATTTAAGATAGTTTTGCATCATGGCCTCACCATAGACAGCTTTCATAACCATTAACGCTGAATATTGTGAAAGGGATTCAGATAAAAAGGCACTACCTCTCACATTCGCTTCAAGTACCTGATGCCCCCACCACTGATGAGCTACTTCATGGGCCGTAATGTAAAATGCCATGTCTATATCGCGCTCCTTCACATCTATGACAAATCCCAGTCCTTCTGAAAAAGGAATCGTGTTGGCAAAGGATTGAACTAAATAACTGTAACGGGGAAACTCCATGATCCGGAGCCGCAGGAACTGATAGGGTGAAAAATGCTTACTGTAATATGCCAGTGAACGTTGCATACCCTTCATCATACGCTTTACATTGTACTCATGCCCGGGATGATAATATATTTCCAGCCTAAATACAGAATCCCGGGTATTGACATCTGCTATTTGCATTGTTTCTGCCAGCTTAACATACCTCGCCGATACGATACTCCAAAAATTGATCATGGGTCGCTCCATTTTATAATAAAAATGCGCTCTATTAGCTTCTTCCCATGCATTCACTAATCTTCCTGGTGCCAATGCTATCTGATCATAAGCAGTACTAAGCTTGATTTCAAATCTGATGTAATCCCCATCATCCCCAAAGATATTTGTTTGAATCCCTAGCGAATCTCTCCGGCCTCGCATTCTGGGAGTCAAAGGTAAACCATAATCTTCCCGGTCCCTCCGGTTTTGTAGTTCATTATTAGGTTGATATCCAAGTGAGGGGAAGTAATCATTGCGCATAAAGGTTCCATTTTCTACGATCTCATTATTTACCTGATGTTCTCTAAAACCTCTACTATCATAGTGCTCCCTGAAATTCATTTCGATACTATCACCCGGCAATAAGGGATTATCCAGGCGGTAGACATAATGATAAAAGGAATCATATGTATGAATCAGTTGGTGTGGTCTATCAAAATAGAGCGTATCCAGGATTAGGCTATGATCCCATCGCAACTGAATATGGATATCCGCGATTTTACTGTTGGATTGGTTTTTTAGAATATAGCATCCATCAGCTTCAAAATCTCTTTGCTCCGGATATAAATCCACATTCATTTCTACAGCTTTGATTTTAGGCTGTATTTTTGTTTCCAGATGTTTCAGAGATCGTTCATAAGCAGCCTGATACTGTTTTTGTTGTTTTGAATTTCTGTCTTGATTAATGATCTCAGTATTGAAATAGATGTATGTCCCTGAAGAGAGAGACAATAAGATTCCAGTCAGGATCAAGCCCGTTGAAATAGGGTAGCTCCTGATTTTAAAGGATCTGATTTGCGTTTTCAAAGAACTTTTCCTTTGCTTCTTATAGACAAATAGGCTTATGCCAGCCATTACCATGGCAACTCCAAGCCAGTATATTCGATAACTAATGAAGGGTATGATAAAATGTCCAAATCCATTCATATCCGAATACATGTCCCATCCTCCACTGGCATATTTGATCATCCTGTGTTCCAATCCAAACTGATCCAGCAACACATTGACAATGAAAAAGAGGATAAATAAAGTGTGCCCCAAAAACTTATTGCGTGTAAGGATCTGTATAAAGAAAGCCAAAGCAGCAAACAAGATATAAGTAGAATAACTCCCGATCAGTAATCCTTGGAGATAGATCATGGGTTCATAATGATAATATCCTCTTAAAGTCTGAATCGCCATCCCAAGCAATATGAGAATGATATGAAGTACGAAGAGGATAACGCATATCCCGAGGAATTTACTTGTCAGGATAAGCCACGGGGCTATGGGCAGAGAATCAAAAACAGAATCCAGCTTAATATCTTTTTCCCGCCAGATGAGTTCGCCGCTGTAAAAAGTAATAATGATGAGGTAAAATAAGGAAAAGGAGGATATGAGTTCGATCATGAGTGAAGTAGTAGGATATACCTCAGTCCCATAGATTTGGTTGAAAAAGCGGCTATTGATAAAAATATTGACGATTCCTACGATGGTAATCGCCAGAAAAGGTACTGCCAGTAATATTTCTTTTACATATAAAATGCACAGCGATCCCAATTGATAGAGCCGGGTATAGGCACCTCCTTCCACAACCACCTGCGGGATACTAAAGGCAGGAAAAGCCGGCGCTTTACGAGTATCTATTGGATTCAGCCTTCTTCTCCTATTCCACCATCTTCTTCTTACTTTTACAGGATCAAAAGAGAAATATGTAAAAAGTAAAATGCCTCCTGCAAGGGTCAACCATACCATTCGATTGACAAAAATCAATCCCGAGAAATTAAATATCCTGGAGTTGAGTTCTACAACCGTCCAATATCGGGATACGATATTCAACAGGCTTACTCCGATAGGATCTAATATTGCTGCATAGGTGCGGCTGTCCCAGTTATTGGTCATGGCTCCTGATATAAAATATAGTGCCAGTAAAATGACTCCCTGAACAAATACCCATAGTATACTGCGGTTGTAGACTCCCCCCCAAAAAAACAGTGCTCCTGTAAAGAATATGTTGGGAATAGTAAATATGAAAAAGGGTTGTATAAAGTGCCAGGAATTGAATGGTAAATAATTGTCTGGATCAAGCCAAGGTGCATAGGTCCCAGCCATAAAACCCAATAAAATACCTGAAAAAACACACAGCAAAATGATTAATGACCCCAGAAAACGCCCCATGAGGTAGGCAATTTTGCTAACGGGTCGCGTAAAGATGATTTCATAACTATTGTGCATATAATCCCTGAGTACAGGAACTCCCATTATTGCAGAACTGATAAAGAAACCAGGGATCGCTGTAAGGATTACCATCATGAATGCAATTTCGGTAGGTGCATTCTGTTTAACCTGACCTGCACTAGACCCTATGGTTACCGCATCTACAGATATTCCCAGGAATGCCAATACAAAGAGGATTAGGAAATATAAATATGTGGCCGGTCGTCTTGCTCTGTAGTACAATTCGAATTCAATAATTTTCCATATCTTCATGAAGCTTACTCTTAAGTTAACCTATTTGAACAGCCAGGTTATCAGATTGCCATGAATGCTCGTCTTCATAAATAATTGAAAAGTATACATCCGCCAGATCGGGAACTACGGATTCGAAAGAATCCCGGGGGGGGATATCCTCCAGCACCCGTATCTCAGGTTGACCTGAAATAAGTTTTTCCGAGATCACCTTGTATTTAGTTCGAAAAACAGGCAACTCATCTTTGGTGATGCGTTTACGCCAGATTCGCCCCTCAATATTGTCGATAGACTCCAGTGGATTGCCCTGCATGATGACTCTGCCCCGGTTTATAATGGCCATGTCTGTACAGAGCTCTTCTACATCTTCTACAATATGGGTAGAAAGGATAACTACGGTATTTTCACCAATCTCACTGAGTAAATTCAGGAAACGATTGCGCTCTGCTGGATCAAGACCTGCTGTGGGTTCGTCAACAATGATCAAACTGGGATTGCCGATCAATGCCTGGGCGATACCCAGACGTTGTTTCATTCCGCCTGATAAGGTTCCGACAGCTTTCCTACGCATTTCCCAAAGATTTACCCGGTTCAGCAAGGCTCCCACCAGCTCTTTACGCAAATTTTTATTCACAATACCCTTCAAGACAGCCAGATGGCTGAGCATAGCTTCCACGCTTACGCGTGGATACAGTCCAAACTCCTGCGGCAAGTACCCCAATAAATTGCGGATCTCCTCCTGATCTTTCATGACATCAAAACCGACGAAATTGATACTACCTTCATCAGGTGCCTGCAGGGTAGCGATCGTACGCATCAGCGTAGACTTTCCTGCACCATTGGGCCCAAGTAGCCCAAACATCCCTGTATGAATCTCCAAAGACACCCATTTCAATGCCTGTACGCCGTTGGGGTAGGTCTTGGATACCCCATCAATCGTTAACTTCATGTTTCCTAAACTTTTGGAACCGGGTTAAAGCTTATAGCAATGTACTGCATTTTGTCCTAAAATCCCTATTTGCTCTTTCTCTGAGAACTGGCTGATATATTCCTTCACAAGGTTGATTGCTTTTTCATAGCTCGATGCTACCAGGCATACCGGCCAATCAGATCCTATCATAAGTCTCTTAGTCCCAAAGGCTTCGACAACTATATCCAGATAAGGATACATATCCCTGGCAGTCCAATTTTGCCAGTCTGCCTCTGTTACCATTCCAGAGAGCTTACAGTAGACATTAGGGGTAATGGCCAATTCTCTGATATGTGTTGCCCAGCGTTCTATAACTCCGGATTTGATAAAGGGTTTGGCGATATGGTCCAATACAAATACTTGCTGAGGAAATCTCCGCACAAATTCAATGGCAGCGGGAAGTTGCCGGGGGTAAATCAGTATATCATATACCAGATTAAAACCTTTTAAGTGCGAGATTCCATTGATAAAATCCTCTCTCAGTAGAAAGTAATCATCAGGCTCACCTTGAACAATATGACGGATACCTTTGAGTTTGGGATGGTTACTCAAATTTGACAAATGCACTTCCACTTCTTTACTGATCAGATCCACCCATCCCACAACGCCTTGTATAAAATCATACTGATCAGCTAGCTCCAGCAGGAACTGGGTTTCGGCT
This sequence comes from uncultured Bacteroidia bacterium, assembly GCA_964468435.1. Lineage (GTDB taxonomy): Bacteria > Bacteroidota > Bacteroidia > J057 > J057 > JBCCTX01. The sequence continues at coordinate 8,254 of CAYXVE010000035.1, read as the reverse complement.
TCACTTTGATCAGCTTGCACGGCAATGCAGCCATCAAATCCTGCTGCATAAAGCAAGGGAATCAGGTCTTTAGGCATAAAATCCCGACGGATTATATGCATATCTTCCGTAATCCATGCATATACCTTCGGATCATATCTCCAGAAATGCTGATGCGAATCTATTTTCATTACTCAGCATTTTTCACATTCACAATGGAGACCATGCTACTGCCTTTTGCCTGCTCGATCCTAGACCCTCTATTCCCAGTTCTACTACATCGCCAGGCTTCAGATACTTTGGAGGATCAAATCCCAGTCCCACACCTGCTGGTGTACCTGTAGAAATAATATCTCCGGGCAGCAAAGTCATGAAATGACTCAGATAACTGACTAGTTGTGGTACCTTGAAGACAAGTTGTGCAGTATTGCTATCCTGAAGTTTTTCACCATTCAGAGTCAACCACAGGTTGAGGTTGTTGACATCCGAAATCTCATCGTTTGTCACCAGATAGGGTCCTAGTGGTGCAAACGTATCTGCACTTTTTCCTTTTACCCATTGACCTCCTCTTTCCAACTGATATTCACGTTCACTGTAGTCATTGTGTAAGGTATACCCTGCAACATGATTCATGGCATCATTCTCAGATACATATGATGCTTTTTTTCCAATTACTACTGCCAGTTCTACCTCCCAGTCAGTCTTGTTACTACCTTTGGGTATGACAACCTCATCAAAAGGTCCACAAATGGCAGAAGTAGCCTTGAAAAATATCACAGGTTCTTCAGGAAGTGTCATCTTGCTTTCTTCAGCATGATCTGCATAGTTCAAACCGATACAGATCATCTTGGAAGGTCGCACCAGCGGAGGTCCAAATCTTGTACCTTCAGATACCTGAGGGACATTATCTGCTTGGAAAATGATCCAGTCCTGAAGCTTCAGCAGTCCATCTGAGCCGAAGAAAGTCTCATCATAGTCCCGTCCAAAAGTACTGACATCCAGGTGTCTTTCTTGATAAAAAACGCCTGGTCTTTCTGCTCCCGGTTGTCCAAATCTAAATAGTTTCATATAGAGTGATAGATATTGTTGTATTGAGTTACTGGGACATTGTGATCATTGGGGGCATTGGATCATTATGGTCATTGGGGTATGGTTCCTCACTTCAGTATGGCTGCCTGTGACCCTAAATCTAAACATCACGTATTGAGCTTGATAAATCCTCCGTCGATGGGGAAGTTAGTGCCCGTGATGAATGCTGCTTCGTCTGAAGCGAGGTACAATACCAAATTGGCTATTTCATCAGGTTTACCCATCCTGCCTATGGGTTGTGTTTGGGACAAAACTTCATACATTTCCTCTTCCCTGCCTGGATATGTTCTAGCCAGATAACCATCCACAAAAGGCGTATGTACCCTTGCTGGGGCTACGCTATTGCAGCGTATGTTGTAGTCCAGATAGTCCTTGGCAACGCTGTAGGTCATTGTCAAGACGGCTCCCTTGCTGCTGGAGTAAGCAAAACGCTCAAAAATTCCCAGTTCAGAGGCTACAGATGCCATATTGATGATATTTCCTTTGCCCTGTGTTTTCATATGAGGAATAGCTCCTTTGAGGCAATTGTATACTCCTTTGACATTTACAGCAAATACGCGGTCAAAGTCCTCTTCTGTAGTAGTCTCCACATTACCTATATGTGCGATACCCGCATTATTTACCAGGATATCCAGGCTCCCTTCGCGCTGGTAGATTTGATCAAATAATGCTATGACATCACTTTGTACTGTGATATTGCAATGATGAAAGGTAGCCTTACCTCCCTCGGCAACTATGTGCCTGACAAGCTGCTGACCTGCATCTTCGTTGATATCGATAATCTGCACATTGGCCCTTTGTGCAGCGAAGCGTATAGAGATACTCTTTCCGATACCACTAGCTCCCCCCGTCACAATGGCTACTTTTTGCGTAAGATCAAATAGCATATTACTATGATGACATGAACAGTTTGATTTATAATTCTCAAATTAATTCGCACTGCTTAAAAAAACAAAGTGGCGACCCAAAGATCGCCACAAAGGTGCTGTAAAGAACGATAAGCATAAACATTGTTTCGGAAAGAATTGAATGGCAAGAAACATTATATACCTACCAAATACTTGCCACTTTCCGTCAACAATAAGATTATTCACATTTACTGAATCCACAACTTCCACAGGTAAGACATCCTTCCTGATAGATCAGGGACTCCCCGCCACATTCTGGACAGGTCTTATCAACTGCTGGCGTGCCATTGGGGATAAATTGTTTGAGTGCACGTACTAACCCATTTTTCCAGGTGTTGAGCGAATCTGCATCGAGATGCAGGTTGCTGATCATGTTGACCACGTGTGGCAGAGGCATTCCATGGCGTAATACGCCTGAGATGAGCTTTGCGTAGTTCCAGTACACTTGGTTGAAGCTTCTAGATAGCCCTTCGATTGTCACTCGATATCCCTCGCTGTCAACGTATTGGAAATCATATCTACTGTTGCCCATTTCATCCTTATTCTTGATGACCCAACCTTGATCTACATGCCTGAGAATGGAGAATGAATCCTTGGCATGTCCAGTGAAGATTTCATAGGGCTTACCTTTATAAAGTCCTACAACTGCAATCCAGGGTTCTTCATTGTTGAAGAATCGGACGACAGAGGCTTCCAACTTCTTTGGACGCTTAGGCGCGTGTGTTTCGAGGAAATCATCTTCCTTCTTTTTACCTTTTTCCGAGCTAGAAACCAATACTCCAGAGCGCGATCCATCGCGATATACGGTAATCCCCTTACAACCACTTTCCCAGCCAGTCATGTAGATTTTGGCTACCATTTCCTCCGTAGTATCGTTGGGAATATTCACTGTCACACTAATTGAGTGGTCTACCCATTTCTGGACAGCTCCCTGCATTTTCACCTTATTTACCCAATCTACATCGTTGGCAGTAGCCTTGTAGTAAGGGGAGGAGGCAACGATCTCATTCAGAGATGCTTCATCCAGTCGTGCCACTTCTTCTCTAGAGTAGCCATTCTGCTCCAACCAAGTTATAAACTTGTGATGGAAAACGTGATACTCTTCCCAGGAGTCTCCCACTTCATCGACAAAGTCAATTTTTGCTGACTTGTCATTGGGGTTCACTTTACGACGTCTCTTATATGAGACCATAAATACGGGCTCAATACCGGAAGTTGTCTGGGTCATCAGACTGGTAGTTCCCGTTGGGGCGATGGTAAGCAGTGCTATATTTCTGCGTCCATATGCTACCATATTCTCATACAGCTCTGGATCTGCTTCTAGAATTCTGCCTAGAAAGGGGTTGTCTTTTTCTCGCTCTGCATCATAGATAGGGAATGCTCCACGATCCTTTGCCATGTCTACTGAAGAGCGGTAAGCATTAAGGGCCAGGGTTTTGTGTACTTCTACAGAAAAATCCAAGGCTTCATCTGTACCATAACACAGTCCCAGTGCAGCCAGCATATCTCCTTCGGCAGTTATCCCTACCCCCGTTCTTCTTCCGTTGGCACATTTCGTTCTTATTTTTTCCCATAACAGCCTTTCTGTGCGCTTGATCTCTTCCTCCTCTGGATCGTCGTTGATCTTATTAATAATATCATCGATCTTTTCCAGTTCAAGGTCTACGATATCATCCATGATACGCTGTGCCAGGTATACGTATTGTTTGAACCGCTTGAAATTAAAACTAGCCTGAGGCGTGAAGGGATCATCTACAAAACTATACAGGTTGATCGCCAGCAATCGGCAACTATCATAAGGACAAAGCGGAATCTCGCCACATGGATTGGTAGATACTGTTCGAAATCCCAGGTCGTCATAGCAATCTGGTATGGCTTCGCGTGTTATGGTATCCCAGAAGAGTACACCTGGTTCTGCTGATGCCCAGGCATTATGAATGATCTTTTCCCACAGTGCACGGGCATCGATCTCTTTTTCCACTATAGCTTCTCCCTGTATTGGATACTGCTGCTTATAGGGTTTGTCTTCCAGAACAGCCTGCATAAATTCGTCATCGATCCTCACAGATACATTGGCCCCGGTAACTTTTGTACCATCCATTTTGGCATTTATAAAGTGCTCTGCATCAGGATGCTTGATCGAAATACTGAGCATCAATGCTCCTCTTCTTCCATCCTGTGCTACCTCGCGGGTTGAGTTGGAGTAGCGCTCCATAAAGGGTACTACCCCCGTTGAAGTTAGGGCACTGTTCATCACAGGACTTCCTTTGGGACGTATGTGAGACAGATCATGGCCTACTCCTCCCCGGCGTTTCATCAGTTGCACCTGTTCTTCATCCGTCTTCATCACACCTCCATAAGAATCCGCAAGATGATCGTGCCCGATGACAAAACAATTAGAAAGGGATATAATCTGATTTTTGTTTCCAATCCCGCTCATGGGCCCTCCCTGAGGCACGATGTATTTGAAATCTTTCAGCGCTTCATAGATTTCTTCTTCTGTGAAAGGATAGGGATACCTTTGCTCAATCCGGTGCAACTCTTTTGCAATGCGGCGATGCATGTCGTCAGGCGTACGGTCATAAATATTGCCATGAGAATCTTTCATAGCGTACTTATTGAACCATACATTGGCTGCCAATTCATCCCCATTGAAATATGCTACGGCTTGTGGCAAGACCTCGTCAAATGTGTAAGCTTTCTTCTGTTTAAGCTTCTTTCCATCCTTTGTAGTGTTCGCTATCATAATCTTTGTTAAATTTCAACTCCTAAAGAAGTTTATTCCATAACTTTTACTTAATTCGTAGTAATAAATTAACATATAATTACAGCTTACAGTATATCGATTTATCAACAAGTTTGTGGATAACGCTAAAACCATGAGTATTTACCCACCATTTACCAAGCAAATAAGCCCTGCCGCATTGTTTTTCGCATTCTGCTACGTGGAAAAAAATCGCATCCATAAGCAGGGGATTTTATAAACCACGATTATTTGATATATTTGAGCATGTCAGAGTATCTACCATTATTTCCATTGAGTTCAGTCGTTTTCCCCGGAGAAAAGCTTAGGCTGTACATTTTTGAGCCACGCTACAGACAATTGATCAACGAATGCAGAGAAAATGCGATCACTTTTGGGATTCCACCTGTGCTGGATAAACAGATCGTCAGCATCTTCACCGAGGTAGAACTTGCCCAGGTAGACCGGGCTTATGAGAGTGGTGAACTGGATATCCAGGTACTAGGTATACGTAGAGCTAAAATTATTAGTTTTGACGAAGTAGCTCCCGGGAAGCTCTACCCGGGGGGAGAGATTGAGTGGCTCGACTCGGATGAGCGCAGCGATGAAGAACTCCAGCAGACCGTATACGACCTACTGAAAGAACTCAACGAAACCCTGGGTTTCAAACGCGAACAAATATCTGATCCTCTGCAAATTTATTCCTTTAAAATCGGCCACCAAGTAGGCCTCTCCACGCAGCAGGAATGTAAATTGTTGAGTATAGATTCAGAATCCGGTCGCTTGTCTTTCCTTCGCGACCACATCCGCAAGATTCTACCCACGATCCGCGATAGCGAACGTGCAAAGGTTAAGGCCAAACTCAATGGACACTTCAAGAATGCACAACCGCCGGATTATTGAGACAAGCCCAAGCCCCTTTCAAAAGTAATGGTCCTAATATTTCCGGAGTTTTCCCCACCCGGCAACAGGATCAGACTCTCTCCGCAATCTACCTCTGTAGACAATTCAAAAAATTCAGCTATTTGTTTTGTAATCCTGTCTATACTGGCTTTCAAAGATAAATTGTACATCAATATTAGATATGTAGTGAAAAGACTGGGAACTCTGTTTTAACTTGCGCTATCATTATACAATAGTTACAATAGGTTATTTTATTCATCGCAAACTTAAACCTGCCTGTATCTAAGTTTTCCAGTTTTCTCCCGATTGGTTCAAACAATAACGAAATAAAAGTACTGAAAGCCAGGGAGGTAACCACTGATTCGGCCAAAACTAGAATGAGAATAAGAAGAAATATTATTAATAGTTGTTTCACTATATACCGATGCTTGGGGAAATTGCAGCACATAATATATTTCTATTGGGGATACTTTTTCTACTTATGAGAACATTAACAGCTAAATATTTTATTTAAATTTAATCACCAAGGATACTGTATTAACAAATAGACACTTGCTTGACTAAACTTTTGCCATTCCACTCATACAGAAATAGATATAACTCAGGTTATACTTTTCTATTTCTGGCTAAGTAACTCAAGCAGAATTCATGCTTAATATACTAAACAACCTTAGACTCATGAAAATATTATTATCAAATTTACATCCCCAGATCAAGGAAAACGAATTGGTTGAATTACTAGAGGAATTTGGAAAATGTCAATCAGTGAAGTTATTCTATCTGAAAGAAAAGGGATACACGGAAGTTTCTGCGGTGGTAGAGATGTGCCAAGAAGATGCAGAAATCATAACCAAATTTCTGAATGGAGATATTGTCATGGGAAAACCACTTCATATCTCCAGCTTAACAGTACCGATATATACAACCTAATATGAAAAGTCTGTATTAACATGAGGCTCATGTACATTATGACCAACAGTTGGCATGCCTAACATAATAATGTGCACATCGTTTGTTCATCAAAAGGAATCTATCTTAATTTAACTTGTCAAAGTTATTAATGAATATTGAACCATAAATATATTAAACAAAAGTCTTTGTACCTTAGCTTATGTTTGTACGCAATTATCTTTTCTGATTCTAATTAGCTCCGTCCTGTAGAAGCTATGTTTACTTATTACCTTCTACTTACCGGGAATCAATGCCTGTTTTCTAAGCTTGCTGTTTATATTATTCAAGTCATTCTGCTTATTGTTCAATTTTTCTCTGACTTTCTGGAGGCGCACTTCCTTTTCCTCAATTTCCTTTTGCATATCAGTGTTTTCGTTACGTAGATTCTCAATTTCTTTTCTGTTATCTTCAATCTGATCGCGATTATCTGAGATATCTTTTTCCAAGCTTACAATCTCATCTTCGACTTCTTCTACCTTTTCCTGATAAAAGCTATTCAAAAATTCATTGAGAAAACTGGTAAGCATATTTCTGATCCTTCCATACATTTCAGGGTGATTGTCCTGATTTGTAAAATCATCATTGCTATCAAAAGCAAATACACTCATCACACACTGATCACCTTCACTTACGACCTTCGTGTAAAAATTCACCGTTTCGACAGGCAGATTAGAGAAAGAGACCTGTTCACCTTTTAATACGTCTTTGTTAGTCAGAAAACCTATTCCCTTAATATCAACATCATGGTTTTCTTTCAGATAATCATGCCATGCCTTTTTTACTGTCTTGGAATCAGGATCTAACTTTACCTCAAGACTGGCATAAACTTTATCATTGAATGCTACAGAAGAATTTTCAATTTCCAATGTTTGACCCCTAAGACATGTTATCAGCCAACATAAACTACAAGTTATTGTAAATAATTTTTTGAAATACATCATTAGATATGTTTTAAATGTTAATATTAGTTAATTTTTTTACAAATATACCATATTATACGATAATATGATTAATATGTTTTCTTTTTCACAATTTAATATATATAATTACGCTCATATATTCATCTAATGACTCAATATGAATTATATTTTTTACATATTGGAAAGATAATGAAACATTTAACCAAAAGATGAGTAGAATAAAAAGCAATATTATTTTCAACACAAAAAATTAAACAACATTATGTTACGTTGGACAATTACTTTTCTAGTAATAGCCTTAGTCGCAGCAGCACTGGGGTTCACGGGAATAGCAGCTGGGGCTGCGAGCATCGCTAAGATCATCTTTGTGATATTTATTGTGCTTTTCATAGTCTCGATAGTAGCCGGACTGTTCAAAAGAGTATAGCAAATATTAAATCTACATTTGCCTGTTTTCATACATCCCGGACATAAATGATGTTTAGGGATGCAGAAAGCACCTTTTAACTACATTGATCATGAAAAAATTACAGTATATGTTCTAAGCATATGTTTTGCCTACATTATACATGCTCAATTTGAGATGGGACTCAAGGCTAATCTTACTGCTACCACTTCAGATTTAACAAAGGCTATAAATTTGGTATATACTTACTTCTGGACAGAAAATTATACATTCAGCCCTATATTTTATTTACTTTGGCCGGAAATGGGATTGATCTGATAGATTCATATATAAATATCGGGGGAATGCCATATTC
>CAYXVE010000034.1:10561-57582 GCA_964468435.1 uncultured Bacteroidia bacterium | reverse complement strand
GCTAAGATCCGCAATCATACGACGCGATGACAGACGGGATTAGCCGGACGGATACAGAAGAGAAAAGTAATCACTTTCCGATACAAAATTTGCCAAAAATATTTCCCAGCACCTCATCATTAGTGATCTCGCCGGTGATCTCGCCAATATAATGTAATACTGTGCGGATATCGATCGAAAGCAGATCGCCACTAATACCTATTTCCAGGCCTTGAGCGACCTCCTGAAGGGCAGTATACGCCTGTTGCAGGGCGTGGAGGTGGCGGGCATTGCTGATAATGGCCTGATCTGGCGTGATGTTGGCGAAACTGTGTACAGCTTCGATCATAAGCTGTCGCAGTTCATCGATGTGAAGGTGTGCCTGAGCAGAAATCGCCAGGGTAGGGTAGGACTGAGTATCAGAAGAATGACCATTCTGTATGGTTTGATCCAGGAGATCCAGTTTGTTGCCCACGATCAGGATGCAGGCGGATTGGGGTAAGTCCAGGGTCTGAATATAGTCCTGTGCCTGTTTGATAGATTCGTTCTGGAGGTCGAAGAGGTAGAGGATCAGACTGGCGGTCTGAGCCAGATCCAGGGTGCGGCGTACACCTTCGGCTTCGATCAGGTCAGTGGTCTCCCGGACTCCAGCGGTATCCATCAGGCGAAATTCCACGCCATCAATCACGACGCGATCTTCGATCATGTCGCGGGTGGTGCCAGGGATATCGCTCACGATGGCGCGGTTGTCGTTGAGCAAAGTGTTGAGCAGGGTGGATTTGCCGGCATTGGGCTTGCCCATGATGACGGTAGGCACACCGGTTTTGATGGCGTTGCCCAGCTTAAAGCTGCTGATCAGCGAAATGAGCTTGCGGTCGATCTGCCCGACGAGGTCGAGCAGCTGGCTGCGATCAGCGAATTCGACGTCTTCCTCGCCAAAATCGAGCTCCAGCTCGATCAGGGAGGTGAAGTTGAGCAATTGCTCACGGAGCTGGCTGAGCTCGCGCGATACACCGCCCCGCAGTTGGCTCATCGCCAGCATGTGGGCTTGTGCCGAGGTCGAAGCAATCAGATCGGCCACAGCCTCGGCTTGTGCCAGGTCCATCGCGCCATTGAGATAGGCGCGCTGGGTATATTCTCCAGGCCGCGCTAGGCGCGCGCCCTGGGCCAGCAGCAGATGAACTACCTCTTGAAGGATGTATTGACTGCCATGACATGAAATCTCTACCAGGTCTTCCTTGGTGAAAGATTTGGGAGCACGAAAGATACTGACAAGTACTTCGTCCAGCACCTCTCCATTCTTCATGATTCTACCATAATGAAGCGTATAACCCTTGGCTTGGGAGAGATCTTTGGAAAATATGGCATCGACAGAGTTGATGGCATCATTTCCCGAAATTCTGACAATCCCTAAAGCTCCGGTACCACTAGGTGTTGCTATTGCTACGATCGTATCTTGATGGGTAAACATACATGCAAATTACATATCTTTTTGCTTTTGATGGTATAAGGAACTGGAGTTAATGGAAACATAAGGGGGCTGACAGACTGCACTTTAGAGACCAACCAAGAAAAAACATTATACTATTAAAATTAGTTTTTGCTAAAAAAATGTGTACATAAGGATTGTATATTTGATGAACGATCGTTATATTTAAGTTATATCCCTTAAAAGTAGGATATTATGCAGTCCTCAGATAAAACCATATCAACCATCCAACCAGAACACTACCTATCACCTGAAGAATACTTTGCTATGGAAGAACAGGCAGCGTACAAGAGTGAATATGAGGAGGGGAAATCATAAATATGGCAGGAACAAGCCTGTACCATATGGCCGGAAATGAAGGCTGACACCCATTGCAACGAGCGTCAGCCAAGCGGCTTACTTTGATCAGGATCGCTGCTTGGCAGCACAAGTGCGAAGTCCAAAAGGAGCATATAAGGGGCAAAAACTGACCAGACTGGTCAGAACGAATACACCTGCAAGTACCATCAGGATAATCCCTAATGTTCCACTAATGATGTTTGTAAAGTAAAGTGCTACCACGATTACAGCGATTATCACTCTGATAATACGGTCTGCGGTTCCCATGTTTTTTTTCATATTTGTATTTGTTTTTAAGTGGATAAATGTTGAACAAGAAAAACTAAAGCAGCAATAATTCCTATGCAAGTGAGACACACAAGTACAAATTTCACTGCTTGATGTTTCATCGTTCTTTTTCCCTAAAAATAGAGCTTGATAGAAACAAACGCTGTGACTTCAGTCACTACCCATGAATTTTCTGAAAGTATTTTCGTGAAAACGCTAATTTTTGTTCACCAGTACATCCGTTTAGTGTGCAGCACCAGAAGTCGACGCTTCAATCTCTGCTGGTAGAGGAGCAGAAGTATCGATCGCTATTTCGGGAAGCTCCAGTCCATTTTCATCCAGCACATACTCTACAACAGTGTCAGCGCTTTTGCTGATCTGATCGAGAAATGGGGAAGCATACAGACCCATCCAGAACATCAGGATGATCAATGGCATCATAACTACCACTTCACGTGTGTTGAGATCTACTAGTTTTTTGTTAGCATCTTTATCCAGTTCACCAAACATCACACGGCGGAACATCCACAGAAGATACACCGCCGCGATAATTACCCCGGTCGCGGCAAATACCGCAAAAGCCTGTCCGATCACACTGGATTTAAAACTTCCCATTAGTATCAGAAATTCACCTACAAAACCATTTAGCCCGGGTAACCCTACAGAAGCCATGACAGTGATCATGAAAATAAAGGTAAATGTGGGTAATTGCTTGGCAATACCCTGAAAATCTTTGATCATACGTGTATGCCTGCGGTCATAGATCATACCTACCAGAAGGAACAATGCTCCGGTAGCAACTCCATGGTTGACCATTTGTACGACTGCTCCACTCATACCTTCTTTGGTGAATGCAAAAATACCCAAAACGATAAATCCCAGGTGGGAAACAGAAGAATAGGCAACAAGCTTCTTGATATCTTTTTGTACCATGGCTGCCATAGCTCCATAGATAATACCCACTACGGCCAAGCCAGAGATGAGTGGTGCAAACTCGATGGATGCCTGGGGAAATAAAGGCAGACAAAAACGGATGAGACCGTAAGTTCCCATTTTCAGCAGTACACCCGCCAGGATTACTGAACCTGCAGTAGGTGCCTGTGTGTGTGCATCAGGTAGCCAGGTGTGTACAGGAAATAGTGGGACTTTGATTGCAAAACTGAGGGTAAATGCCCAAAATAGCCAGGATTGTACGCCTCGTGTAACCTCAGCCTCGTTAAGAATGGTGAGATAAGAGGTTGTAAATGAATAGCCCGGAACGCTAATACCTAGGTACATAATGGCTATCAGCATAAGTAGCGACCCTACCAGGGTATAGAGGAAAAATTTCAATGAAGCATATATCCTTTCCTTTCCACCCCAGATTCCGATCAGAAAGTACATTGGGATTAGTACCATCTCAAAGAATATATAGAATAGCAGCATATCAAGTGCCAGGAAAAATCCGATGATTCCGGTTTCCAGTAGCAACATCAATACATAGTAGGCAATATGATACTTTTCGATAGAACCCCATGAGAAATATATTGATAGCGGGAAGATCAGGGTGGACAATAAAATGAGATAAATTGAAATTCCATCTATTGCCAGCGTGAAATTGATATCAAATCCACTTGTAGTAAACCAGGGGATGTTGATAAAGTATACAAAGCCATTCTCATCAATATTCCCCCCTGCCACTTGTGAGGTATAATCGATATATAGCCAGATACTGGCCAGAAATGGGAGTAACGAAAATACTAACGCCAGGTTTTTGGAAGCTTGCTCTCCTCTTACAGCCAGTATAAGTAGCGCCCCCAGTAGCGGAAGAAATATTAGCGATTGTATAATTATATCAGTCACGTAGGTTTTATATTTAATGGTTCAACGACTCAAATATATAGTTTTTCTGTTGAATATCTCAAATGGAATAGTGGATAGCCTGTGTGCTCAGTTCCTAAAATGAATAAGTAGCTAATTACTATTTATAACTACCTTCCAATGGCTATTATTAAACATGCATGAAACAATCACGTTGGGTAAGATATATTTATTAATTTCGGTCTATAAGGAAAATAAAGTAGTAGTGCGACAAGCTTATAGGTAAGGATCAATATCCTTTCAAAGATTGGTATGTATTTCAAAGTTATACAATTTCTATATGTTCATCATGGTCTTGCAAGCAAGGTTTTCACTACTGTATTTCAGTGCTTATCGTTTGAGCGATCCATCGGTAGAGCCTGATGTATATCAAGCTGACAAAAACTGGGACGCTCCGTTGGAGCTATCTACATTTCCCTGTTGTGCGGTTACATGGCAGATGCATATCTGTTTAAGACCTATTTTTGGACTAATGCGACCACTTATTTAAGTTTAAGACATAACTTTTATGACAGGCTAAGAGCCAATAATTTATAAATCAATCGTATGAATCAAGCATATATTCTTTCAGCAGTCAGAACGCCCATTGGCAGATTTGGCGGAGTGCTTTCATCCCTTAGTGCAACAAGACTTGGCGCAGTGGCCATCAAGGGAGCTTTGGATAAAGCTGGAGTAGATATACATGAGGTGGATGAGGTTTTTATGGGTAATGTATGTTCTGCCAATCTCGGTCAGGCACCTGCCCGTCAGGCAGCCATTTTTGCAGGAATAGGGCAGAATGTTCCCTGTACTACAATCAATAAAGTATGCTCATCTGGGATGAAATCTGTCATGTTTGCTGCGCAGAGTATTATGTTGGGTCATGCAGATCTCATCGTGGCAGGTGGCATGGAGAGTATGTCAAATGTCCCTTACTATATGCCTAAATTGAGGTGGGGAAATAAATACGGGGATACACCCATGATTGATGGATTGGCAAAGGATGGTCTGGTGGATGCCTATAATGAGGTGGCAATGGGGGTAAGTGCGGATAACACGGCTGTGCGATTCAATATTGCAAGAGAAGACCAGGATGCTTATGCCATTCAGTCTTATAAACGCGCTGCAACCTCTACAGAAAACGGAGTTTTCCGCGATGAAATTGTACCGGTCAAGGTACCTCAGCGAAAAGGAGATCCCATTATGATCTCAGAAGACGAAGAGTACAAGCATGTCAACTTCGAAAAGCTGCTCACACTGAAGTCTGCTTTTATGAAAGACGGTACTGTTACCGCCGGAAATGCTTCCACCATCAATGACGGTGCTAGTGCGTTGATCGTTGTCAGTGAGGAGAAGATGAAAGCACTCAACCTGACACCTGTAGCGAGGATCGTAGCTTTTGCAGACGCTGCGCACGAACCCATGTGGTTTACTACTGCTCCTACATTAGCAGCACCCAAGGTGCTGGAAAAAGCGAAAATGTCGTGGGATGACATAGACTACATTGAAGTCAATGAGGCTTTTGCTGTAGTTCCACTTGCTTTCAACAAGCTCATGAATGTAGACCCGGAGAAATTAAATGTGCATGGAGGTGCCGTATCTCTGGGGCATCCCCTTGGCGCCTCAGGCGCCCGTATCCTCACCACACTCAATGGCGTGCTACATCATCGACAAGGTAAATATGGCCTTGCGACGATCTGTAACGGTGGGGGGGGAGCCTCAGCAATAATTATTGAAAGACTTTCATAGCGTAGCTGCTTGTTACTGAGCGGAGAGCTTTTAGCTCGCAGTAATCGACAGGGTATTTGATACTTGTGATGTATACTACGAGCCAAGAGTTCTGACTTATTACATCTCCCGCATCTGGCGGTCTATCAAAGCCAGTCCCTGGCGAAAGGTATGCGGCCTGTAGTCCAATTCAGTTTGAGCTTTGAGTAAAATAAATCCTGTTTTTGGAGGACGCTTTGCTCGCTGATGTAAGGTGTCGCTGGTCGTCTGCTGCACCTTTTTAGGATCCAGTTTCCAGAATGCTGCAATCTGCCGCACCATATCATAGATGGACATCATCTCAGAGCCTGAGATATGGTACACTCCCTGAGCATCTTGCATGACAGCAGATATTGACGCGGAGGCGAGATCTTCTGCAAGCGTCGGGCATCGGAATTGATCATTAACCACACGAATGTTCTGGCCAGATTCTAGGCTATTTTTAGCCCAAAGTACGATATTGGATCGAGACATAGCAGGTGTAATGCCGTACACTAGCATTGTGCGAAGGATCGCATAATTGATACCCACTGACTGGACGATCTCTTCAGCTTTGAGCTTGGAAAGCCCATAATAATTCACCGGATTAGGGGGGTCTTCTTCTTTATAAGGGCCGTCTTGCCCATCAAAGATAAAGTCTGTGGAGATGTGTATCAGTCTGGAATGATGCTGCTTGGAAAGTTCAGCCAGCTTGCGTACTACTTCGATATTCACTGCATCACATTCTTCATGATGGTCTTCACAGTAATCAACCTTGGTAATAGCTGCGGTGTGTATTACGTCTTGGGGTTTGACCTCGTGATAGAGTTTTGCCAGCTCTATGTGATCAGTAAGATCCAGTTCGTGATAGCTGTACCCTTTTCTCAGTGGGTGCCGATTTACCCCACGGGAGGTAGCAATCAGTTTGATATATGGTAATCCTGCAAGATTCTGAACGATTTTTTGTCCCAAAAGACCATTGCTCCCGGTGAGCAAAATAGTTTTCTGCATTAGATGCCTGTTTGATATAGCTTATCTCCTTGTACACTGACCATGATCATTTCCCCATCGATATTTTTATCCTTGGATAATTCCATTGCCTGGTTTGCTTGCTTTTCATTCTCGAAAAATCTATATATCACAGCGTATTCGGTACTTCCATCTCCACTTTGAATAGCAAGATAATGAGGAATATCTTGTTGATTAGTTAAGTATTTGAAAATCTTTTCTCGTGCAATTTGCTCATTTTCTGCCCACTCAGTCACGATCAGATAAATGGTTTCTGGTCTGGATGTGATCTCGGAAGGATATTCCAGAATATTTTGAATAACGGAATAGTAAGCTGATTTTTGATATTTGTTAAGGAGAGATTGCATTTGTTCCAGATTACAGGTGTATGGATAAGCTTCGGTATGTATTCCGCCTATCCTGGCTCCCTCATTGGTGACCACGTGGATATCTGTCAGAACTTCGAGTGCACGTCTGAAATTTTCTTCTACTTTAGCATAATATACGCGAGCGTTTTCTGCATTCCTGAGTTGCTCACCAGATGCCAACATATTGAAATATGGCTCCATATCGAGAAAGGGATATTCTCCGCTCATTGAGTGGGTCATTGCATCTGTAAAGGCATCGTAGTTCTGGATGGCGTCAAATCCCTGCGATGTGTTCATCTGCTGTACACGAAGGTTAGGGGTGATCATTTTACTAGGGCCTAGACCCGTAAACATTCCTTCGGCGGTTGTCATCTGTATGCCTAACTTGAAGAGTTCTGCGTTCAACACATCAAACTTTTGCTGAAAAACTGCTGGATCCATGTTCTCAAAATAGGGGCTAATGAGCGGTATGATCTCATTTCCCCTTTTTTCCATCAATGCCAGCAAGTCTTCCTCATCAGATACCTCTTCTCTGTATATAGCTTTTTTAGCGTATTGAGAGACCTTTTCGAGTACTTCAGGATAATCTTTCAGCAACTGGTATAACTGGGGAAATTTTTTTTCGAAAGAAAAGCCAACGCTGTCTGTAGCCGTAAGGTTTCGTGTACGGGTAGATTCTTCACTACTTTGGGATGGTTCCAACGACAATTCTGGGGATGTCGTATGATCTGAGCTGGTGTCGTTCTCGTTAGTTTGATTTTGAGCAGATTCAGTAGGTCCACAGGCATTGAACATACCTATGCTTCCCATCAAACCAATCAGGAATAATATATGTATGTGTTTGCTGATGTAGTTAGCCATCTGGAAAAATTTGATATCCTGGAAACAAGATCAATTCAATTTACCACTATTACGAAAAATGTGCCAATTTAAATATGTATGAAGTGTATGGCAAAATTTAATATAGGGTAAAAGTAATAAGATATTCTTAAGTGTTATTGTGTTATTGCATGATCATCTGTTTCATACGGAAATCATCTGATACCAGATTAGCTAGCTGCTTTGAAATTGTAGTAATCGTTATTATTCAGCTTATCACGGACTATGTCCATGGTAATGTAGTAGTCTTTGACTTCACTATCGGGCATTTCAAACATGATATCAAGCATAATTGCTTCAATAATAGCTCTCAGACCTCTTGCACCCAGTTTGAGTTCGTTGGCTCTTTCAACCACAGAATCGAGAACGGCATCTTCAAACTCCAGGGTTCTATTTTCCAGTTCAAATAATCGTTTATATTGTTTGATAATGGAATTTTTGGGTTCTGTGAGGATTCTGCGTAATGCTTTGGAATCCAGTGGATCGAGGTAAGTGATGACAGGTAAACGTCCGATAATTTCGGGTATCAGTCCAAACTGTCTTAAGTCAGCAGGCTGTAAAAAGCGGTATAGGTTATCATCATCTACAGATTTACCCTTTTCTGTATTATAGCCAATGGATTTAACGGCTACCCGTTGAGCGATAATTCGTTCGATTCCATCAAATGCACCGCCACATATAAACAGGATGTTAGAAGTATCGATCTGCACCAGGTTTTGTTCAGGATGTTTTCGGCCTCCTTTAGGCGGGACACTGGCAGAGGTGCCTTCCAGTAATTTGAGAAGAGCTTGCTGTACACCTTCTCCACTTACGTCGCGTGTAATCGAAGGATTGGCTGTTTTACGAGCGATTTTATCTATCTCGTCGATATAAATAATTCCCTTTTCTGCAGCTTCTACATCATAATCCGCTGCCTGAAGGAGCCTGACCAGGATACTTTCTACATCTTCTCCTACATATCCAGCTTCCGTCAGCACCGTTGCATCTGCAATACAGAAGGGTACATTCAGTATTTTTGCAATAGTACGGGCAAGAAGTGTCTTACCCGTACCTGTTTGTCCTGATAAAAGAATATTGCTTTTTTCCAATTCTACTTCTCCTTCCTGCCTTTCCCGTTGGAGTATCCTTTTGTAGTGGTTGTAAACTGCTACAGAAAGTACTTTTTTGGCCGGTTCCTGACCGATCACGTACTTATCAAGATATTCCTTCATCTCCCGGGGTTTAAGCAGCCTGGCAAAGCGCGTTACAGGCCTGTCTTTGAGTTCTTCTTCAATGATCGTATTGGCGTGCTCTACGCATTGCTCACAAATGTATGCTCCACCATAACCAGCAAGCAGAATTTGGACTTCATTCTTGGCTTTTCCACAGAATGAACAGTTCTCATTTCTCATCGTTGTTTTCCTTTTTTCTCAATACCTCATCTACCAGACCATAATCACTGGCTTCCTCTGCAGACATCCAAAAATCCCTATCAGAGTCTTCCCAGACCTTCTCATAGGTTTGGCCGGTATGTAGTGATATGATTTCGTATAGTTCTTTTTTCATCTGTTGAATCTCCTTGTGCACAATCTCTATATCAGAGGCTTGCCCCTGCGCTCCGCCTAAAGGCTGGTGTATCATAATCCGGGCATGTGGCAATGCGGAACGCTTACCTGTCGTTCCTGCACATAACAATATCGCACCCATCGAAGCTGCCATACCTGTACAGATTGTAGACACATCTGGACTCACCAATTGCATCGTATCATAGATACCTAGTCCTGCATATACTGATCCTCCAGGTGAATTGAGGTAGATATTAATATCTTTTTTGGCATCGGCTGATTGCAGGAAGAGCAACTGCGCACTTACGATGTTGGCGATCTGGTCGCTTATCGGCATCCCCAGGAATATAATACGATCCATCATCAAACGTGAAAAAACGTCCATCGCAATAACATTCAACTGACGCTCTTCGATAATATTAGGTGTCAGACCTACAATATGAGGGACCGTGGTTGCAATCTGATTGTTGGCTGTACTGATGAAGTCATGCATCGTAAGGCTACTAATGCCTTGGTGTTTGATAGCGTATTTGAGAAATTCGTTTTGATCCATTATTATTCTTTAATATGTGTCAAATTAAACATTAATTTCTGATTTAACACGCAAGGCATACGGTTCGTGACATATATCAGGACTGTTCTGATAAAAAAATTTTTCAAAATAAAATGCTTTACCTTTCAAAAACCATAATACGCTCATCAAATAGAAAAGTTGTTGATTCAAGAGACGATTTTCAAACTTAACTGAATGATGATTACAGATTGCTTATGATTGTAATCTTATCTCTCCGTAGCGTTGAGTTGCAGGGCTAATCCTATACGGTGTATGATCCCGAGATGCCGGGTAGGATCCGCTGCATAATCCACAAAGAGTGGATGTCTGCCGGCGCGCATTCTCAATCCGATACCTGCTGTAGGGTAGGGCTGATCATCCACGTTGACCTTATAGCCGGCTCTGATCATCAGCAGCGAACGATAACTGTATTCTACACCTATTCTGATATTCTCTGCATTATCATTGGGGTGATTGAGCTGAAGAGATGTTGTAATCCGTTGGGTTTTATCCGGGGATTCATAAGGGACCATAGATACACCCAGTTTGAACAGCGTAGGTGCAGGATAGTCATCGAGGACAATATCACGGGAGTTGAATGAGCTATCCTGTTCAGTGCTTCCTCTAAGCCGTGAATCAGGTCCGAAGTTTTGCACAACAACTGCAAAGCGCAATTCCTTTATATCTAGACGATATAAAAAGCCCAAATCTACCATAAATGTATTGGCAGTAAACTCGGCCAATTGTTCTCTGACATATTTACCTGTTACACCATAACTAAAGTTATCCGTGAGTTGCTGTCCATAGCTCAAGCCTGCACTGTAGTAATTGGCGTAAAATAATTCACCGGTTCCCTGCGGTTGGAAGGTAGTACGTACCTCCATGGCACCTGAATTAAGGGCATTGAGAGAAATGCCCAGATGTCCAAATTTGGTAGGCTTGATGGCAGAAACAAAGGCATAATTGATTCCTGCTACCCAAAAGGTATTGGCAATACCTGCCGTGAAGGTATTATTTTCCACCATCGTGGCAGGATTCGTAAAGGTAGCATAGGCATCACCGCTCAGGCAGATATTGCTGCTGGCCAGGGCAGCAGAACGGGCACTTACATCGATCTTCAGGAACGTAAGACTGGAGATTCCCGCACGTTGATTACCTAGTTGTGGAAACAGCTGCGCATGCAGGGAGGAAACACCTATGCAAAACAGTAATAAGATTAAATTACGCATTTTCATCAACCTTTAGGCTGTCTGGTACGAATTATGTAATGGTTGAAAAGCCGTAATCGGGCAATGATCTACTCATATGCTGAAAACTTCTGGCAAGAAAGTATGATTTTTAACTCAATCCAAAGGGTAAGCAGCTAAATATTTATTGCTTACCTTACGATATCCGAAATAGGGGGTTTGAATCCCGTTCAAAATTACGTGTCCAGTTCAGTAATATCGATTAATTTTATGCATAACTTCCAGATTCTACACATTTTTTTTGTGCTATGTTATTTTTTCATGGGATTGCCATTCGGCAAGGGGCAGGTAGCTTCAGAAGCTCAGCAGTATTTTGAAGGAACGATCTCGTATGAGGTTCAGCTTACAGGTGCTGATGCAGATTTTATTAAGGCCAATGAACCCAATACAAAGATGGATCTACATCTGAAAAAGGGTAATTATATTGTCAATCTCATGGGCGGTAAATATCCCAAAACTTTTCTATTTATTGCTGATTCCAATCGCGAATATCTGGTGGATGCTTCCAAACAGTCAGCCTACAGGCATTCTACTTACTCGGACCGTATAAATGAACAACAAGAAGAAAATCCTGTTGCCAAGCCCACCGGCAAACAGGTAAAAGTGAATGGGGTGCTATGCGATATATATCTGCTTAAGCAACTGGATACCTATTTTGCCTATTATGTAAATGATGAATATAGGGTTGATGAAAGTTATTTTCCCGATAGTAGTAATTCAAATGCCAGTTTTCTGGTCAAAGGGCTGGAGGGCAGGATTCCGCTGAAAACCATTAAAAAACAACAACGCCTGACCGTAACTACGACTTGTACGGCGATCAAGCCCAGGGAATTTGATCCCAGGGAGTTTATGATCCCGCCAGATTTCAGGATTTTCAACAGGGACTACAGGTATTGAGGGAAATAGTCCTGATATGTTTGGGGTATTGATAGTTTTTTTTCATTTTAAGGAAAAAGAAAGCATATGCGCATTGCTATCAAAACCTGTCTACTAAATCGCTTTGTTACACACCTAAATATAGCCTTATTACTGGGTTCTTCTTTGAGTTGTAGCTTAACGGAAAGCTCAGATTCACCTAGTTCAGAAGGACCCAATATCGTTTTGATTTTGGCAGATGACCTTGGATATGGTGATCTGGGAGTATATGGTCAAGAAAAGATTGAAACTCCGAATATCGACCAGTTGGCTAAAAACGGTATGATATTTACGCAGCACTATTCAGGATCACCTGTATGCGCTCCCTCCAGGTGTGTATTATTGACAGGTAAACATACAGGTTATGCTCATATACGAAGCAATGACGAATGGCGTGAGCGAGGTGAGGTGTGGGATTTTGCGAAAGCTGTAGAAGACCCCTATCTCGAAGGACAACGTCCTATTCCTGCTGGCACTCCCACATTGGGGCGGTTATTGCAACAAGCTGGATACAAAACGGCCATCGTGGGTAAATGGGGGCTGGGAGCACCTCTTACCGAAGGAATTCCCAACAAGCAGGGTTTCGATTTCTTTTTTGGATATAATTGTCAGCGCCAAGCACATACCTATTTTCCCCAGCACCTGTGGAAAAACGAGGAAAAGGTGTGGTTAGATAATGAACTTGTAGTGCCCAATACCAAGCTGCCAGAAGGAACAAATCCATACGATTCGACCAGTTACCTGCCTTTTACATCCCAGCCGGATTACGCTCCAGAACTCATGCTGGAAGAGTCTCTACAATTTATTGAAAACCACCAAAATCAGCCTTTCTTCCTGTACTTTGCTTCTCCTATTCCTCATGTACCCTTACAAGCCCCTCAGCGCTGGGTTGACTATTACCACGAAAAATTCGGAGATGAAGATCCCTATCTGGGAGAACGCAACTATTTTCCCGTAAGATATCCCCAAGCCACCTATGCTGCTATGGTCTCATATCTGGATGAGCAGGTGGGAAAACTGGTGGATAAACTCAAGGAAACCGGGACTTACGATCATACCCTGATTGTATTTACCAGCGACAATGGGCCCTCATTTAATGGGGGTACTGATTCAGAATTTTTTGATAGTGCCAAACCATTTCGCGGTGATTATGGTCGGGGTAAGGGCACAGTATACGAGGGGGGGATAAGAGTACCTTTTATCGCAAGCTGGTCCGGAAAAATCGAGTCCGGCACCACGAGTGATTACATTTCCGCCTTTTGGGATATACTCCCCACCTTTTGTGAAATTGCTGGTACTAAAGCTCCCAAAGATGTAAATGGATTGAGTATGGTGAGCGTTTTGGAGGGGAAAAAGCTAGCAAAAACACATGAATTTTTGTATTGGGAATTTCCCAGTTATCAGGGACAACAGGCTGTAAGGATGGGAAAATGGAAGGCTATACGCAAGAATATTTTCAAAGGCAATATGGATTTTGAACTCTACGACCTGGAAACGGACCCCACCGAGACAACTGATATTGCATCTAGCCATCCCGATGTCATTGCCAGGATGGAAGAGATTGTGCAAAATTCCCGTACAATGCCCGAAAACGAGCGATTCCGGTTTGTTGAATTGGGGGATGAGTAACATAGGTACACTGGCCGCCCCAATATGTTTACAGGTTGTTTTGTATGGGAAAATACCTAAGCATGAAATTTTTTGCTATTCACAGCATTTGACGATCTAGCTCAGGGCTTCTGTCACAAAAAGGGTATAATAGGTGTTGTATTTTTAAGAGAGCTTATTTCTATCATCTATGGCAAACATTACATTTACCGAAAAAGAAAGAGAAGAGATCCGGGAAATATATGGGAAAAATCTGAAAGACCTGGAACGGGAAGAGTTTGAGAAACTCCAGATGGAGCTTCGCAAGAAGTATCACCCTGATAAATTTGAGCAGTACAATGATGATGTGATTCGCGAAATGGCTCATGAAAAATACCAGCGCATAGAATCTCTTGGGGGTAAACTCAGGAAGTACATGGAATTTCAGCAGGCAGGAAATGTGGATCAATCAGAAGAAGACATTTTTGACAAGAAAGCCCGCTTTGCATTTGAACGTATGAAAATAGAGATCATTACTCGTGAAAAAGATCTCAAATATTTACTTTTCGGTACTTATGTTAGATGGCTGGAGCAGGGAGATGAGTTTAAAATACCCCGGACTCAGGCATCTATTATTATGGATCAGGATCATAACGGAGTAAGTGTGGGCTTTGTGGAGACAATCCGAATATACCTTTCCTTTGGTCCACAGGACGATCTCGATACAGTCATCAACTGGTTATACGAACGGCTAAAAGGACATGCTGATGCTGTGATCATCGAAGGGAAGCGCACGAAAGTAGAGCTAGCTCATCTTCAAAGTCTGATACGCAGAACAGCATTTATGGGGATAGAGGGTGCCTGAAACTTTTTGGTGGCCATTTCAAAGTAAGTTGAAAAGGATGGGTTTTCTCATGCTGAATGATAGGGATTAATAATAATAGATAAAATTTTTCTGGACTCATTTTATCTTTTTACAGGGATTTCCCACGTAGATACCAGGTTCAGTAATATCTTTAACTACGACGGCTCCCATTCCGATCGTAGTACCCTCTGCTATACGTATATTTTGCCGGATGGAGGCGTTAGTGCCTACATATATTTTACCTGCGAGATGACACCTCCCACTGATATTTACTGCTGGAGCAGTTGTTACATAGTCTTCCAGCACACAGTCGTGTCCCACTGTCGTGTGCAGATTGAGTTGGGTATGTTTACCCAGGCTTATCTCACAGGTAAGGGTCGTCCTGGCACAGATGATCGATCCTGCTCCAATCCTGACCCATGGAGACATAATTACCGAAGGATGAATGAGTGTTGCGTAGTCGGTATCCTGCGGTAGGGTTAGAGAAACCTTATGGCGTGTAGCCGGATCGCCGATGGCAATGATGACTTCAGCTCCATCTGGATCAAATTGAGATTGGGGAATCACAGGGATATTCATCAGTGCTTGATGACTGTAAGCAGCATCAGCCTCTACAAAGGCTTTGACCTGATCATATCTTCCCAGATCCCTGATTAGGCACAGTACCTCTCTGGCAAATCCACCTGTGCCTATAATATACAATGGTTTATTCATGCTAAAAAGGCATAAAGGGTGCTTTGATTCTCGTTGACTATATACTAAATTTACCCGCTGTCCGACAGTGTGAGACAAACATGAACAATTACACTAAGATTTGGTAATAAAGCGTCAGAAACTGGGATAAGTTAAGTAAGCCAGGCCTTTAACCATATTCATACACATAAGTACATGGATTTTTTATCTGAGTTATCACATTCCACTCAACAAGCCACCCCAATTCTGATACTTCTTCTGACAGGATTGGCGCTGATGCTACTGGACGTTTTTAAGGTTCGTTCGTCACTTCCCTGGGTTGCTGCCGCAGGGTTGATCCTGTCCAGCATACTGGCTTACACCATGGGAAGCAATACGTCAGACGTCATATTTTTCGGAATGCTGGAAACTGGTGCCCAGGCACCAATGGTTCACATTTTATTATGTATTTCCGGGATCATTACGTTATTTTTTGTAACGGATTATCTCAAACGCCAGGAAAAACCCATTTACGACGTCTATGTGCTGCTGGTTTTTGCAGTGTTGGGTATGGTATTGATGGCCAATGCCAATGATCTGATTATTACTTTCATTGGACTGGAAACGATGTCCATGTGTTTGTATATTTTTGCTGCTCTTTTCAAAAGGGATCAGCGCTCCAATGAGTCCGGTTTGAAATATTTTTTGCTGGGCTCTTTTGCCTCGGCTTTTCTGCTTTTTGGCATTGCATTGATCTATGGTATTACTGGTGCCACGAATATGGATGATATCCTGGCCAATAGAGCTGCATTCAATGAATTTCCATTAATTTTCTATACAGCTATCGGTTTGATTATTATCGGTTTCTTATTTAAGGTTTCAGCCTTTCCCTTTCACAACTGGACACCTGATGTATATGAAGGTACACCTACCCCATTAGCTGGTTTTATGGCTACTGGAAGTAAAATGGCTGCTTTTATCGCCCTGGGGCTAATCATTAAAAAGTTGGAACTGATAGAATTTGACAAGATCGTCACCCTGATTGCTATTTCTGCACTCTTCACTATGATTTATGGTAATATTGTAGCAGTACAGCAATCCAATATCAAGCGAATGCTAGCATACTCCAGTATTGCTCACTCGGGGTACGTCATGCTGGGACTTTGTGCTGGAGCCGCAGGTTTTTCAGCCGTTATCTTCTATATGTTTATCTATACCTTGATGAACCTTGGAGCTTTTGGAATGGTAGGAATGGCTGAAAGAGATTATGAAGATACTTCACTGGATCACTGGAAAGGGCTGGGAATCAAGGCTCCCTACTTCGCTGGAACGCTGTCCGTATTTCTGTTTTCACTGGCTGGTATACCACCTCTGGCAGGATTCATGGCAAAATATCAAATATTTATTACAGCTATTCGCGAAGAGCTTATCCTCCTGGCTATCGTAGGTATTCTGACCTCGGTAATAGGAGCATATTACTATATCAAAGTCATTGTATTAATGTTTTTTGGTGGTGAGGAGAAACCTCAGTTGAATACTACTTTTGGAACATGGCCGTTGATAGGGACTGTATTGCTGGTTGTACTTATACTCGTACTGGGTGTATTTCCCTACCTGATGCTCAACCCGATTGATGCGGTAAGTGGAGTATTCGAGGTGTTGGATACAGCCCTAGTTAGACCGTAATATTTACGCCAGTAGATATACTTTTTTCTACTTTCCAGGCCTGCAAAAACAGTTATATTTGTTTTGTGGGCAGAAGACATCTCATACTATATCTTTGTGTATCGGCTTGTGTTTTATCTTCGACTAAAATATGGGGGCAAGCTCCCAGTGTTAAGATTGATGTCCGTAGAGCCAATAACTTTACCTATAGCTCAAGATGGGATATGGATTACACCTATCAAGGTTCAAGATATCGCATGGACCTCAACATCCATCATGATAATCTTCTGAATAGTACACTTTCCGGTAATCCTTTTGTGCAGGCTTATTTGCACACATCGCTATGGCAATTTTATAAGCTCAATTCCAGGCTGGATATCGCCTCCTGGATTGAATACGATCACTTTTTCAACAATCAGAATTATCGCTTTACAGTGTATGGAGGGGTCAAGTATCAACCTTTTGAATACCTTTCTCTAACTCCCCTGATCGGGTATAGCTGGGATTACCGGGCGGCTCTATTGGACCAGGGGATCTCACCTGCTATCCGGTTGAAGTCTCAGTATCAATGGGATGATGGACTCACGATGGAAACAGATCTCTTTGCCAGGGTGAAAGACATATCGCCCAGAAATCAACGCAATATTACCCTTAATACGACTTGGTCCAAATCCTTTGGAGATTATGCAGATCTGGCATTCAGATTCTTGGCAGGTAGTAGTGAGATCGATGATTACCGGAGTCAGATGATAGAAAGTATCGTGTCAGATACCCTTCAACCCGGACTCAATCTGCGCTATCAGATCAACCCCAATATGTATTGGGATTCTGAAAATGTCATGTTGCTTACCAACCGGTATTTCAGATTTGATCCTCTGCAAGAAAATCCAGTCACCAGAAATGACCTATCATTCAGTCAGCTCAACATATCTACCCGGCAGAAACTTTCTATTGCCAGTAAGAAATTCAACGCTTTTCTATCCTATTCCTATTTGTATTTGAGTCGCAGATATGAGTTGGAAAATACCCTGCTAGTCAATCCCAACCGTTTTGAACAGTTACTCGAGCGCGAGAAGCAAAAAGATTTTTTTCGATCATTAAACCAACTCGAATTACAATTTTCATACAGGATGCATCCCAAACACAATCTCCGTGTATCAGCTAATAATATTTACATCAAATACGATACTCCTTCCCAAATCAACCTGGATGATCATGATGAGCTTACCTATGGTTCTAATCTCGAATGGAATGCCCGCTGGAGCCAGAAATTTTCCACTACTTACCGGATACTGGGAAACGTGAGAGAATACGCTTTCCTGTTCCAGGAGAGAAGTCAGGATAATTATACTCAGTATACCCTTCGAATGGAATTTGACTATAGGTGGGAAGCGCTTTCAAATCTTATTTTGCAGGGAAGTCAGGATATCTATGTAACTTATAATGTCAAGGATTTTGAGGATGTAAATCGTACGAATCGGTCTTCGCGGAACCTCGAATCTGAACTCAAAGTCAACTACAGACCTTCTCGCAAATGGGAAATTTTGTCTACGTTATTCCGTCGTGAGACGCATGTATCGTATATCGACTGGGAAAATTTTACAGAAACCACACTCGATACCACGATTACATATAATTTATCTCATTTGCACACCTTGCAGATCAAAAGTCCGTGGGAATCTGTAAGATTATTTCTGGAAGTAGGTTATCAGCATCTGAGTCTTGTACGCAAATATAATTCAGCAATGACAAACATGGAGAATCTGCTGGTACCTATTAATCTTAAATCCAGAAATTTTCAAACTGGCCCAAGAACAGGTTTTAAATTATTTCACCGCAATCCTGCTACGATAGATTTATCTGTATGGTGGCAATTTCAATATCAGGATCATCGTTTTAAAGAAGTGGAAGAATTTTCAACCCTGGGAGTTACCCACAGGGAAGAGGATCTGAAGACTATTACTATATTTTTCCGTCCTTTTTTCAACCTCAATTTGAACTTTTGGTTGGGTTCCAAGGGTAGATCCAATACTCGTTGATATGCTTAAGGTATGTTGTTTTAGCATAATGAAATGTGTGCTGTGCTATGCGTTTGCTCAACCATTGGATGGAGAAAACCAGGTGGATATGATGGACAGATTGGAATTGAATTTATCTTACTTAATCAAAGATCCTGAACTCAGGGATCACTTTTCCATTTCACAGGACGGGATAGCCATTTATGAGTCAAAGCGGGACAAACAAATGGGACGTGCTGAGTTTTTTCTGTATACAGATGAATTTAATGCTTTTTGGGGTATGATGCAGTTGTTTCCGCCTGAGCAGATGATGATTATATATGAAAACAAGGATACTGGCAGGTGGCCAGAGAAAATCGTAAAGCGCTACAAACCCTTCTCTATATGGAAACCCCATGATTCTGCTAATCAGGTTCTAAAAGGAGTAAGGATAGCGGTAGATCCGGGACATATTGCCGGAAGTATGACGGAAGCCGAACTGGAAGGCAAATACGTAAAAGTCAAAGCCACAACAGAAAGGAGTGGAGCTGCATTCTGGGAAGCAAATCTCACCCTGGCTACAGCTTTTCTGGTAAGGGATAAACTCGAAAAGCTCGGAGCAGAAGTGCTGATCACACGCAAGGCTTCTGGAATAAGCGCTATGGGGATGGATTATAATACCTGGAGAGAAGAGCATTTTCAAGAGGATCTTGAAAAAGAATTCAGGAACGGAAGAATTACAAAGCAAGAAATATCATTTTGGAAAAATCAGGCCTCAGAAAAGGATATTTACCGAAGATTATTCAATCAACTGGATCTAAGAGCCAGAGCCCGTCAAATCAATGCTTTCAGGCCTCATCTTACCTTAATCATTCACTACAACGTAGACAAGGAAAACTGGGAAAAGCGTGATGATGAAGGCTTTTTCCAGCCTGGTTACAGTAACTACTGCATGGCATTTATTCCCGGCAGCTATATGAAGGGCGAACTAAGTACCAAAGAGAAGCGCATGCACTTTCTGTATCTGTTAATCTCCGATAATATCCAGGAGTCTATGCAACTAGCAAATGAATTTATTGAGGCTAGTAAAAAACATACTGATGTATCCCCCGCACGCTATCAGGATGGGCCCGATTATCTCAGAAAATACTGTATTCCCACTTCAGCAGGAGGAGTATATTCGCGAAATCTGGCCTTAAATAGTTTAATTACCAGCCCCTTGTGTTATGGAGAGAGTCTTTGCCAGGATTTCTGGCGGGAATTAATCTGGTTGAGCAGGCCAAAGGTTGAAATCGGGGGGGTAATCGCTCCAGCAAGGATTGTGGCTATTGCTGACGCTTATGTGGATGCCGTCCGTGATTTTCTGAAGAAATAGATCGTTTCAGGTTACAGGAGGTTGATTATCCTGGTATCTCAGATAGGATTTGCTTTCAATAATCTCTTGTATAGCTATTACAGCCCGGTAAACATCTTCATAGCTGGTGTAAAGAGGTGCTACACCCAACCTGATATTGTCAGGGGCTCTGAAATCTGGTATGATATGCTTTTCATGTATCATAGCCAGATCTATCCCCAAACCTTCTGGATGTCCCAGGGATACATGAGAACCTCTATAGAGATATTTTTCAGGTGTTTTTAATTTCACACCTAGCGGAGACAACCATTGCTTCCAAAGACTGATCAGATAGTCAGTCAGGGCCAGGGATTTTTCTCTAATGGCTTTAATTCCAGCTTCGAGGATCATGTCCACTCCAGCTTCAATGGCTACAAGCGACAATACAGGTGGAGTTCCTGTAAGGAATTGGCTTATTCCAGCAGTAGGTTTATACTCAAGACCAAACTCAAACATATTTCGCTGTCCCATCCAGCCAGAGATAGGATTGGAGAGTTTGGACACCAGATTTTGATTCACATACAAAAAGGCAGGCGCCCCCGGACCACCATTGAGGTATTTGTAGGTACAACCTACAGCCAGATCTGCCTGGCACCTGTTTAGTTCAATATCGACAGCTCCTACAGAGTGGCTGAGATCCCATAAAACCAAAGCGCCTACTTCATGTGCTTTGCGAGTAATTTTTTCCATATCGTAGGTATATCCACTTTTGAAAACCGTGTGGGATAGGCTCACCAGGGCCGTCTGATCATCCAACTGTTCCAAAATGCCGTTTTCGGGACCATAAATACCGTCTTTTGATGAAACGATTGTCAACTTGTGTTGCTTTTGCAACAGCTCTATGACGCCCTGCATAATATAGATATCCGAAGGAAAATTGAGATCATCGGTAATGATTTTAGCTCTTGGGGATTGATAGTGAAGAGCTGCAGTCATTAGCTTGAATAAATTGACAGATGTAGAGTCTGCTATGATCACCTCTCCGGGTGAGGCCCCCAGAATCATTGCAATTTTATCTCCAATCCGGTGGGGTAGTTCCAGCCAGCCTTCATTCCAGCTTCTGATCAGTCGGGTTCCCCAGTCATGCTCAATGGTTTCGATAAGTTTATCCCGGGCTTGTAAGGTAAGTTTACCGAGAGAGTTGCCATCCATATATATGAGCGAAGGATTGGGATTGAAAAAAAGGGGTCTGTATGTAGCTAGTAGGTCTTGTTTATCCCTTTCTATGGCATCATTCAAGCTAGTTATTGCTGGCATATCATTCTTAATTTGTCGTAATTTAAAGCTTTATTTTTCTTAACTAAATATCAAGTACTGCTCTATGAAGACTCGCAAAATTGTTTTGCCGGAAAAAGAAGTGCCCACGCACTGGTATAACATTATGGCAGATATGCCCAACAAACCTTTGCCTCCCCTTCACCCCGGCACACAACAGCCTATAGGTCCTGATGCCCTTTCCCCACTCTTTCCCATGGCATTGATCCAGCAGGAAGTAAGTGCAGAGAAATGGGTAGAAATTCCTGAAGAAGTAAGGGATATCTATACCATGTGGAGACCTTCTCCACTTTTCCGTGCTTACAACCTGGAACAAATGCTAGATACTCCTGCGAAAATATACTATAAATACGAAGGAGTAAGTCCATCAGGTTCTCATAAACCCAATACTGCAGTACCTCAAGCCTATTACAATAAGCAGGAAGGTGTAAAGCGCATTACTACTGAGACGGGTGCTGGTCAATGGGGGAGTGCCCTCAGTTTTGCCTGTAACCTCTTCGATATGGAGTGTGAGGTTTACATGGTGAAGATCAGCTATCATCAGAAGCCCTATCGCAAGTTGATGATGAATACCTGGGGGGCAAATGTATATGCATCACCTACAGATTTTACTGAGGCAGGAAGGAAAATTCTTGCTGAAGATCCGGATTCTCCGGGAAGTTTGGGAATTGCCATTTCCGAAGCTGTAGAACGCGCTGCAACGCATGACGATACCAAGTACTCACTGGGTAGTGTATTGAATCATGTATTGATGCACCAGACGGTAGTAGGTCAGGAGGCTGTCAAGCAGATGGAAATAGCTGGCGCACTGCCAGATATAGTCATAGCTCCCTTTGGTGGAGGATCAAACTTTGCGGGTCTTGCTTTCCCTTTCTTGAGACTAAATATGGAGGAGGGTAAAAATATTCGCTGTATTGCCAGTGAACCTACATCGTGTCCCAAGCTCACACGTGGGGTATTTCGTTATGATTTTGGCGATACGGTAGGCATGACACCACTGTTGCCGATGTATACGCTAGGGCACAATTTTGTGCCTGCACCCATTCATGCAGGTGGATTGAGATACCACGGTGCAGGTGTGATCGTGAGTCAGTTGCTGAAGGATAAGCTCATCGAGGCAGTCTCCCATGATCAATTGGAGTGCTTTGAAGCAGGTGTGAAATTTGCCAAAGCTGAGGGTATTCTTCCTGCACCGGAAGCCAATCACGCCATAGCTACAGCTATTGTCGAAGCGGAGAAAGCTAAACTATCGGGTAAGCCCGTTACGATTTTAATAAATTTGTGTGGACATGGACATTTCGACATGTCAGCTTATGAAGCCTATTTCTCGGGTAAGCTTGTCAAGCACGAAGTTACCCAGCAGGAAATTGAAGCCTCCCTTGCCAAATTATCTACTCCGGAAATCGCGTAAGGAACTACCGTGGGTAAGAGAGAAATCTGCCATTTAAATCTGTAGAAAATTTATCGGCAGTTTTGGCAATTCTTCCATTGACTATAACATATTCAAAGCCCTGCGCCAACTGGTGTGGGGCTTCAAATGTAGCCTTGGCCTTGACAAGCTGTGGATCAAAGACCAGTATGTCTGCCTTCATACCTTTTTGCAAAACACCTCGATCAGGTATATTCAACGTTTGAGCAGGTAAATGAGTCATTTTGTATACCGCTGATTCCAGCTTAAATTGTGCTGTTTCCGTTACGTAATGTTCAATAATCTTTGCAAAACTGCCATAACCACGTGGATGTAGCATTGTAGGGCTGCCATCTGAACACACCATGGTAAGGGAATCACTTAGCAAAGTAGATTGGAGTTCATCATCCATTACAAAATAGGCTGCGGAAGCTCCTGAAGGAGTAATATCATCTATCAACACTTCTTCAAAGGGTTTACCTGCTTCTTCGGCGACCTCTTTTAAGGTTTTTCCAGCATAAGGAGCAGTACCCAGCAGCGTCGCTTCAGGTCCATTTCTCTGACTAACCTTATTTCTTAAAAATTTACTAAGTTCGCTTCTTCGGTTGCGCACCACCCGGGCAAAATCATTGGGAGGAAGCGCCCATGATGGAAATACTATTCCTATACCTGTGTAGCTAGCAGTGTAGGGATATACATCAGCAGTAATTTGTATTCCTTCCTGGCGGGCAGAGTCTAGTAGCCAGAGTATTTGTTGTGCACGTTCAGCTCCTTGGGCATAAACTGCTTTCATGTGAGAAACATGTACACGGCAATGTTCTCCCTGGCGCATTAATTCCCGGATGGACGCATTTAGTTGATCATTGTCTTCATTGCGTATGTGACTCATGATCATCCGGTCATGACTGCCCACTAGCTTAGCCAATGCAATCAGTTCATCGTCAGAAGCATACACACCAGGGGTGTATTCGAGTCCGGTACTCATACCCCAGCAACCCAAGTCCAGGGCCCGCTTTAGTAAGGTAATCATATGGGTTACCTGCGTCAAATCAGGGTCCTTTTGATACCCTACACCACTTTCCTGTCTGATGGTTCCATGGCCTGCAAAGAGGAGGATGTTTACTCCTGATCCATTTTGAGTAATCGTATCTATCCAGAAGGGCATCTCTCTGACCAGGGGACTGCTACCGTCCTGCCCCAGGGCTATGGTTGTAACGCCCATAGCCAGAAAATTGTGGAACTGTGCATCTTGTTTGGGATTTCCATGGGCATGCGTATCGATAAAGCCCGGACTAATGACCTTATCTGTTGCATCTATTTTGCTACCTGTCACGATGCGGGTAGTATCTACCTCTCCTATAAAGGCGATGCTATCGCCAATAAGCAGAATGTCAGCTTGATAGCCTGCCTTACTGGTACCGTCGATGACAACACCACCGTGTATCAGTACATCAAATTCTTTTTGAACCTCGAGGAGTTGGGAAAACTCAGAATTGTCCTGCTGGCATGCTACAAACAAAGTACAAAAAACAATTACGCAGATAGTTAACTTCATAGTTGGGAATTACAAGGTTTTTAAAACCGCTCTAACAGGTGAGCCATCACCTCCCTGAATTTTGAGTGGTAGCGCAGAAAGTTCGTATTTGCCGTCAGGAACTCCATGTAGCTCAAGTCCTTCAAGGATTGATATCCCATGTTTTAGCAAAGCCTTATGACCTGGAAGACTTTTGCTATTTGAAGCATCCATGGAAGCTGCATCAGTGCCATACAATATTACGCCTTGCGAGCCTAAAAAATCTGCCAGCTCCGGACTGGGATAGACAAATTCAGGGTAAAATACGCTCGTATCTTTACCGCTGGCAATGGAATGAACCAAAATCCGGGTTGTATTCCAGAAATCGAGGGTAGAGAAATCCTCGGGATATAGTGGTCCTTTTGTTTTAGATACACTGACAACCATAGCTTTACCCCAGAAAGGAGTCAGATCCAACTGATCAAGGGTAAGTCCATTTAATGAAAAATGCCAGGGTGCATCTACATGTGTTCCTGTATGAGCACTCAGTGTTAGGGTTGTGAGATTTACACTATCACCTTCGTCAAGTCGAGCTTGTGGAAAAACCTGAAAACGGGTATCTCCAGGCCAGGTAGCTATTTCTGGAGATAAAGTACGGCTTATATCAATCAATTTCATAAGGATGAGAAAATAGAGGAATTAATTGCCAATATTGGGCAATAGATTTCTAAAAATAAGTTATTACGTGCAATTTCGCGAGGTGTATTTGATTTTTATCAAAAGAAACGATGAATGCTGGGAAAATATATATTGATATTAGGTTGGAAATGGGACAATTATGTTGAAAAATAGACCCTATGCATTCCTGGTTGTTTTTCTGATAGGGTTCTGGCTATGTTCCATGAATATAGGTAGAGTAAGTATCTATGTACTGGATGAAGCTAAAAATGCTACCTGTGCCCGGGAAATGCTGGAACAGGAGGAATGGATTGTACCTACTTTCAATTATGAGCTGAGAGGTGATAAGCCTCCCTTGCATTACTATTTTATGATGCTAAGCTATAAGGTTTTTGGGGTCAATGAGTGGGCAGCGCGCTTCTTCTCGGCATTGATGGGAGCGCTGACCATATTGATCACCTTTATCTTTACCGACAAATACCTCGGTCGCTCTACCGCATGGTTAAGTACAGGGGTGTTGTGTGCTTCCATTCATTTCAGCCTCCAATTTCACCTCGCTGTTCCTGACCCTTATCTCATATTTTTCCTGACCCTGACTGTTTTTGGATTCTTTGACTTTGTTCATTCCCGCAATTATACAGTACTATATCTCATGTACATTTCTGTAGCCATGGGGGTGTTGAGCAAAGGTCCGGTTGCCGTAGCACTTCCAGGTCTGGTGATGTTGTTGTATTTGCTGCTTAGCAAGAGACTTACCTGGAAAAATCTGCGTTCATTCCGGATTG
The DNA here is from genome assembly GCA_964468435.1 of uncultured Bacteroidia bacterium. Lineage (GTDB taxonomy): Bacteria > Bacteroidota > Bacteroidia > J057 > J057 > JBCCTX01. The sequence continues at coordinate 31,571 of CAYXVE010000034.1, read as the reverse complement.
TACAGGGCGTAATGATCGTCTTGGTGATTTCTGTGCCCTGGTACTGGATGGTACATCAACAGACTCATGGAGCCTGGACAGACGAGTTTTTTTTCAGACATAATGTTGGACGTTTTACCTCGACCATGGAGGGGCACGGTGGTATTTTCCTGCTCACTCCACTTTATATATTGGTAGGGATGCTGCCTTTTTCGGTATTTTTTATACAGTCTATGAAGAAGGCCTGGAAAGATCGTAAGAATCACGAAATCTTGTTAGTAGCTTTTTTACAAGTAGTTTCTTTTACCGTTTTTTTCTCCATTTCATCTACCAAACTCCCCAATTACACGGTTCCGGTATATCCATTCCTTTCAGTTATGATTGGATACTATATATCGGGAAAATTGAAAGAGACTACCTTGTCGAAAGCAGATAAATGGAGTTTGGGGGTGTATATTTTTTTGAGTGCATTGATACCCATTGGTGGATATTTGGGTATGGCACAAGACCACTTATTATCCGGCTTAAAAGCTTACGCCTGGCTTTGGATGGTCATTCCGGCGGGAGCTTTTATCGCAGGATATTTGGCATTACAGAAAAAATTTTACAGCCATGGTATCATGGCAATTATTGCTTCGTGGATACTAGCTGCAATGGCTTTTTACTACCTTATTTTTCCCAAAATGGATCAGCAAAATCCCGTCTTGAAAAATATGGATCTGTTTGAGCTAGATACACCGGTAGCCCAGTATCAGTTTATCAATCGCTCTTTCAACTTCTACATTCGCAAACCCATAGTCCGCCTGGAAACCCCTGCTGAATTGGAGGCTTACTGGCGTGAACATCCCGAAGCTTATATCATCACAAGGGAGAAGTATCTGGAAGAACTTTCGCAGATCCCTGGTGTAGTCAAGAAGGCCTCTGATCCGGATTTGTTTGAAAAATATACTACAGTCATACTAGCGTTGGATAAATCCGCAAATTTCAGGTAATTTTGCTTTAACTAAAGCGAACACATGGGTAATTATCAATTTCGGGAAATAGAAAAAAAATGGCAGAAGTACTGGAAAGAGAACCGTACATTTGTCGCTGATAAATTTTCGGATAAGCCAAAATATTATGTGTTGGATATGTTTCCCTATCCTTCGGGTAAGGGCTTGCATGTAGGGCATCCACTGGGGTACATCGCCACGGACATTATAGCTCGCTACAAGCGTAGCAAGGGATTCAACGTCCTGCATCCTATGGGTTTTGATGCTTTTGGACTTCCTGCTGAGCAGTATGCGATCAAGACCGGCATACATCCGGCAGTAACGACCCAGAAAAATATAGATCGCTATATGGAGCAGCTCACTAATCTAGGATTTCACTACGATCCGGATACCATGCTGGCTACCAGTGATCCGAAATACTACAAATGGACTCAGTGGATATTTGTACAGTTATTTAAACATTGGTACGACAAGAGTCAGGAGAAGGCAAGGCATATAGCAGAATTGGCTAACATTTTTAAGCGAAAGGGAAACAAGGGGTTAGAGGCAGCTACCAATCAACGCAAAATGTTCTCAGCGAAGGAGTGGAAGTCTATGGATGAGCGAGAGCAGGCAGCTATTCTGATGAATTACCGTTTGGCTTACATTGATGAAGCAACGGTAAACTGGTGTCCTGCACTGGGTACAGTATTGGCCAATGAAGAAGTAAAGGATGGCAAATCCGAGCGCGGCGGTCATCCTGTAGAACGGAGGTCTATGCGGCAGTGGATGCTGCGAATTACAGCTTATGCAGATCGTCTGCTTGAAGGGCTCGATCAGATTGACTGGCCCGAATCGCTTAAAGCCATACAAAATAACTGGATTGGGAGATCTGAAGGAGCCCGCATTGAGTATCAGATTGATGGTCATAACAAGACACTCGAAGTATTTACCACGCGTCCGGATACAATTTTTGGCAATACCTTCATGGTCATTGCTCCCGAGCACCCTTACGTAGATGAGATCACCACGCCAGAGCAGAAAGATGCAGTTGAGGAATATGTCGAATGGGCAAAAAACCGGGCTGAAAAAGACCGGATTGCGGATACGACCAAGACGGGTGTATTTACTGGAGCTTATACGATCAACCCTTTTACCAAAGAAAAGCTCCCTATCTGGATATCAGACTACGTCGTGATTACTTATGGTACCGGAGCGATCATGTGTGTACCTGCTCATGATGAGCGCGATTACGATTTTGCCCATCAATTCGGTATTAAGATTCGGGAAGTTATCGCAGGAGGGGATATTTCCCAAGAGGCTTATATCTCAAAAGAAGGAAAAATGATCAATTCAGATTTCCTCAACGGTTTTTCTCCCTTGGAAGCCATCCCCTTGATCAATCAAAAGCTGGAAGAGATGGGGATTGGAAAACGGGAAATCACTTACCGTCAAAGGGATGTAATATGGTCCCGTCAGCGATACTGGGGAGAGCCAACCCCCATCGTATATAAAGATGGCATCGCCAGACCCCTGGAAAAAGAGCAACTCCCTCTGACATTGCCAGAAATTGAAACTTATAAACCTTCCGATACTGGCGAACCTCCGCTGAGTCGTGCGGAAGATTGGGTAAACCTGCCCGATGGAAGTGTTAGAGACCTCAACACAATGCCAGGACTGGCAGGCTCGAGCTGGTATTTTATGCGTTATACCGATGCCCATAATGACGATCACTTTGCAGATAAAAAAAGACTGGGCTACTGGATGCCTGTCGATCTCTATATTGGTGGTACGGAGCATGCCGTGGGACACCTGATGTATTCGAGATTCTGGACCAAGTTTCTCTATGATCTGGGAGAAGTATCTGTAGAAGAACCCTTTCAGAAGCTGATTAACCAGGGAATGATACAGGGTACCTCTCAACTGATGTATCGCCACAAAGAGACCCAGGAATACATCTCTGCAGACTTGATTCCACAAGATAAATCAGCGGATTATCATTTACTCCACACGGATGTAAACCTAGTCAGAAATCAGGTTCTGGATACAGAAGCTTATCAAGAATGGACAAAGGAAGATGAAGCTGTATTCCGTCTAAATCCTGAAGGCGAGTTTCGCACTATCCCACATGTCGAAAAGATGTCTAAATCCAAATACAATACTGTCGATCCGGATGATATGTGTGAGCAGTACGGGGCAGATACCTTCCGTCTATATGAGATGTTTTTGGGGCCTATCGAGCTGTCTAAGCCCTGGAATACAGATGGTATCAATGGGGTGGTTGCTTTCATGCGGCGAATGTATAATCTGTTTATCGATGATGATGAACAACTTCGAATTACGGATGAAAAGCCGACTCGTGAGGAATTGAAGCATCTGCATCAGATGCTGAAGCAGGTAGAGGAGGGTATAGAACGTCTGGCATTCAATACCTGTGTGCCTGCATTCATGGTATTTGTCAAGGAGATGTCCAGGACAAACTGCTCGAAAAGGGCGATTCTTGAACCTTTTATAATCAGTATGTCTCCCTTCGCACCTCATGTCTGCGAAGAATTATGGCAGCGGCTAGGACATAAGGATACGATATTGAAAGCTATCTTCCCCCAGTGGAACGAAGATTACCTGAAAGAAGATACCCTTGAGTATCCAGTTCAGATTAATGGGAAGGTAAGGTTTAAAATTGAAGTGCCTGCTGATATGGAGAGAGAGGAAATAGGAAAGATTGCCGTTAAACATGAAAATGCAGAGAAATGGTTGGAAGGAAAGGAACCACGCAAAATAATTGTGGTACCGGGAAGGATTGTTAATGTAGTAGTATAGGTATACCCTTTGGAGGATTACGGATATGGAGCGGATACAGGCAGCGGTACAGGCATTTAATGAGCAATTCCCTGAAATATGGGAAAAGAAAGTAGAATACCTTCAGCAAAGATATACGTTTTTTGATCAATTTAAGCAGAAAGCATATCTACTTTCAGCAAACTGGAAAGACTTTCAGAGGCTGGGAGCCTATTTGCCTGCATTTGCCCAGCATAAAATGATCCGTTCAAGAGCTTTATCTGTTCCACAACATCCCACCCACTATTACCGGGAAGAATTTATCTATCTCCTCCACGGTTCCCAGCCTGTTTCTCAGCGTATTGACCGCTTTATTTCCCGGATCAAATACTTCAATCTTACTACTACCTCAGAGATACTGTCATCTGTCTATCCAGAAAGATATGTGTCGTATAGTTCTCAACGCAGGAAAGCCTGTGATTGGTTGACATTTACTCAAAAGGTGAAGGGGAGAGATGAAGATCCCGGTATACTATTCGAAAGTTATCAAAAGGCATTGGAACCCGTCAAAGCTGTGTACTGTCAAGAGCTTGGAGAGGTCAGCCAGACAGGGACGAGTGTGCTTTGGGAGCTGGAATACTTTCTGAACTACGTTGCAGAAAAGATGATCGCAAAGCAGACGCCTGTTTCGTCTTATCTTTCTTCTCAGGCAAATGTATGGACGTTCACGCCGCAGAATCTGGAGCTATGGGAAATATTCTATCAGCAAGGCTTCATGTCTATCCAGGAAGCATCTATCAGAGATGTGGATATTAATGGATATGGCAAAGCCCAGGAACTCGCCAGTGTGGCTAGTAACAGTCCTCATTCTACCAAGTCGAAGCGCTGGTTGCAATTTAGAGATGCCGATGCTGGCGATATTGTCATTGCTCACGAAGGCCGCTCCAAAGTGCTGGGGATCGGAATCATCACAGGAGAACACGAATACCACAAGCAGCAGGAGCCTTACCCTCATATCCGGAAAGTAGATTGGGTCATTCGCCAACCCCTGGAGTTTGAAAATGACATTTTCTCATCAGTACCTTTTACCCAATGTGAACATTGGGATACGATCAGAAGCACTTATCAACAGCAATTTCCCGAACTCAGGGCCATATTGCATGAGTTGGAAAAGCGTCCACTGGAAGTCGTAGAGGACCCTGAGCAGTATTTACATCCTCCATTTGATACCAGTACAGCGTTGGAAGATCTCTTCATCAGTGAAGAAACGTTGATCAATATGCAGGATGCCCTGCGATTCAAGAAAAATCTGATTCTAGAAGGCCCTCCTGGGGTTGGGAAAACCTTCCTGGCCAGAAAACTGGCCTTTTCACTTATAGGGTATGAAGATCAGGCCAAGATTGAATGGGTTCAGTTTCATCCTTCTTATGCATATGAGGATTTTGTGGAAGGAATCCGGCCTGGTGAAAATGGTAGGTTTGAACGTAAACCCGGTATATTTATCCGGTTTTGCCATAAAGCTATGCAAGATCCTCATCACAGTTATTTCTTCATCATAGATGAAATAAACCGGGGTAATCTGAGTAATGTATTAGGGGAGTTAATGGTGCTTATCGAAACCGATAAACGCGGGCCTGCCTATGCCATTCCATTGACTTATTCTGAAGCTACAGTAGACAGATTTTACGTACCTGATAACCTGTACATCATAGGTACAATGAATACAGCAGATCGCTCCCTTGCCTTGCTGGATTATGCATTGCGCAGAAGATTTGTCTTTATTCATATGGCCCCTGAATGGGGAGAGAAATTTCAGAATTATCTGAAGGTCAAAGGCGTGAGTGAAAAAGTGATCTCAAAAATTGCCACTAAAATGCCCGAGGTCAATCGACAGATATGTCAGGACCCACAGTTGGGAAAAGGATACGAAGTAGGTCATAGTTTTTTCTGTCAGATCAACCCCCTTATTCCCAGTGAAAAATGGTACTTTCAGATAGTCAAATGGCATATTGCTCCACTGTTGAGGGAATACTGGTACGATGATCCAGATAAAGCAGAAGCTGAAATCCGCTTTTTGCTGGAATAGCAGGTCTTGAGAATACCAATTCATTTCCATGGATATACCTGTACGGAACATTTACTATTTATTAAGCTATGCATGGAATCGATTTGTGCCTGGTGAATGGGAAACATTCAGCCAAAATACCTATCAGAATGATATACAGTTTTTGGCATGGTGGCTGGTTCATCATGTTGGAAAAATTTCTGGCAAGAGATTTCCCATCCATTACAAGCAACATGCTGGTGATTTAGCCTGTGTCAAAGGCAAAATAGATATATCACAGACTTTGCAGAAGCATCTCCTGAGCCGTGGTCGCGTTTATTGTCATTATCACAAACTGGGTGAGGATCAATGGTTTTACCGGGTTATTAAATCCACGATTCTGGGCATCATGAGCAGACATACTATTGGAATGCCGCTTAAAGCGAGCCTTTCCAGAATACTTTGCAGTTTGAGGTCCTATGAAGCTATTCACATTCATCCCGGACTGTTTGGCCGAGGATTACAGCATCCTTACACCCCGCAACAGCGAGCGGTGCTGCACCTCTGCGAACTGATCTATTATCAATCTGGAGTAGGTGTCAAAGGACCCTACAGTATGGTAACTTTGCTGAATGACAGAAATCAGATGTCATGGATTTTTGAGCACTTTATCAGAAATTTTTACAAAAAGCATGCGGTAGCATTTGATAAGGTAGGTCGGGAATATATTCCCTGGAATCTCGTTTCTCTGCCTAAGCAAGATTTTTTTCCTCGAATGGAGACGGATGTTACACTGGAATCAATACACAGAAAGATCATTATAGAAACAAAGTATATCCCAGAGGTGCTGAATCGCCATTACAGAGGAGGAATTCCCAAGTTGCATAATAAGCACTTGTATCAATTATTTTCCTATCTTAAAAATATAGAAGGAAAAGATGCATTGAGTAAGACCTGTCAGGGTATATTATTATACCCCAGCGTAGACATACATATCGATGAAAGGGTAGAGATCTCAGGGCATCTCTTAAGGATTTACACGCTAGATCTCAACAGGAAATGGGAGAGAATTCATCAGGATCTCATGCATATCATTACTGAATAAGGCCAATTTGCAATTGAGAACTCAATATACGTATAGCATAATATGGAACTGTCTGTTCATGTTATACTGTTGTTACAGTCAGGCTCAACATAAGCCAACATTTGAGTGGTCAGAACTTCCAGCTTTACCACCAGCTCCTGGGCAGGAACTACAACCAGGACTAGCCGGGGCATTTGTGGGTATTCATGGAGATGTCATGATTGTAGCAGGAGGTGCCAATTTTCCGGATGCTTTACCCTGGCGGGGAGGAGCAAAAAAGTGGTGGAGGGATATATTTGTTCTCAACAAGAAGGCTCATAGGAAATACAAATGGATACATGCTGGTCAATTGCCCCAAAAAGCTGCATATGGTGTCAGTATCAGTACAGAAATGGGCGTAGTTTGTATAGGTGGAAATCATGAGCGTGGAATTCTGGATAAAGTTTGGCTTATTTCCTGGGATAAATCATCTCAAAGCATTCTAATTGATTCCTTACCTGATCTCCCGCTACCTCTTGCCAATATGGCTGGAACACTGACGGAGCAACAAGTTTACATTATGGGAGGCGAGAGTATAGATGGTCCTGGTAAGTATTGTTACCGTTTGGATCTCACCTCACCAGAAACCATACAAAAGGGATGGAAATCCCTACCTTCATGGCCTGGACCTCCTCGAACACATGGCATGGCTGTAGCCCAACAGGATGGAAGTAGTATAGGGGTTTATCTGTTAGGGGGAAGATATGCAAGGAGAGATTCTACGAGTAAATGGTTAAGTGATGGATACGTGTACGATACACGGATTGGAAGCTGGGAAAGTATACCTCCTCTCAGCAATGGTGAAGGGGAAGGCCGGACGATTTCTGCCGCGGCATCACTGGCTACTGGTGCCAGTCATATCCTCATCCTGGGAGGTGCTAATGGAAGATTATTCAACCGCCTTGAGCAGTTGTCAATCGATATCGATCGGGCTTTTGATAATGCTGTCAGAGACAGCCTGAGGCGGCTACAGGATAGCCTCCTGGTTCATCATCCGGGATTCAGCCGTGAGATCCTTGCATATCATACTATTACCCAGACCTGGGTTGTGCTGGACACACTTCCTTCCGGAAGTCAGGTGACCACTACTGCTATCCTATGGGATGATCAGTTGCTTATTCCCTCGGGGGAAATCTCCCCAGGGATCAGGACTCCACGTATATTGCTGGGTACTCCTGTAAAGAATACCCGCTTTGGAACGGTCAACTACATTGTATTAATCGTTTACCTGACGCTACTGGTTGGGTTAGGAGTATGGTTCGCCAGGAAACAGACTACTGTCAATGACTTCTTCAAGGGAGGCAATCGCATACCTTGGTGGGCAGCTGGTATCAGTATTTTTGCCACACAGCTTAGTGCTATTACCTTTATGGCAGTACCTGCCAAAACCTACAGTACCGATTGGGCTTACTTTGTGCTCATCCTGACCATTTTGTTGGTAGCACCTATCATTATACGCTATTTTCTGCCCTTTTACAGGAGGCTGAATATGACAACAGCTTATGAGTACCTGGAAAAGCGATTTAATCTTTCCATTCGTATTGTAGGAAGCCTATTGTATATGATGTTTCAGCTTGGGCGCCTGGGGATCATCCTATTGCTGCCAGCTCTAGCTTTGTCGGTAGTTACAGGAATGGATGTATTTCTTTGTATAGTATTGATGGGAGGACTAAGCATACTATATACCGTGCTGGGAGGAATAGAAGCAGTTATATGGACAGATGTGTTACAAAGTGTGGTGTTGATGGGGGGAGCCCTGATCGTTTTGTTTTCTATTCCCTTTTATATTGATGGGGGACTCGAAGGTATGATTGACATCGCTTCCCAAAGTCAGAAATTAAAACTATGGGATCTTAGCCTAAATTTTAGCCATCCTACCTTGTGGGTGATTGTTTTGGGGGGATTTACGGGTAATCTTATACAATACGGAAGTGATCAGACCGTCGTGCAGCGCTACCTAACCACCCGGGATGAAGCTTCGGCTGCCAATAGCATCAGGCTGGGAGCCTGGATGGCACTTCCTTCAGCCGTAACCTTCGTATCACTAGGCACAGCGTTGTATATTTTCTTTCACGAATATCCGGGAGAACTGCCTGTCATGCTCGATAATAACGATGCAATTTTTCCATGGTATATTGCTACACAACTGCCTGTTGGGATTTCGGGTCTCCTGATCGCTGCGATCTTTGCGGCAGCCATGTCCAGTCTGGACAGTAGTATGAACTCCGTCGCGACAGTCGTTACGACGGATTTCTATAAACGCTTATTTGCTCCCCAATCAGAATCACACTATCTCATATTTGCCCGTATTATCACGCTTCTGACAGGTTTAGCCGGTACTTATTTGGCTTTATATATTGCTGAGGGAGGCGTTACATCCCTCTGGGATCAGTTCAATGTGATCGTGGGGTTATTTGCTGGCGGGTTGGGTGGTATTTTTGTACTGGGAATATTCAGTCGCAAAGCGCATGGGAAAGGTGCTCTGGTGGGGCTATTACTGAGTGGCATAGTCCAGTTCTACATTTCTCGTTTTACAGATATTCATTTACTTCTGTATACTGCTACCGGTTTCGTAAGTGCGTGGTTGCTGGGATGGATCTTTAGCTGGATCTTACCCTCAAAACGCAAAGATATTACAGGTCTCACATTCGATACGATACGTTTCATATAATATGGATTCAGGAAGAAAAATATTAATTGCAGCACCTTTCACGCCCATGCATGAAGATGGTAGTGTCAATCTGGACCTGATACCATCGTATGCACGTTTTCTCGCTCATAATGGAATCGATGGTGCATTTATCTGTGGTACTACAGGAGAAGGACCATCTTTGAGTCTGGAGGAGAAAAAAAATGTTTTTGAAGCCTGGGGATCAGTAAATACAGAGGGAATGCAGATGATTGCTATGGTAGGTGGTAACTCACTACCGGAGACACGAGAACTCGCTCAACATGCACATGCCTGCGGGTTGGATGCAATTTCAGTTATTGCACCGCTTTATTTTCCCATGAAAAGTGTAGATGAACTTGTGTCATTTTGTGCGCTCGTGGGAGAAGCCGTGCCTGAAATGACGATGTATTTTTATCACATACCAGGATTATCAAGGGTTTACTTTCCCATGTATGAATTCCTGGCAAAAGCGGAAGAGCGAATTCCAAGCCTGGTAGGAATAAAATACACACATAGTGATCTGATGGATTTTATGTTCTGTATCAATCATCCTGGCAAAACTTATCATATGCTTTGGGGAAGAGACGAAGAGTTGGTAGCAGGACTAGCTATGGGAGCTCATGGTGCTGTAGGCAGCACATACAATTATCTGGCGCCCGTTTTCAGAAAACTGGTGCAGGCATCTGAAAATATGAATCCTAGTGCTGCCAGAAATTTTCAGCTTCAGGCAAATGAAGTTATACGTATCTTACTCAAATATGGAGGGATAGCCCCAGGAAAGTCATTTATGAGGATTATGGGCCTGGATTGCGGGAAATGCCGGTTGCCCATAGCTTCCATACATGAAGAAACAGAACAGATAATCAGAAAAGAACTGCAAGAAGTGGGATTCTTTGAAATATGTTCAGAAATAATGGCATCATGAATTGGTTTGATTATAAGTACATCGGTATTATTGCTTTGGCAACAGTCGTCGTATTCGTTGTCTTGCGTTTTTTTCTACTCAGGTGGGAAAATAAACGTCATAAGTCGACTTATATCCGTCAGCTTTGGTTGGGATTGGTGGTATTTCTGGGAATCGTACTAATCGTCATTTTTTTTCCAGTTAGTGATGAGGATAAAACACTGAAAAAAGAGGTGATTAGTATTATTGGTATTGTAATCAGTGGGGCGATTGCCTTGAGTTCTACGACCCTTCTGGGAAATGCCTTTGCGGGACTGATGAACAGGATCAGGGATAATTATCAGTTGGGTAGTTTTCTCATGGTAAAGGAGTATTTTGGCAGGGTGACCAACCGGAGTGTATTTCACGTAGAGATACAGACCCCAGAGCGTAACCTCATTTCTATTCCCAATCTCTTTATGTCCAATAATCCTGTAGAGATTTACCGTTCCTCCGGAACATTGATCACGACCAGTATATCCCTGGGATACGAAGTACCCCGTCAAAAAGTAGAACTTTTGCTCGTAGATGCTGCAGAACAGGCAGGATTGCAAGAGCCTTTTGTATATATCACTTCTCTAGGCGATTTTTCAGTAGTATATAGAGTGCATGGCCTGCTGAAGGAAGTATCTAAATTGATCAGTGTGAGGTCTAAACTACATGCTATGATCCTAGACAAGATGCATGAAAATCAGGTCGAAATCGTTTCACCTAGCTTTATGAATCAGCGTCAGGTGAATGAGATTACCTTTATTCCCAAAGACACAGAAGTACCCAAACAGATAGAAACGATTATCCCGGAGGAATTGATGTTTGACAAGGCCGAAAGGGCCTCTAATCTGGAAAACCTGAAAAAGCGTCAACTAGAACTGGTAGATAAGATGGATTCAATATCAGAAAAGCTTAAGGAGACAGAGGATGAAGAGCGAAAAAAGCGGTTGAAAGATAAATTAGCGTCACTTAAGAACTATCACAAGCGGCTGGGAACCTTAATTGAGGAGGTCAATAATTCCCTAAATAAAGAGGAGTGATACCTGTATGAAGGACGATAAACCGGTTGGAGAAGTGAGAAGTACGCGTTATGGATTGAGTTGTAAGCAGGATTAATAAAAAAGAGGACCTTTTTAAATAAGATCCTCCCTTCATATATGTTTTATGCATCCCGTAGGGGAGTCGAACCCCTGTTGCCAGAATGAAAATCTGGAGTCCTAACCACTAGACGAACGGGACATTTTATAAACGTGGGACAAAAGTAATAGCTTTATATTATCCTGTCAAGGATAACGTGAAAATTATTTTGTTGTTTTTAATGACGATTAGCACGACTTATTTTGTAGAGCTTAGATCAACCATCAAATGATAAAAAATATGCATTCTCTCGAGATTGTGGATACCTGAAATAATTTTGATAGACTTTACTATTTCAAACGTGATAATCATTAATGTCTCAACAACAGACCAATATATGTACAAATGGTTTGGTGGGATGACAGCGGGGAATTTATCATGTTAAATTAATGTAAAGAAACAGATTTCAATTTAATAATTAGCTTCCCTGTTCTGCGTTCGATTGTTTTTGAATAGGCAGCTAATTACCTTTATGTAGTTTTATCAACTAATAACCTAATCTTTTAATGATATGGCAATTAAAGTAGGCATTAATGGTTTTGGGCGAATCGGACGTCTAGTGTTCCGTGTCCTGATAGACAATCCTAACGTAGAAATAGTCAAAATCAATGACCTGACAGACAATGCAACCCTTGCACAACTCTTGAAATATGATTCGATCCACGGAAGATTTAGTGGTACAGTTACTGATGTAAACGACGAATCGATTACTGTAAATGGTAAAGAAATCAAGGCATCTGCGGAGAAGGACCCAACCCAACTAGGATGGGGAGATCTGGGAGTTGACATCGTTGTAGAATCCACGGGTGTATTCCGCAACAAGGAAAAAGCTTCCAAGCACTTGCAGGCTGGTGCCAAAAAAGTAATCATTTCTGCACCTGCAAAAGGGTCTATCGATGCGACCATCGTAATGGGAGTAAATGACAATATACTTACCCCAGAAATGGAAGTGATTTCCAATGCTTCCTGTACGACCAACTGCCTGGCTCCCATGGCTAAGGTTCTGCACGATGCATTTACAATCGAGTCAGGATATATGACCACGATTCACGCCTACACTGCTGATCAGAATTTGCAGGATGCGCCTCACAGTGACCTGCGTCGTGCACGCGCAGCAGCGGTCAACATCTGTCCTACCAGTACAGGTGCTGCCACAGCTGTAGGATTGGTACTCCCTGAGCTTAAAGGGGTATTGGACGGCGTAGCAATGCGAGTTCCTGTACCTGATGGTTCTGTGACTGACCTCACCGCTTTAGTCTCTAAAGAGGTTACTAAAGAAGAGATCAATGAAGTTATGCGTGCCGCAAGTGAAAATGAGCTGAAGGGCATTTTGGAATATTCTGAAGATCCTTTGGTTTCTTCTGATATCGTGGGCAATAGCCACTCTTGTATCTTTGACAGTGAACTCACCTCTGCCAATGGCAAAGTCGTGAAGATTGTAGGCTGGTACGACAATGAGTGGGGTTACTCCTGCCGTATAGCAGACCTGCTGATCAAAATTGCTGAGATGGAAGGTCAGTATGCTTAAGTACATAATGCTTGAATAGATAGAAGAGGAAGTCTCAAATATTGACTTCCTCCTTTTTTTTGAATTGAAGAAATGCTTTGCTCATGTTTACCCATTCATAAGCGTATAATCTCTCCTTCGATAAAACAGGTTCGATTCATACTAATTTGTTGAAGGATATTGCTGATGGAGCCTTCTTCTTTTCATTAGACAAAAATTACTTTTTAGCTGCCTGAATGGTATTGAGCAATTCATGGGCACGCTGGATTTGATCTTCGGTTCCTATACCCGCCCGTGCCATATTCAGACTTTGGTAAGCATATTTCATGGCCTCATCCCATCTACCTAATTGATGCAATATACCCGCGTAGGTGTATTGTCGTTCAAAAGTAGATTCAATAGCATGGGCTTGTCTGATCCACATTAGGGCATAATTTAGTTTGTCTGGATCAGATACATATCGGTAGAAATTTTGCGCTGCCTGAGTAAGTTCCTCCGCATCATTACTGGAATATTTTTCGAAATAATCGATAGTCCTAAATGCGTATTTTTCCCATTCACGGGTACCTGCGGTATATGCCATCCTGAGTCGTTGGGCTGTCGCACCATCATCATCAATTTCTTTGATCGCAATTTTGAGTGCATCGCTATAAGAATCGCGGTCGTGGACTATCGCGGCAGACAATACAGATTTCTTGAGTACATTTGCGATTTTTTCCGCTACCTCACGTTCGCTAAACTTCCGGCAAAACTTCTTTTTTTTCTCAATAAGATAACGGAATTCCCTGCTGTTGATGTCAAAGGTCAGAGCCTTTATCGCTTCCCAGTTTAGAGGTTCAAACAGGTCTTTATCAGAGAGGGTCGCAAAATACTCTCGGGCTGGTTTTCGAAAATCCTTACCTAGCTCCTTGAGCAGGAGCGCATAATCCAGTATTTTGCGGGGATCTTTATCGTCTGCTTTCGTGTCGAATTCCAGTTCCAGTAAGGCCAGATTTTTTTCAGGGTCCTGTGCTTCCATAGCAATAGCCAACATCTGTTGGGGAGATTTATATGCAGAATCCCTGTAAATCTGTGCCCCTTCGTGATTGATAAATAATAAAGTAGGGTAGACGGTGACATGATATCTACTGGCAAATGAATATCCCTCACCACGTTCCATATCCATTTTTACATTGATAAAATGTTCATTGTAATATTGGCCTACTTCAGAATTTGGATAGACATTGCGATCCATCATTTTGCAGGGGCCACACCAAACAGTATATGCATCTACAAATATCAGTTTACGCTGCTCTTGAGCAGCTTCAAGTGCCTCGTTCCAGGTTCCTTCAAAAAATTGAACTCCCTGAGCAGATACACTATTTACAGCAGCTATAGATAAGAGTACCAGTACCAGTATCAGATAGCTGTTCACATTTTTGAGTATTGGTGTTCTAAAGTGTGAGCAGAACATGTATTTGATGATTAAGTTATTTTCAGTGAACGTTTTTTGTAATGGATATAAATTTACTCAAAATCGTTGAACTCTATATCCCATAGCCGGGACACGAAAATGTTTTTTCTAATTGGACGATTTTATCAGGTGAACGTTTAATATAAATGAAAAACCGTAGTATCAGCGCATAATCTGACACTACGGGTACAAGATGATTTAGCCTGAAAAATGATCCAACCTAGTTCACTTTAAATAGACTGTCTTCTAGTTCAGGATTTATTTCTACATTTTCCATCGTCATGTTGGCATCCATTCCCTGCGCCTTTATTTTGACCTGGACTTCTTTCGGGAACTGTATTCCATTCACTTCCTGATAAGATTTATAGTGTATGGCTTGTTGTTCGTTTTCTACTTTCACCAGTAAGCTACTTTCCATATCATACCAGCGCATAGTAGTTTTACCACTGGGGTAAGTATACAGGACCTTATAAGCATCCTGTTCCTCCACTTTTTCCACACCCTGAAGTTCCCCTACGATACCCAAATCTGCATATTCCAATTCGAAGAACATGGCCTCTGCTTCATATTTCATTTCTGCAGCAGCTTCTGGTGGGAGTTCCTGAGTACCCTGAGGTGTAACCATGACCATTTTTCCGGCATTATAGATCTGTTTCATCTCACCCATAGGTGTTGACTGGATAGAGATATACTTATCCGGGGCTTTCCGGGCCTCATAGATTTCCATTTCCATACCCATCATACTCATTTTGCCCTGAGAGCGGTAAGAACTTACTTTATTGAGTTTATCTGCTCCGCCTATTGCCTTGAGGTATAAATCAGTAATTGACTCTACCGTGATATCTGTGGGTGCTTCGGTGGTTTCTACTTCCTCTACTTCTTCGGGAAATAGCTTCAGGACGATTTGATCTTCGAAGTTCATATACTTATTGGCCATCTCCTGGAGATCCTCCAGGGTAAGGCTTTCAATACGTGCTTTTTGACTGGCTTCGGTGATACGCGATACCTCTTTATCTTCGACATATACGGTTCTCAGCGCACTAAGCCAGTAGCCATTTTTCTTAATATTTTCCTCCAGGTCTCTTATTTTTTGCTCCTTGACTTTGGTCAGATCTTCGGCTGTAGGCCCATTTTCCTGTATTTTTCTGATTTCAGCCTCAGCAGCCTGGATCAGGGTATCTACATTTTCCGGAGCACAGGTAAAGCTGATATTGACTGAGTAGCTCAGATAAGGAAATTTGGAGGATCTGGCATTGGCACTGGTACCATATACACCACTCATTTCTTCGCGAAGGTTTTCGATGAGTTTAATAGTTAGTGCCTCGGCCATGGCATCCAGCAGGAAGCGGTGTTTATCCTCCTCTAGTTCTCCTGTGAACATCATTCTTACCTGACTTTGGGGCTCAGTACCTTTCTGGAAGGTCTTATTGACACCACCTTTTGGGGGGCGTATACCTAGGTCTCTGAAGGATTCTTCGCGTTCTATATCGGGAAGACCTCCCAGGTATTGTGCCAGGAGGGGCTTAATTTCCTCCACATCAAAATTACCTACAAAGAAAAAAGTGAAGTCGCTTGCATCTGCAAATCGCTCCTGATAAATATCTATAGCCCTGTCGAGTTCGACTTGATCGAGGTCCTCAGGTTTGGGGATTCCTCCACCGCGCGGATTATGTTGTGTTAGGACATTAGCTACCTGATCCTGAAAATAGAAACCGGGGTTTGAGAGTATGTTTTGGAGGATTGATTTGTTTTTGTTAATATATGATTCGAAGGCCGTTTCATCTTTTCTAGGTTCCGTGAAGTAGAGATATGTAAGTTGAAACAGTGTTTCTAGGTCTTTAGGAGCTACGCTACCACTCATTCCTTCACTGGTCTCTCCGATAAATGGACTCACTCGTACCGTCTGCCCTGCGAGGAGTTTTTCTAGGTCGGTAGCAGAAAACTTTCGTATACCACTTTCCTGAATGATACCATTAGCATTGAAGGCAGACTGATAGTCTTCATCGCTTACCAGCGAATGTCCGCCAAAGCTATAAGCTGACATCAGAATTTCATCGTCTTTGAAGTCAGTAGGCTTTAGTACGACTTTCACGCCATTGGAAAGGGTAATCTCAGTAGCCCCAACCTCTTCCAGCTGCTTCTCAGCAGTAATCGTTCCGGGATCAGGCATATCTGCGATGAGGGGCTCATCTACTACATTATCTACATAAGGCTCAACCTCGACGTTTTCCATATCCTTGAGAATGCTTCTGACCTTTTCCTCATCGGGTAGATCTATTCCTGCTTTGTCTGGTCCCAGCACCAACACAACACGATTGGAATCGATAATCCATTCGGAAGGGAGTGCATTGATTTCATCGATAGAAATAGTGGGTACCTGCTCCTGTACATATTCATATTCCCATTCGATACCGGGAGAAGGTTCGTCTTCGAGGTAGTGATTGATATATTCACTTACATAATTACTGGATTCTGTTTTATTGCGTTCATTATATGCTCTTTCGTAGCTATTGAGCAGATTTTTTTGGGCCCGTTCTAGCTCACTTTCCAGAAATCCGTGCTGTAATACCCGCTGATTTTCGCGTGTGAGCGTTCTGAGGCCTAGTTCGGCATTTTGCTCATTGACCCATGCAATAGCCCGGTAAGCATCCTTGTTGCCGAGGTATCCACTATAAGCACTAAAGCCCTGAATAAATGGAGGGTTAGCCTGCTGGGTCAATTCTTCCAGTCTGGAATTGAGCATGCTATTGTAAAGGCTTCTGGTCAGCAGGTTCCGGTAGTCTGAAGCAGTTTCGGTATTTTTTTTGGGAAGCTTATATAATATTTCGATTTGGGTAAAAGGTTGTTCCTTATCAGTAGCAACAGCTACCAGGGTCTCATCATGTCCAGGTAAGTTATAGGTTTTGCGTTCTCTGGGATTTTCAGGCATTTCCAGGTCTCCAAACCTAGTTTCAATTTTATTTTGTATTTCCGCTACATCAATATCGCCTACCACAACTACAGCCATGAGATCAGGACGATACCAGTCGCGATAAAACCGTTTGATCACATCATACTCAAAGTTTTTCAGTACAGTGGTATCACCGATAGGAAGGCGATCTTTATACCTTGATCCTTGTAATATCAGTGGAAGATATTGCTTTCTGAGTCTTTCCGAAGCTCCCAGTCCACTTCGCCACTCCTCCAACACGACACCCCTTTCTTTGTCTATTTCCTCACCTTCAAAAGTTGCCTTATGGGCCATTTCCTCTAGAATCTGAAAACCTTTATCCAGGATTTCGGGGTCATCGCTGGGTAATGGGAGCATGTATACAGTCTCATCAAAGCTGGTATATGCATTAAGATCCGCACCAAATTCCACTCCTACAGATTGAAGAAAGTCTACGATTTCATTTTTTTCAAAACGCTCGGTACCATTGAACAGCATGTGTTCAGTAAAGTGTGCTAGTCCCAGTTGGTCTTCATCTTCCAGAATAGATCCTGCATGTACGACTAATCTGAGCTGGACTCTGTTTTCAGGGAGGTTATTTTTGCGGATGTAATAGGTAAGTCCATTATCCAGCTTGCCATAGGTAACTTCCGGATCAAGTAGAATGGGTTTATTCTGCTTTTGGGCATATGTTATTTGCGATAGTAAAAACAGGCAAAACAAAGATATACCATACATCTTAAAGATTCGCTTCATAGTAAAAGGTTAAATTGTATCAGTTAATGGGGCAGTGTAACGTAAAAATTAAAAGTACGATTCTTTTAGAAATTACGAATAAGTAATTAAAATGTTTGCTGGACGACAGATAGGCATTCAAGGATTGATGGACATAATCCGCAGGATATCTTCTACGTATTGACGATTATTGGACAAACGGGGTACTTTATGCTGGCCGCCTAGTTTTCCTCTTTCTTTCATCCACTGATAGAATGTACCCCTAGGTAGTTGACGGATCAGAGGAGGTCCCAGGGCAAGGTCTCCACTGCGTTTGGCATCATAGTCCGTATTAATTTCTCTGAGGGTTCGATCTAGGATATACCTGAAATGATTGATACTGTCTGGGGGTTGTATAAATTCGATAAGCCATTCATGTCCACCATTACCCTGTAAGTTTCCATGTTGTTGGTCGAAATACACGGGTGCTGCAGTATAGTTTTCTATAATTGCCTGAGTTTCAGTCGAGGCTTTGGCGATAGCTTTCTCAGCATTATCCACCATGAGTTCTTCGCCAAAAGCATTGATGAAGTGTTTGGTTCTACCAGTGATTTTGATTTTGAAGGGATATTTTGAGGTAAAGGTAACCGTATCTCCCAGCATATACCGGAAAAGTCCACCGTTGGTGGTGATGAGCATAGCGTAATTTCTTCCGAGTTCGACTTCCTCCAGGATATGTGTAGGAGGATGATCTTCATCAATGTGTTCCATGGGGATAAACTCATAGAAAATGCCATAATCAAGCATCAGGAGCAGGTCATCTCTATCGAAGTTATTTTGAAGGGCAAAAAAGCCTTCGGAAGCATTATATACTTCGAGGTAACGCATATCCTTGTGAGGGATAAGTTGCTGGAATTGTTTTCGATAAGGTTCGAAGCTGACTCCTCCATGCACATATAGTTCCAGGTTAGGCCAGATTTCACGTATATCGCCACTGGTAATATTCAGATCTTTCAGGAGTCTGTTGATAAGCAGGATAGTCCATGTGGGCACACCCGCAATGCAGGTGACATCTTCCCACTGTAATTCGCGCACCATAGCTTCAAGTTTCTGATCCCAGTCAGCCATCATAGCGACTTCTTTGGATGGAATACGCATCAGTTCAAAGAATATTGGGAGATTTTCCACGATCACTGCACTGACATCTCCATATCTTATCTGGCTATTGATTTTACTGGATTCCAGACTACCACCGATTGACAGAGATTTTCCGGTAAACAGTTTACTGTCAGGATAAGCGAGCAGATATAGCCCCAGCATATCCTGTCCGGCTTTGAAGTGACATTCAGCCAAGGATTCTTCAGTTACCGGGATAAATTTGCTCTTATCGTTAGTAGTACCGGAGGATTTGGCAAACCAGGAAACTTTTTCGGGCCAGAATACATTACCCTCTCCTTCGAATGTTCGCTTGATATAGGGATAATACGTTTCGTAGGTAAAGATAGGTACCCGCTGCCGGAAAGTATCGACATGGTCGATATCTTTCAAGCCAAATTCTTTTCCAAAGGCTGTGGCCTTTACTTTTTCAATCAATCGTTTAAAATGCAAAAACTGCGTCTCTTGTGGGTAACGGGTAAACTGTTCTACCTGTTCCACTCTGCGCTTGAGAAACCAGCTGGCAATTTTATGTACGACTCGTTTCATCGATTCAATTGAAAGTTTTCACCCAGATAGAGGCGACGTGCCTCAGGATTATCGGCGATTTCAGTAGCAGTTCCACTAATTCGAATTTTTCCTTCGTATAATATATATGTTCTATCTGTAATATTCAAGGTTTCATGCACATTATGGTCAGTAATTAGCACACCAATGTTACGGGAGGCCAGTTCTGTAACCAAATGTTGGATATCTTCCACAGCTTTGGGATCGATTCCCGCAAAGGGCTCATCCAGCAGGATGAATTTGGGATTCACTGCTAAGGCACGTGCGATCTCAGTTCGCCTTCTTTCGCCACCGGAAAGTACTTTCCCCTTGCTTTTGCGCACATGGGTGATGCTGAACTCTTCCAAAAGCTTTTTTGTACGTGCTATACGTTCGTTTTTGGAGAGATTGGTACCCATTTCGAGGACTGCAGTAATATTGTCTTCTACAGAAAGATTTCTGAATACGGAGGCTTCCTGTGCCAGATATCCGATACCGAGTTTACCACGGCGGTACATAGGCAGGGAGGTAATATCCTGATCATCCAGGAATATACGACCTGCATTAGGTCTGATCAGGCCTACGATCATGTAAAATGTGGTAGTTTTACCCGCTCCATTAGGCCCCAAAAGACCTACAATTTCACCTTGATTGACTTCTAGAGACACTTCGTTAACTACTGCCCGCTGCTTGTATTTTTTGATCAGATTTTCTGCGCGTAATTGCATGAATTATCAATGTAAGGATGTAAAATTAATAAAATAATGTACAGTAGCACTTAATACTCCGTAATCAAAGTAAATAGTTTTCTCCCGCGCCGCGGGAGAAAAACATATGTAAAGTAATTTTGATTACAGTGTACTTAACGTACCGTATCTGGCATGTTTTCTGTTCTACAGGCAAATACTATATATATAGGGTAAGTGTTCAAATAAGCTGAAAAAAGTTGTATAAATAATAGTTTATTCGACAATTTTTATGGCTCAAAGGAAAGATGCGATTCAGGAGAAAATTGTAGGAGGGCAAATAAGTGGGTGAGTGGCATATATGAGCTACAAGCTTGAGTACT
>CAYXVE010000034.1:0-10461 GCA_964468435.1 uncultured Bacteroidia bacterium | reverse complement strand
GTAGGAGGGCAAATAAGTGGGTGAGTGGCATATATGAGCTACAAGCTTGAGTACTTTGTAGCAACGGTATATTCTATGTAAGCATCGATAAATGTCCCATACAATTAATTTATGCCTTAATATATTTGATCACTCAATTACTGATTAAAAGCGATAAAAAAAAGGAGGAGGCCGTATATTGAGACCTCCTCCTTTTTGTGTTTGCTTTATGTGATATCTATTAGTTGGGAGAACCGGTCTTAATCATTGCACAACGGAACCCAATAGTATTGCTGGCTGAGTCAGCAGGGAAGTATCTTCTTACACCAGGAGAGAGGTAGTAAGCGATGTCATACCAGGACCCACCGCGATATACTTTGACGTTGTCAAACTCGCCGCTTCCTTCTGGAGCATTGGGATCGGGATTGTACAGCAGTGACATTTCAGTATCATACGTATCATCATCCAACCAGGAGTTGGGCTTGATTACAGTTTTTCCTCTCCTCCTGAATGGATTGAGATCATCTACATCTTCATAAGATATTACCCTATAAGTATCCTGGCACCACTCTGCTACGTTACCTCCCATATTGTAGAGATCAAAATTATTGGCATCAAAAGATCCTACAGGTGCAGGGGTTACGTATTCATCTGACATGTGTTTACCACTTCCACCGGCCCATCCTGCATAGTCTCCTCTACCACGCTTGAAGTTGGCGCGCAACTCTCCATTGTGTTTGCGGAGCGATTTTCCTTCCCAGGGATAGAGCTCGCCTTGCAGAAGACCTCTAGCTGCATATTCCCATTCAGCTTCCGTGGGTAATCTGAAGTCTGGGTAGTCGACAGCGTTTTCCCCACCTTTTTTCCCTTTTTTTCCTTTCCGTTGCTGGTTGACAAAGGAAGTTCTCCATTTGCAGTATTCATTGGCCTGGTGCCAAGTAACTCCTACGACGGGATAGGTATCAAAGGAAGGGTGCTGGAAGTAGGAGTGTACCAGAGGTTCATTGAATGCAAGGTCTCTGGCCCATAGCAATGTATCGGGGTAGAGATCTTCCAGTTTCATATTAATCATCTCGCTACCTGGAGAACCGTTTTCCACGTGGTAGAGAAACTCTTTCCAGTCTACATTGGCTACTTCTTCCTGGTCCATATAGAAGCTCTGAACAGTCACCTGACGGTTGCGGTTATCAGCACTGTATTCAATATCTTTATCCGAACCTCCCATAATGAACGTCCCCCCGGTAATCAGTACCATTCCGGGAACATTCTGATAATTTTTGGGCTTTTTAGGCATGAAACCACTTTTCTTGGAGTATTTCACACCTGTCTTTTTACTGGATTTACCTACGCGATTTAATTTCCGCTTATTACTACAACTCATAAGCATTCCGCAAATTGCGAAAGCAGTTATGGCATAAATAAGGCTTCGATTCTTCATACGATTAGTTCCTTTGAGAAATTCCTGCATCTATCAATCAGGTGCAAGATGGATAATTTTTAAAAACAAACACTAACTTGTAAAGTAGAAGTATGTCGATAGAGATGAATGTGTTATGCCTGATATAAAATTAAGAAAATTCACTTAAAATTCCATTTTTTATGAAGCAACCTGACAAGAAGCCGCAAGGTTTGAAAAAATCCTATTGCTTTGGCTGGTCTGATCACTATCTATCTACTGCTGATCAAATATCATGCTAAAATTTCGGACAGGGCAGATCCCTGGGAGTATTTCTTCTGCTTCTCCTTCGTTTTTCTATTTCAAAAACTACGGAGACCTCATGAGATCCTCCAGATACCCGCTGTCCTAAATTGGATACGGTAAAGTCATAGGAGTATCCAAAGCGGAAATTACCTGTCTGAATACCGATCAGACCGATGACTGCATCCTGATTTCTATACCATACACCAAACACCATGGGCTCCACATTGACATAAAGACCCAAGTCGAGTTGACTGAATTCGCCCTGTAGCTTGTATAGCACTGCTGGCGTAATGCTAACGTCGTTGCTGCTGCGATTTCTTCTGCTGGGACTTAGGGGAATTTTGACACCAGCTGTTGCTGTGAGTTTCATTGGCAAGCGGGAATCGATCCCTGCGGCCAGGGGGATATCGTAGAACCGTTCTTCAGGTTGTGTGATGTGATCCAGTGTTACTCCTACATAAGCTGCACGGTTAAAATAAGCGACTCCAGCACCTACATCAGCACGGATCTGACTGTTTAATCCAGCAGCAGAACCGGGTTCCTGCGTAGGCTCAGTGAATCCTTGTGTGGGATTGATTTGATCGGGAAATCTAAGTTTGAAAAAATCCAGGCTGGCCTGCATGATACCTCCACGCAGACCAAATCTCAATATATGATCATCGGTAATATCTACCTGATAAGCGTAGTTAAGGGTAGCGTGTAGTTTTCTAAGGTTACCTTCTCCAGCTACATCTGAATTAAAATTGATCCCTAATCCATTTGTACTGCCGAGAAACTGAACGGGTACATCATAGGAAAATGCGAACTGCCGATAGTGCCCGGGAATATTTACCCACTGTCCCCTGTAGTTCATAGCCACTCTGTGTCCTATTCCAGAACCCGTAAAAGCGGGATTCAGCAGTACAAGATTGGAGTAAAACTGGGAGTACTGAGGGTCCTGTGCCTTGGTTTCCAGCAGAATCCCCATAAATGTACAGCATGCTATTGTGCTCAAAAAAAGTTTTCTCATGGATATATTATTAGGTAGCAGCTTCAAACAGCGATAAATTTAATCTGAGTTTTGATTACGAAACAAGGTAATTATTCATCCGAACATAACGATTACAATTTTTGTGCCTAAAAAGTTTGAAATTGTTGACAGATGATTGTGCTTTTTCGAAGTCAATTGACTTGTTTCGAGTCTTATTTTTGGATACACACACTGATGCATATTCTATACATCATGTGATGATATTACTCTATTTTAAATAGGTCATCATCATTTTTGGGACTGGAATACAGAAAAAAATAAATCGTACAGGTATAATACTGCAACCTTTTATCCTTAAGTTTGCTCTTTTTGAAGACGAAAACCTGTCTATACCATGGCTTTTATATATTTATACAACCCAAAACTAGATATATGATACTTAAACACACCTTTGCGATTTCGTTTTTACTGTTGCTTTTCTTCAAAGCAAATGCACAGGAATTCAATATCTGGTCGCTGGAGCGTTGCCTGCAATACGCAGAAGACAATAATCTTACATTGAAGCAGTTTCGCTACAGGAGAAATACCAGCGAGATCAGTCTCAAAGAGGCGAAGGCGGCCCGGCTGCCAAATCTAAATGCCAGTTCGGGTGCAGGCTTATCAATCGGATTGGTAACCAATCCTGTAACGGATGTTTTGGAAAACATCACCAATAGCAATTTCAGTCTGCGTGCCAGCTCAAGTCTGCCTATATTCAATGGGTTTCAGATCAATAATACTATTAAGCAAAGTGACATTGATCTGCGTGCTTCTGAGCTGGATATATATGATCAGCAAAATACCATTTACCTGAATATTGCAGCACAGTACCTTCAGATTCTACTCAACCAGGAGCTTTTGGAACAATCTGAAATACAGGTAGCAACTACCCGGGAACAAATTGAACGTACTACCAGACTCGTAGAGGCAGGTACTGTCGCTCGTAATGCATTATTTGAATTGCAAGCTACACTGGCTACCAATGAGACAGAAGTAATCAGAAACCGCAGTCAACTGGAGTTGGCTTATTTGGGATTGATACAGTTGCTGGATCTGAATCCCGGTGACCCGTTCCGGATAGAAAAACCTGTTTTGGAGGATATTGATCAACCCCTTCACCCAGCTGCATCACAAGGAATATACGAATATGCAGAAGCTACTCAACCCAGTGTAGAAGCATCGGAACTGAGAATTGAAAGTGCGAAGAAAGGCATCGATATTGCTCACAGCAATGCCTACCCATCCTTAAGCCTTAATTATAATGTGGATACCAGATATGGTAATACAGAAGGTTTCGTAGAAGATCCGTTTCTTACTCAATTGGAAAACAATATAGGGCATTTTGTCAGCCTGGGAATGACTATCCCTATCTATAATCGTCGTCAGGTACGTTCGGGAATTGAGCGGGCAGAAATGAACCTGAAGGACGCCCAACTACAGGCTCGCATTGCCAGACAGCAACTTAGACAAAACATTGAGCAGGCTTATCTGGATGCCGTGAATTCATACAGCCAATATCAGCAGGTATTACGCCAAATAGAAAGTTTGGATCTCAATTTCGAAAATGCTGAAAAGCAATTTAATGTAGGTCTGATCAACTCGGTGGACTTTGTACTGGCACAGAATAATCTACAGCGAGCTGAACTGGATCGCATCAGATTTAAGTATCAATATATATTTAATGTCAAAGTATTGGACTTCTACCAAGGGGAATCACTTGGATTTTAACATGGGTGAACTAATTTTGAAAGACTAAAACGTAACTAAACCATGGCAAAGAAAAGATCAAACAGGACTCTTTACTGGATTATGGGTACTCTGGTAGTTTTATTAATAGCATTGGTAGCTTTACGTAGGGCAGGTGTAATAGGCAAGGAGCGAGCTCCTAAAGTACAGGTAGCTGATGTTGAGATCAGAGATATTTATTCCCGCGTGACAGAATCAGGAACGATACAGCCTACTGTCGATGTACCGGTAGCGCCCGACGTTTCAGGAGAAGTAGTATTTATTGCGATTAAAGAGGGGATGCGTGT
This sequence comes from uncultured Bacteroidia bacterium, assembly GCA_964468435.1. Taxonomy (GTDB): domain Bacteria; phylum Bacteroidota; class Bacteroidia; order J057; family J057; genus JBCCTX01. The sequence continues at coordinate 5,738 of CAYXVE010000034.1, read as the reverse complement.
TAAGAGAAATGATCTCTTACTGACGATAAGGCCAGATGATTACCGGTCGATACTCGAGCAAGCGCAGGCCAGTCTGGCACAGGCCAAAGCAGGTGAGCTACAAGCGCAAGCAGCTCTTGAGCAGGCACATGCCAGCCTTCTTCAAGACTCTGTAAACTTTGTACGAAATAAAGAACTGTACGAAGATGAGGTGATCTCCAAGCTCGATCTGGAAAACTTTAAACTACAGTATAGCATTTCTAAATCCCAGTATGAGTCAGCCAAGCTGGAAGTAAGAGCCGCTTATTACCGGGTTCAGAATGCAGAAGCATCGGCAAAGCAGGCAAGGCAAAATCTGGACCGTACCAATATCTATGCCTCCATGGATGGTACGATCACTGAGCTAAATGTGGAGATCGGTCAGCGAGTAGTGGGTACCAGTCAAATGGCAGGTACAGAGATCCTAAAAATAGCTGATCTCTCTAGTATGGAAGTGGTCGTAGAGGTCAATGAAAATGATATTATCAATGTGGGGTTGGGAGATTCTGCAAAGATTGAAGTAGATGCATTTCTAGAACAGGTATTTTATGGAAGGGTTACTGAGATTGCTTACTCTGCTAATGTAGCGGAATTGGGTTCTACCGACCAGGTTACAAACTTTGAGGTCACAGTCAAGATATCACCAGATTCTTATGTGGGTGTTCCACTTGGAGGAGACATTCCCACACAGGAAGCCAGTCCATTTCGTCCCGGAATGACGTCATTAGTAGAAATCTATACACAAAATGTCAAAGATGCAGTTGTGGTGCCTATTTCATCTGTTACCACTCGTGCGATTAGGGCTGATACGATAGAACAACAGGAAGATGAGGATGAAATAAAAGAAGTGGTATTTGTTGTAAATGATGACAATAGCTGTAGTAAAGTACCTGTAGAGTTAGGTATTAAAGACGATGATTATTTTGTGGTAAAAGAAGGGGTAGATGCCGGCCAGCGGGTTGTTACTGGACCCTACACATTTCTCAAAAATAGACTGGAAGATGGTATGACGGTAGAACCTGAAGAAAATAGTAAACGCCGGAGAAGTTATCAGGCAAAGAGATAAAGTAGATAGGTATCAAAGATATGCTGAAAGGTATGCTGAATATGCAAGCGCATTTGTCAAACAAGGTTGCATCTGAAGGGTTGTTTATTTTTAATACTTGCGGTTAATTCGCATTCATGGCAAAAGAAAGACAAAATCTAAGCAAGGAAGTTGAACCTGAAGAAAAAAAGCGGGTGACTCGCAAAGGTCTGAATGAAATTGCGGGCATTTTTAAGTTCATAATCCCCTACAAGTGGAGTTTCATCTTCGGGATGATATTTCTGATATTATCTACAGGTACAACGCTTACTTTGCCTTACTTTTTGGGAGAACTGGTTGATAGTGCTGTCCCAAGGTCTGCCACCCGGACTACTATTGAGAGCTTGAAGGCAAGAATCAACCAGGGGGAAGTCATTCTTTCGGAAGATATCATAGCTCTTCGGAAAGCTCAGCAGGAAGATAACACTGGATTTATCAGGCAAACAGATTCATTGATTTCAAAAATCGAATCCGGTGAAACGCTCGATCTTTCCGATCTGACCAAACTGCAATCTACTGAGGATGCACGTCGCGAACAGGCTATATCTCAATTACTCAGTTCTTCCAGTATCAATCAGATTGCTTTGGTACTGGTACTCATTCTCGTGTTGCAGTCGTTGTTTTCTTTTTTCCGGATCTATTTATTTGCCAGAGTGAGTGAAAGAGGAATGGCAGATATCCGACATGCCCTGTATGCTAAGATTATCACCCTTCCTATGATATTTTTCGAGCAGCGAAGGGTAGGGGAACTGACCAGTCGTTTGTCTTCAGATGTGACACAACTCCATGATATGCTTTCATTTACCCTGGCAGAGTTTTTTCGTCAGATTCTTACTTTGATCATTGGGGTCATCATATTGATTACATTAGTTTCTTCAGAGCTTACCCTGTTTATGCTAGCTACTTTTCCGTTACTGGTCATTGCGGCGATAGTGTTTGGGCGATTTATCCGGAAATTGTCAAAGAAAGCCCAAGATGAACTCGCATATGCCAATACATTGGTAGAAGAGACTTTGCAGGCTATCATTGTGGTGAAGTCTTTTACTAATGAATGGATGGAATCCCGGAAGTACGAAACAGCACTGAGTAAGGTAGTCAGGACAGCTCTCAAATCAGCTACCTTTCGCGGTGTTTTTGTCTCTTTTATATTCATTGCGCTTTTTGGAGGGGTGATTCTAGTGATATGGCGAGGAGCTTTGATGATACAGGCTGGCGAAATACAAGTTGGTGAATTGATCTCATTTATGCTCTATACTGCCTTTATTGGAGGATCTGTAGCGGGAATGGGCAATTTATATGGTCAATTACAGAAGACAATAGGGGCTTCAGAGCGAATCAGAGAAATTTTAGGAGAATCTTCTGAGTTGGAACTCATAGCACAGCATGACCCAAAGAGACTGAGAGGGGAAATCTCATTTCGTGATGTTCAGTTTTCCTACCCATCCAGAAGTGATATACCCGTATTGGATCATTTTGATTTACACATCAGTCCAGGGGAGAAAGTGGCCCTGGTAGGGCATAGTGGGGCGGGAAAATCAACTGTTACGAGGCTGTTGCTGCAGTTTTATACCATTGAACATGGGGCGCTATATATAGATGGTCAGCTTGTGGCCAACCACGACCTTTCAACGCTAAGAGCTAATATAGGCGTAGTACCCCAGGAGGTTATTCTTTTTGGGGGCACAATACGGGAAAATATAGCTTATGGTAGGGTAGGTGCTTCTGAAGCAGAAATCATCGAAGCCGCTGAAAAAGCCTATGCATGGGAGTTTATCCAGCAGTTTCCCGAGGGACTGGATACCATCGTAGGGGAAAGAGGCATTAAGCTGTCCGGAGGACAGCGGCAGCGTATCGCCATAGCACGAGCTATTCTCAAAGATCCGGCGATACTTATTCTCGATGAAGCTACCAGTTCACTTGATTCCGAATCCGAGCGACTGGTTCAGGCAGCCCTGGACGAACTGATGAAAGGAAGAACTACCCTGATCATTGCTCACCGCTTGTCTACCATCCGCAAAGTCGACAATATTTATGTGCTGGATAAAGGCAAGGTGATTGAGTCAGGCTCTCATCAGGAACTTTCACGACTTGTAGATGGAGCTTACCAAAATCTTCTCAAGTTGCAATTTGAGGAAGGATAATTGAAAAGATTTTTACGCCTTTGCGATATACAACATTTATTTGATAAAGGATATTTTACTGGTCCGTCTTCATTCTTATCGTTAAAGATATTACATTTGGTAAATTTGGTACATATAGGAGAAATCCTTATCATATTAGTATATTAGCAAACAATTTAGCGATAGACTCAACATTACAGGATATTTGCAGACTGTGTACGATAATACTTATATACTGTGCCAGATGGCATTTTTTGATCTTTCATCAGCCCGACCGTCTGTTGTGGTGATGCTTTTAGGAACAAACTGCCTGTCAGATAGAGAGTCTTTATTTGCTAGTTGGAAATGATGCGTTTATGATGTTCAATCTCTTATGATACTTATTTTATATGAAGATTAGTGGTTTCACAATGGTCAAGAATGCAACCAAATTGTATTATCCCATTAAAGCGTCTATTTCTTCTATTTTACCCATTGTCGATGAATATGTGGTAGCCTTAGGGGATTGTGATGAAGATGACTCTACCCGGTACGAAATAGAGAGTATAGGCTCTCCTAAAATCAAAATTATTGACACAGTCTGGAACCTTGATACCTATCCAAATGGGACAGAAAACGCACATCAGACAGATATAGCTAAAGAGGCCTGCTCTGGAGACTGGTTGTTTTATCTGCAGGCAGATGAAGTGATTCATGAGAAGTATCTCTCAAACATCTATCAAAGGTGCGAAGCGCTGTTAGGTGATACTAAAGTTGAAGGATTGCTTTTTGACTACCTACATTTTTGGGGGGATTATCAGCATCATCAAACATCACATGGATGGTATAAGCACGAGATACGCATTATTCGCAACGATCCGGATATACACTCCTGGGAATCTGCTCAATCATTCAGGAGAATTCCTGGTTTTGACTACCAAAATTACAGGCAACAAGCGGGAACCTACAAACTCAACGTAGCGAGAGCCAACGCCTATGTATATCATTACGGTTGGGTGCGTCCGCCAAGATATATGCAAAATAAGCGTAAGGCACTGGATACCATACACAAAGGTAGGAAAAGAGTCAACGAAATTTATCAAGATCAGGGAAATAGCTTCGATTATGGTCCCATGAGGCTGGCTTGTAAATTCAATGGAGATCATCCCGCTATCATGAGAGAGTGGATCGAAAGATTTGATTGGGCTGATCAGCTAAAAACAGAGGGTCCGGTTCCACGAAATCGTAAATTGTTTAAGCATGAGAGGCTTAAGTACAGACTTATATCTCTGGTAGAGCAGCATTTTCTGAAGGGTCAAACCATTGGCGGTTTTACCAATTATCAATTATTGAAAGACCGGTAATTCTGGAAATGTTCCGTATAAAGCTACCATCAGGTTTAAGCGTAGGCTCAACTTACAAAACAGAAGCTTATGGCTAAAAATTAAACTGTCTTATACGTAGGGCTACCGGATACACTAGCTAGGTCATAATCTGTACAATTGATTCAAGATAATATACCTCTGGAAGTCATCTTTGAAAGCGAGGACTTGATTGCGATCAACAAGCCCCATGGCTTGTTGGTGCATCGTACCAAAATAGCCCGTGATGCAAATGTGTTTGCCCTTCAGTTACTGAGAGATCAGACAGGAATGAAGTTATATCCTGTACACAGATTGGATCGCAAGACTTCTGGTGTACTGCTATTTGCCAAATCTGTTGAAGTACACAAGCAAGTCCGCCAGCTTTTTGAAACGAGAAAGGTACAAAAGACCTATCTGGCGATACTCAGGGGCTTTGCTCCTTCAAAGGGCATAATTAACTATTCACTCACACATGAAAATAAGATCCAGGAAGCCATCACACATTATGAATGTCTGGAGTATTTTGAAATTCCTGTTTCATCCGGAAAGTATCCTACTTCTCGCTATAGTTTGGTGAAATTATGTCCTGAAACTGGCCGGTTTCACCAACTGAGAAAACACATGGCACATATTCTCCATCCCATTATTGGAGACAGACCGCATGGATGCAATAAGCAAAATCGATTCTGGAAAGAGCGTTTTAATATGACATATATGCTTTTGCATGCATCTCAGTTGAGTTTCCAATCCCTCAATAATTCTTACATTTTCATATCAGCATTTCCAAGTAGTCAATTTGTTAGGGTGTTAACGATTCTTAGGGATGCCAACATCCTCAATCATACGATGCGATGACAGGCGGGATTAGCCGGACGGATACGTTGATCTGAAATTTCAGTGGTCATAAGCTACGTAATTTTGCCAGATACTATCAATAAACCATCCATCTGAGTTCTTTAGTTTTTCCAGTTGTTTTGGTTACAACGATCAGGTATGGCATGTGCCTTTGAACTTTCTAAATACCTAGTAAAGTTTCGGTTTTGCACTTCAGTTTCAAATAGCTCAGTAAAGGCATGTGCGCATAGCCATTGTGTGTGCCCGGTATGGGCATCTTTTCTATATAAAGATATGGATTAATCTAGAGGGTGCAAGTCCCTTATGGGCAGGAGTAAC
>CAYXVE010000033.1:0-57585 GCA_964468435.1 uncultured Bacteroidia bacterium | reverse complement strand
GGTCCAGGGCAGGGTTTCAGTAGGTCCAGGGCAGGGTTTCAGTAGGTCCAGGGCAGGGTTTCAGTAGGTCCAGGGCATGCCCTGGACCTACTGGATAATTACATGTTTGACATAGGATTCCCTGGAAAATCTGTTGATTACGAGGAAGTAATGCCCCTTTTTTAATTCACCGGTATTGAGTAGGTGATTATATGTAGGGGGCAATGTTAGATGAATTATCAATCTTCCATGGAAATCATATATTTCTATCTGACGAAGGGAAGAGTTGATCGATTGGATAGAGATGATATCCTTTGCAGGATTAGGGAACACAGTTATATGATTATCGGACTTAAGTGTATTTTTTATAGGTACAAAATCTTGTGGATCGAAAAAGCACACGTTAAGGGAATCCGTTCCGGTAAGCTGGATTTTGCTCAGGGAGTCAGTGAACTGTTCGCAACTGGGATCGTAATAACCGATAAATCCACAGGAAATAGGCGGGTCTACTGCTCCAAATAGTGGAACCAGGAAGGTGAGATTTCCAATTTTTTCAATGATGGGCCCGCCAAAGAAATAAGAGTCACAAGGATTATTCCAGATAGGTGAAATCCATTGCACCCTCAAATCTTGATCTCCAAATTGTATGGAAGTAATTGAATCTATACGTACTTCCAGAAAATCATTGCATTCATCTACATAAGATCTCAGGGTATCACCAGGTTCAAGATTGAAATTATATAGTACACGAAATGCACTATCCACATATTGATACACAGTATCTCCACTGGTATATAAGTAAAATCTGTAATAGTCAATTATATCATGATAAATCACTTTGCAGGTTTTGCCTTCAATAAGCGTATCTTTTTGAGATATGAAAGGAACCGGGAAGGTAGTATTTCCATAAAAAGTACACCCTTTATAGTTCCATATCGTACCAAGGGATGCCCATTCATGGGTGTTTGACTGGCTGTAGAGGGAGTTCAAAGCTGATATACTCAGTCCCAGAAATAGACCTATGTTCATTACAATTGAGTTTTTCATGGCTTCATAGTTTATTTATATGCAAGATGATTAAAATTATGAAACAAAATCAATTAGAGTTGAGAAACTGGGTGTATACATCCTAAATATATCCGGGGGTAGGGCAGGGGTATCTGATTGAAAGACTGTATTGATCCGGAAATCAAATCACAACAATCTTTCAATGAAATGTTGGGTGAGGATTTGGCTGGTTGAGTTAAAATATAGTTTCCGGGAAAGGAAGGTATTTTTTTTGAGATCGGATTCGGGCAAAGAGGGCGATCGAATAGCCCATAACTATCAACTAATAATTTTAGCTATTTTACTTAACATAATATAAATTATAGGGCAATACTTAGTCCTGAAAAATGACTATACTTTTTTCAAGACGATACAACTGTAAACATTATTATACAGCGATAACGCAAAAAAGTGAAGTGAAATCTTAAAGCTTTATGCTCATTTAATAGTGATTACTATCTGGAAGATTGATGGACTTTGGGTATGCTTACCTAAAATAATACCATAGCCGGTAAAAAGTTCTTCAATCGATATAATAGAACTACGAAGGAACAGGACTTTTATCTGGTTAATTGTATCTTAAAGGAAATGTAACTCATCCCCTACCCCTGACGCCCGATACCCCAACCAGTTTTTTAGCAAACTTTATGCGATAGAAAGCTGTAGCTCTGAGTGATTTGAGCAGTTTTTCCCTAAACACTGGGATTATTATCATTACTGATTTGATGCGAACTACAAACAATCTAACTTTCGTTTTCCATTCTCCATATATTAGATAGAGAATAATTGCATATGCAAATGTTGTTACACTTAACCCAATTGCTAGTGATTCCATAGATTGATGAGTTTTATAGACTATTACGTTTTTACTACTAAAAAGGTTAAAAAACACCTGTAAATTTCTGTTAATCTATCTAAACTTTCCTATTATTTCATGCTGAAAGAGCCCTGTATATAATATATCGAATAATTTATATATAAAAAATTACTATTTATGTTTTATATTTGTGCATATTCGATAATCTAATCATGTAGTAGCTGAGCATATGCTGGATAAACTTACAAAGCGGATGCACCCGGTAACTCTAGTATTTAATAACAGGCTATTTGAACAGGAGTACCGTGAATATCGCATAGATTATGATCTATGGTATATGCGCATTGCTGCGCTGTTGGGAGGTTTGATATACGGAGGATATGCATTTTTAGATTTCTTGTTGTATGGTGATCAGTATATCCCCATTGCTACAATTCGACTTGGTATAGTCTTGCCAGTTTCGCTCATCTGTTTGCTCCTCTCCTTTACACCCGAGTTCCGGCACACACATACTATTCAGTTTATAAGCATTGTTTTGCTCCTTATCGCTCAGTTAGGTTTATTACTGATCTCTTCCTTACCCTTTGTAATTCCTGTATATCTAAGCCTTGCATCCATGATGGTGCTGGTTTATACAGCTTGCATGGGGAGGATTTTTATTAAATATCAGTATTTATTTATCCCAGCAATCATGATTTCCTATTCCGCAGGTCAACTTTTTTTAAGAGATAATCCTTATGCTGTAGATCTGTTTGAAATTATTTCTGTAAATACTGTGGCTATCGTGGGACTGGTAGCCGGGTATATCATTGAACGGAATGACCGTATAGATTTTTTCCAGAAGAAAATTATAGAACTCCAAAATGACCATCTCAAATTAAGTAACAATAAACAAAACTCACTGATCCAAAAGTTACAATATCTCAACCATGACCTGAGGAATTTCACCAGTATGGCGTCTCATGATCTGAAGACACCCGTAAGAGGTATTGCTACACTCACGCATTTTCTGGATGCAGAAATTGGTAAAGCAGCTTCACCGGAAGTCAAAGAATATATCAATCTGATTTATCAGAATATCCAAAGAATGGAATACCTGGTGGCGGGTATAGGAAAGTATGTAGAAGCAGGTATCGAACGAAATTCCAAATGGACTGACCCCAACAAGCTACTTACCCAGATTGACGCCAATCTATCGACAAGCACCGAAATACAGATATCTGTACCTGATGAGATTCCTCAATTGCTAATCTGGGAACAGGATCTGAGAACTATATTTACAGAAATTATACTCAATGCCATCAAACATCAAACCCCAGGAAAACCCGTCAAAATATGTGTCTTTCAGGAAGAAACCCAGAATGGACTTGCACTTTCTTTTATTGACAATGGGCCCGGTATTGATCCGCGATATCACGAAAGAGTATTTAATATTTTTGAAACCTTGGATACGGAAAAAAAATTGCACGGTGCCGGGGTCGGGTTGACCATTGTAAGAAAAATTCTTTCCAAATATCAAGCTCAGGTTTCCATTACCGCACACGATCATGGTATCCAGGGAACTAAAGTCCGATTATTTTTTCCTGAAAATCTATTATACAATCGCGTCAATTTCTGGGATGGCAGTTTTCGTAAGGTTCCGCGTACCATTCACGAAAAATAGCTATCTATCATAAACTCCCTTTCAACTTTACATAAGAGTCCCCGATCGATATACAATGCTCCTAAGGATTGAGTTCATTAAATTGTGTTAAATTTAATTTAATTTATTTAATGTATAATTCTATAAATAAATTATTCATATATTTGTGTTAAGATCAATTAATAAACTATGAACTTAAAACTGATCCCATTCCTATTTCTTGTTTCGATTGCTTGTTTGCGTGTGCCAGATAGTGAAACCTTGCCGGATCCCGTAGGAAACGGAGATATGGTCATATCTGATCATTTTGATTACTCAACAACTCAGGTAACGAACATTGAACTTCGTATTCTTTCTAATAACAATACTCCGCTGCCCAAAGTACCTCTATCGATGAGCCTTTACCATCCCGAAAATGATTCATCTATTCTCGAATACGGTATGACCGATGATGCGGGAATGTTCAGTACTTCGATTGTATTGCCATCTTTTGCTGATAGCATCTTTGTCAAAACTTCCTATATTGGAATTCCTCAACTCCACAAGATCCGAATCTCCAGTTCCCAGCGTAGTTTCACGATCGGTGGAGATAGTCCAGATCCCGGTGTGATAGTAGTACAGGATCTAGAACCAGTATCTTATTCCAGGATTCCTCTTAGAGAACGGCCTATGGTTACTACCCGCTCTGCCTTGATCGATTTTGAATATATGGGTTCTTACAACAAAAATGGAGTACCCGATTATTTGGAAGCTCAGCGGTATAATGTAAGCAGTGATCTGCTCGCGCTTGTCAATGCATCTCTTCCAGAAGGCTCAGAAGTCCCTCGGCGTAACCCTGAATATATAGCAAATGGAGTAGACGCAGATATCAAACTACGGGCATTATGTGATGTGTACATCACCTTTGTACACGAAGGTGCTGGGTATAAAAATGCTTTGGGATACTATACTTATAACCTCAGCAATCCGCCTCAATCTGTCGACAATATCAACAATCTTACCATTATTTTCCCTAACCTTTCCTATGGAGGATCTGGTGGTGGAATGAAAAGCGGAGATCAGGTCTATTTGGGAAGATTCAACTCTAATACAGGAATAGGATGGTTTCTCATTCCCGATGGATATAATTCTGTAACAAACCTGGTGGAAGAAGGAACTAAAGATCAGGTGAAATTCTCCAATAAAGCGTTTAATACGTTCACCACCGCAGAAAACAGGAGCCATATCGTTACCCTCAACGATGAAGCCAGAGATCTCTTGTTGATTGGTATAGAAGATATAGATCGACCAGGTGGAGATAAAGACTTTAATGATGCCGTATTTTTTGTATCAGCTAACCCTTATGAAGCAATTATAAGAGAAGACATGGCTGAGGTCACACAAGTCCCCTCGGATACAGATGGCGATGGGGTAGATGATGAGTTTGACCAGTATCCCAATGATCCCACCAAAGCTTTTGATTCTTACTTCCCGGGTAAAAATACGTATGGAACATTGGCTTTTGAGGACTTTTGGCCTAGGAAAGGAGATTATGATATGAACGATATGGTCATTGAATACAATTATCAATACCAGACGAGTTCTGGAGGAAATGTTACGGGAATTGTTGCCAGCTACAGACTGGAAGCCATGGGGGCAGGATATAGAAATGGGTTTGGTATCCAATTGGATGTACCTCCTTCTGCAGTATCACAGGTAAATGGCACACAGTTATTTCACAGTGTGGTAAATCTGAATGGCAATGGAACTGAAGCTGGCCAGAACAAAGCTGTTATCATACCTTTTGATAATGGATATCAGCTTATGGCCTCTCCGGGTGGCGGCTTTGTCAACACCGTTAGGGGTAATCCTAAGATCAACCCTGCTGAAATTCCTGTTACCATCAGTTTTGCATCCCCACAAAGCAAGTCCGCACTAGGTATACCACCCTATAATCCCTTCATTTTCACAGATCTCACTCGAGGTAATGAGATACATCTACCCGATCAAGAGCCCACAGATCTGGTCAACACAAGCCTTTTCGGGACCTTTGACGATGATAGTGATTCAAGTTCTGGTAGATACTACAAAACAAAAAATAATCTGATATGGGGCATTAATTTTCCCGTACCATTCAGGTATCCTCGTGAGACTCATTCAGTCATGTCCTGTTATCCTAAGTTTGAAGAGTGGGCTGAAAATAATGGGGCTATATACAAAGACTGGTACGCCAACCCTTCGAGCGATTACCGGATAACCGAAAGATTATATTAAAAGATATGTCAACCTCGCGCCATATATTGGGCTATGCTATGCTTCAGCAAGCTACGAGCCTTGGATTTCAGTTTTTGTCTTTCTTGATTCTGGTTCGTCTTCTCAGCACAGAATACATGGGGGTCTGGTCGTTGTACCTGACCTTCCATGTTTTTATTGAAACGGCGCGAATGGGTTTTATACACAATGGGCTTATCAACCAACTAGTGGGTAATAAATCGCATCAGAATGAGATTTTCTCAGCAGCTCTTTTCTTGCAACTAGTAGTAACTATCCTGATCTCTGTTCTGTTTATGCTCATCGTAGAACTTTTTTACCTACAACTACAGGCACCTCAATTACTCAGACTGGCGTATTATTACCCTATCGTAGCGTTCCCTGCTGCTGTAGCACAATTGTTTCAAAGTCTGCAAACCTCCCACCACAACTTCAGGGTTATATGGTTTTCCGTCATAGGTTCTAGCCTGGGTAATATATTGGGTGTAGTTGGGCTTATCTTTTTGGAAAATCGCGACAATCTGCTCTGGCTCATGCTATTTCAAGGGTTGGGTTATTTCTTGGGAGCCTGTATCATCACATTTTTCAGCCGGAGAGATATTAAGCTTTCTCCTGTAAAAATAGAATGGGTGAACAAGCTATTTCATTTTGGGAAATTCAGTGCCAGTACCGGTCTGGGATCTATGATCTACAAGAAAGTAGACATACTCATGATCGGCTTCATGATCAATCCTCAGGCAGTGGCGCTTTACAGCATTGCCAGCCGTATTATCAATTATTTGGAAGTGCCACTTACAGCCATTGCGCAGGTATACTATCCCAAAGTCAGCGAGAGAATTCAGGCCACTAGTAAAAAAGAATTTCCACTGTATACCATACAACGGGCGATTGCCTGGATGATGTGGGCAGTCATACCCCTAGCTATCTTTCTGATCATTTTTCCTGAGTTGATCATTCGTATCCTCGCAGGTACCGCCTATTTACCTTCAGCTCCGATTTTACAGATTTTTGCCTTCATATCCCTGATTAAACCCTTTGGCCGGATGATTGGCATTACCATGGATGCTGCTGGAAGACCAGATCTGAACCTCAAGATACTCCTGGGTAGTATCCTGGTCAATTTGGTCATGAATATCATCCTAATTCAATACATGGGTACTATAGGGGCAGCCCTGGCTACCATGTTCTCCACCTGGATCGTTATCCTTGCAGGGCAATATCTGGTATCCAGGATTTTTCATTTCCACTACCCTACTTTTATCAAAGGCATTGGTAAAAGCTTTTTGGGGGTCTTCAAAGAATTGAAATTACATGTAAAGAGGTTGATAACTGTCTGAATGTATTACACATTCCTTGCAATTATAAAAGACAGTATTCGACGAAAAGACTTTTTTTAACGATAAATTATAAATATTTATTTTTGGATTAATTTATTATCGTATATTGTGGCGAGAAAAGTTAGATACCTTAGTAGTCAGTTGCTCATCAATGGATTATCAGACAGGAAATCATTGATCAGTTACACCCATGGCATCACTTGTATTCAAGGATACTCCGCTTGGTCTGGAAGCAGCCAGGCACCTTTTGTACCGTACTACTTTTTTCGTCACACATGGGCGAATCCAGCACTTTCAGTACCTTACACCATCTGAGGCAGTAGATGAATTGATGAATCCAGAAGGTCTAATCCTTCCCGAAGGACCCCTCTCCTACTCCAATGGTGCAGCTTTTCTTACAGAGGATCAAGGTTCTATGCTACCTGGTAGTATAGAGCACCTGCTGACCAAAAGCTGGATCATTCAGGAACTAGCCAGAGGTCGTACCATTCGGCAAAAGCTCGCTTTTTTTAATCACACCCTCTTCATTGCAGATTTTGGCTCTCCTACACAAGCTTTCGATTACTGGCGTCTGATGATGAATTATGCTAACGGCAATCTCAAAGAACTTGCCTATAAGGTTACCCTCAATCAGCGTATGCTAATCTATCTCAATAACCGGATCAATACACACGAAAGCCCCAATGAAAACTACGCCCGGGAATTTCTGGAATTATTTACCATCCGCAAGGGACCGCAAATAGGGAAAGATGATTATACGCATTACACAGAACAAGATGTACGTCAGGCTGCCAGGGTGCTCACAGGCTTTACAGATATAGGGAGATATCCCCTGCCCATAGACTCAGACACAGAGATGCAGACCGGTTTTGCCGATATCCGCCATCATGATACAGGTGATAAAACTTTTAGCCATGCCTTTGGAGGAAAAATAATCAAAGGAGCAAAGGATGAAGAGGATATGTACCGTGAACTACAGGATTTTATAGACATGATCTTCGATCAGCTGGAGACAGCCCGGTCTTTTGTCCGGCGTATGTACCGCTATTTTGTTTCAGATCTAATTGATGCTGAGATTGAACGGGATATCATCAACCCTTTGGCAGATGAGCTGCAAAATCAAAACTATGAAATGGCCCTAGTATTAAGAAAACTCCTGACTAGCAAGCATTTTTACGATGAAGATGACAATGCTCATCAAGTACGTGGTGCCAAGATCAAGTCGGGAATGGAACTGATGTTTACTAGTTTCAATATGTTGTATGAAGATCATATCCCTGATCCATATCAGGAACCCAAATATTACTTCAAAGACCTATGGCGTCAGCTTAAGTTTTATGCCAGCAGTTATGGTCTAAAACTTATGATGCCCGACAATGTAGAAGGCTATGGAGGATTTTACAACAGTCCCAATTACAGCCAAAACTGGATAAATGGCATTACGATCATGGAACGTATGGAAATGGGAAAACTGCTTATTGACAGTGATAAAATAGTACCTGAGCCCCTGAAATTAGATATGGTTCAGTATGTACGGAATCGTTTTGATCAGCAAGGGGATGCCCAGGTACTGGTTGACCAGGTGTTGAACACTTTCTTCATCGTAACACCGGATGCTACCAGAAGACAAGCATTTAAGGATTTATTGTTGGGAAATGCCAGCGAAGAAGACTGGCGTATGGAGTGGGACATGTATATCGCCTCGGGAGATGATAGTTATGTACTGCGCCCCATACAGGAATTATTTATTGCAGTGATGAGTGCTCCAGATTATCAGGTTTTTTAAAACAGTCCAATACGAAATGTAATTCATGATGAATAGAAGAGACTTTCTTAAAATCAGTGCCCCCCTGGGGATGACTCCATTTCTGCTCAACAGCTTGCCGGTAAGGGCCTTTGCATCCCCCGAAATGGCATCCATGGCTTGTGAATATTCGGACAGAGCCATTGTCCTGGTTTATCTGGGTGGGGGAAATGATGGGTTGAATAATCTGGTACCCATAGAGCAATATGACCAGTATGCCCGTATTCGTCCCAATTTGAGCTTGCCTGAAAAAAAACTCATTACATTGGATCAGGCACTCGAGTTAAATCAGCAAACCGGCCTTCATCCTGGTTTGTCTGAGCTAAAGGATATCTATGAGCAAGGTAAGCTCAACATCATACAGGGTGTGGGATATCCCCATCCTAATCGTTCTCATTTCAAATCCAGTGATATCCTGATGACAGGTGGGGATGGAAAAAATGGCAATATCGAATCTCAGACAGGGTGGATGGGCCGTTACTTGGAGAGCTACTACGAGGGCCTTGATCAATATATGTCTCAGGAACAGCCTGACCCACTAGGGGTCATACTTGGAGGACCCAGTCTGGGCTTTCACACCCATTCCCAGCATTCTGTAGAAGTAGAACTGACCAATGTAGGTGGATTTTTGCAAAACGTACTGAGCATCAACACGCGTGTTCCTTTTGAAAGTCTTCCGCAAACAACCTATGGCAAACACATGCGCTATATTACCCAGACTACACAAAGCTTAAATAAATATGCTACCCGGATCGACGAAGTCTATCGCAAGGGTAGGAATACCCAATCCTATCCGCATGCCAGAGGATTGGGCTATCAGCTTAAAATGGTAGCCAGACTGCTAAGTGGTGGTTCACGCACCAAAATTTTCATCACTACCCTAGCCTCATTTGATACCCATGCACATCAGGTAGATGTTAGCGACCCTACAAACGGATGGCATAGCTCATTACTGAAAGATCTTTCCCAATCCCTACTTACGTTTCAACAGGATCTGCAGGCACTACAAGTAGAAAATCGAGTGCTTACAGCCGTTTTTTCTGAGTTTGGGAGAAAAATAATCGAAAATGCCAATAATGGAACGGATCACGGCACCTTAGGGCCTGTATATCTTGTAGGAAGCAATGTAAAACCCGGGATGACAGGAAAACATATTAATCTCAGGGAAGATTTGCTCAGGGGAGGAGCTCCGGATGTAGAACAACAACTGCAGTGCGACTACCGTCAGATATTTGGTACAATCATTCAGGACTGGCTGGGAGCTCGTGATGAAGATCTGCAGGCTGCTGGATTTTTGAGTCATATGGATGAAAAACCAGCTTTGATAGATTCCCATGTTACTGTTGCTCCAGGAGATTATGGTTGTCGAGACCTTTCCTATCAGCCACGAATAAATTTTGGGGAATTGGGTAGGACGCGTATTCTACAACAACGAGTAGAACAATGGGAATCTATTTCTCTTAAACAGCAATATGAGGACCCAGTGGTCATCCTGTCTCCGGTAAGCGACTTCGGTGCACAGCCCTGTACAACCCGGGTAAGAGCAGTGGAGAAAAACAGGTTTGAATGCAAAATTGATGAGTGGGAATATATGGATGGAAGACATGTACAAGAAGAAATATGTTTTCTGGTTATGGAAGCTGGAATATATGAAATAGAGAGCAAGGTCAAGATACAGGCTGGTAATACGCTCTTACGTGATCAATGGACCTTTATTAGGTTCTCTACTCCATTCCCTGCTCCACCGGTTGTCTTTACCCATTGCAATTCAGAAAATGATACACAGACCGTTATTATCCAAAAGAGGGAGATCAGCACGCAAGGCTTTTGGATGCGAATAAAGTCCGAGGAACGAGAAGACCTACATACGACTGCAGAGACTGTAGGTTGGGTAGCAGTAGAGTCTGAGGTAAATGGTCAGGGATTGTTGATGGAGTCTGGAAAAACGGGTAAAGCAGTGACAGATGAACTCTTTCAAATTGGATTTATTAATAATTATACATACAAACCCTATTTTTTCGCAGATACTCAAACTACAGAAGAGGACGATCCAGCTCTTATCAGATATGATTTCCTTCAGAAAACATCTGTTAATATATTTCTACAGGAAGAGACCTCTCTTGACCGTGAAACCAGCCACAAGGCAGAAGAAGTGGGTTTTATGGCTATGGAGTTTTCATTACTTTCTGGTACGGAAGGTTTTACTACAAGCGCTGTGCAGACTGCTTTGCGAAATCAACAGACATATACCCTGAAATCTGGTCAAACCACTCAGGGTGGCCAGAATGATCATGAATTTTTACTTCAGGCATATCCCAATCCTTTTCAGCATAATTTTGAGTTGCAGTTAGGGAATATATCTTCCCGGGCCACAGAAATCCAAATACTCAATGCCACAGGTCAGGAAGTGATGCGACAGGTAGTCAGTACCCATGGCAAGCCACTGCACGTCGATGCTTCAAATCTGGATTCGGGGATGTATATCGTCAGGGTTACCACCAGTGATCGAATTAAGAGTATCAAGATGACCAAAATCTAGCAGAAGACCTGCTTAATGTGCATTATCTGTCTTCACTGTATTTTTTTCTTCCTGCAGATACACCGAGGGAGGACAATTTCCAAGCTGCAGAGATCAGGAAATAACGCGCTAAGGTATTGACGCGTTCCTCTTCGATGAAAGTGCTATTAGCACGGCGGCTAATACCCTGATTTTGGTTGAGCAAGTCTGTCCCTGAGAGTTTCAGCTCCAGTTGGGAAGATTCAAAGGGATAGTAGAGTATTTCAGCACTGAGTATAGGTAGATTCTGTTGTTCATTGAAAGCATCCCCGGCAAATATCCTGTAGGAGAAGTTGGACGCAATGGTCAATTGCGGTGTAATGTTGTAATCGATATTGGCTTGATAGCGATGATTGAATGTCTGGCGGTTGAAGTCAGTATTTTCAGCATAATTAGTCTGTGCCAATTCCCAGCCAGCACGTAGGTAGTATGCAATCACCTCACGGTCGCGATTTTGCAACCTGAGGGTCAACTCACCGGCATATTGTTCTACATCGGTGGAAACTGCATTCAGGAATACGGTATTCTGGCGATAATCTCCACCCAGATATACGGATAAGCTACTTCGAAGCCATTTGAAAGGATAGGTATAATACAATCTCGATCTCGCAGAAATTCCCCGGTCTACGTTCACTGGCATGGAGATTTGCCTGAGTTGTTCGTCGACTGTTTTTTGAGTATTAATGGGGTCCTGTGCGATGTCCAGATCCAAAGAAACGCCCATATTGCGCCTCGTTTCCCGGTTGTACTTGCGGAAATCAAATTCCATCTGGTGGTAATAGGTTGGGATCAGACCTGGATTACCTTGGTAAATACGGAGGGGATTGGTGTTGTCGATAAATGGCTGGAGTTGGGAAAGAGAAGGTTCGCGAACGTAAGTATCGTATTCCAGATCCAGCCGCCAATCATTATCAAATCTGTATCGGATATCTACTTCAGGTAGCAAGAAGAAAAATCGCTGGTTAAGTAGCGTATCTTCGGAGATATAATCACTCTTCAAAATGGTCTGCTCTCCGTTTATGCTTGCACGAATGCGAAGATGTTCTGTATCGAGCCTGTATCCCAGATTTATGCGATTCTGATCCATGGTACGCTCGAATTGATTACTTAAAGGAATATTGCGCGCCCGGCCTTCGCTACCATTTTCATCCAGGTCGAAGGCATCGCGTTTATTCTCATCTAGCATTTGAGAACGATTAAATCCCAAGGTGATGTAATCATGTTCGCCCAACGGTTCATTAAAACCTGTATAAAAGCTATAGTTCCATTCATTGCCTTCAAATAGTTGTTCCTGTAAAATGGTTTCTTCAACATAGGTATCGCTTTCACTATTCCAGAATTTGTTAAAGGATTGTATATCATTGTCCTGATCCTGTTCCCCTATACCTCCGTTTACTCCTACATAGAGGTTGCGACCATCCTTGCGAAAACGTTTCCTGTATTGGATGGAGATATTGGCTCTTACGCTCTCCTCCAGATTATCAGTTTCTCTGAGACTGCTGTTTTGCAGAAACCCTTCTGAGCTGATACTGCGATCCTCTGCAGTATTTTCGTTGCGTTCCTGGGAATAACTTCCTGCACCCTGAATTCTGAGTTGTTGAGTGGAATCTATATCCTGACGCCAAAGCATGTTGAAGGCATGTCCATCATTCTGGCGCTCTCGGACGTTGGTATCTTCTGTAGTGAATGAATTGTCGGGAAGGAAATTTTCCCGGAAGGTCTCCTCTCTACGTATAGTACCTGATCCACCATAGATGTAGGTTGTCGTGAGATCGGTTTTATCGTTGACTTGATAATTGAGGTTGATGCCACCTGCCTGAGTATTGATAAAACCCTCATCATCTCCCCAGGAAGTGGGTAATCCCACTCCTACTCCACCGATAGATACGCCACTGGAACTCCAATCAGAATTACCCATGTTTTCCCATCCTCCCATAAATTCCCTGATCTGGTCTCCACCGAAACCCACCTCATTGACGTTATTGACCAATCCCAGTATGGAAAGCTGCATTCTGGGAGAAAAGCGAAAGGCATTTGCCTTCCCAACATAGCGATCATCGGGTGTACCATATCCCGCAGCAACATTGCCAAAGTATCCACTTCTTCTTTCCGGTTTCAGTTGTATGTTGATTGTTTTAAGCTGCACGCCGTCGTTTATTCCTGTAAATTCGGATTCTTCCGTTTTGCTGTCGGTAACCTGTACTTTTTCTACTGCTTCAACTGGAATATTTTTAACAGCCATTTTGACATTATTACCAAAAAACTCCTTCCCATCAATTTTGATTTCCTGGACGGGTTGACCTTCAGCCGTAACACTTCCATCTTCATTGACTTCTATACCGGGCAACTGCTCCAATAGCTTTTCCAACACCGCATTAGGTCTCGTCTGGAAGGATGCTGCATTATACACTACAGTATCTCCCAGTATAAGTACAGCAGGTCTTTCTCCCTGAATGAGTACCGAATCTCCAGTAAATTCCCGCACAGATAATTTTATAATTCCCAGGTCATATCCTCTTCTCCTGAAGGCAAAGTCAAGCGTATCAACGTATGAGAGATATCCCGGTGAATAAACCAAGAAGCGATATTTTCCGGCTTCGCTTACCTTGATGGTAAATGTCCCCGCCTGATCAGTGATAGCTCCCAGCGCAATGTTTGGATCTTTGACATCCTGAAGGGAAGCTGTGATCCCTGGTAGGGATTCTCCCAGGGAGTCTATCACAGAACCGCGGACTTCAAATTCCTGACTACAGGTTAGTTGAAAAGAACCTAAAAAGAGCGTAAGAAAGAGGGAATAGAAGAAATATTTCATGCGGAATGTTTTCATTTAGGGTTGAGAGAGTATACACTTGTATGTTGAATAATAGTAAAGTACACATAGAATTTGAAGACAATATGAAGCGAAAGTTTTATGGTCAAAAAACATTCTTTTAAGATAATCAAAGATCCCTTATGTCAGGATCATTCTACTCCTGAAATACGAGATCTTAACCCCTAGGCAGCCCTTTTGGAAAGTGGAATAATATCCATTTATTATCGAGATCAAATACTTCCTAACAGGCTAAGTTCATACCGCTTTAGTAAGGCCTCAAAATCCTTGATCAGAATGGCTACATCGCCTTCAGTCAATTTTCCAATTGGAGGAAGTACTCTGGCCTGGCACAGGCCAATGCGGTGCATCAGAACTTTCAGTGCAAATAGTGAGTGTCCGAGAGCAGGTTGATTTGTATAAAGCTGAGTGACAGCCTCTGCAATCTCAAAATAGTACTCAGCTTCTTTTTTATCCTGATTCAAAGCATGACGGTACATCTGGATATGCGTTTTAGGGTCGATATTACCGGCACTGGGAACGATCCCATGAGCACCCTCCAACAAGCCTGGTAACATCATATGGCTGACACCTACCAGTATGGAAAAATTCTCAGAATTGCCCCAGGTTTTGAGCACTTGTTCCCAACGAAACGGATCATTTTCTGAGTCCTTCAATCCTACGATATTGGGATGTTGACTCAACGTGGCTACCACACCTAGTGGAACGGAATGATGTGTGACAATGGGTATATTGTATACGATCAAAGGGATGGATATACGATCAGCCAGATATTCAAAATAATGTTGCATTTCGAGGGGAGAAAGTGTAAAAAAGCTAGGTACATGCGCCACAGCGTAATCTACGCCCCATTTTGCATATTGATTGGCAGCAGCAATAGATTCTTCTACAGCGTTTCCCGATATTCCTGCATAAAGTATCGTTTTTCCAGCAAACTCTTTACATACAAATTGTACTAGTTCGTATTTCTTTTCCAGCGATAGGGATGCAGACTCTCCCGTAGTCCCCAATAAGAAGGGTACATTGTCATGATCAATGATATGCTGTATAATATTTTGCGTGGCTACTTGGTCCAGTGAATAGCTAGAGTCTACAGGGGTAACTAACGGAACGATCACCCCTTGTGGTAGTGCATTTGTTTTCATAAGTGAAGAAGCTCTATAATTGTATAACTAATAATACAAAAAATGCCAAGAGCTCCCAACTTACCCCCATTAAAGGGGATTTATTTCAATATTAGCAACAATGATATTGCAGACAGGTTTATAGATAAAATTAATCCAACTATGAACCGTAAAGTCTTTATTCAGCAAATGGGCGCTGCTGCCCTGTTAACCTCTCTAGGAGTATCGCTTCAGAGTTGTAGTGAGGAAGAAGAGATCGAACCGACAGATAATACCCCCACTACACCGGGAAATAATGCCAAAACCGTTTCATTTAGCCTGAACTCCAATGATTTTTCAATTCTCAATAATAACGATGCATGGTTATTGCATCCCAATGAGAATATTCTGATCGTCAATATAGGAGGCACGATCAGTGCGTTTTCCAGTGCTTGTCCGCATTCGGGCTGCAACAGGGATTGGGAAGAAGCCGATGACAAATTGCGTTGTAAATGCCATGGATCTGAGTTCAACAAGGATGGATCGCTTGTGAAAGGTCCAGCTACTTCTGGGTTAAACAAATTGTCTGTTACAGTAGAAGATAATGAAGTGACGATCACAATCTGATTAAGGGCGGGCAAATAAGCCAGATTTGCCCGCTTATTTATTTGAGATAAGTTTCTTATTTTATGAGTAACAGGGTAAATTTATTATTGAACACAGCAGGATTCATATGATGAAAAGAAGAGACTTTCTCACATCCAGTGTTGCTACGGCAGGCATGCTTACCATACTCCCACGCCATGTATTGGGTGGACCTGGATATACAGCACCGAGTGATAAACTGAATGTAGCAGCCATTGGCGTCGGTGGAAAAGGATGGGTGAATATCACCAATACTTACAATAAAGGAAGTGGCAACATAGTCGCTCTCTGTGATGTGGACAACAGAATGGCTGAAAGGGCAAGAAAAAAGTGGGATCAAGCTACCTATTACAAGGATTACCGGGAGATGTTGGATCAGGAAGATGCCAATATAGATGCAGTGATCGTCAGCACTCCTGATCACATGCATGCTGTCATGGCGCTTGATGCCATGAAGCGTGGTAAACACGTATATGTAGAAAAACCCCTTACACATGATATATATGAAGCACGTATCCTTACGGAGGCTGCCAAAAAGTACCAGGTAGTCACCCAGATGGGCAATCAGGGAAGTAGCGGGGATGATACCCGACATGTAGAGACCTGGGTTCAGTCAGGACTGATCGGGGATGTACATACTGTACACGTCTGGACCAACCGGCCAGTATGGCCTCAGGGGATCCAGGCGCCCCAGGGAGATTATGCCATCCCTTCTGAACTGAACTGGGATCTATGGTTGGGAACAGCTCCAGAAAGGGATTTTAATCCCATCTATATTCCTGCCAAATGGAGGGGATGGGTAGATTTTGGTACAGGTGCTTTAGGAGATATGGGATGTCATTTCATGGATGTTCCCTTTCGTGCGTTAAAATTGGGATATCCTGTATCAGTAGAATGTAGTGTAGCAGCGGTCTGGTCTGGATTCTTTGAACTGGCACTGACGCCTGATAGTTATCCTACTGCATCCAAAATTCACATCCAGTTTCCAGCACGTGAAAATATGGGGCCTGTGGAGATGATCTGGTACGATGGGGGGATCCTACCTAAGCGCCCGGCAGAACTACTACCGGATGAGGAAATGGGAGAATGGGACGGGGGAATCATTTTTGAGGGTACAGAGGGGAAAATTATGGCGGGTCTTTTTGGAAGAAAACCCACATTACTTCCTACCAGTCTGATGAAAGAGATTGACCTGCCTGAACCCGCCATGCCATTTGTAGATGGTGGATCAGATGGGCATCAACAACAATGGGTAAATGCCTGCAAAGAGGGCCATGGAGCATATACCAGTTCATCCTTTGACATTGCCGGTCCCCTTACTGAAACAGTATTAATGGGAAATCTGGCAGTATTGAGCTTCAATCATGCATCGGGTCTTAACAAACGTCGACCTCATTTCCCCGGTCGTAAAAAGCTCTTATGGGATGGTGAAAACATGAAGATTACCAATTTCAAGCCGGCCAATAAATATGTGGAACGCAAGTACCGTGGAGGTTGGAAGCTAGAGGCATAGCTAGTAGCCGGTCACTGGCTTGCATTACATCAGATATAACCCATATCATGGGATCTCTTCAGGCTATGAGCTATAAAATGGGAGTTACAAACTATTTACAATTATTTAATATTGTCAGAACAACCTTTTAGCTGATCATGGCGTTTAAATACGTCAAAATATCAATATCATGAAATAACCTGTTATTCCTTTCCTTATTTTTCTACCCAGTTTCCCAGAATTTGGGGGAAGAATGACCCCACACTGGTAGGCGAACGCGGAATCTATGCTAGCCCACAATTGTGAAAGCTGGTGTGGGTAAATTTTTTACAAGAAATTATACCTTATGCTCTAAAAGTGACCGTACTATGAGGTCAGTCAAAATACAAGGTATTCCTACGCAAATAGCGCCATCAAAATATAAAGCGTAGCAATAAATAAAAGCCACTTTTTCATAATAAAAAAATTTCTATTGGCATGAACTATATGATACATAGTGTTTCCATACTAAAATGTATTTCCATTTATTGGAATGAACAAAAGTGGCTTTATGTTTTGGATCTGCCCTCAAAAAGTGGATGAAAGCGAGAAAAATACGAATGAATTGTCAATTTGCTTTGCTGAGTCGCAGCAAGCTATCTTAGGATTTATAGTATTTTTTGATATTTTTTTTCACATGGAGCAATCTCATAATACCGATAATCAGTAGCACAGGCGACAAGGCTGTAAGGACGATTCCCAGCACCCTGACCTCAGAGAAAAATTCGATTTCCAATATACTGATACCTGATCCCAGAAATACAATAGTGGTTCTGAAATAGGCCAGAAATGTACGCTCATTGGCAAGACGTGTACGTTCTATCGCAAGCCAGTCCCGGGTGGTAAGTTGGTTATTTTCACTCATAGATTGAATTTTTTACCTAATACTTTGACAGGCTAAAATTGCAAATACAGCTTTTCATTTTCAACGAAACCTATATTTTTTAACCAACAACCTGCATACAAATACATGGATTGTTGATTACGCTACTACATTGAGCCATACGCCATCGACGCAATGGGATGATCCCATACAGTATCTCGCATGTGGCGAGCACATAACACTTGGATAACATCGATAACACATCTTTTGCAAAAAGGAACAATGGAATCAGAGAATGGGCTAAATTGAAACATGAATATATCTACCTCTCTTTGAAAGAAGGAAAAATTACAGGGTAGATTCCATGAGAGCCAATAATGGGTTATGTACTGACGCTCGAACGCTTTGGAGATAAATAAAACGGAAATGAAATAGTCTTTTATTGGTGAGTTGTATAACTTGATATGCTGTTGCATTATTTAATTGATATCCTTGAAATTCTCTGTTACTACATTACTGATACACGCCTTTCTACTGGTGAACTGTTCTCATAGTCAGCATCAGCATAATGAAGCGTTTGATACTCAGGTAAAAATGAGTACAGCCGAAACGGATGATGAAATTCTAACAGATTCACAAGGAAGGACCCTTGATACCCGCTTCCATACTCCACCAGGTTATACCAGAATTCCGGTTTCCCAAAATTCTTTTGCCACGTATCTGCGACAATTACCACTTAAACCTGCTGGTGCAGTGGTAAAATATTACAACGGAAGGATCAAACCCAACCGCGGAGTATATGTCGCCGTAGTGGACTTGCCTGTAGGCAATAAGGATCTTCACCAATGTGCTGATGCTGTGATGCGATTGCGGGCGGAATACCTTTGGAAGCAAGAGCAATACGATGATATCCACTTCAACTTCACCAATGGCTTCCGGGTCGATTATGCTGAATGGAGAAAAGGGAGAAGAATCGTAGTCGAAGGAAATAACACCTATTGGAATCAACGAAGCCTACCCTCAGAAAGCTATGAAGATTTCTGGAAATACCTGGAAACCATCTTTATGTATGCAGGAACCCTTTCACTCTCCCAGGAGCTTCCTTCGGTTTCTATTCATGAAATGCAGGTGGGTAATATCTTTATACAAGGAGGTTCTCCAGGCCATGCAGTGATTGTAGTAGATATGGCAGAACATAAAGACACAGGTAGAAAAATATTTATGCTGGCTCAGAGTTATATGCCCGCGCAGGAGATACAGATTTTAGAGAATCCAGGCAATCATATCAGTCCTTGGTATGAATTGACTTCAGATGAGGTGATTCAAACTCCGGAGTGGAGGTTTTATTCGACAGATTTGAAGAGGTTTGAATAAACTCACACTGCATACCACCTAAATTTGACAGAACCCGACAACATTCGAATTTCTGATCACATGTCCCTTACAGAACTCCAACCGACCTCAAACACAGCTCGAATACCTTCTCTGGACTTGTTGAGAGGCTTTGCTGTATTGGGCATACTGATCATGAATATACAAAGCTATTCACTGCCTACGGCGGCATATAGTAATCCTACAGTGTACGGAAATTTCACGGGAATCCACAAATGGATTTGGGGATTCAGTTACTTAGTTGCACATCTTAAATTCATGGCTGTTTTTTCCATCCTGTTTGGAGCAGGAATTGTATTAGGGACACAGAAAGCAGAATCTAATATGGGAAACGCTTCAGGTCTGTTTTACAGGCGTATGTTCTGGTTACTCATTTTAGGTATGATGCATGCATATTTTATCTGGTTTGGAGACATTCTGGTAAGTTATGCAGTACTAGGTATGATGTTGTTTCCATTGAGAAAATTGCAATCAAACAAGCTATTTGTAATGGGAATTTTTATGCTTTCTATCAGTACATTTTCCACTTCGATGTTGGTAGACTCCCTGCCTTATTGGTCTGAAGCGGATTTAGAACGTGCAAGGATTACCTGGAATCCTGATACTCACGAAATACAGCGTGAAATAGAAGCCTTTGCAGGTTCATTGGCTCAGCAATTCAGTATAAATTCCGCATATGCTTGGATATTTCAGACGCAAATTTTTCTATTTTTCTCCCTTTGGCGGTCCGGAGGGTTAATGTTAGTAGGTATGGCTCTTTACAAATGGGAGATTCTCTCAGCCAAAAAAAGTATTGGATTTTACAGGAAAGGACTGTTGATTTCTTTTGTCCCAGGTCTGTTACTGATTATTTACGGAATTATGAGAAATGAGCAGGTAGGTTGGACGTTTGAATTTTCCTTTTTTTGGGGCAAGGAGTTCAATTACTGGGGAAGTTTGGGAGTAGCCTTTGGGTATATCTGTATGATCATGCTGCTTTGCCAGTCCGGGAAATTATATGGACTCCAAAAGCGACTGGAAGCAGTAGGGAAAATGGCATTAACCAATTATGCTACACAGTCAATCCTTTGTACCGGGCTTTTTTATGGATATGGTCTGGGATTATTTGGGCAGTTTGACCGGATAGAACAGATATGGGTTGTCTTCGTTGTAGCAGGATTACAGTTAATATGGTCAAAATTCTGGCTCAATCATTTTCGTTTTGGACCACTGGAGTGGTTATGGAGATCTTTAACTTACCAAAAGTTACAACCCTTCAAAATCGTAAAATAAGGTATAGCGCAATCACTAGTTGAAGCGGTTAACCTCAAACTGAAATTGCTGCAAAAATCATATGAGTAAGAAAAGCCTCAATCTCTTCTTTATCTCCATTGCTCACTTCCGTGAGCGAAGGAAGGTGTTCTGAAAAATATTTCTGATTGTGTGCACTCTCCACAGCTGTAGAAATAAGGGATGTAGGATAGTGATATCCAGGATTCATTTCACGAATGATTTCGGCTATTTGGCGGCAAAAACGCTTATAACTCAGGAAAGCACCCGCTCTATTATCAGTATCCACTTCCTTGGTCAGATAGGCTTTGGGAGATTCACTGACGACGATTCTGTGCAAAGCCTCTAGGTCCATTTGGGGTTTTGCAAATATTGGAGTAAATGTGTGACAAAAAATTCCAATAGCGATCTTAAGTCTTTCAGTAGCATCCTTGACTTTGTAAGTTTCAAAAGTCAATCTGTAAGACAACCAGTTCCAATACCATGAAAACAGATACAGAAATAACTTATGCTTGTTTTCAAAGTATCGGTAAATAGAGGCTTCCGTAGAATGAATCTCATCCGATAGTTTCTTGAATGTAAAATGCTCAACTCCCATCCTATCTATTAGAATAATACTGCTAGCTACAATTTTTTGCCCTAATTCGGTAGCCTGAGGATCTTTTAGATAAAGCCTTTCACTGATTTTGATTTGAATTTGGAAGTTGGATGATTCCAGTAACTTGCCATTCGTACTCATACGCTTTATGATTTGATGACAATAGATTCAATATATATTATTAATTCATTGAGTGAAGCAGTTCCTGCACGCTTCGTCGTGCAGTGTGAATCCTATTTTTAATCGTACCAAGAGGCAGATTCAAAATCTCAGCGATTTCTTCATACTTGAATCCCTGATTGTACATAGTAAATGGGGTTTTAAATTTCTGCGGAAGTTGATTGATCGCTTTTTCAATTTCTCCCGTAGATAGAGTATCCATGCCCATATTGTAGCTGATCATCCGGTAATTTGATGGGATTTCATCTATATCCACCAAATGGTACTTAGTACCCGGGCGGTAGTAATGGGTGATGAAGGTATTTTTCATGATGGTATACAACCATGCCCCGATTTTTGTACCGGCCCGGAACTTGTCTTGATTAGCAAAAGCCTTTAGCATAGTATCCTGAATCAAATCCTGTACCGCATCATTGTCCTTTAGCAGCCGGTATGCATGGAACTCAAGCTCTCGTTTCTGGGCTAAAACCTGTCCTTGGAAATCGTTGGTATCCATAGTTGATAGGATTTGTTTAAACAGATTGAACAAAGGTACTTCTCTGATGTTTTACCATTTGGTAACTTAAGACGTAACCGGACATTTTATGTCCAGTCGCGTCTTAAACTAACCCAACATTCAAACTACTTTATATACAAATATTAACTCTCTAATAGAAAGAAGCACGAGAATCAAATATAAAAGTTTTACTATTAATTAAAAATATTAAGCCTAAAAAATAATTAATATATATTTGTGAAACATTTTACGACTATGTCGTAAAATAGTAAAACTATTGTTGAAAATAGTAGATATTAATCAATGCAGAAACGTCGACCTTTACACAGATTTTTCAAATTACTATCTGTAGACCGCAAGGACATCATCTATATATACGTATATGCGATCTTCGCAGGGCTTATTTCCCTTACTCTTCCTTTGGGGATACAAGCCATAATTAGTCAGGTGCTAGCCAACGAACTATCATCCTCATGGAGAATATTGATCGTCGTTGTGATCGTAGGTACCGCTGTTGTAGGAGGATTGCAAGTCATGCAGCTTACGATCACGGAAATGCTTCAGCAGCGAATTTTTGCCCGGGCTTCCTTTGAGTTTGCCTATAGGCTCCCCCGTATCAAGATGGAATCGCTGACTAAATACTATCCTCCGGAATTGGTCAATAGAATATTCGATGTCATAAATATTCAAAAAGGCCTTCCCAAAATTCTCATTGACCTGTCAACAGCTGTTTTACAGATGTTTTTTGGTTTGATTCTTTTATCTTTTTATCACCCTTTCTTCATCGTTTTTGGCTTGGTTTTGCTCCTTTTACTCTACCTGATTTTTAGGTTTACAGGTCCCAAAGGATTGGAGACTTCACTA
Organism: uncultured Bacteroidia bacterium; assembly: GCA_964468435.1. Taxonomy (GTDB): domain Bacteria; phylum Bacteroidota; class Bacteroidia; order J057; family J057; genus JBCCTX01. The sequence goes on along the minus strand of CAYXVE010000033.1, from coordinate 34,421 downwards.
GCTGAGTCAGATTACAAGTACAAAGTAGCTTACTGGCTGGAGGAGATAGCCAGAACATTAAGTACCTTCAAACTATCCGGAGAGACGGATATTGCATTAAGGAAAACAGATGATTTGGTGAGTAAATATCTGGGTGCAAGAAAACAACATTTCAAGGTACTGATCACCCAGTTTGGAAATATTGTAGCATTCAAAACGATCGTCACAGGTGGTTTGCTTATCATCGGTAGTATTCTGTTGATAGAGCGTGAAATCAATGTTGGTCAGTTTGTCGCATCTGAAATTGTGATTATTACTGTCATCAACTCAGTAGAAAAATTCATTTTGAGTATGGATACGATCTACGATGTACTCACAGCGGTAGAAAAAATTGGAAATGTTACGGATCTGCCCCTTGAGCGACACGAAGGAGTAGATTTTTCAGAAGTGAATTCAGATAAAGGAATTGCACTGAGATTGAGAAATGTTAACTTTAGTCTACCCGGTGAGGAAAGAAATTCCCTCAGAGATATCTCATTGGATATAACCCCTGGTGAAAAGGTCTGTATCTCCGGCCACAGTGGGGCTGGCAAAACGCTCTTGCTAAATGTTATTTCTGGACTTTATGAAAATTTCTCCGGAACGCTTGCATTTAATGACATGCCGGTGAGAAATATTGATCCTATCAGTTTAAGAGCGTACATCGGTGATTGCCTCTCACAGAAGATATTATTCCGTGGTAATGTATGGGAAAATCTAACAATGGGCCGTCCTGAAGTTACCTTGAAAGATGTACAATGGGTATTGGAACGCATCGGGTTGACAGAATATATACAGTCCCTACCCGAAGGTCTCAACACCATGATCTTACCAGAAGGTCCTCAGTTCCCACAGAGCGTTATCAGAAAACTGATTCTGGCTAGATGTATTGCAAAACGTCCCAAGCTTTTGCTGATGGATGATTTCTTTTCAATCTGGAATAAATCAGAGCGGGACAGAATCGGTAATTTTATCACCTGCAACGAGATTGAAACTGTTATTGTCGTTTCCAATAATGCTGAATTTGCCAAACTCTGCGATCGTGTAGTGGTTATGGATCATGGAAAAATAATAGATATTGAGACTTTTCCAGCAATTACACACAAAGCATATTATCCACAAATATTCCAGTAACACGCTTATATTTTATCTGCCGAGTTCAATCAACCTATTATATATATCATGCTAAATATATCCGAAAATAGAATTAACGAAGAAGTCTTTGTAGATCGATACGATTCATTCAAACGGATTATCAGCATTAATACTGCTAAAAGCTTGGTTTATTGGATAGCGGGATTTTTCCTGGCGGCTTTCATTGTTCTGTTTCTGCCTTGGAGACAGAGTATCAGTGGCAAGGGCAATGTTACGACTTTGTATCCCTTTCAGCGCCCACAGACTATTGCTTCGACAGTAGATGGGCGGATTGAAGCATGGTATGTAAATGAAGGGGATTCGATCAGGCAAGGAGATACGATCCTGTATCTTTCGGAAATTAAAGATAAATTTTTTGATCCCCAATTGATTGATCGTACCTCCCAACAGATTGGTGCCAAACAAGAAGCTATGCAATCCTATGAGATGAAAGCCCAGGCATTGGCTAATCAGATTGATGCCCTGGAGGCTACACTTCAATTGAAGCTTGAAGAGTACCGAAATAAAGTGGCTCAGTCTCGCTTCAAGGTACGTGCCGATAGTGTAGACCTGATAGCAGCACGTGTTAACGACTCTCTGGCCATTGTACAGCTAGATCGTTGGGAGACGCTGTTTGCGAAGGATCTTAAATCCCGTACTGAATTAGAGAAAATGCGCAAACAACGCCAGGAAGCACAAGCCAAGCTTACCTCTCAGGAACAAAAACTTGAAGTTTCCCGGCGAGCGCTCACAAATGCACAGATCATACTTAGCAACGTCGTAAATGAATACCAGGAAAAGATTCAAAAGGCACAATCCGAACGTCAAAGTGCACGCTCCAACCTCTTTGATACGGAAGCAGATGTTGCTAAGATGAAAAACGAGCTGACTAACTATGAATATCGTCAAAACTTCAGATACATTGTTGCTCCTCAGGGCGGCATTATCAACAAAGCTCTAAAGCCCGGAATTGGAGAGACCGTTAAACAAGGAGAAGGAGTAGTAAGTATCGTTTCTGTCTCTGTCACAATGGCTACTGAGATCTTTGTCAGACCTGTAGATGTACCCCTGATTAAGAAAGGACAACCTGTACGTCTTGAATTTGACGGGTGGCCAGCCATTGTCTTTGGCGCAGGATGGCCCGGGGTCAACTTTGGTACTTTTGGAGGGAGAGTATTTGCGGTTGAAAATGATATTAGCCTCAATGGTAAATACCGTGTCCTGATTGCTGAGGATCTGGATGATCCCTGGCCCAAAGAACTTCGTGTAGGAGGTGGCGTAAATGCTTTTGCCTTACTCAACACCGTAAGCGTCTGGTATGAGCTTTGGCGTCAGCTTAATGGATTCCCACCTGAATATTATACAGGTTTCAATGATGCCAAAATAAGCGATGAGCGTAAGGATCAAGAAAAAGATAAGCCTGTAGGAAAAAAATTAATCAAGTAATGTTGAACTTGAAGTCATTAGTACTGAATATGACTTACTATCTTGGTATTAGCGTATATAAAACAGGGATACTGGTTTCGATATTATTGGCCACGCTGTTCTCTCAGGCACAGTTGACGACCTACCAGGGCACAATTCCTGATAAGGATTCGTCCTATGTACTGCTTCCAGGGGATTACTTCGAGTTTATGGGGCGCTACCACCCTGTGATCAAGCAGATAGGCCTTATGACAGAGGCAGCACAAGCAGAACTATTGGGAGCAAAAGGAGCATTTGACCCCAAATTGTATGGGGATTACGACGATAAGTATTATGAGGACAAGAATTACTGGAGGATATTAGAAAATGGGGTGAAAATCCCAACTCGTGTCGGTGGTGTAAAATTGAAAGCAGCTTATGCTTACAGTGATGGAAAGTTTCTTAATCCAGAACGAAGTATACCCAATCAGGGACAGGGAATACTGGGGATAGAAGTACCAGTGGGTAGAGGATTATTTATTGATAAAGAACGGGCAGGACTAAGGCAGGCGAAAATTTTTCAGGATCAGACTGCTGTTGATCAAAAGGTGATGTTGAATGATCTTTTCTTTGAATCGGTAAAAGCTTACTGGGACTGGTCCACTTCTTTTACGGAGTATCACTTGTTGACTGAAGCTGTAGAGCAGACTCGTGTACGCTTCGAAGCGGTGAAGCAGACATTCCTGGCTGGCGACTATGCGGGTATAGATACAGTTGAAGCGCTCACCCAGCTTCAGCAGTTGGAAGTACAGCGTCAGGCTGCAGCTTTGGATTATATAAATAAAACCCTGATAATCTCAAATTTTCTTTGGGAAGATGAACTTATGCAACCCCTGAATGAGGGTACAGTAGGTCCTGTCATCCTGAATCCTGATCTTTTGCCTAAGCCGATAGATGAAGATTCGCTACTAAATGAGTTGGACGTTTTGCTTTTGCATCCCGAATTACAAAGCCTGGGATATAAAGAGGAGATGCTGGGAATAGATCGCGAGTTAAACCGCGAATATCTAAAGCCTGAAATAAATATTAATTACAACTTGCTGAGTACAGAGCAAGCCTTTGAAGAAACCATGGATGAAGGAGCATGGTTTGGTCCGCAGCATTATAAATGGGGAGTTACCATGAATTTTCCACTCTTTCTGAGAAAAGACCGTGCGAATCTACGTAAGACCCAAATCAAACTCAGAGATATAGAACTGAAAATTACCCAGAAGGAGCGTGTGCTGCTCAATAAAATACAGACTTACTTCCAGCATATACAGCTCAACAATCAGCAGGTATTGAATTATGTGGCTAACGTCCGGAATTATGAGCAGTTGCTAGAAGCTGAGCTGATCAAATTTGAAAACGGTGAAAGTTCCTTGTTTTTAATCAACTCTCGGGAATTAAAACTCATTGATGCTCGAAGAAAGCTCATTGAATTAATGGGGAAATACATGAAATCCCACGCAGGATTTATGTATAGCCTGGGTAGAGGAGGAAACATGTTTACACCTTAGTTGTCATGATTCGAAAAACGTAAACTTGCATCACTCCTACACGAGGTAAGAAATCACCTCAAAGTAATTTATTATTGAAAAGACAAAAGCCGAGATTTTGCTTCTCTAGTAAATTTACCCTTAGGGTAATTTTTTAGGTATTGCTCGAAGTCGGATTTAGTTCTACAACTACCGAGATCAAGCCTTTCGATCATTTCATTCGCTTCTTTCACGTAATGACCTTGTGGATACTCATTGAGATACGCTAGAAAGTCTTTCTTGTTGAAGCATTTTTGAAAAAATATTTTTTCGGCTTTTTTCTCAGCGCGCTTGAGATAAGTCAAGGCTTCTCCTGCTTGAAGTATTCTACCATCCCATGTGATGCACTGTACTTCATCATGATTTTGAATCATGGCTCTACGCTGAGGCTTGCGATAGAACATAATGTAGTCTTCAGGGGAAAGGGGGTGGCTGAATCCATTTTTTTTCTTGAGATAAATATAAAAAAGTTGCTCACGCATAGCTGATAAGGATTTTAAAGTGAAAATAACAGACTATAAACGAAAATTGCGTAAAGCTCAATTGATAAAATAGGGAATTAGAATGATTACTAACTTTAAATAATAATTATGTTAAATATAGTCAAAAAAGTTCACTTAACAACAGCTTTACCCAAAGAAGAAAGATATTCATATAATTTTAATAACTTTTTTAGTTATTATTTACAATATAGTAAATGAAATCATAGTTATGTTGAGTAATACTTAAGTTTTTCTTGCTGGATTTGATATTATCTACATTTTACATGTAATTTTTGCCATTTATTTAAGCTTGATATAATGTTAAGATAAATGATGAAATATGTGTGTCTCCGGAATGACACCAATTCCACTATACCCTATGACTTTTCTCACTTATCCATAATTACAGTCAATTAGGAGGAACTGTTTATTCGGTGTAAAAATAATCAAATTATTGGATAATTAAATAATCATTATTAAAAATTGCAATTAAACATATCTGTAGACAGATACTTGTATGGAGTTAGATATAACTATGATTAAAACCATTCAGATGAGTATCTAACAGGCTTGTGATGGATTTTTTAAGCTTTGCTATTAGCATTTGACCTTAAAAATCAACATTTCTTTGATTATATTTTTCAATCCTGTCCCCGTTACATGGAATGTGCAGTTGTGATCTTATGCTAACTATAGATGTTTAAGGGTCTCCAAGTAGAGCTTACTTTGGGTTTCAATATCCAGTTTGGCTTTTAAGATCTCATTTTTCAGTATGTCTTTATTTTCTTCAAACATAAGGTCGTGGATAGCGCTTAAGGCCTGTCCATACCAACTTGTCCAGGTACGGATGATATCCAGTTGTTTATCGATACTAGTACTGGTATCCGGATCATTCCGGATCGCAAGATATGAGAGTTCAAATTCTGTTTTGAGCCTTTTGATAGCAGCGTCATGTGTGATCCGTATCACCTGATTCGGGATTAATATATTGTCAGAACACAAGGTTAAGGCTGCTACTGTTGCACTTATGCCTACATTTTTCAAAGTATTTTTTGACACCTTGTCAATTCTGTCAGCATCTGTGTGATAAAATACATCCGTAAAATGCCAGAGTAGCAAGCCAGGAATACCTGCATCCAAAAAGGGCTGGTGATCACTTCCACCCTCATAAGGATTATTGCTCACTTTCCAGTTGGCATGCTCACCTTGTCTATCACAGATATATTGAACCAAATCATTAAAGTAATGGGGATTGAGATCATCTTTGCTCACATGAGTAGAACCCCACTCAGTATGCTGATCATCTCCCCTGGTCCATATAGCCGAAGGATCAGGCATTTTTTCAATGAGAAATACTCCACCCGTTTTATCAGTATCTTCCCCAACCATATCCAGGCTTATCCCCCACTTGATGTTTTGGGATCTCTCTTTATCTCCTTGTATGTATCTACGTGTCATATCGATTTCATCCCCCCAAAGAAAAGTGATTGTTCTTGCTGGATCTACTTTGCCAGAGTCCACCAGCTCTGCCATGACACGAGCCATTTCTGCTTGACACCCTACACCCGAAGCATTATCATTTGCACCGGGTTCCTGCACATGCGCGCTGAAAACGAATCTTTCTTTAGGGGCTCTGCTCCCTTTAATTTCAGCGATCAAAGCAAGTTCTGTCGAAGCGTATATACGGGTCTGGATATTGACCTCCAGCTCAACCCTACCCTGTTCCAGCGCATTTAGCAGTTGCTCCCGAGCGTGATAGGATAGACTAATAGCCCAGCCTGTATTGTTTTTGATTTGTGGAATGGATCTGAATGGAATAGAATGCTTATACTTTTCTGGCTGATTGTAAGAGGGTATGCTATAAGCCAAAACGCCCAATGCTTTCTGCTGGATAACTGCCTGATAGAATAATTGTCCAACATTTCCATCTGCCATAACGATTTTTCCAGCTACATCCTTGTTTTTGAGATCATCAATATGGGTTATGTTGACCAATTCTGTTTTTATACCTTCACGAGGAGTTGCATGGCTATTGATACAGATCATGTTCCGGTTGGTCTTGAAGTCCAGCAAAGGCTGATCATTGCCTACGATATGCAGGGTAGCACTAAGGGGTTCCCATGCAAGAAAATCCATTGGGATACGCTCAATGCGATAGGTCATCCGGCTTTCGGGTTCTGCTGCTTCTGGTTTGAATCCCGCAGCCCCCAGGATGTTTTGTACATAGTAAATACTGGAATCAAACCCACTGTTACCAGGCAATCTGAAATATTGTTCTACATAGCTAGTTGTCGCATAGGCATTTTCTCCAGAGAATTCCCCTCTGACCAGTTCAAAATGTGAATCAATGATAGGTTGAGCTGGAAGGAAGCGGATCATCCACAACAGCAGAAGCAGGGTTATTGCGCGTATCATCATGAAGTGTATATGATTGCATTGAACTAAGGACTCATGTAAGCAAGGAGACTTTTACAGATTAATCAGCAATACTGTGAGTAGATATATCCAAAGAAGTCCTAGAAAATGCCAAAAATACGTAGCTATTTCCAAGTAGCGCTTGCCTTTGCCAGGAAATTTCAAAATGACGTAAAGAAGAAGAAAAATACCTGCAATGATATGGAGTGCGTGCATACCGCTGAGTAGATACAGGTAGTTGAATCCCTGCATCTTATCATCAGGCATCCGACTACTCTGGTGGTAGAGTTCATACCAACCCCAACCTTGCACACATAAAAAAGCCATACCCAATAACAACGTGTAGGACACTAGGCTCGGACTCTTGTTAAATGTGATTTGTTCTTTGCTACGGTGAAGTAGGATACTACTCAAAAACAAAACAAATGTGCTGATATAAAAAGCGTTGGGAAGTTGTATACCTGTATCTTTTCTCACACTTGTGAAAAACCCGAAAGTGAAAGCTGTGAAAAGTAGGATAATCGTAACCATCAGGAACCACATTCCCGTTTTTACTACAAATGAGGATCCATCTATCTTTTTACTTGTGGACATATCTATCGAACTATTTGACCCATATCAATGTTTTTATTCTACTGTAAGTTCTTTAAGGAGTTGGTGTATCTCCATACCCCCAAAATTTCCGGAAGACATAAGCAATATTGCATATTTCCCTTTAGCAAAGGATTTGATTTGCTGTTGAAGATCATCAACAGCTTGTATATAGATCAATTTTTTTTCATCAAATGCTTTGCGTATTTCTTCTTCTCTCAAGGGTTCCATTCTTCTTTTGGCAAATTGATCTGGCTTGACAAATACGATAGCGTGATCAGCAGTAGTCAGCGTCCTGCTGTAACGCGGCAAAAAGTCCCGGTTAAGGCTACTAAAGGTATGTAGCTCTACACAAGCGATCACTGTATGATCCTTGAAAGTAGTTTTGACAGCATCCAATGTAGCCTTGACTTTTTCGGGTGCATGCGCATAATCACGTATAATAACGCTATTTTCATCTTGATGGACGATTTCCATCCGTATTGCAGCTCCTTTAAAGGTACTGATATGATGGAGAAAGTCCGGAAGTTCTACACTGAGTAATTCACACGCCTTCCATGCAGCGGCTATGTTGACCATATTATGCTCGCCAATGATTTGTACTTGTTGTTTCTTTCCTTCCAACTTAATTTCCCAGTTTCCTTTTCTGACTTGCGATGATGGTGCCTTGAATGGATGGAGGTAATAACTTTCGTTGGTGAATTGTTTGATCAGTTGTACAAGGTGTTTGTCTTCTTGATTATATATGACGTCAGCAGCTTTTTCCAGGGATTGTAGCAAATCAGCAAATTGCTTCACATACGCTTCTTCAGTAGGAAACACATTGATATGATCCCATGAAATACCATTGATTACGACCATATGTCCCTGGTAGTGTAAAAATTTGGGCCTGGGGTCAATCTTGGAGGAGAGGTATTCATCTCCTTCCACAACGATTAGCGGAGCATCTTCTGTGATTCTGACAGGGTTGTCAAAGCCTGGGACCTGAGCTCCCACAAGATAGTCAAAATCCTTGCCTACTCCCTTGAGTACGTGCATGATCATGGCTGTAACAGTTGTTTTGCCATAGCTTCCCGTAATGACGACACGGTGTTTATTCCTGCTTTGTTCGTAGATAAATTCCGGGAAAGAATAAATGGGAATCTGTAGTGATTTTGCTTGCTCAAGTTCAGGATTATCCTGAAAGGCATGCATTCCCAGAATCACCGCATCCAGCGTGCCATTTATCCTGGATGGATCCCAGCCAGGAGTCTCTGGCAGCAATCCATGCACCTCCAAACGGGACTTTGCCGGATCGTAAATGTTATCGTCGGAGCCTGTGATGACATGGCCCGACTGTTTCAAGGCAATAGCCAAGCTGTGCATGATACTGCCCCCGAGGGCAATAAAATGTATTTTCATGACGTAAAACTAATTATAAAAATCAAACTACAAGATTTTTCGCATGAAAATCCATGTGCCAGCGGATCAGAAATCTTCTAAAAACCATTTTCTCACTATTTTAGAAGCAGGCTTTCCGTAGGGTGTAAATGCAGTAGGATTATTTGCAGAATATTCCAGATAGCTAGGCCATTTCCACCAGAAAATGCCCTGACACCATGATTGATCTTGTAATACTTCTGATACAACTTCATAACACAATGCCTGATGTTCTTTATTGGGTGTTTTCCCATCAGGGTGAGCATGAGGTTGTTGCCACGGTGCATCTATACTGCGAAACCCAATTTCGGTGAAAATAAGGGGTTTGTCGTATTTTTGTGATTTGGCAATAAGTTTGTGGGTAATTGTTTCAAAATTGTGTTTGAGCTCTGCTTTGGAAGCCGTTTCATTGTCAGAAAGGGGATAATAACAATCTATCCCAATATAATCGAGTTCGTCCCAGAATGAAAGTTGTTCGAACTCCTTGCCCCAATTAGCTGCATACACTACTTTGCCAGAATAAATTTTCCTGATATCCTCCAGGAGTTCTCTCCATTGATCAGGCTGCTCGATAGTGGTATGTACCAACTCTACTCCTGCACAGAAGATTTCTATGTTATGGAGACTTGCCATAAGGGCATAGTGCATAATCCATTTCCGGTAATATTGAAAGAACAAATCCCAATCCTCCTGAGATTGCATTTTGATATCTCCGGGCCATACTCCACTCACCCATATTTGAGGTTTCAGCATCACTTTCATCCCTCTTTTATGTGCATAGTGTGTGGAAAAGATTACACTTTCATCATTTTCAGATCCAGCCCTATCGGAAAAACGGAAGGGATGGGGTTTTTCGATACTACGAGTACCTGTGTAGGGGATGATGGCGATAGCATTTGAGCCATGTTGCCAGATAGATTCGATTGCTTCTTCTGCTTTTCGGGAAATATATCCATTGTAAATGCGATACCCTTCATGAGCAAAATTGAACCCTTTAAGCCTTGCTTCTTCATCCTTGCGATGAAATTCGTTACCTGGTAGCGTCTGATGACTAGAAAGTTCTTCCAGGTATTGATCCCATGCTGGTTTCAGTGCATTGACTTCCTGTGGGCCAGGAGACCATGAGTCATAAGAAGCCAAAAACTGGTCCTTACCCCATCTTTTCCATAAAAATTCTACCCATAATGCAGAACTCAGTTGCCGGATGAGACTAGATGACTGATTGAATAGTTCTGTAGTTACCAGTTCTTCCAGGGAAAGAAGTGCTTCTGCCCGGTGTAGACGATAACCCCATTCGTGTAATCCATCACCTTTCCAAGGTTCGGTATACTGTGCAGCCAAACCAGATTCCAGTGCGGGTTGTACGGGTTGTCCTAGCTGTGTCCTCAGCAGTAATTGGTTGGCGGTAAAAATGTGATGATAGGAGAAGGCATCATGAACCACTGTAAACAACGATCTTTCTTCAAAATCAGCATGCATTTGATTGGTATTGAGGAGTTGTAATCCTTTGTCTTCTGCACTGGGATATACGTGTAATATTACCGCCTCCGATAGCTGTGGCAGGCTAAGCCGATTGGTCAAAGCAAGATAACTCTCCTTCAGCCTGGTTAATAGTTCTGACAACCTGGCTTCATCTATCTCACCATGTCTTTTTACTTCAAAATGTCCCGACACACATTCAAGAGCCTTTCCACGAGTATAATCCCAGTGATTATACTCGTCAAATGTCCAGGTGCCTTTTTCATCTTCTTTCAAATAGCCCATCATCACCCGTTTTTCTCCTTCAAAAAGTTCATAACTCCAGGCATTGTAAAACATCCAACGCCAGCTACTTACATCGCTCTGATAGAGACGGTTGGCAATTTCACGATCAGACAATCCTGTATAGATATACAAAGGGAATTTTGAGGCATAGGGATGCGGATAAACAGATAAGGACCATACATGTGAAGTTGACAGTTTGTGAGAGCCCAGCGTAGTGATCAGACTATCATTTTGATATCCATAAGGTAGCTGATCCTCAAAGTGCTGCCATATGATCTGATTGCCGAGATTTGCAGTTATGAAAAGTGGATAGGATTCCAGTTCTTCCCTCGTGACAAGGGTATCAACTCTCGGGATAATTTTAAGGCCATGATCACTGACGGAAGCCTGAATTTTATGACTCAACGAGATAAACATGTTGGTAGCAAGAGAATCTTCACTGCTGTATACCCATAAGATCTCACCCTTGTCAAACATATTGCGTGTGAGTGATCTTCTACTAAATGATTCGTTTTGCTGATAAAGATTTCTACCACAATCGTTAAACAGTCCTATGGAAAAAAAAACTAAACATACTCTTGCAATGATAGCTAGCATCAGACGTGGATTTAAAGGATGATTGCTGCTGTTACACGAAATCCGTTAAATGAAGTTACTAAAAATTGTTTAAACCCAAATAATATAACTGCTAGTTGGAAATTTATTTGATCTGAGTCAGGAATTAATGTTTATTTACAATTCTACAAAAGTCATTTTTTTGATAAAAGTTTCCTAATGGCAGATGATATATGAACATGAATAATCGAAGATATATCTTCCTTCTGTTGATTGCATTGATTTCCAGTTTTTCGATACGTGCTCAGGCTCCCATGCCTGCTATGCATATTGGTGAGGTACAACTTGAGCTGCAACACATGCGGGTATTGGGAAGTGTATTATATATCGCAGCTCATCCCGATGATGAGAATACGCGGCTGATCTCTTATTTTTCTCAGGAAAAAGGATACAGGACAGGCTATCTGGCTTTGACACGTGGGGATGGAGGACAGAATCTCATAGGAGATGAAAAAGGTAGTATGCTTGGGGTACTGAGAACTCAGGAACTGCTGGCAGCACGTAGCGTGGATGGTGGAGAACAGATGTTTAGCCGGGCAATTGATTTTGGATACTCCAAGAATCCCGAAGAGACCCTATCTGTTTGGGATAAGGAAAAAATTTTGGGAGATGTAGTTTGGGCCATCAGGAAGTTTCGTCCAGATATTATTGTGACGCGTTTTGCAGAACCCGATCGTGGAGGTGGGGGACATGGTCATCACACAGCTTCTGCCATACTTGCCAGAGAAGCTTTTCACATGGCTGCTCAACCCAATGCTTATCCCGAACAATTGCAATATGTAGAGCTATGGCAACCTAAAAGGATATTCTGGAATCTCTATACGTGGCGCAATTATCAGCCCTCTGAAGATGATCTTCCCAAGATCATCAAGATTAATGTTGATCAATACAATCCTCTACTGGGTAAGGGTTATGGTGAAATTGCTGCTGAAGCAAGGAGTAAGCACAAATGCCAGGCATTTGGTACGGCCAAGCTCAGAGGCGAACAACTAGAGCAGATACTGCTGATTGAGGGACCATTGGCAGATGAAGATCCCATGGAAGGGATCGAAACCAGTTGGGATCGTGTGGAAGGGGGAGAAAATGTAGCACGTATCCTCGAAAAAGCCATTGCAGAATTTGAGCCAACAGATCCCTCTACAATAGTTCCTCATCTACTAGACGCCTATCGCGAGCTAGAGGGCATGGAGGGATATTGGCCAGCGGTAAAAATGAAGGACTTGAAAAGGCTAATCGCTTACTGCTCAGGGCTATATTTTGAAGCCAACAGCAACCGTGCTACAGTAGCGCAGAACGATACAGTCTTCATAGGCATAAGCGCCATAAAGCGAACAGACTTTCCCGTCGTGCTGGAAAATGTGGTGTTGAGTGAAGGTCAGGAACTACCTGAGATAGATAGCACGCTAAATGCTGTTGAACTCTATCAGCAGAATATATCTGTTCCCTTAACAAATGTTCCCGTCACAGAACACTATTGGCTGGAAGAATCTGCAAAGAAAGGTATCTACACGGTCGAAGCGCAACAACTTATCGGACTACCCGAAACACCCCCTGCCATTGAAGTGGAATTTTATTTCCGCTTTGGATTGGATGAACCACTGGTCATACCCATGACAAGTCCTGTTGTGTACAAGTACGTAGACAGGGCTGTAGGTGAATTGTACCGGCCTTTTGTAGTCATGCCTGCTATTACTGCCAATATTTCGCAGAAAGTATACCTGTTTCCCAATGGGAATAGCAAAAATATCGAAATTTTGCTCAAATCGCATAAAAATGACCCCTACACGGATACTTTCCAGTTTGAAGTACCTGAAGGATGGACTATAGCCCCCAACACCATGAAAGTGGAATTTGAAAAGCCCGGAGAAGAGAGATGGGTCAATCTGAGCCTCACACCCCCTAAAAACCAAAGTGTGGGAGCACTTATTGTTAAAGACAGCGAGGGCCATCAGATCAATAGTTTACAACAGATAGCTTATGATCACGTACCTACCCAACTGGTATCTCAACCTTCACAAACCCGCCTGGTGAAGGTCGATATTACCAAAAAGGGTAATAAGATTGCCTATCTCATGGGCTCAGGAGATGAAGTACCCATGAGTTTGGAGCAAATTGGATATCAGGTTGATATCCTGAGTGATGATCAGGTACAAAAAGATAAATTAAAGGAATATAGCGCAGTAGTCGCAGGTATACGGGTTTACAATACCCGTGATCGCATAGCTTATCTTCAGGACGAAATACTCAAATATGTGGCAGAAGGAGGCACTTATATTGTACAATATAGTACCTCCTACGCAATGAAAACCCAGGACATCGGACCCTATCCGCTCAAAATAGCTCGGGATCGCATTACAGTCGAAGAAACGCCTATAACCATACTCAACCCAGAGCATCCTGTTTTTAACGAGCCCAATGACATCACCGCCGCAGACTTTGAGGATTGGATACAGGAGAGAGGTTTATATTTTGCAGAAATCTGGGATGATCGCTATCAGGCATTGACTCAAGGTAGTGATCCAGGAGAAGAGCCTTTGAAAGGAGCTTTGCTCGTCACCGAATATGGGAAGGGATATTTTGTTTATACTGGATTTTCCTTTTTCCGCGAACTACCTGCAGGAGTTCCCGGAGCGTTCAGATTATTTGCTAATATGGTTTCACTGGGTAAGTAATATCATTTGCCTGTGATAAGAAGATAGAAAAGACATGAAGGAACATCAAAGCGATAAAAATCATCCTGAGATTGATCAGGATCTGCACGAAGTTTTTCCCTTATTTAAGACATGGAGAGGCTTGTATATGTTTGTGCTGGGAGAACTGGTTGTACTGATTATTCTATTTTACCTGTTTAGCCGTACTTTTGCATGAGAACATTGGACTGGATTGTACTGATCGCTACTACCCTGCTTATTGTAATATATGGAATATGGCGTAGCCGTGGCGCCAAAAATATTGAAGCTTTTTTATTGTCCAACCGGGATATGAAATGGTGGACGATAGGCCTATCAATCATGGCTACCCAGGCTAGTGCGATTACGTTCCTGTCTACGCCGGGTCAGGCCTTTGATGATGGGATGCGCTTTGTTCAATTTTATTTTGGTCTGCCTATAGCCATTGTCATCATCTCTATTGTAGCCATACCTATCTACCACAAACTCAATGTATACACTGCCTATGAATATCTGGAGTCGAGATTCGACCTCAAAACGCGATCACTTGGTGCAGGGTTATTTTTGGTGTCTCGGGGATTGGCTGCAGGTATGACGATCTATGCACCAGCAATTATCTTGTCGGTAATCCTGGGATGGCCTATTTATATTACCTGTATAGGTATTGGCGCTATTGTTATTGTATACACCGTTTCTGGGGGTACTAAGGCAGTAAGCCAGACGCAAAAGCAGCAGATGTTGATCATTTTGCTGGGGATGTTAATTGCAGGGATCATCATGGTATTGAAATTTCCAAGAGATATCTCGATGGGAAATGCATTGACCATCGCTGGAAAAATGGGTAAACTTAATGCAATTACTTTTCCTTCAAATTGGAGTGAATTTGTTAATGATCGTTACAATCTGTTGACAGGACTCATCGGAGGCTCTTTCTTGGCACTCTCTTATTTCGGAACAGATCAATCTCAGGTGCAGAGATACCTGGGAGGGAAAAGTGTCGCAGAAAGCCGTATTGGCATGCTTTTCAATGCGATGGTGAAAATACCCATGCAGTTTTTGATTCTATTTATAGGTGTGATGCTTTTTGTATTCTACCAGTTTGAGCAACCACCCCTTTTTTTCAACAGTGGTGAGCGCGACCGTATGTACGAAAGTCAGTATGCAGATGCTTTCCAGGAGTTGGAAGCAAGGCATGCAGCGATACATAATCAGAAGCAGGAGGTTTTACGCAGTATGGTCGATGCGTTGGATGCTGGGGATCAGGCGGCGGCAGAGACCTATGAAACACAGGCTCGCACACTTTCCGAATCATCCAAGCGGCTCAAAGTACAGGGATTGGAATTGATGGAACGCAACAACCCCTTGATTGATAAGAATGACCTGGACAAGGTTTTTCTCACCTTTGTGATTGAGCATTTGCCCGTTGGCTTTGTAGGGCTACTAATTGCCGTAATCTTGGCAGCTGCTATGTCATCTACTGCAGCAGAGCTCAATGCATTAGCCACCTGTACAGTGATCGATATCTACAAACGAACAGATCAGGCTTACAACCGGAAGCGCAATCCTTCGCATTATCTGCACATATCGCGGGTAGCTACTTTTTCTTGGGGAATCTTTGCGATTCTATTCTCACTCTTTGCCAACCGGCTCGGTAATCTTATCCAGGCGGTCAACATTGTAGGATCGCTGTTTTATGGTGCTATACTTGGACTCTTTGTGATAGCCTTCTTTTTCGAGGCGATTAAAGGTACAGCTACCTTCTGGGCAGCTGTCATCGCAGAGGTTTTGATCATTGCGCTCTGGGGTCTGCCCCAGTTGTTCCCCGAAAGTTTAAGCTTTCTCAATATCAGCTTCCTCTGGTTTAACCTGATAGGGTGTTTACTCGTTGTGGCCTTGGGTATGTTGTTTCAAATGTTGAGTAGAGAAAAATAGCCCCAACATAGGTTACTCTAACAAAATATAATCTATGGTGGCGTAATCTTTAGGCTCAGTGTTTAACAGCCTATTTGTGAAATCAGGAGTATAAACGATATTAGCCACATATCTGGCAATCAGTGGGTACTTGCTATGCGTGAATGAAGAATATATACGCCAGATAAATAGGATTGATTGGTTTGTGTCTCATCTTTGCAAAGGCAAGTGATTGAATAGGGATATGCAGCGTAAAGTATCAACATATAGCACATTATGGATGGTTCCAAACAAAATAGGGTTGGGTGAGTGCCCGTAATGGATGCTTACTTTTCACTATTTTAGCCTTAAAATCGTTAAAACTATCAGGATTTACTATATTTTTTTCGATAAAAGCATTAACTGAATCTACAGGTATAGAACCTTTTTTTAAAGGTAACCCTCCTTTCCTCAGAATATCGCGTATGGTTTTCTTTTTGACTTTCGTTTTTAAGCTATGTACCTCTTTGGCCATAATGCTTTGTCCAGTATGGGATGCACCGATTTTATGTCCTACCTCGTGAATGCTTATGATGGGCAGGTCTGCGAATTTATCTGAGATGTAAATGTGATGTGCAGTAGTGTAACCTACTGTATGTCCATTACTTCCTGGATGGTCTAGCATTTGCATTTTTTCATCTGGTACAATTTGCAAATAGGTAACCATGTGATGAGAGATATCACCCGAAGGAATAAACATCCCTGACTTATTATACATGCCGGGAGCCTCCATTAATTGGAAATAAACAGGAAGTCGGGTTTTGCCATCTTCCGTTTTGATCTGGTAGGCATATTTTCCGCCCTGACTATTCCAGAATTCTATGGCAGCCCACAATAATTGACGCTCGTTTTTATCCATCCTGGCACTGCAGATGTAAGCCCTGATTATGATGGCAAAATGATCCCCTACCCTTTCGAGGTTTATGGAAGATCCTTTGGGGTTAATAGGAAAATGTATACTGTCATTTTCAGGATTCAGTATGACTTTTTTTATCAATTCATTTATATCCTCTCCATATCCTTGTTGACTCAGTAAAGTATATAATGAACTAAAGAAGACGTTTTTGTATAGGTTAGTATTCATAATGATGTACTCAAAGTAATGTATCGAAGGCTGATTTCGAAAAATATTAATATAGTTTTACGCATATGGCAGGCTTGAAGTTGCAATAGGTTTTTTGAGAGGATAATAGTGAATATTTAACAAATATTAACAGTGTTATATAACTTAACTACTTAAATAAAGTCACATAACCTTGTTTTATAATTGTTTCTTGGTTCCACCGATCATTGCCTTGATACCGCAGTTTCCAGTAATATACCCCTTCCGTAAGTTCGCCATTGTTTGAGTTTCTTCCATTCCATCTTACTCCCTGAGTAGAAGTCTTAAATACTTGTTTCCCCCATCGGTCAAACACTTGAAATTCGTATTCTCCAAGCTCACAACTAAAAGCCGGAGCAAAGTCGTCGTTAACTCCATCCGCATTAGGTGTAAATACATTTCCTATCAATAACTGACAGGTACAATCAATGTAATTCAGCTTTAATGTATCATCAAATGTCTGGCAGCGGTTGAATACCTTTAAGGTATATATTCCCTCCTCAACCAGAATTCTATCAAACTCACTACTCCCGTTATCCCAGACAAATGAGACACCTTCGACATCAAAAAATATAGGCAGGGAATCTCCCAGACACAAGGTAGTATCCCTTCCCAGATCAATATCTGGAAAAGTAGGAATGACTCTCAATGAATCTTCCTGAACACATCCCTCAAAATTTCTGGAAACAGCATAGCTACCGGCACGATTTACTTCTACAGTAGCCTCTGTAGTACTGTCTTGCCAGAGATAAATTGCTCCGGGTAAAAAAGCGTCCAAAATAATCTCTTCATTTTCACACAACAAGGTATCCGGCCCCAGGTTAATCTCCGGTACCTCGATAAAATTTACTTCTATGTCATCCTCTTTTACACACTCCTCTACCGAAACGGCTACTTTATATTTACCAGCTTTTTCGGCCATATAGGTAGCATTCCTGGAACCATCTGACCATAAATAGGAGGCTTCCGGAAAAGTAGCATCTAGCATAAGGGTTTCCCCCTCACATAGTGTAGTATCTTCTCCTAGGTCTAGTTGTATGTCAATAGCTTCCAGGTTGATCGTATCGTACAGGGTACAACCTGGGATCGCCGTCTTCACCCAGTAGGTGCCAGTGGTATCGACCCTGATAGTTTGTTCTTCACTCCCATCACTCCAAAGGTAGCTCAGCTTATTTTCCCCAGCATCCAGGGTGACCGTTTCTCCGAAACAAAAGCTTCGATCTTCCCCTATAAATAAACTGCTATATCCAGAAAAATATCCATAAGAACATCCACCAGGCCCTGAATCTCCCAATACCCCTAAATGAAACCTGCCTGAGTTGTTAATAAGCTGGTGAGCCCCTCTGGACAGTCTGAATGCCAGATTGATCTTGGCAGATACCCATTTACCAGCTGTACCTCGTACAGGCAAGAAATTATCTCCTCGCACCAGGTTGGGATCACCATTTAGTACAAAGTCATCTGCATGTTGCGCTTCTGTAAGCACTACGAGTTGAAAATTGTTGCCTCCAGGGCGGACAAAATTGACTCGCTGTGCACCCGTACAGGTTACAGGGGGAATTAGTGCTCCTGCTGGTTCATTGCGTATGCCTGTAAGATGCCATACATAAACAGGCTTGTTGCTATTCAGGTATAAAGCATCATCGAGAATAGGTATGCTTACTGTCTGTCCACGGTTCATACTCCTGAGTGTTTCCGTGGGATTGGAATACAAAACCTCCGTATCATCAGCTGTTGCAGTAATATATACTCTTTCTGTAGAAGCATCTCCTCTCACAACAATGTATTCAGTGCCGAGAAGCTCTACTGGCACGATTTGATCTCCTACCAGATCCCAACCTGTACCATCTCGATTGACAATTGAGTCATCTGAATTGGTAACGGCTATGGGTTTATTAGATTTGATATAGGTACCTTCTAGATGATTCCCGCCCAATGTTCCTGCTGCCCTGATGGAATAGGTTTCGCCGCGGTTTAGCTCTACCATGATTTTTCCATTGCGTTGATTTTTAAGGGGTTTTCTGGGTTCAATCATAATGATTGTACCATCCTGTGTGGCAACCATATCTACCGCCGCTTCATTGTGAATGTTGGGAAAGTCGTTTTGAGAAGGAATAAAAAACTCAGTACCGAGGGCTTGTCTGCCCTTTAGCGTAAATATATCCTGGTTTACAGTACGTTCCACCTGATAATAAGCACTAATTGGACTGGAAGACTTGATATGAATGCCCTTATCGTGAACCGTATTTTCTGGAAAATTCTCTAGCACACCTATGTAATTCGTCAGATCGATTTCTCTGAGCGTGAAGGGAGGTACATCTGTAAATATATGTGGGAAATCGGGATTGGCGGGAAGATAAATTTCAACGGTGGCTGCCTGATCTTCTGCTGACAAACCCAGCCTGATGGGTCTATCCCCATGATTTAGGGATATTTCAGGCGCAACAAACCAGAATTCCATATCTGTCTGAGCAAATAGATTGCTTGCACTATTTGCAAGCAAAACGCATAGAATAACCCAGGCTTTACACATGTGTTTCGTAGCTTATTTTGTCTAATTTAACGCTTAACAAGTGCCCAGGCAAGGAGAAATTTGCGGGAGAATATGAAATTGGACGTTACTTGGGTTAGATTTATTCATTTATACAGTGTTATTTTTTATTTACTCGTTATTTATGCTATTTTAGTCAATAAGTGCATCAGGTAAGCTATTTATCAGCTACAAACATTTTTATCGTAACACTATCCTAGCCAAAAGAAAGATTTTACCTTATTTTGAATATGATTTTTTCAGAATTATTTATAATTATATCGTAATAAACCACTGATCTGGTAGATTGATATGCATGAACCGTCCATCATACAAAATATGTTGGAATCCCTCACTGAGTCGCTCACATCTGATGAACTTAACCGCCTTTGCGAAATTCATCTGAAAGTAGGTGCCCTATCAGGTACTGAGCCAACATTATTGCACAGTGCATATCAGGAGGTGATACACAATACAGATTTTGAAGATGTAAGCCTACATATAGATCTGGTGCCTGTAACTGTAAAATGCCCCAATTGCCTCCAGACATTTGCTATGGACCATCATCAATTTGTATGTATTTACTGCAAAACCCCTGCAAAGGATGTACAAACAGGCAATGAGTTGATCATTGATTATGTAATCATGGAGGAAACGCACTAACTTTCTTTTGCTGGTTCCTTTTTCATGACCGACTTGACTTTTTGTACTACCTCTGGGGTTAACTTATTCGAGACCATGTACTTCTTTAAGCGGTAATTTATTTATAGTTGTTATAAATGGGTGGACAAACTTATATTCATTTTAAAAAATGCCATACGCTCAAATCTGGCAAGAAGAGGGGAATTTTACGGGTTTCACACTGGTGAAATAACCCTGGATTACCCTAAAGTGCGTGAAAGAATGAACAGCATACGACATGGAAGCCGGGATGGCCTAACCAACTGGATGGAAAGCACGAAAAATGTAGATCTGATCAGAGGAAAAGGGGTGTTTACAGGCCTTAAAACGCTCCGGGTTGGCGGCGAAGAAATTGAAGGAAAACAAATCTATATCAACATAGGAACCACACCTCGTGTACCGTCTATTGAGGGATTAAATGAGGTTCCCTGGTTGGATAGCGCTGGATTACTGGATAAGGAAACCTTGCCAAAGCACCTAATCATTATCGGAGGAGGATACATCGGAATCGAATATGCTCAGATATTTCGCCGATTTGGATCAGAGGTAACCGTCATCAATATGGCAAAGCAACTCATGCCACGTGAGGACAAAGATGTAGCAGATGCTATTCAATCTTTTCTTGAGGAGGAAGGAATCAGAATAATGTGTAATACCCAAGCTACCTCAGTAGTTCAGCAGGATGGTCAGATACACCTAACAGTGGAGCAAAATGAATCATATCAGGTCATAACCGGTTCGGATATTCTAATCGCTGCAGGTCGCATTCCCAATAGTGCTTCACTTAACCTGGAAGCTACAGGAATTCAAACAAATGAGCGTGGATATATACAAGTAGATGACCATTGCCGCACAGGAGTAGAAGGTATATTTGCCGTGGGAGATGTCAATGGACAGGGAGCATTTACACATACCTCGGTGAATGATGCTGAAATTGTTCTGGACTATTTGTTCGGAGGCGATCGCAAGCTGTCTATGAGAAATACCATTTATGGACTTTTTACAGACCCACCCCTTGGTCGAGTGGGCATGACTGAAAAAGAAGCACTAGCTTCCGGCAAGAAAGTATTGAAGGCTACGCGTCCCATGTCCAAGATCAGCCGGGCGAAGGAAATGGGTGAAACCAGAGGTTTTGCCAAATTACTGGTAGATGGAGATACAGACTTAATTCTTGGAGCCTCAATTCTCGGAATTGGAGGTGATGAGATCATCAACATGTTTGCCGCAATCATGCACAGTAATATACCGTGTCATAATTATCGCAAGGTAGTACTGGTTCACCCAACGATCTCGGAGTTAATGCCCTTTATATTAGATGAAATAAGGGAGGCTAAGAATTTTAATCTTTAAACTAATTTTTGTTAATTTTCAAATGCAATTTCGCTTTGTATTTAAGCATCTCGACAATATTATATATTGTTAAATGATATCTTAAATAAATTCATTTGCCAGCCTAATGGACTATATCTGATAGATCATTTTTTTTCGACCGGACAAAGGTCGATTTGTAAAGAAAATCGCTGAGATTTAATTCTTTAATATATCGCTGTTATATTTTATTTTACTATTAAATTTCATGCCTTTTACCTAATTATCTCACACTACTTATAATCCGTTCCAACTCATCCAGTCCATCAGTCAGGCATGCTGGCCCAGGCTGCAGGATGATAGCAGGGTCCATCTCATATATACGGTCATGCTGTATCGCAGGGATTTGATCAAAGCCCGGTCGATTACAAACTTCCACTGTGTCCAGAGGCTTCCCGCACCAACATCCTACATATATATCTGGTGCCCGTTCTATCACTTCCTGATAAGATACGTATCTCTCTTTGGAGGCTTTGCCTTTTGCACGCTTGGTGAAGATATTTTCACCACCAGCAATCTCGATCAGTTCACTTACCCACTGGATAGCAGATATCATAGGATCATCCCATTCTTCAAAATAGACTTTAGGGCGGTAAGACCGCTGAAGTGCTGCTTTGTGGATCGTTTCGATCCGCTTGCGATACACAGAAACTAGTTTCATGGCCTTTTGACCTTCCCCAACGATATTTCCGATCATCTGTATGACTTCAAGTATTTCATGGATCGAGCGCTGATTGGTAATCAGTACCTGAAGGTTTTCCCGGATAAGATCCCGGGCAAGATCTGCCTGTACATCAGAAAATCCGATCACCAGATCAGGTTTTAATGCCTTGATCTTTGAAACACTTCCACCAATGTATGCCGAAACCACTGGCTTGTCTTCCTTAGCCCGCTCTGGACGGCAAGTATAAGCACTGATCCCCACAATGCGATGCTCTTCCCCAAGCAAATACAGCAACTCTGTAGTTTCTTCTGTCAGGCAAACAATGCGTTGTGGATTACCGTAAATCATAATCCGATATTTTTTTCATTTTACCACGCTTTCACTTACCATACAACCTGGAATAAGCGACCCTCAGGCAAACCTGTAACCTGACTCAAGACTTTTATCCATTTAAACGATTGTGGCATGTAAGAATATATTAATGTTTAATCATAGTATCGTTGTTCCATGAAAATCTACCTAACCCCTGGCTTTTTTAATGTAGAGTCATTACGTGAGGGTTGCTTGATGGAGAGCTATAAATCTTACTCATTGATTTTCTGAGCCTTAAGCGACAAAAATCGCATATTCATTTCAAGTTCCTCATCCTTGATAAAGACATGATTATCATACCATCGACCCATATAAAAAGTATGATCACTTTCTGGTGTCAGGGTACGTGTCATAAAACCATATGTTAGCGTTAAATCTCCCTCCTTATATATGACCCGAATGGTGTCGCCATATGCATCCAAATAGTCGCCAACATACTGCATATATTGTTTATTCTTCAACGCTGTAGAAGGATCAATCACCCTTTTATGGGAAAGAAACCATTCATAGAGCCTGGAATTATTGTATGTTTCTGTCCAGGAATCATGCCCCGCCTCGGGATATAAAGTGAGTTGGGGATCAGCTCCTACAGATTTCAGTGCTTCTGCCATGTCCTGTGAAAACTTTGCGGGAACTACGCGATCCTGCTCACCGTGAAAAATCCACGCTGGAATATTTCTAAAGCGCCAAGCTAATGCTGGATCACCGCCTCCACAGACAGGAGCTATTGCGGCAAATTTTTCCGGATTCTCGGCTACCCATTCCCATGTACCAAAGCCACCCATACTCAAGCCAGTGAGATAGACCCGGTATTCATCTACGCGATAACCTGAAACGATCTCATCAAATAGCTTATTCAGCACATAGATACTCCACCATTCGCCTGCAGGGCACTGCGGAGACACGATGATAAAAGGAAAATCCTGCTCTTCAACAAGTTTGGGTGGTCCATGGGTCTTAACCTTTTCCAAATCATCGCCGCGCTCCCCTGCCCCATGCAAAAATATCAGCAGAGGCCATGAAGTAGTGGTATCTGTATGATATTGTTGGGGTAAATAAAGCCAATAATCTGTTGATACTGACATGGATTGAGTCTGACTGATTTGCTGCGCCATTAATGAAAGCGGTAGTGAAAGTGATAGGCCTGTAAACAGAATCAAGTGTAATAACCTCATAGAATTAAAATATATGATAAGGTATAAAAAGTTGGGAAAATATCCGTAATCTTTAGTAATCATTTCAACCTTATACTGGTATTTGCGATCATCTGCACAAAAGTTTTTCTTATCATAAATATGTGTGCTTCTGTAGGGTTTCGCTGGACTGCTGGTGCCAATAAATTATTTGACTACAGCAATTCCGATTTTAATAGTGCGATGGGGCAACTTGTACTAAAGAAACAGAATTAACCCAAAATATCCTTTACCACTTTCCCATGAACGTCTGTTAGGCGAAAATCTCTACCTTGATAATGATGCGTCAGCTTTTCGTGGTCAAACCCCAACTGATTCAGGATTGTGGCTTGAAGATCATGGGCATGTACCTGATCTTTAATCCCGTAATATCCTATATCGTCGGTTTCGCCGAAGGTCATTCCGGGCTTAATCCCGCCTCCTGCCATCCACATAGTAAAGGCTTCTTTGTGGTGGTCTCTGCCTTTATAGGGAGCAGTAAATCCCCCGCGATTTTCCCACATGGGTGTTCTGCCAAATTCCCCTCCCCAAACGATCAGGGTATCTTCCAGCAGGCCTCTTTGTTTGAGGTCTGTAACCAGTGCAGTCATAGGCTGATCCACATCCTGGCATTTCTCGACAAAGCCATGGTGAAGTGATTCTAGCCTTCCATTACCGTGAGAATCCCAGCCCCAGTGAAAAAGCTGCACAAAGCGCACTCCTTGCTCTACCAGCCTGCGTGCCAGCAGGCAGTTGTTGGCGAAGGAAGCCTCGCCAGGCTTAGTGCCGTACATCTGATGGATGTAGTCCGGTTCCTTAGTGATGTCCATCACTTCAGGGACGGACATCTGCATATTGAACGCCATCTCATACTGAGCGACACGGGTTAAAATCTCAGGGTCCTGAAAGGTTTCATACTGCTTTTGATTGATCTCATTGATCGCGTCAATAGTCTTCCTGCGAATATTGCGATTTACGCCATCCGGATTGGACAAATATAATACTGGATCTCCCTCAGAACGGCATTGGACACCCTGATATACGGTAGGTAGAAATCCACTTCCCCAGACACTCTTACCCGCACTGGGAGTTTTCCCACCGGACACCAAAACCACAAACCCCGGAAGATCTTCACTTTCCGATCCCAGTCCATAGGTTACCCATGAACCCATACTGGGTCTTCCCAGGCGGGGGCTTCCCGTTTGTAACAGCAACTGGGCAGGTGCATGATTGAATTCATTGGTGTGCATAGCCTTGAGAAAGCAAACATCATCTACCACCTGACTGAAATGGGGAAGCCTGTCCGATACCCATGCACCAGACTTACCGTATTGCTTGAAAGAAGCTTGAGGCCCCAGCATTTTAGGAATGCCCTGAATAAAAGCAAACTGCTTACCTTCCAACAGTTCCTGAGGGCAATTCTTCCCATCATACTTTTGCAAGGCTGGCTTGTAATCAAATAACTCGAGCTGGGATGGAGATCCTGCCATGTGCATGTAAATCACCCTTTTTGCCCTGGGAGGAAAATGTGGCGCTCGAGCCCGCATAGGATTAAGCGGATCTCCCCCACCAGTTACTGAGGCAGTTGACTGCCCATTTCCGCAAGCTCCCAGCAACGTGCTTAAGGCCAGTGCACCCATGCCCGTAGTACACTGTTTGAGAAAGTGTCTGCGGGTATGATAGGTTAATTTTCTGAATTTATATTCTTCAATGTAACTCATATTGTACTTATTTCATTTGACCTGGCAGGTCTTCATTGATATCAATTATCCATAAAATGTTTGAGCTAGGAAAATCTTTGCCGGTTAAAAGCCTCAGACTCTCCCCGGAGTACAGATAGCGACTTCCCAGCGATTTGTAGTAGGAAAACATGGTCTTGATGTTGGGTATTAGGTTCATAATTATAGATATTCCGGCCACAGACATCAAACTCACTCCTTCATAATAAAACTATCCAGGTTCATAATCGCGCTGGCGACGATGCTCAAGGCATCGTGGTGCTTGTTTGCTTTACTACGGTCGCTAACAAAGTGTATATGTTGCTGACCCTTCATCGATATGTCTGTATCCTTACGGGCTTCATGATAAAGATTTTCCAAAATACTCAGCGTTTCAGCATCTGGGGTCTGCATGAGAGCCATTTGATAACCGACTGTAATCTGATCCTGCAAAGATGCTCCCGCCTTAATCATTCTACGTGCTAATGCAGCCGCAGCTTCCACATACACGGTATCGTTTAGCGTTATCAATGCCTGTAAAGGTGTATTAGTACGAATGCGTCGGCTGACACAGAATTCGCGGCTGGGGCTGTCAAAGGTTGTCATAGATGGATAGGGACTGGTACGCCTAAAATAGGTGTAGATCGCTCTTCGGTAGCGGTCTTCTCCTTTGCTTTCTTTCCATTGCATCCCACTATATACAACCTGCCAAACATTGTCAGGTTGAGGAGGCATCACAGGCGGACCATACATCTTATCACTAAGCAGGCCACTGACCGCCAATGCCTGATCCCTAACTTGTTCTGATGTCAGCCGAATTCTAGCCCCCCTGGTCAACCACTTGTTTTCAGGGTCTCTGGCTATCATGTTAGGCTCAGCAACAGCACTTTGACGGTAAGTAGAAGACATAACTATGAGTTTTAAAAGTGCTTTCATGTCCCATTGAAGGTCTTGTTGGAAATGAACTGCCAGCCAATCAAGCAGTTCAGGATGGGTAGGAGGAATCCCTTGTGTACCAAAGTCTTCGGTCGTTTCTACAATACCACGCCCGAATATCTCACTCCAAAACCGGTTGACGATAACACGGGACGTCAACGGATTGTCCTGACTGACCAGCCACTGAGCAAACCCCAATCTATCTCGAGAATAATCTGAAGACATGCCAGGAAGTGATCCCGGCACATTGGAATGTACAGTATCTCCGGGAACCATCCAGTTACCACGTATAAACTCGCGTGTCTGACGAAGATTCTCTTCTGTACGCTCTCGCATAATGGGAATCTCTGGGGCATGGGTTTCCAGATAGTAATATTTCAAACTATCCTGATAAGCCATGAGTATAGGATCAGGATATGATCCTTCCTGAAGAAGACGTATTTCTTTAAGGGTATATTTTCCTTCGGGTTCATTCACCAGCCGGTTATCCATCAAGAAGTACAGATCGTGAACACCCGATACCCCATTTAAAGCAACCTTTCTGATACCATCTTTAGCCTTGGTAAAGTTGATGTGGTGGAGTTGCTCTCCATTAGGGTGGTCAAGGACCAATTCCAGCGTACCCTCACTGCCTATGCTTGTATATTGATAAGAAATGTGGGTTACATTTGCCAGGTCTATATCCTCAAACATGAACATAAATTCCTTATCGGAAATATTATTGGGATTGGTAGTCCAGTTGGTGATGGAACGGTTGCCATTAATCGTCACATCATTAAAGTCATCACAATCTCCAGGGATCAGAGTGGGATAAAGTGCATCTTGTATCTGGCTTGTTAGTGGGGCATGCTGAGAAATATGCTGATAAGCAGGATATGTTCTAATCTTGGAAATGACAGACCGTATGGCTGAATCCAACTGAGGCGGATATTGTACTAATACGGGAAATTCATGGGTCAGGTCAGCATCTTTGGTCTGGTTAAAAAAGGCGTAAGAGCGGTAATAATCCTTTTGTAAAAAGGGATCATAAGGGTGGCTGTGGCATTGGACACATTCCATGGTAGTACCTTGCCAGACCGTCCAGGTGGTATTGACACGGTCTAACACTGCTGCCACACGGTATTCTTCGTCTTCGGTACCTCCTTCTGTATTATTCATGGTATTGCGGTGAAATGCCGTAGCGATAAGCTGCTCTCGTTCTGGTGCTGGAAGCAGATCCCCTGCCAGTTGTTCTATTGTAAACTGGTCAAAGGGCATATTTTCATTGAAAGCCTGGATTACCCAGTCTCTATACTGCGAGATCGTTCGGTGAGGATCTTTTTCATAGCCTTTGGAATCAGCATAACGCGCCAGATCCAGCCACATTGAAGCCCATTTTTCCCCAAATCGTGGAGATTCCAGCAGTTGATCCAACCGTTTTTCATAGGCATTTTCCGATTCATCTGCTTCAAATGCCACTACCTCTTCCCAGGTAGGTGGCAGCCCAGTAAGATCCAGGCTCAGCCTGCGTAGAAGAATTGCTTTGTCACTCTGATTAGCCGGCACTAAACCCCTTTTCTCTTGTTTTGCAACTACAAAATGATCTATGGGGTTAGTTGTCCAGGAAAATCGCTTTACAGGGGGTATTTCAGGCTTTTCAGGAGGTGCATAGGCCCAGTGTTGTTCCCACTCCGCACCATTTTCGATCCACTTTTCCAATAAAGCAATTTCTTCTTCATTCAACGGCTCTCCATCGAGGGGCATCCTAAGCTCAGGATCAGTATGTCTGATCCGTTTGATCATCTCACTGCCTGCCACATCCCCAGGAATAATAGCAGGCAGCCCGGATTCATTTTCCGCTAATGCCTCTGAACGAAACAATAAGCTCAATCCACCACTGCGTTTCACCCCTCCATGACAGCGCATACATTTATTGTTGAGGATCGGACGTATTTCTTCATTAAAATTGACTGAGGGAGTATGAAAGTAGCTGTATCCTATTCCCCCGACAGCAACTGCCAGGATAACAGACAGCGAAGCAGCAATCAGTTTTTTTTGAAACATCTTAATATTAGCTTTGGCATAAGATAGAAAATTTGCCAGGATTTGTGAAATCAATTCAATACATCCTGTACAACTTTTCCATGAACATCAGTCAAGCGAAAATCCCTACCCTGATAGTGGAAAGTAAGCCTCTCATGATCCAGCCCCATCTGATGAAGTATAGTAGCCTGCAGGTCGTAATATGTACACGGTCTTTCACACCTGCATAACCCATTTCGTCTGCCTCGCCGTAAGAAATTCCCTGCTTGAAACCTCCACCAGCCATTATTCTACAACAAATTCCTCATCTGCGAGACCCGTATTGATCTCAATAGAATCTACACTCATTTCTACATTCTGGGGGCCCATCTGTGTTGTTAGAGCCTGAGGAAATTTTACACCATTGACTTCCTGATAACCAGCTATTTTAATGATCTGAGACATTTCTCCCTGAGGAGTTTCAGTGGTAGAAACAGACTGAATTTTCAACCCTGTATCAACATCATAGTAATGGGAAGAAACATTACCCAGCGGGCTTACCCATTCTACAACGAAGGCCTCTTTTCCATCCACTTCTTCAACCCCCACCAATTCAACTTCATATCCTTCTTCAGCCAACCCCATTTCTTGTATGGGATATGCACTTAACCTGGCATCTTCTAGGGTAGAACCTTCCAACATCGCCTCTCCCCGCATGCCTGACTGCTTACCCTTCTGTCCATCAAATACTGTTTTGGAAAAAGTCTGCCCCATGGCAACTACCTCTGTTTTGGACTTACCAGGGCTTTTCTTCTGGGAAGTAATAGCAATTTCCATACCTTGCTGTGAAAATGACATCTTCATGGTCATATCTTCAATTTCATTCAATGCCTCTTCCCCTCCTACAGCTTCTACATAGTTGGAGATCACCTTTTCAGCTGTCATGTCAGTAGGTGTTTCCATTTTCGCGGGCTCATACATTTCACCCGTAGGCCGGTAATAGGTAATTTCTCCGAATGACGAAATCTTATCTGCAATAGCCGACCCTTTTCCTACCACTACGATATGGGCCTTATTTGGAGTAATGTATTTTTGGGCTACATCCTGAATATCTTCTACTGTCACCGCATCAATGTTTTTGAGGTAATTCTGATAATAATCAGCAGGCAATCCATATCGCTCAGTATTAATCGCAAAATCCGCTACTGTTTCAGGATCTTCCAGGCTGCGGGCGAAAGAGCCGCTCATATAACCTTTGATAAGCTCAAGCTCCTCGGTCAATACAGGCTGCTCAACTATTCGATTGAGTTCAAACATAATTTCCTGCAGCGTACTATCTGTAACTTCATTTCTTACTGAAGTACTTACGCCGAACTCACCTATTTCCTTGTCAGGACTTAAATAAGATCTGGCCCCATATGTATACCCTTTATCTTCTCGCAGGTTTTGGTTAATCCTACCAGAAAAGCTTCCTCCAAGAATACTGTTCATCACACTGGTAGTAATAGCGTCATTGCTGCCAGGCTTGAGATTGACAGGATAGGTTACTCTTACAATAGATTGTACGGCATTGGAACGATCCACCAACGCAATACGGGTTTGTTCTGGTCTATCAGGTTGAGGATACTCCATCTCCGGAACTTCCGATCTTGCCCAGTTTCCAAAATATTCCTTGATAAGCTGCTCAGCTTTTTCAGCAGAGATATCCCCGACGATGGCCAGATAACCAATATTGGGTTTGAAATAGGTATTGTAGTATTCCTGGCATTTGTTCAGGGTAATATAGTCAACCGTTGATTCCGTATCAAACTCACCGTAGGGATGATCTGGTCCAAAGTTTACCAGGTTGGAAATATCGGCTGCAATTGCGTCAGGGTTTTCTTTTTCAGCAGCCAAACCAGAAAGGGTTTGCTTTTTGATCTTCTCAAATTCTTCCTGGGTAAATTGAGCATTCAGCACAACATCAGCCATCAGTTCGACCAGTTTTTCGGTATACCGACTAAGAGACGCTGCATATACACCTGTAGAAGATGTGTATAGATCAGCCCCCAAAAAATCTACTTCCTCATCAATTTGATCTTTGGTGCGGCTTTCTGTACCGGTCCCTACCAGTTGTCCAGCCATGGAAACGTATCCCGCTGCTTCACCTTCCAGGACTGGATCTCGATCAAACAACAACTGAAAAGCAAC
Source organism: uncultured Bacteroidia bacterium (assembly GCA_964468435.1). Classification (GTDB taxonomy): domain Bacteria; phylum Bacteroidota; class Bacteroidia; order J057; family J057; genus JBCCTX01. The sequence goes on along the minus strand of CAYXVE010000033.1, from coordinate 3,649 downwards.
TCTGGGAAGCTTGTTGTTTTCCACCACAAATACTTTCAGTCCATTTTCCAGGGTAAATGTTTCGGGTGTGGGTATATTTACTTCCGGAGCAGGTCCGGGATTGGGCATTTTGTCTAGTTCATTTTGTGCCTGTAGCGTGCACACAGCAAATGAAAATAAGCATATTAGCAATATATTTTTCATCATCTATCTTATTTATTGTAAGGTTTAACGGTTTTATTTATTTGCCTTCATTTCCGGGTTGCATGGATTTGGGAAGGTAATGTAATACTACGCGGTTGTTTTTGACCAGGTATTCCTGAGCTACACGCTGTATCCCTTCCTTGGTAACACGCATAAAGCGGTCAATTTCGGTATTGATCAGGTTGGCATCTCCATAGTACACGTGATAGTTAGCCAGGCTTTGAGCAATTCCCGCCATTGAAGCATTGGACTGAACAAAATTGCTTTCCATCTGATTCCGTATTTTCTGGAATTCACGTTCAGAAATGAGTTCATTCATGACCTGGGAGATTTCTTCATCAATGGCGGTTTCCAGGTTCTCTAGGTCTATTCCTACATTTGCTATGGCAAGTACGATAGCCAATCCGGGATCTTCTGTCGGTAAAGGAATCGTTTGAGCAGCCACAGCTAATTGCTGTTTGTCTACTAAAGACTTGTTCAATCTGGAACTCTCTCCCCCTGCCATCAGGGTAGATAACATCGACAGGGCATAGTAGTCCTCTGACCCTTGCTCGGGAATACGATAAGCCTGAAATATCGCAGGCAACTGGATATTGTCATAGATGGTATCACGGACCTCTCCACCCAATGGAGGTTCTACGATATCCGGGCGGGGTATTTCACGTTCGCTTTTAGGAATGCGATCAAAATACTTTTCGATCCACTCCTTAGTCTGTTCTACATCCAGATCCCCGGCAACAGTTAGTGTTGCATTGTTGGGTACATAGAAAATTTCGTAAAATTCCATAAATTCATCCAGTGTAGCTTGATCTATATACTGTACAGAACCGATCGGCGTCCAGTTGTAAGGATGCTTTGTGAAGGCTCTCTTCATGGTTTCTTCAATGACCGAACCATAGGGTTGGTTATCATATCGCTGGCTACGTTCCTCTTTGACGACATTACGTTGAGTTTCTACGCCGACGCTATCGATGACAGCATGCAGCATTCTTTCTGCTTCCATCCAGAGGCCCAACTCAAGTTTATTGGAGGGTAATACCTCGTAGTAGTATGTCCTGTCAAAAGAAGTGCTGGCATTGAGTGTGCCTCCCGAACCCTCAATAATTTTGAAGTATTGTCCACGATCAATATTTTCGGTTCCCTCAAACATCAGGTGTTCGAAAAAATGGGCAAAGCCTGTACGTTCCGGATCTTCATTTTTCGATCCCACATGGTACAAAACAGAGACTGCTACGACGGGCGAACTGTGATCTTCGTGAAGAATCACATGCAGTCCATTGTCCAGATCATATTCGATAAAATTAATGCGCCGGGTATCAGCCTGCTGTGCAAAAGCATAGCTAAACAGGCATAGCCCTACCCAGACAAAACGGTATAGTTTCATAGACTTAATAGTTGATGGTTTAATGAACATATTCGATTAATTTTTTAAAAAATTCGGGTTTTATTGCTTTTTGTAACAACTTTATACAAAAAAAGTTGGGCTAGTATATTCAAATACAACATAAAGGATTCAAAAATTAGCAAAAGGTTGGAAATAAATGGTAGGCAATAGGTCGTAAATATTTGTTATCTCGTGATTCATAATTCTCAATAAGAATACATACCTATACAGGTAGCCTGGTCTACAAATCAACAAGCATGTAATATACTTTTAAAATTACACTAACATCTTGAATAAAAATAACGTACATTTACAATATATTTCACACATAAATACATTTACCATGCATAGAAAAGCTTACTTCCTATTTGTGACGATGTCTCTCGTGTGCTTTTCGGCAATAGCACAAGAAAATGGCCCTAAGATTCAATTTGATAAAATGGTACATGACTTTGGTACGGTTCAGCAAAATGATCCTACTCAAACCGTGTTTACCTTCACCAATGCTTCAGATGAGCCCATTAAGCTCAATCGCGTAAAAGCATCCTGTGGTTGTACGACTCCATCATATACCCAAGATGCTGTAGCTCCCGGACAGACCGGTGAGATTAATGTAAAGTATAACTCAGCACGTATTGGTGCTTTCAATAAATCAGTAACGGTACACTATGATAGTGCCGCCACACCTGTGGTACTTCGCATTCGTGGAAAGGTGGAGAAACCTGTTGACCAGATCAGTTACAATCATACGATCGGCGGAATAGCGTTTGATAAAATCAACTACAACATACCTGACTTGCAGCGAGATCAGATGTACTCAACAGAATTTAACATCAAAAATGTAAGCCCGGTAGAGATTACCTTCACCAATGAGCTGAATGTGCCAGAGATGTTCAATGTCAACATTCAGCAGTCTAAGCTGGCTCCAGGTCAGACCAGCAAGATCATTTTGACTGCCATTGGAGAGCACTGGGATCAGGGGGGTCCTTTTTCTAAGGAGCTAACCTTAAATACAGACGAAACGCAAAACGCAGCTAAGACGCTGACTGTTACGGGAAGTGCTGCTTATTCTGCAGTTGAAAAAGATATGATGCCCAATATCGAGTTTGAAACGCTGGCCTATGATGGAGGTACAGCTATTGAGGGAGAAAAAATCACATACGCATATCAGTTTACCAATACAGGCAAATCTGATCTGAAGATTGAGTCTGTGAAAGCTTCTTGCGGTTGTACTGCGACAGCACCCAAGGATGAGATCATCAAACCAGGAGAACATTCTGAGATTGTAGCAACCTTCAATTCTCAAGGTCGTGTGGGACAGCAGCGCAAAACGATTACGGTTCGCACCAACGACCCTGATCAACCGGTGGTGCAATTGATGCTGCAGTTGAAAGTAGAGCGTGATCCGTTTACGGTCAGAAATGAAGGTCCTGCGGCAACGCAGCCCGGAAGTGGGCAGTAGGAGGCTTATTTACAGTGGAGACAAAGTAGATCAACATTAAACGACTTTTGTGATACACTGCTTTTTGTGATTTGCCAAAAAACCTATTAAACTCTATTCCGTAATTAAGAGTAGCTCTTTTACATATGGGGACGACCTGGTATTGACGGGTTGGTTAGTGTATGGTATAAGCATGCAGTGGGTGGCACCGAGACCACTTGAATCCTTTGATGCAATCTATAAACGGCGAATCTAACTACGCGCTTGCTGCCTAAGAAGCTTAGCTAGCAAGATGTCTTCCGGAATTTTATGCCTTACGGGGTTCCATATGGGAGGCACACCAAATACAGTCAGGCTGCTGCCAGGAACTGTTGCGACCCTGGAATAAGCTTAAGCAACACCCTCTTGTCTGAGTACCCTGTCGCTCGGGGGCTGACAGGAAAATCAAAGAGCGACTAAGCATGTAGAACGCCATGCATAGCTCTCTCCGGACGTGGGTTCGAATCCCACCGTCTCCACAAGTGAACTGATATGATGTATTAATGCCTTGACTATCGATTAGTTAAGGCATTTTTGTTGCGTGTAAGTTACCGTTTCAGTCGCACTGCCAGCTTTCATTACAAAAGGGTAAGAATCATAGG
>CAYXVE010000032.1:40282-57649 GCA_964468435.1 uncultured Bacteroidia bacterium | reverse complement strand
GCTAACTAATGTCCATAATTTTACTATATTAAATTCTTGCTAACGAAAAATCATGTATTACCACTAATTGCACACCAAAAATGAAAAAACTATCTACGTTTGTTATTCTATTACTATGCACCCTGCTGTTTGTCCAGGCTCAATATGAGCAGGAGCCACTCCACATGGACATGATCTACAAGATCAAGCAGGAAGGAATCCAGAATTCACAGGTCATGGATCACGCGTTTCAACTGACCGATGTAGCTGGCCCCCGACTGACAGGTTCGCCCGGACTGGAAAGAGCCAGCGAATGGGCCATCAATCAATTGAAAGACTGGGGACTGGTAAATGTTGAACTGGAAAAGTGGGGTGAATTTGGTAGAGGATGGGAAATAGAGAAAGCCTACGTGGCTATGACAGCACCCTATTACGCACATCTGATCGCTACCCCCAGAGCCTGGACTGGCAGTACAAATGGTCTTATCTCCGGAGAAGTCGTATATCTTGAGATAGAAGACGAAGCAGGTCTGGCCGAATATAAAGGCCAACTCAAGGACAAAATCGTTCTGATCGATAATCGCATCAGAGAGATGCAAGACGATTTCGAAACTGATGCAAAGCGTTTCACCCCAGAAGAACTGGACGAAATGGCCAAGCAGCCTATGGGAAGAACTTCCCGCTACTCACCAGAACTGTATCAGCGATACATGAAACTCCGCAGGATGAACCAGGTACTGGGTTCCTTTCTCGAAGAAGAAGGCGCAGCCCTGATCATCAGCGGGATGCGTGGCAAGCACGGCACCTACTTCACCACCAGTAGCCGCCTGTTTTCCAATGACGATACCGCCCTTCCCGAACTGGAAATGGCACCCGAACACGTAGGACGCATGAAGCGCCTGATCGAAGAAGGCATCGATGTAACCATCGAAGCAGAAGTAGAGACAGAGTTTTTCGATGATGATAAAGATGCCTATAATGTCATTGCAGAGATCCCCGGGACCGATCCCGAACTGAAAAATGAGATCGTGATGCTAGGCGCACACCTCGATTCCTGGCACGCCGGCACGGGCGCAACAGACAACGCGGCTGGTTCAGCCGTTATGATGGAAGTCGTTCGTATCCTCCAGGCCATCGATGCGAAGCCTCGCCGCACCATTCGCCTGGCCCTGTGGACCGGCGAAGAGCAGGGGATCTTTGGCTCCCGCAACTATGTGAAGAATCATTTCGCCGATCCCGAGACCATGGAGACTACGCCCGAATATGACAAGTTTTCCGGATACTTCAACATCGACAATGGTACCGGACGCATTCGTGGGATCTACCTTCAAGGCAATGAGGCCGTACGACCCATTTTCCAGCGCTGGTTTACCCCCTTTGAAGATATGATCGATCACACGACCCTCACCATTCGCAACACGGGTGGTACGGACCACCTCGGATTCGACGGCGTAGGACTCCCAGGTTTCCAGTTTATCCAGGACCCTATCGCCTACAACACCCGCACCCACCACACCAACATGGATGTGTATGAGATGCTCGAACCCAATGACCTGATGCAGATGTCTGTGATCGTAGCGTCATTTGTATACCACACTGCGATGCGGGATGAAAAGCTACCCCGCGAACCCATGCCCGTGAAGGAAACGAGTGGACGGTAGATGAATTGAATATACATTTCACTTGAAACTTGCCCCGTAGCTACCCGCCGCCGTGGGGGGCTACGGGGGTTTATCATGCAGCCTTCCGGGCCTGTTTTTGCGGCGCTCCGCTTGCTTTCAGGCCCGGTGGGCTGTCTTAGCTCACGGGAATACCGGATGCTCCACTAACTAGGGGAGAGAACCAACCGGAAACCGAAAGAGTCAAAGCGAGGCACCGGCTCGTTGCGAAGGCGAAACGAGACGCGACCAAACTGCGAATCGTAATCCCAATTGCTGCCGCGAAGCACGCGAGACGCAGCTCTACTACCACGGTCTATCCAGGCTGACCCATCTATTGGTACTCCCTTGTAGGAATCGTGATAATCGTCCTCACACCACTCCAATACATTTCCACTCATATCGTAAATCCCCAATTCATTCCCCATTTTCAGTCCCACAGGTTGGAGCGTTCTGCCACTGTTTTCTCTGTACCAACCTACTTCTTTCAATTTGTCACTCCCCGCATACAGATACCCTTCACTATGAATCCCGCCCCGGGCGGCAAATTCCCATTCTGCTTCGCTGGGTAAGCGATACGTTTTTCCGGCTTGGGTATTCAACTTCTCTATGAACTCTTTGGCATCATGCCAGGATACACTTTCTACGGGACGATCTTCTCCTTTGAAACGTGAGGGATTTTCTCCTATGATTGCCGTCCAAACTTGCTGGGTAACCGGATATTTGCCGATGTAGAAAGAGGGTACCTGCACTTCTTGTACGGGTTTCTCATTATCAAACGCTTTCTCATCCTGACCGCCCATGAGGAATTTCCCGCCTTCAATGAAGATCATTTCAAAGGAGAGATCGGGGGTGAGGGTTTCGGTGTATATGTGAGGGTAAGTTTGGGGCATAAGGGTGTTTAGGAATAAAATTAATAATTTTTGTCAACAAAAAGGGATTATAGTCTGGAAGAAGCCACGGATTTCACGATTTGCCACGGATATCCTTTCGAATGAAATTCGAAAAAGATCGTAGGGACACCGCCGTGGTATCCCTACGGTTGAGGGGTATACACCACCTTCCCACCCACGACGGTCATCATGATCCGAGCATCGCGGATCTCGACAGGATCGATAGCAATCAGGTCGCGATCGATGATCACGAAGTCGGCGAGCTTGCCGGGTTCGAGGGTGCCTTTGATATCTTCTTCAAAAGAGGCATAGGCGGCATCGCGGGTATAAGCCCTAAGGGCCTCTTCGACGGTGATTTTCTGGTTGGGAACCCAACCTTCAGGGTTTTCGCCGTCGAGGGTGCGGCGGGTAACCGCGGCATAGATCCCCTCTAGCGGGATGGGTGGAGCGACAAACCAGTCGCTGCCGAAGGCGACGGTAGCACCGGCATCGAGCAATGAGCGAAATGCATAGGTGGTCTGGATACGGTCAGGGCCGATGACCTTCTCGGCCCAACGGCCATCGTCGATGGCGTGGTAGGGCTGCATGCTGGCAATGACTTGCTGGTCGGCAAAACGGACAAAGTCCTGTGGTGCTATGTGCTGTGCATGCTCGATGCGGAAGCGGCGGTCCTTCGGACCGTTTTCCTGAGCTACCCGGTAAAATATATCCAGAATCGTATGATTGGCGCGGTCGCCAATGGCGTGAACCATCACGTGAAGGCCGGCTCGATCGGCACCTGAAATCCAGGTGTAGAGGTCTTCTTCAGTATTGACAAAAAATCCGGAATCATTGGGGGCGTCAGCGAAAGGTTCGAAAAATGCAGCAGTATGCGATCCGAGCGAACCATCCACAAAGCCCTTTAATCCTCCTCTCCGAATCCATTTATCTCCTTTTCCATGTTGATCAATATATTCTTTTAGTTGCTTCCAGCGAGAAAGGGGATTCATCAGATAAATCCGGGTAATCAGTTCGTCCTTATCTCTAGCACGGTAAAACACATCCGGATCGTCGACCATGTCGTGCACGGTGGTTACACCGTGAGAAGCCACGTAATTCATCGCTGCTTTAAGTGCCTGATCCTGCTGGGCTTCTGTGGGGTCAGGAACTTTACTTCCCACTAACCCCATGGCATTATCCTTGAAAATACCTGTCAACTCTCCCCTGGTATCTCTCACGATGGTTCCACCTTCTACATCATCTACGTCTTTATCAATACCGGCAGCTTCCAGGGCCGCAGTATTGGCAAGAGCCATATGACCGTCGAGGCGATTGATCCAAACCGGATGTTCCTGCGTGTATTCATCGATCCAGGAGCGTTCAGGCAATTTCCCGCCCCAGTTTTCATGATCCCAGTCTCCCCCCAATATCCAGGTGCCGGACTCCTGGGTAGCGGCAAAACTTGCTAAGCGCTGGATAAATTCCTCCCGGGTCTTTGCATTGCGCAACTGCACAGATGACAGGTTAAATCCCCCTGTGAGAAAGTGTACATGGCTGTCGATAAAACCCGGAGTGATAAACTGTCCAGAGGCATTGATCATCCGGGTTCCCGGGCCCTTCAGCGTCATAACTTCATCTGTGCTTCCTACAGCCAACAGAGTATCTCCACTTACTGCCAGGGCTTCTGCATAAGGCTGGTCTATGTTTCCAGTCCATATATTCGCCTGTGATACAATGAGATCAGCCTCTTGAACCGTGGATTCTGAGCTACACCCAATAATCCCTAATATCCATATTAGACTGATTAACATACGATATCCCTTATTCATCATAATTTTATTTTGTTAATTCCTTGCGATCGTTTGAGTGCTCTCAGGGCAGGACGCTTTTGCCAGCGTCCCTATCGTCCCTGCGATCTGGGGTACGCTGCCGTGGTGCCCATCAATTGGAAAATCCACTACCGTGGGTTTCTACTCAACTTCGACGATCATTTCGATCTCTACGGCGATATTTGAGGGTAATGATCCCATACCCACAGCAGCGCGTGCGTGTTTTCCCCTTTCACCAAACACTTCTACCATCAGATCGGAAAATCCATTTATTACACTGGGCTGATCGGTAAAATCCGGAGCGGCATTGACCATACCGGTTACTTTTACGATACGCTTAACCTTGTTTAGGTTGCCTATCTCAGCCTTCAATGCAGCAAGCTGGTTGATGCCTGTTATCCTTGCAGCTTCATATCCCTCTTCGATCGTGAGATCAGTGCCTAGTTTTCCGGTGATATTTTCTCCATCGGGTTTTAAGGGTCCTTTTCCTGCCAGGAAAACCAGATTTCCTGTACGAACAGCATTGACATAGTTGGCTACAGGAGCGGAAGGAGTTGGAAGCTCAATCCCCAATTCTGCAATGTTTGCTTCAGGGTCATATCCATCTACCTGAGCTCTAGCTACTTCCTGGGTGCTGGATTCCGGTGTAGGTCCACAGGAAATCACGAGTGCTGTAATTGCAAAGACGATAAAAAATTTGTTTATCATGTGTTGAGTTTTATCAGTGTTGATGTTAGTATAATCCACTTTAATAGGCATTTTTCTGTAAAAGTACGAACAACATCAAGAACTATGCATATGAAGGATCTCCTTCACACGTGAAGCTACTATCCGCTCTTCACCTGGATTCATCATCCAGGTGGTAATGTTGACAGACTCGCTTCCTCCTACGGTCTCAATAGATGGATGACCATCCCGCAACGCTTGCCTTACTTGATCCGGAGTAGCCTGGATCTTATCTTGATCCCACATGATATTCAATGATGGAACATGGTTGGCTATTTCAGGTACATGGATTTCAGTTTTTACCCCTTCCACACTTTTGGCAGCATCACTAATGTGATTGATCTGAAATTCCCAGAGTTTCCAGTCTTGCTGATGATCTCTTTCTAGGTAATTTTCCAGCGCTACCATCATTCCTAGGATTTCCTCTTTGTTGACCTTACTGATACGGGCCACCCTGTCTCCACGAGGAGGTGCATTAAAGCGGGCAGCATCGATCAAATCTTTTCTTCCCAGCAGCAATCCTGCACTCTGAGGGCCACGAATTCCTTTTCCTCCTGAAAAACATACCAGATCAAAGCCCATTTCAGTGTATTTCCACAAATTTTCTACCGGTGGTACATCAGCCGCACAATCGATCATGGTGGGAATATTATGCTTTTTGGCGATGGAAACAAATTCTTCATACATCACCTGTCCTTTGGGACTGGCGTAGTTGAGAAACCACATCATTGCCGTATTGTCGTTGATGGCGGCTTCCATCTCTTCTGCTGTTTCTACTTCGACCAGTGTAACACCACAATTGCGCATAGCATGATCATAGCCCACACGATGAGTTTTCTGTGTGATAACCTCGGTTTTCATTCCGGTCATATCTGTGGGAATGCGTTTGGCCTTGTCTTCATCCAGGCCGGTAAGTACACCTGCGGTTCCCAACGTAATCGCTGAAGCTGCACCTGCGGATACCATTGCTGCCTCAGCCTTGACCAGTTGAGCAATACGCTCCCCTACCTTATCCTGTAATTCGTCCAGACTTACGTACTGCAAAGATGCATATTGAATGGCCTCTATCACTTCAGGACGCATCAGACTTCCTGTCATAGAGGTATAGGTACCTGCCGCATTGATAAATGTGCGTACTCCCAACTCCTTGAAATAGTCTCTGGCAAATGTCTTGGGGACCACTCCACTGGCAAAAGTCTCACTCGCTATTGCCGTTCCTCCCAGTACACTCCCTACAATCGGAAGCGTTGAAATTCGTTTGATTAATTCTCTTCTATTTAACATGATGATGTTGTGTTATTGTTTGTTGAGTCATTGATGGATGGTGAATAGCTCCAAGCTCATATCAATGAGTTTGTAATTAATTCCAAACCAATTATACCGCAGCAATGCAATCGATCTCCACCAGTGAGTTTCCTGGTACGCCTCCATAGGTAGCAACGGTAGTTCTTACAGGTGGCTTGGAACCAAAACGTCCACGGTATACCTCGTTCATGGCCTTGTAGTCAGCCAGGTCAGCCAGATATACGTTGACTTTCAGTACCTTTTCCATAGAAGAACCATGCTTCTTCAGTTCTTTTTCCAGTTCGTTGAGTACGTGATCTGTGTGATCTTTGATATCTCCTTCAAAGTGAGCTCCTTTTCCCGCCAGAAAAAGCAGATCTCCATGAATTATGGCACTAGAAAACAGGGGTTCCTGCTCATCATACATTACGTCTCCCACGACATGCTTGCTTTTGGCTAAACTTTCCCCTGAAACATAAGCCTGTGCAGCAGCTATGCCCATCACGCCTGTGATGGTAGCAATTATTCTTTTGAATACCGATCTTCTGTTTCTGTCTTTCATGATATTTTGAGTTTACTTAATTGAGGTGTTGTTATGTGGTGATAATGTGATATTGGTCTCATGCTATAATGCAATATAATTGAAATGTTGTATGACTGATTTTTTGTACTCATTAAAGCTTATCCTGTTGTGAAATATGTGGTCTAATACCTGGAATCTACTACCTATTATTCCAACTAGGCCGAGATATACCATTCAAATCCCATACAACCGTTCCCTCTCTAATCGTTAGTTCTGCAATCAATTTTTTATCTCCTTTCAACCTATCCCCCCGAACATCAATGAATCCAAATTCACCTTCAACCAGACTAAAAACAGCTATATCTGCAACGGCATCTACACTCAAATGCCCTAGTTCAGGTCTCTGTATAATCTGAGCAGGATTCCAGGTTGAACGTTCAATGACTTCATATAAAGACAATCTTAAATTGAGAAATTTGGACATAAGATTTGCCATATCTTTCATTCCACCGTTCATGCTACCAGTATGCAAGTCTGAGCTGATAGAATTGGGCTTTAACCCTTGCTCTATTGCAGGGATTGCTTGACTAAACACAAAACTTCCTCCTCCATGCCCCAAATCAAAGATAATCCCTCTCTCTTGTGCTGGAATCACAAAGGGCCTAAGATTTCCGTCATTATCTACAATATGTTCTCTACCAAGAACACCTGCATAACAATGTGTATAAATATCTCCAGGCCGAAGCTTCTCCATAAAAAGCTCTTCAATAGAGAGAGGAGGTTCACTACCTCCAAAATCAATCATTACAGGCATTCCTGTAATTTCCCCTGCTTCAACAGCTAACTCAGTAGGTTCCCAGTTATATCCAGAAAAATGAGCGAGTTTAATCCCCACAACATATTCTTTGTTCTGCATTGCTACCATAGCTGTCAATTTTGGGTCCATATCATCTACATCCTGCTCCCAGGCCCCTCCACGCATACCTTCTCCTACAATGTTTAAAAAAGTCAATACACGAGTCTTAGATTTATCTATAGTCTGTGTTTTGTACTGAGAGAAATTTTTCCATCCAGGACTTCCTGCATCTACTACGGTAGTTACACCTGCTCGGAACGTAAAACCATCCGGCGGTAATGCACTGTAGCTGTTTCGCAGATAAGCACCCTCTTCTGTGCCCCAGAAATTGTGCGTATGCATGTCTATGATGCCTGGTACGACATAGAGTCCACTTACATCTACCACCTGCTCAGCATTCTCCTCAGAAATATTTTCTGCCACCCCCAAAATTTTCCCATCCGCTACAGCTACATCCATTACAGTATCGATCCCGTTCCTGGGGTCTATCACATGCCCCCCTTTCAGCAATAGGTCGATCTGCTGCGCCCGCAACATACAAACTGATGACATCAAAAAGATAAATAATGTTTTTTTCATAAATATTGGTGCTTTACACATAGTTAAGAGCTGGTATTATGATTAAAATATACAAATATCATGATATATTCTACGATCTACCCTTTGGGAGCAAGCAGCTAAGATCTATCTAGCTCTACCTGGATATTCTGCCTCAAAGGTCTCTACATTTCCTCTGTCCTGGAGCGTTACATAGCAGGTTTTTCCTTCAGGACCACCAAAGGCTATATTCGAAGGCTTGGTTCCTTTCATCGGGATCTCACGGATCAGTTCCCCCGCTGGTGAAACCATGGCAACCGTTCCTTTACCATGGCGGGTGATGTACAAATTTCCCTCCACATCACAGCGCATCCCATCCATTCCATAATTGTCAAACTCTATCAAGATCCGCTTATTGCTAATGTTGTAATTTTCGTCCAAATCATATACCCATACATTTCGCTGTACACTCTCATTGACATATAGGTGCTTTCCATCCGTGCTGACTTCGATCCCATTGGTCGTACCCATATTAGATTCCAACAGGGTTACCACACCCTGGGTATCGACACGCCAGAGCTTACCCGTAGATTCAGCCCAGTTGGGATCGCTGGCAAAAAGGACATCATCATCGGTAATCGCCAGATCATTAGGTTGATTCATCGTAGAATCATGAGCAAAAACGCTCAGTTCCCGGGTATTCATATCAACACGTAATACATTGTGCTGGGTATAATCAGCTATATACATATTGCCTTTGCTGTCAAAGCGTATTCCATTGCCGATACTGCCTGCTGGCAGTTCGATGAACAAACTCGCTTCTCCCTCAGGGGTAACCTGTCCGATGGTTCCCTGACGATCGTAGTTGACCAAATACAGGATACCTTCTGGTGAGACTGCAGGCCCTTCAATTCCAGAGGTAAATACAGAATCTGTTGTCAGATCGCTAACCTGGTAGGTACTTTCCATCACTTCATCAGGTTCCTGTTCTCTCAGGCAAGAAATAATGATACTGCTAAACAGGAAAATGACAAAAAATGTCTGACTAATTTGCCAGTACTTGCCTTTCATAATTGGGATCATATGTGTCATTCGGTTCCATCATATCCGCATCAACTTCTTCTCTCCATTTTTTGAATTCTAAAAGAAGAGAATCTGCCATCTCAGGACGTTGCCTAGCCAGGTTGTTTTCTTCGCTGATATCCTCTGAGAGGTTGTACAGCTCAATATCGCCAAATTCGTAGAATTCTATCAATTTATACTCGCCTTTTCTGATAACTCCCCCCGGTTTTCCTCCCTGATTGGCATAATGCGGATAATGCCAGAAGATTGCCCGGTCTTTGTTATCACCTGCTTCTGTCAATAACGGCATCATACTTACTCCATCCATATGTTGTTCAGGACGCTGGGGTAAGCCCACTATGTCCAGGATCGTGGGATAATAGTCAGTGCTTGTAACCGGCGTTGTGCAGACTGTGCCAACGGGTATTTGGGCTGGCCATCTTGCAATCAGGGGCTCTCGTATTCCCCCTTCATACAACCAGCCTTTACCAGCCCTCAGTGGCGCATTGGTCGTGTTGGAACCTTCAGAAGTGGATAGCCCACCATTGTCAGAAGTGAAAAAAATCACGGTATTCTCATCTATTCCCAATGCTTCTAGTTTATCCATCAGTTTACCAATATTTTGATCCATACTTTCGATCATACTGGCATAAACCGGACTGTCCTGTACCAACCGTTCCCGAAAGTTACCTCGTTGTGGTGCTTTTTGGATCCAGGATTCGTCATAAGAAAAGCGCTCTACTTCCGAATATCCCAATGAATCTGCCTTCTCCTGATATTTAGCGACCAGTGAATCTTTTCCTTGCATGGGATTATGTACGGTATAAAATGAAAGATAAAGTAAAAACGGACGATTGCCAATCGTATCCAGAAAGTTCACCGATTCATCTGCCAGCCGATCGGTGAGGTATTCACCTTCAGGTCCGCTTTCAAGTCGTGGATTTTCATACGGGGAAAAATAACCCCCCGGGGGACTACCACGATGATGCCCTCCTACATTCATATCAAATCCCTGATGTTCGGGCCAGTAGATAGAATCCTGCCCCAGATGCCACTTGCCGGCAAAAAACGTTGTATAGCCCCCTTCTTTCAGGGCCTCTGCAATCGTTACTTCTTCCAGGTCTACCTGATGCGCAAACTCCGGTGCTACCATCCGATTGTTGGGTTCTTTGGGTAACCGATTTTGACGGCCTGGAATCCAATCCGTTACTTGGATGCGGGCAGGATATTTTCCTGTTATAATACTCGCACGGGTAGGCGAACATACCGGGCATGCAGCATATGCCTGGGTAAATCGCATCCCACCTGCTGCCAAACGGTCCAGGTTTGGTGTCTCATAAAAGGTACTGCCATAGCAACTCAAATCAGCCCAACCCAAGTCATCGGCTAGGATAAAAACGATGTTAGGAGGAGCATCTTCTGCTTCGGACTCATCGCCAGAAGTACAGGCCAAGCCCATAAACAATGGAGCAATCAGGTAAAAGAATGGCCGGAAATTACGCATAGAATAAGGTTCAAAAGACTCAAGTAGTGTCAAGTTATGATACTTCCGACAAAATGACAAGGGGAAGTCTCAAAAGTCGTATACCCTTATGGGATTTTTTTTAGTAAGGATTACGAGCTTTTGGAACCCAACCGTTGCATTAATATAATCCCTCAATAAAGTTTTCCCAGTTCTAAGATCCCCGGAAAGCATGTTTTCTATACTTTCTATAAGTGATCCACGTCTAAAATCCGGATCTCTTAGCGCACGGGATGGTATCGTATTTCTAAAATTACGAGCGATTGCCATAATTATGTTTTTCATTATTTATCATCCTGCCAGCAGTGCTTAGCGTTTTCGATATCTTTTTTAGTGTGCTTTGTGTTTTAATAGTGAAATATCATCCGTTCAGCTAACTCTTCAGGTTGCTATTCCCCCCTCCCCTTCCTATCATTATAGTTCCAAAACTGACTATTACATATGAAGACCATTGAAATCATTGGCCTACCCATGGACCTGGGGGCCGACACACGGGGGGTGGATATGGGCCCCTCTGCGCTTCGTATTGCAGGGCTGAATGAGCGCATCGAACAGCTCGGCTATGAGGTAATCGACAGGGGAAACCTCGAGATTGAAATTAGCAGTCGCCTGGCAATGCCAGATACCCGGATGAAGTACGTCGATGAAATCATCCAAGCATCAGAGGAATATGCCAACATCGGGGAAGAAATCCTGGATATGGGACATTTTCCTTTATTTATTGGTGGGGATCACTCGATGGCCCTGGGGAGCCTGGCAGGTGTAGCTGCCCATTGCAGAAAACACGACAAGAAACTAGGTTTGATTTGGATTGACGCCCATGCCGATATGAATACCCACGAAACGACTCCTTCAGGGAATGTCCATGGTATGCCCCTGGCTGCGAACCTGGGCTTCGGGGACCCACAACTTACACAAATCAAAAAATTTAGTCCCAAGATTGTCCCGGAATTCGCTACGTTGATCGGCATACGAAGTGTTGATGAAAAGGAGATAGATAATACCCGCCATGCAGGAGTGAAGGTATATACCATGGCTGATATTGATCGACGGGGAATATATCCGGTCATAACCGAGGTCATCGATTTTTATCTTAGATCCGTAGACCATCTCCATATCAGTTTCGATACCGATAGCCTGGACCCAGACATTGCACCCGGCGTAGGTACCCCTGTCATGGGAGGATTTACCTTTCGCGAAGCACATACCATGATGGAATCTATTGCCAGTTGCGGGATTCTGGGTTCATTTGAAATTACAGAAGTAAACCCCATTCTGGATATCAAAAACCAGACAGCAGATCTCATGGTCAATCTCCTGGAATCTGCATTGGGAAAAAAGATCTTATAGCGTTGAGCGATCCTCATGGAGCAATTGCTTCCGTGAGATGCCCAGTTTGTTCATCTTGGCAAACAGGGTTTTAGGATTCATATCCAGGATTTCAGCGGCTCCTCCCGGACCACTGACCTTCCACCGGGTATGAGTTAGCACTTTCAGAATGTATGCTCTCTGCATCTGCTCAAATGTTTTCAGGGAAGCATGCTCCTGGGAAGATCCCACTTTAGAAGCTGGTAACCAACTACCTGGTGAAAGCGTGGGTCCATCTTCCAATACTACAGCACGTTCGATCAGATTTTCCAGCTCTCGGATATTGCCAGGATATTCATAGTTCATCAGCTGGGTCATGGCCCGCTTAGATACCTTCCGGAAGACCTTGCCGGAGCGTTTACTGAATTTTTGCAGGAAATGATGGACCAGTAATGGGATATCTTCTTTGCGCTCTCTGAGAGGCAAATTATCAATCGGAAATACGTTCAACCGGTAAAACAGATCTTCCCGAAACGTCCCCTCGGCAACCATTCTTTCCAAATCCCGGTTGGTCGCAGCAATAATTCTGACATCTACCTGTATCGTTTTCTCACTCCCCAACGGATCAAATTCTCCTTCCTGTAATACCCTCAACAGTTTAGGCTGCAACTGCAGTGGTAATTCCCCGATTTCATCCAGAAAAATCGTCCCACCATGAGCTAATTGAAATTTTCCTGTTTTGCGGGCAATGGCTCCGGTAAATGCCCCTTTCTCATGACCAAATAATTCACTTTCAATCAAATCCCTGGGCAATGCTGCACAGTTGACCTTGATCAACGGCCTGCCTTTCCGTAAACTCAGATTGTGAATAGCCCGGGCCAGGAGCTCTTTACCCGTTCCGGTCTCCCCTGTAATCAATACCGTAGTATCTACCGGAGCTACTTTCTCAACCTGCGCCAATACTTTTTGATAGGATTCACTCTGAGAGATAATTTCCTCAAAATTATAGTTCAGATTAATTTCTCCCTGGAGATATTCATTCTCCGCTTCAACCAGCGACTTGAGCTTTTTGATCTCCTGCAAAGCCTCCACAAGGGCATTCTCCCGTTGTTTGCGCTCTGTAATATCCCGCACTACTGCACAATTGTAGATATTCCCTTCAAATTCCAGGTAATTGGCTTTAACCTCCACCGTCATCATCGTACCCTTTTTTCGCTGGTGATGGGTCTCAAAGGTGATTGAGCCTTTGTCCTGTATTTCCTTCCATTGATTCTCCCATTGGCTTCGTGGAAACACAGGATCTATATCAAAAATAGACATGTTCAAAAGTTCCCCCCTGGAATACCCCAGTTCCCTTACTACTGAATCATTGATATTGGAAATGGTTCCATCAGGATTAATCCAGTAGATCATATCCAATGCGTGATTGACTGTCTGCTCAGCCAGTTCCAATGATACGGTCAATGATTGTTGAAAGGATAAATCCCTGACCAGACTACAGATATAAGTATTTCTGTTATTTAAGAAAAAACGTGCATAAACCTCCACATAGACTTTCAATCCATCCTTTCTGCGGTGATGTGTCCTGAAATAATTGTACTGATCACGCTCCAAAAGGTCCCAGTGTCGTCTCCATGACGTTGGAGTTGTAGTGGGATTAATGTCGAAAACCTTAAGTCTCGAAAGCTCTTCCTCGCTGTATTTCAGACTTTTACAAAAGGATTTATTCGCGAAAACGATATTTCCCTCTCGATCTAGAAACAAAATATCATACGGAAGATTCTCTATTAGCCAACTGGCAATCTCCCAAAATTCATCCTGACTGACCATTCTTAATTATGCCTTGAGGATAAAATTACTATAATTATCTAAAATATAATATTTTTTCTTATATATAAGAAATATGAATACTATAAATCTATACAAATCATTGGATTTCAGATATTTAAAAAACTGGTATACCTATTGCAGACTCATTGTGAACCTATTTATCCTACATACAACCCTATCACTATTCAACAATTGACGCTTATGATCACAATCATAAAAAATACACTTACTGAAACTGGAGGCAGGGTAGTCATTGAGGAGGTAACTATTGCGTTCAATGTGCGGTTAACCCTACAGTAAATGCCTGAACATTTGATACCTATCACCAGCATATATACAGACGAACAGGGTGAGAGTAGATTTCGTGAAATTGAGATCCCCCTACAGGATGCAGGCATGATTGGCAGATTATCTGAGATCATGCCTGCCTCAGGAGTCATCTTCAGGGAAAATAAACCGGATTATGACTGGGATTTTCACAATACGCCTCGCAGGCAATACCTCATCATGCTCGACGGAGAAATCGAAATCGAAACCTCTGGAGGAGAAAAAAGACGGTTTTGCGGAGGGGATATTCTCCTGCTGGAAGATACCACTGGCAAAGGCCACCGTACCCGGCATATTAAACAACAGATTAGAAGGTCGGTGTTTATTCCATTGGAATAGATACCTGATAATTGCAGTGTTATGTTTAAAGGTGGCTGCGATACACTATGAATAACTATTATACGATCATACTAATCAAAGACTCAGGATTGTGGGTCTCAATAAACATCAGACTAATATGAAAATACATTCATACATTACAGGCCTGCACCATGTTACGGCGACGGTAAACGATGTGCAGGAAGATATTGATTTTTATACCCAACTGCTCGGCTTGAGGTTGGTCAAGCAAACGGTTAATTTTGACAACCGCCAGGTATACCATTTTTACTACGGAGACGAAACGGGAACACCCGGTACCATCATGACGACCTTTCCCTACAAAGGACAGGAGGTACGCCAGGGTATCAAAGGGACCGGACAAGTAGCTATTACCAGTTTTTCCATCCCTAAAGGCTCCCTGGTTTTCTGGAAAAACAGATTGACAGCTCATAAGGTAGATGTCCAGGAAACTTCTCTCATGGGAAATCACCTGCTGGAATTTGCCGATCCCTCAGGACTGATCCTGAGATTGATTGAAAGTGAACGCGATCCCAGAAAACCCTGGACATCCGTAGATATAAATGGGGATACTGCTATTAGAGGTTTCTTCAATGTAACTCTATCCGTATCGGAAAAAGAGCCTACCCTGGATTTCCTGACAGAAGTATTTGGATTCAGGATCATCTTCGAAGAAGATAACATGACCCGTATGGGTACAGATGACATGCAACCCGGTCAACTGGTAGATATCAGACACGATCCGGATTTGAATACCGGAAAAAATGGAATAGGTACTGTACACCACGTTGCCTGGCGTATTGCAAATGATGATGAATTATTGGAAATGCGGAAGTATCTGACACAAGAAAAAAAATTCAAGGTAACGGAGGTAAAAGATCGCAAATATTTCCATTCTATCTATTTCCGAATGCCCGGCCATGTACTATTTGAAATTGCTACTGAAATCCCGGGCTTTACGGTGGATGAATCAAAAGAAGAACTGGGACAGACCCTGAAGCTTCCCGAATGGGAAGAACCTCAAAGAGCAAGTATTGAAGCACAATTACCCAAAATCAATCTTTAATCAGAATGATGAACAACACTAATAATTTCATAACCGGACTTCATCATGTCACTGCCATGGCATCCAGTCCCCAGCAAAATGTAGATTTCTACGTGGGAATACTTGGCCTCAGGTTGGTAAAAAAAACCATTAACTTTGACGCACCAGATGTATATCACCTGTATTACGGTGATGAAACGGGGAATCCAGGAAGTATCATGACCTTTTTTCCCTTTCACAATATACAACCTGGTAAACATGGTAAAGGCCAGGCTGCAACTACCACCTTTTCTATTCCCAAATCCTCTGTGGATTACTGGATCAAGCGGCTTGACCATTTCCATATCCAGCATAAAGAGCCTCAGGAACGCTTTGATGAGGTAGTCATCTACTTCGAGGACTGGGATGGACTGGGACTAGAGTTGATCGCCAATGATGAGGATGATCGCAAACCATATACCGATGGACATATACCGTTAGAATATTCTATCAGAGGCTTTTACAGCGTAGAACTCTGGGAAGGGACGTATGAACGCACCGAATCCCTGCTGGTAAACCAGCTTAACCATGACTTTGTACAGGAAGCGGGACCACGAAGAAGGTATGCTGCAGGCGTTCCCAAACCTGGAAATATCGTTGATATTGTATGGAATCAGGAAACACAGGCAGGAGTAGGCGGAAGTGGTACTGTACACCATATTGCCTTTGATACGCCCAGTGATGAACTCCAACTCAAGATTCGTGAAGCGGTCCTATCCGGAGGATACATGCCTACCCAGGTCATCGACCGGCAGTATTTTCATTCTATCTATTTCAGAGAACCTGGCGGGGTCCTGTTTGAAGTAGCTACTACGCCTCCCGGTTTTCTCTATGACGAGGATATTGCCCATTTAGGAGAATCACTCAAACTTCCCACCTGGGAAGAACACAGAAGGTCATATATTGAAAGTTTGCTTGAACCTATTACCCTCAATCCAGAAAAATATGCATCTCCACAATAAACAATTGATAAACAAGGGAAAATCACTGGAGGAAGCTTCAAGGGTAATGATCTTGATACATGGTCGTGGAGCTACTGCAGAGAGCATTCTGTCTCTGGCAGATCATCTCCCTGTAGATAACTTTACGCTGATCGCGCCTCAGGCTACCATGAATACATGGTATCCCTATAGCTTCATGGCGCCCGTGCAGCAAAATGAACCGGCACTGTCTTCAGCACTTGAATTACTCGGAGAAGTCGTAAATGACATACAGTCTGCCGGTCATCAATCTGAAAATATCTATTTTCTGGGTTTTTCACAGGGAGCATGCCTCTCCAGTGAGTATGTAGCGCGGAATGCCAAACGCTATGGAGGCGTTTTTGTCCTGAGTGGGGGGGTGATTGGAGCGGAAATCAACCGGAATAACTATCAGGGAGATTTTCAGCAAACCCCTATTCTGCTGGGATGTAGTGATGTAGATGCACATATTCCCCTACAAAGAGTGCAGGAAAGTACACAGATTTTCAAGGATATGGGGGCTGATGTTACTGAACAAATATATCCCAATGCCCCACATAGCATATTTCAGGAAGAACTGGATTTTATCACCCAGGTGATACATTAACCCCGTAGTTCCAGGGCATGCCCTGGAACTACAACAACCCAACCAGCATGCCCTGGAACTACAAC
>CAYXVE010000032.1:0-40182 GCA_964468435.1 uncultured Bacteroidia bacterium | reverse complement strand
GCATGCCCTGGAACTACAACAACCCAACCAGCATGCCCTGGAACTACAACTCAAAACTGTAACTTACTCTATATTCCGAAATTAAGGTAATCCCACGATATATTGTACCTTTAGTTATCATCTATTTATTCAAAATGACTCATAAAGATTCTATTTCTTACAGGAAATCCATTATTTTAACAGTACCTTATACCTAACATCTACAATATGAAATGGTCATTATATCTAGGCAAACCATTGGGAATCAAACTCTACATTCACTGGACCTTTCTGATTCTGATTGGTTGGGTACTCATTTCCCAGCTCACGCAGGGCAGCACCCTGCAACAAGCATTATGGCCTGTTGGCTTTATTCTGACAGTTTTTGCCTGTGTCACCTTTCACGAATATGGTCATGCTCTGGCAGCTAGAAAGTATCATGTTAGTACCCAGAAAATCACACTGCTTCCCATCGGGGGAATCGCTAGCCTGGAAAAAATACCTGATAAACCATCAGAAGAACTGGTAGTAGCCGCTGCGGGTCCATTAGTCAATGTAGTGATCGCTATTCTCATTTACCTGGGGCTAGTCTTATCCGGTACGCCTATAGTATTCCCCACAGAAGTAAATCAGATGAACATCAGCAATTTCTTTCCCATGTTGATGCTGGTCAATGTCATTCTGGTAGTTTTCAACCTTATTCCAGCTTTTCCCATGGACGGTGGACGTATGCTGCGTGCACTTCTGGCCATGAGAATGGATAAAATTGTAGCAACGAGATGGGCATCATCTATAGGTCAGTTTTTTGCTATATTATTTGCCTTCTGGGGTCTGATGGCGGGTAATCCATTTATCATCTTTATTGCAGTCTTCATTTACCTTGGTGCCCAGGCAGAATATCAGAACATGGCTTCCATATCTTTACTCTCCGGCTTCAAAGTCCAGGACATTACTATGCACAAATTTACAGCCTTACATCCCTATGAGCGGCTATCAAACGCTGTACAGATCATGCTCGATAGCCAGGAAGAAAGATTTGTCGTACTCTCGGATCAGCAGGTAGTCGGCACTCTAACCAAAAGGGGTATTATAGAAGGGCTTAATAACCACGGTCCTGAACTGTCCATTCAACAGGCTATGAATAAGGATATTCAAACCGTTACCGAGGATACCCCGCTGGAAGAGGCCATGAATATCTTTCAGCAAAAAGGTATCTCTCTACTGCCTGTCATGAGAGAAAATCAATTCATAGGACTACTAGACATGGATAACATCAATGAATTCATGTTGATACAGCGTGCACTTCGAAAGAGTAATACTTCACTGGAAACCGTATAGTGTGAGATTTTTTTGCTACTTTTTGCTTTAATGAAAAAAGTAGATCATCAAACTACCTACTACTATGTCAAACCAAGCACTCTACTCCGAGACTGAGGATCCCTATGTGCTGACCAGTTCTAAAATTCAAGAGCCCCCCACAAAATTCTGGGGCAGAATCAAACATCTGGGGCCAGGCTTTGTCCTCTCTGCTGGCATCGTTGGTTCGGGAGAACTGATCGCTACGACCACCTTGGGAGCCAAAGCGGGATTCATCACTTTCTGGGTGATCCTCGTCAGTTGTCTGGTTAAAGTAGCCATACAAGTTGAATATGGCAAACATGCCATCAGTACGGGTGAGTCAGTCATGGCAGCCTTCAACAAGCTCCCAGGCATGAGACTGGGAAAAGCTCACTGGTCCGTCTGGGCCTGGGTGAGCATCATGACCCTAAAGATCCTTCAGGTTGGGGGAATCGTAGGCGGCGTTGCCATTACCCTCAATATTGCCTTTCCATCTGTCAGCATCACTTTTTGGGCATTAGCAATGGCTGTGTTAGTATCTCTGCTAGTTTTCAGGGGGCACTATAAGTTTATTGAGGGCTTTTCCCTGATACTGATCGGCCTATTTACCCTGTTTACCTTTATCTGTCTGGCTGTACTTCAATATACCGCTTATGCCATCACATGGGATCAGGTAATGACTGGACTATCTTTCCAGTTGCCACCCGCAACAGTAGGAATTGCCTTGGCTGCATTCGGACTTACTGGTGTCGGAGGTGATGAGATCACCTATTATAATTACTGGTGCATCGAAAAAGGGTATGCAGCCTTCACCGGACCCTCTGACGGATCAAGAGACTGGATCCGGCGCGCCAAAGGCTGGACAAGGGTTATGTATATGGATGCCATCCTCTCCATGATCGTTTACACCCTCGTTACAGCCGCTTTCTACTTGCTAGGCGCAGCTGTGCTCAATAGCCGCGGGGAAGTGCCCGGCGGTTATCAAATGATCGAAACCCTCTCATTAATGTATACAGAAGCATTAGGCCCATGGGCCAAGTCTATCTTTCTGATTGGCGCCGTCATTGTGCTGTTTTCTACCCTCTTTACCGCACTAGCTGCCTGGACGAGAATTTTTACCGATGCTTTCGGACAAATTGGATGGATCGACTTTTTTAACTTAGCAGAAAGAAAAAAAACACTCATTATCCTATCCTGGGTATTTCCATTCCTCTGGGCTATATTTTTCCTATCCCTGAAAATTCCCGTCATGATGGTGCTCATCGGAGGAGTACTGACTTCTATCCTGTTATTTGTCATCGTTTATGTAGCCATTTATTTTCGCTACAAAAGGCTGCCAGAATCTCTTACTCCACCCGTATTATATGATGTAGCTTTCTGGACAAGTGCATTATCGATCTTGTTTTTGGGAATTTACAGTGTAATAAAATTGCTCTAACACAGGTAATTCTATAATTTTAAACCGAAATCAACTTACATACCATGAAGCTATATTATCAATATCGTTTCGATGTGCTGAGAATATTTCTCTTGTTTGTTATCCTGCAATTTGTAGCGTGCTCCGATCCCCAGGTGCATGCCCAGCTGGAGGAAACACAAAAAGAGCTCGAAGCCGCCCAGCAAAAAATTAAAACCCTACAACAACCACCTCAAATGGCAGGATTTATTCATACTGTTTTTTTCTGGCTCAAAGACGACCTCTCTGATGTCGAAATAGCCGATTTTGAAGAAGGCCTTAAAAGCCTGAGTGAAGTCAAAGCGGTTGAAGCCTTTCACTACGGTGCACCCGCTGGTACTCCTCGTAGCGTCGTTGACAATTCATACGATATGGCTCTGATCCTTCACTTTGCCGACCAAGAAGCTCAAGACACCTATCAGGTGGATGATATCCATGATGCATTCGTCCAGAATCACCAAGACAAATGGACCCGGGTTCAGGTTTACGATACCTTACTGAAATAATCCGAACCATAAAGCAGCAGATATTCATGTTAAATCTAAGTCTGAAAGAGAGCTAGTCTATCCTGAAACCTCACAGCGGGGAAATGTCAACAGTATCCCGCATGTATTTCCGCCTTCCGGCCTGTTGGCCAACAGGCTCCCCCAGGGATTGGTTCATGTCAATCCTGCTCTTCCGCGGCTGCCTGCTCTTGCTGCTGCTCCCACCATTTTTTAAATTCTGAAGCCGATACCATAAAGGTATAAGGCGCACAATCGAGCTGCTTACGCACCTGATAGGAGGGTCTTGGATAACGGGATTTTTTCCATTCCCTGAAATTGGGATCTTCATATACCTTCTGCATGAATTTGGCCCATATAGGCAAAGCAGTACGTGCACCCTGGCCATCCCTTAAAGTCTTGAAATGTATGCGTCTATCGTCCGCTCCTACCCATGCACCTGCTACGATATGAGGGGTAGCCCCCAGAAACCATCCATCGGCTTGATCCTGACTGGTTCCTGTCTTACCAACAATTTCTCCGTCCAACCCATACCTGCTCCTGAGACTCACAGCAGTACCCCTGCTAACGACATTTTTCAGCATCTTCACCATCATTTGTGAATGCGTCTCTGTCATGACCCTATGCCTCTCCAATGAATCCAGATTCCGCTCCCAAATCACTTTCCCCTTACCATCCTCAATATGCGAGACAAACTGAGGTACCACCCGGAAACCTCCATTCGTAATTCCCCCAAATGCTGAAGTCATATCCAGAATCGATACATCTGCTACACCCAGCGCCAGAGACGGGACAGGGGGCAATTCCCCGCGAATTCCTAGTTCCTGGGCAAACTGTATTACACGTTGCGGCTTGATCCGTAGGATCATGTTGACCGCGACGATATTGACAGAGTATGTTAGTGCACCTTCCATGGAATATTCCCCTCCATAATCCTGGTCAGAATTCTTAGGACTCCAGTTGTCAAAAGTGGCATATATCACACGATCGTTGGGAATATGCTCGCAGGGGTCTTCTCCCGCTTTCAGCGCGGCGGCATACACAATAGGCTTGAATACCGAACCCGTCTGACGTTGGGCTGTAACATGGTCGTATTGAAAAAAGTGGTGGTCAGTACCTCCCACCCACGCCCATACTGAGCCATTGGCAGGATTCATCGCCACAAATCCCGTCTGAAGCATAGGCAGATAATGCTGGAGAGAATCCAACAAACTCATTTCTTCTTCACGAATTTCATCCCACGTAAATACCTGAATGGGATATTTGATCCTCGACATACTGTCAATTTCCTGCGCGCTATATCCCGCATAGACCCAATTCTGATAGGTTTGGGTGCGAGGTAAGGCTGCCTGTACGACAGGATGATCGTCTTTCAGTCGGCCCAATTGCTTGGATAGCTTATCCTGAAGGGGCTTCATATGCTCATTAACAGCTGCCTCTGCATAGCGTTGTAGCCGGCTATCCAGGGTAGTATATATTTTAAGCCCATCCCGGTAGATATCGTATGTTTTTCCATCTTCTCGAGGGTAAGATTCAAAATATTTTACCAGTTCTTTTCTCAGATATTCCCGGAAGTATGGTGCTAGTCCGTCATGAGGCGTTTTATAAGTATAATCCAACTTGATAGAAAGATGCTGAAGAGAGTCTACATCCTGCAAAGAAATAAAATCATATCTTGACATTTGAGATAAAACCAGATTTCTCCGCTCAAGAGCTCTCTCAGGATTTCTGACTGGATTGTAATAGGTGGGGGCTTTCAATAATCCTACCAGCAAGGCTGATTGCTCGATCGATAGGGAGTCTGGACGGGTATTGAAATACCTTCTGGAAGCAGAAGCAATCCCATAAGCATTCTCACTAAACATTACCGTATTCAGGTAGTAGGCAAGCAACGACTTTTTATCGTATAGCCTCTCCAGTCTTTTGGCCATATATATCTCCTGTAATTTATTGATAAGGGTAGAAAACAGGAAGTAGTCCTTTCTGGGAAATAAATTTTTGGCTAACTGCTGGGTTATTGTGCTCCCTCCCCCTGAACTTCTGTATCCCAATATCAGTGATTTGAAAAATACCCTCCCCGTACTTAAAATATCTATCCCCTTGTGCTCAAAAAAGCGCACATCCTCTGTGGCTAACAAAGCCAGGATTAAATTGGGAGCTAGGTCATCATAGGTGATATTCGTACGATCTTTCAGATAGTATTTACCTAGCAATATACCATCTGATGAATAAATCTCAGATGCTACAGGTAGTTCAATCGCTTTGATCTCATCGCGGGAAGGCATACGCCCATACATGCCCAGACGTACCGATATCACAAATAGCAATATTAGTACACTCAGCCCGCCTGCAATCCCAACGATCCATCGAAATTTGCGTATGTTGTAGTTTAATGGTTTCATGTAAAAGTTTGTGCCGCCTGATCACTATCATTTATGCGAAGTTACTATTTATAAAATTTCCGGCAAATAGTTATCGACATGGGTTATTTAATCAAAGAGCAAAAATCAATAAAAAAAGAAATAAAAAATATCCTGAACGAGGAGTTGGACGGAATTGAACAACATTTACAGGCTACCACTCTAGAACATAAGGCTATCCATGAAACCCGGAAAAGTTTTAAACGCATCAGGGCTTTGCTCAGGCTTGTACGCGTAAATATTGGTGAAAAACGTTTTGTTGAAGAAAATAACTACTACAGGGATATGGCCCGAAAACTATCTGCCATGCGCGATGTACAGGCATTATTGGAGGCCTGGAAAGAATTAAAAGAATACGCTCAGGAAGATATTCCCGATAAAACCTACCAGCAAGTACATGATTTCCTGATGAATCGACGTAGACAGGCTTCTGACCAGATTCTTCAGAAAAACCAGGCCATGGATGAAACACTGGAGCGTGTTCGTTTACACCGGTCTCAGGCTGTTGACTTGCCCCTTTCCTGTAATAGCTTTAAAATACTGGAACCAGGGCTTCGAAAAGTATACAGCAAAGGTGCAAAACAACTGAAGCTAGTTAGAAGTGCTCCATCGATGGAACATATTCATGACTGGAGAAAGAGGGTAAAATATCTTCTCCATCACATTCAGTTACTTAGCGGTTGCTGGGGAAAAATGATGGATGCTTATGCAGGAGAAATTAAAATGCTCTCAGATCACCTGGGCCTCTGGCGGGACCTCAACTTGCTGGAAAATTGTCTGGCTCAAAGTCAGAAAATAAAACCCTATGTGGAGATGAATGTCATCTCTGCGTTGATAACTTCATATCAATTAAAACTGCTCAATGCATCGCTGGCTCTTGGCGAAAAAATTTATCAGGAAAAGCCTAATATCTTTACCCAAAGAATACGTGGATATTGGGGATCTAGTAAGAAATACGCCATGAAAGAGCCAAAACTGGTCAATCAATAAAATACAGCATATATCACCGCCAAAGTACTTACGATGATGATGGCTCCTGCATTGAATATAGGGGTAGTTTCAAACAACTTGCGATTGATACTTATCGCATTAGGATGATCCTTTCCTTGGGATTCAAAATTAGATATCCCAATCAACACCAACGCACACAGGATAAACACAAATCCCATCCGGTTCATAAACGGCATACCTGGAAACAGATAATACTTGAAAGCAATAGAAATGGGAACACTTAAAATGGCCGACCAAAGTGCTGCATTAGGAGTAGCCTTTTTCCAAAATAGCCCAAATAGGAAGATCGCCAGTATACCAGGACTCACAAAGCCCGTAAACTCCTGAATATACTGAAAAGCCTGATCTAGCCTGCCCAACAATGGTTCTGCTGTCACACATGCTATGATCAGGGCAATCGTAGCCACCAGTCTCCCAGTAAATACCAACTGCCGTTCACTGGCTTTCTTGTTGATGAGTGGCTTGTAAATGTCTAAGGTGAAAATCGTTGAAATGCTGTTGATCATGGAACTGAGCGAAGAAACGATGGCTGCAATCAATGCCGCAAAGGCTAGCCCCCTAAGGCCTACAGGCACAAATTTCTCCAACAGCCAGGGATAAGCCTCATCAGACCTATTTATGGACTCCGTCTGCATCAATCCATATTCTGGATCATTAAGTAATACATATGCCGCGATACCGGGCACCACTACGATCAAAGGTACGATCAACTTGAGAAATCCGGCAAATATCATCCCTCGCTGTGCTTCATCCAGACTTTTGGCTGCCAGGGCACGCTGAGTAATATACTGGTTACAACCCCAGTAAAAAAGATTTGCCACCCAAAGCCCACCAATTAATACAGATAAACCAGGAAGATCCTGCCAGGCATCTCTCATCCCACTTTCCCCATCTGGAATAGACATTACCCCCTTCTCAATGATCATGTCGAAGTGATTTTGCAGCGAACCTATGGGATCAGGCCCAGCTTTTTGATACAAAACATTCAATCCTGCAAAAAAGCCTTGCCCCTGGCTAACTTCATTGAGCGCAATAATGGTGGTGATAATACCCCCACCAATCAGTACTACGACCTGGACTACATCCGTCCATGCAACTGCCATAAGCCCTCCATATAGTGAGTAAACAGCAGAAAATAGTGCCAATCCCAATATGCCATACAAAATGGGTACCCCCACAATGGTATTTAAAGCCAAAGCACCCAACCATAGTACAGAAGTCAGATTCACAAATACATATACAACTAACCAGAAAATTGCCAGACTGGTCCGCACACGGCTGTCATAACGCATCTCCAAAAACTGGGGCATCGTAAAAATACCCTTTGTAATGAATATGGGCAGGAAAAATTTACCTACGATGATTAACGTTGCAGCAGCCATAAACTCATACGAGGCGATCCCTAATCCCAATGCATAACCCGAACCACTCATTCCGATGTACTGTTCGGCAGATATATTGGAGGCAATAAGTGATGAACCTACTGCCCACCAGGTAAGCGACTTACCTGCTAAAAAATAGTCTTTAGAATCTTTTTCATGACCCTTTTTGCTCCTCGAAACCCACAACCCCAGCGAAATGATACTTATTCCGTAAGCAATGAATACAAATAAGTCAACAGGATGGATCTGATTCATAGTAGTAGAAGTAGGATTAATGGTAACAGGAACTTTCTAATTCTTCACAAAATGCAAAAAAAATCAATCAATGATACCAAGCATATTCGAAATTCTTTTGCAGATAAGCATGGCAATATAGTATGTTTGTTTATGTATCAACGATGGTCATTTAACTTACTCCAAATTTTATGAACCCGATCATTCAAAAAGCAGCTGACAATATTAGAGTTCTGAGTCTTGCCATGGTAGAAATCGCTCAGTCAGGACACCCAGGTGGATCTATGGGAGGAGCCGATTTTATGAATATCTTGTTTACTGAATACCTCGTTTTCGATCCGGATGACCCTGCATGGGCACACAGAGACAGATTTTTCCTGGATCCTGGCCACCTTTCACCCATGTTATATTCTACCCTCGCCCTTTGCGGACACTATACTATGCAGGAACTCAAGGATTTTCGTCAGTGGGGTAGCCCTACTACCGGACACCCAGAACTAGATGTCATGCGTGGAGTAGAAAATACATCCGGCCCCCTGGGACAAGGACATGGGTTTGGCATCGGTGCTGCTATCGCTGAGCGCTTCCTGGTGGCGAGATTTGGTGAATGGATGGCTCACAACACATATACATACATTTCAGACGGTGGAATACAGGAAGAAATATCTCAGGGTGTAGGAAGGATCGCGGGTTTTCTGGGACTGAGCAATCTCGTGATGTTTTATGATGCTAATGACGTACAACTCTCCTCGAAAACTGAGGTAGTAACTTCTGAAGATACTGCAAAAAAATACGAAAGCTGGGGCTGGAAAGTATTGACGATTGATGGCCATGATGGAGGAGAAATAAGAAATGCACTGAATATTGCTCAGGCAGAACTGGAAAGACCTACCCTGATTATTGGAAAAACTGTTATGGGGAAAGGCGTAAAAAATGACCGAGGAGATGCTTATGAAGGTAAAGTATCTATGCATGGGAAGCCCATTAGTAAAGCTGGAGGCTCAGTGAAAGAAACCATTGAGGCCTTGGGTGGAGATCCAAATAATCCCTTCCATTTTTTCCCGGAAGTAAAGGCCTACTACGAAGAAGCTCTACACAAAAAGCGTGAAATTGTCAACGCCCGGAAAGCAGAAGAGAAACAGTGGGAGCAAAGTAACCCTGAACTAGCGGCAAAACTGAGACGGTTTCTGACCAATGAGCTACCAGAGATAGATTACCGTAAAATCGAGCAGAAAGCCAATTCTGCCACACGTAACGCTTCTGCTGACGTTTTGAGCTACTATGCAGATCATATTGAAAATATGATCGTATGCTCAGCAGACCTCTCAAACAGTGATAAAACCGATGGATTCTTGAAAAAGACCACCTCTTTTACTAGAGGAAACTTTGAGGGTGCGTTTATTCAAGCTGGCGTCTCGGAGCTGTCTATGGCTGCGATCTGTAATGGCCTGGCACTTCATGGTGGAGTGATTCCCGTATGTGCTACCTTCTTTGTCTTTTCAGACTTTATGAAACCCGCTATACGTCTGGCTGCGCTAATGGAACTTCCCGTAAAGTACATCTGGACTCATGATGCTTTCCGCGTAGGTGAAGATGGCCCCACCCATCAACCTATAGAGCAAGAAGCACAAATTAGGCTATTGGAACAATTAAATAATCACTCCGGTAAAAAAAGCTTCCTGGCCTTGAGGCCAGCAGATGCACATGAAACGACCATCTGTTGGAAGCTGGCCCTGGAAAACTGGGATTGCCCCAGTGGATTGATCCTCTCTCGCCAGGACATTCCGGATGTACCTGCATTAGCAGGCTCCACTCGCTTTGAGGATGCTCACCAGGCGGCTAAAGGTGCCTATACCGTAGTCGAGTCCGGCGACACACCTGATATCGTACTGGTGGGAAATGGTTCTGAAGTATCCACACTCGTGGCAGGAGCACAAAAACTTACTGAAGAAAAGGGATTGAAGGTACGTGTGGTATCAGCTCCCTCCGAAGGCCTATTTCGCGAGCAAAGCCCGGACTATCAACAAGCTGTAATACCCCATCATCTACCCGCTATGGGTTTAACTGCGGGATTACCTGTCACACTACAGGGCCTGGTGGGCCCAAGAGGTAAAGTGATCGGCATGCAACACTTTGGCTATTCGGCCCCTTATCAGGTACTGGATGAAAAATTTGGGTACACTGCGAAAAATGTATTTGACAAGGCACTTTCTTATTTGGAAGAATGGAAAGCTTAAAAAGTATAAACCGATGATGCGCAATCAATATATTCTTCACATGGTATGCCTGTTTGCCGTGCTGGCAAGCTGCCAGCCAGCAGAAAGGCTCGATTACCAGTCTCCAGTATTCGAAAATATCCGCCGTGAAACCTACACCTATGCAGTCAAACAAACCGATACCCTCGGCATGGATGTTTTCATCCCGGACGACAATCCTGCAAACCAACGCCCGGTGATACTCTATGTGCATGGAGGTGGCTTCTCGGGAGGGAGAAGAGACGACTCTCTCCACCTGGATTTCTGCAACCGCCTAGCCCTGCATGGTTATATAGCCGCTACAATGTCTTATCGGCTGGTTATGAAAGGACAGTCTTTTCACTGTGATCAACCTGCTGAAAATAAGATCAGAACATTTCAGTCCGTAACAGAAGACATACTTGACGCAACTGCATTTCTCCTCGATCGCCAAAGCGAAATGAAATTGAACCCCAACCAGATCGTATTGGCAGGCAGTAGCGCCGGAGCTGAAGCCGTACTGCATACCGTCTACGGCGATCAAAGTCCAGAAACCCTTAATCAATATCTCAATAAGCCTCAGTATCAATACGCAGGCGTAATCAGCATGGCTGGAGCAATCGTGGATACTGCCAATATTCATCCACAAAGCGCAATACCCACTCAACTATTTCATGGAACCTGCGACAAACTGGTACCCTATGCCTCAGCTCCTCATCACTATTGTGATTCCAGTACCGTAGGGTTTCTACCACTCCATGGAGCATATTCCATAACAGAAAGACTGGAAGAGCTAGGAGCATCATATTACCTTCACACTACCTGTAATGGTGGACATGAACTCGCTTCACAGCCAAAGCGCCTGTATTTTGAAGAAATAGTAGACTTCCTGTACCAGGATGTAATGATCGATCAAAATCGCCAAATCAGAAAAGAGGTCGTAAAAAAAGATGCCACCTGTGATCTGGAAGCAAACATGAGCTATTGTAATTAACAAACACAAATAGTTTTTTATTAAATTTACACCAATGAGTACATTTGAAGCATACTTGAAAATTGGATTTCAGCATATTGCAGATATTACTGCATATGATCATATCCTATTTATCATTGCATTATGTGCCATTTACAAGGTCAACCAGTGGAGACATATCCTCGTTCTGGTAACGGCTTTTACGATCGGACACTCTGTTACCTTGGTACTCTCTACCCTCAATTATATCCTCGTTCCTTCCGCGATCATAGAGTTTTTGATTCCTGTAACGATCTTACTGACAGCTATTTTCAATATCGTAAGACGTGAAGGAGAAATCAGCCCACTCAATATGCGCGTCAACTACGGCCTGGCACTTTTCTTCGGACTGATCCATGGTATGGGTTTCTCCAATTACCTCAAGGAACTTCTGGGAAAAGAAGAAAGCATTATCCAGCCATTGCTTGCATTTAATATTGGGCTGGAACTGGGACAGCTTATGATCGTGGCGATTATCCTGACCTTCTCAATGATATTTTTGAATGGACTGAGTGTCAAACACCGCGAATGGAATCTCTTCGTCTCAGGTGCAGCCGCGGGGATCGCATTTATTTTGATGACTGAGACAAAATTTTGGTAACCCAAGCTTAATAAATATGAAAAAACTACATTTCACACCGGCGTTTATGAGTCTATGTTTGATGGTCATGGGACTGATGAATATTCAGGCACAGGAAACTCTCAACCAGAGTCAATTCAGACAATTGTATGACATGCTTCCCACACCTAATGTCTACCGGACAGCAGCTGGAGCACCAGGTCATGCCTACTATCAAAACCGTGCAGATTATGTGATGGACATCACCCTCAATGATGAGATACAACGTATCGATGGTGAGGAAACCATTACCTATCACAACAATTCCCCGGACATATTATCCTATCTCTGGCTACAATTGGATCAAAACATGAGAGACCAGGATTCGGATACTAAAAAGACAAATACCGGAACACTCAACGAATCTATGAGCTATGATGAGGTGCAGAAATTTATTTCCGTACTCGACAGGGGATTTCACATTGAGTCTGTAACAGATGAAAATGGCAATGATCTTCGTTATGTCATCAACAACACCATGATGCGTGTCGATCCTCCCTCCCCTATACAGCCCGGGGGCACTTATACCTTCAAGGTAACATGGTGGTACAATATCAATAACCGCCTGAAAGAAGGGGGAAGATCCGGATATGAATACTTTGAAGAGGATGATAACTATCTTTACACCATAGCTCAGTTTTTTCCCAGAATGTGTGTTTATAACGAAGTAGAAGGCTGGCAAAATAAGCAATTCCTGGGAAGAGGCGAGTTTACCCTCCCCTTTGGAGACTATCGCGTGAACCTGACTGTACCCGGCGATCACATGGTAGGGGCTACTGGCGTATTGCAGAATCCCAAATCAGTACTCAGCAGCGATCAGCGTAAACGCCTTAGTCAAGCTGAAAAAGCGTATGAGCAACCTGTAATGATCGTAACAGAAGCGGAAGCGATAGAAAATGAAAAGGATAAAAGTAGCGATACCAAAACCTGGACCTATGAGGCAGAAAATGTTCGTGATTTTGCCTTTGCTTCTTCTCGTAAATTTATATGGGATGCTATGGCTGTGAAAATGGGCAATCGAAATGTGATGGCTATGTCGCTTTACCCCAAAGAAGGAAACCCTTTGTGGGAAAAATATTCTACCAAAGCAGTGGCTCATACCCTTAATGTATACTCCAAATATACCTTTGAGTACCCCTATCCTGTAGCCTACTCTGTACACACAGATCGTATAGGTATGGAATACCCGATGATTTGCTTCAATGGGGGACGTCCCGGGCTCGATGGCACCTATACCGAAAGAACCAAATATGGTATGATCAGCGTGATCATTCACGAAGTAGGGCACAACTATTTCCCCATGATCGTCAACTCCGACGAGCGTCAGTGGACTTGGATGGATGAGGGACTCAATAGTTTCCTACAATATCTTTCAGAACAGGAATGGGAACGCGGATACCCATCACGTCGTGGACCTGCATACAAGATCACGGATTACATGGGCGGAGACCAATCGAATATTACCCCCATTATGACCAATTCTGAATCTATCTACCAGTTTGGTAACAATGCCTACGGCAAGCCGGCTACAGCCTTGAATATTCTACGAGAAACCGTGATGGGACGAGAACTTTTCGATTACGCGTTTAAAGAATACGCACGTCGATGGATGTTCAAGCATCCGAGCCCGGCAGACTTTTTCCGTACCATGGAAGACGCTTCTGGTGTAGACCTTGACTGGTTCTGGAGAAGCTGGTTTTATACTACAGATCACGTAGATCAATCCGTCGAAGATGTAGAGTGGTTCCAGATTAACTCCCTAAATCCAGACAAGGAACAGATGGTCGCCAAACAACAGGATGCCCAGGATGCTGAGTATATTACAGATATGCGTAACAGAGAGGAAATCGAGGAAACCTATGCAGAACGCGATACCTCTTTGCTAGATTTCTACAACAAGCGCGATCCCTATGCAGTAAATACCCTTGACCGGAAGGAATATGAATACTATGTCAGTCTGCTGGATGAACAGGAAAAAGAACTCCTGGAAAGCAGTGATCATTTCTACAATATATCCGTCAAAAACAATGGGGGTATACCCATGCCCGTTATTCTACAGTTTGAATTTGAAGATGGTAGCACAGAACTACATCGACTACCAGCAGAAATATGGAGAATGAATAGCGATAAGATTACTAAAGTGTTCATCACCGACAAACCCATTATGAGTATTACGCTTGATCCATATCTTGAGATTGCTGATATCAATACCGAGGATAACTACTGGCCTCCCAGATCACAGCCCAGCCGCTTTCAGGTATTCAAGCAACGTATGCGGGACATGGAAAATCCTATGCAACGTGAGCAACGCTCCAAAGAACTTGAAAAGCAATTGCAGGAAAATGCACCAAAGTCCAGTGGTCCTGAAAAATAAAAGTATTGTATTGATTCATTACAATTGATCATATGATCTCTTTTTATTAATTTTTTATAGAAATACTGCTGTTGATCAAATCTAGAAGAATAATGTTCATAGGTGGCGAACAGATATGATGGGGAAAAATATAATAGGTCGTTGTTGATAGCAGCAAAATACTTTATCTACGTAACCTAACACTAAATATATGTTAAAGCATCTGTTTGTCACCCTAAACTTTATGACCACTTGCTTGGTCCTTTCCCATGCACAAATTGAGCTTGGAGGTGGATTAGCATTCGGCACCGAAATTGAAAATCTAGGTATTCAGGCTAGAGGTAGGATATCTCTTGATGAAAACTTTAAAATTGTTCCCAACCTGACCTATTTTTTTACAGATGACGACGGAACTTTTGATACAAACTACTTTTCAATCGATGGTGATGTGCACTATGTTTTTGACTTCGAATCAGTAGAACTTTATCCCCTGGCAGGTATTAACATAGGCATTATTCGTGTCGAATACGATGGTCCAAGATCTTCAAATGTCGATTTTGATGCTTCAGATACTGAATTAGGACTGAATATCGGCGGTGGAGCTCTCTTTCAGATAAATGATAAACTGACAGGATTTGGAGAGCTAAAATTTGTGATAAGCGATTTTGATCAGGCCGTCATCACGGCAGGCATATTGGTACCTCTCAATTAGTGCCAACGTACTGACAGCATAGGAGGAAGTCGCAATCGAGACTTCCTCTTTTTTTGTTTTACAGCTGATCCTGTATCAGTTTTTCAGGAAAGACAACAACTTCCTCTTGGCAACTGGCAATAAAGCAGCTTCCTCTGGAAACGGATTCACTGCATAGAGCAGCCAGGTTGCGGGATTGGGTAACTTTCTCGATGAACTGATCAGTTTCCCTTTAATATTTTCATAGGTGTTGACAATACTCAGGCGGAATGAGTCCAGATACTCAAATGAAATTCCGTGATAATTGGCATCTGTATTCTCAAAAAATATGATCCGATATTCATACGCCTTGACCATCTTCCTCGGCTCTACCCTCAACAGAATATACCCCTCCTGAAAATATAGCGGAGTAACTCCCACAGGCTCTATCTTAATTTGTTCATCAATATATTCGTAGATCTCTTTGCCTTCCTTCAGATGTTCTTTGATGTTGGGAATAGCATATTCTATGATAGATTCTATTTCCTGCAGTTGATCGTCATCCTGAATATCGGGCTTGTAAGTCAATTTTAACTGTTTGAAATCCTCTTCAGCAATCTTCTTGGGAAATTTTTCAGCTAATTGGCGTTTCTGGTCTTTAAAACGGGATAGATTTTGATAGTGATGAATCAATTCAGAAAAAGATGGATACAATCGAACCTCTGCAAACTCTTTGCTCACATGCTGTAAATAGGCTAGCAAAATATATTTTTTGTATTCATAATCCTGCAAGCCCTCCATAAACCAATCAGAACTTAATCTCTCCATAAATATTTACTTTTCATTTAGCTACTGGAATCAATATTTATCTCAATTTACAATTAATTAAAAAAATTAATCTCCTGATTGCAACATCAATTATAATATTGATGTATCATTCTAATTTAAAAAAAAACTTGACTATTTGCAAGTCTTGATGAGTGAGCAGGATTATCAGATACTGGATATTGTTCAGGAAAAGTAATATGGTAATGTGTATACTGTATAGCGGTTAATTATTCCTGTTATACAAAATTAAATATTACATGGCTCAACCCTGGATAATATTCTCATTGACTGCTACTTATACACTTTAACAACCTGCCTAATACATCTTATACAACAAAACCACTTACGTATTATACGAGCTTTCACACAATAAAATAGCAGCAAAAAGGATGCTTGCAGGCCATAAATAAGGGTAAGAGTAGTATCTCCCTACCGGTTAGGATTGCATGCATACCATTCTTACTTCAAAAATTACCATTGATTCGCCGTGGTCTAGTGTAAGGGGAAGTAGCTATTATCTTTACAAATGTAACAGGTAAGGTAATCCGGAATTACAAGAGCAAGGGCTGGGGTTGATTCACCCGATAGGTTTGAGTCCCCCAGTTTTTAAGAGCAAGGGCTAGGGTAGATTCTCCCAATGGGATGGAGTCCCCTGGTTTTTAAGAGCAAGGGCTGGGGTTGATTCACCCAAAGGGTTTGAGTCCCCTGGTTTTTAAGAGCAAGGGCTGGGGTTGATTCTCCCAACGGGATAGAGTCCCCTGGTTTTTTAATAGAACGGTCTCGACATTACGTCGAGACTATTTTTTTGTTTCAATTTTTGCCTCACAAAAATACTTTTAAAAATTTATTCCACCCGATAAATATTCACTCTGATTGTATAAGCCAATCAATCGCTAGATAGTAACCTCGCCTTCCCAATCCGGATATCATCCCACTGCAAACAGGTGCAGTCACTGATTGATGCCTAAAAAGCTCCCGCTCAAAAATATGTGATATATGCACCTCCACAATTGGACATGTAAGCATACCCAAAGCATCCCTGATTGCATAACTATAATGCGTAAAAGCTCCCATATTCACCACTAACCCCAAAAGTTGCTCCTCCAGAACCTGGTGTAAGCGCTCAATAATGGCTCCTTCGTAATTCGATTGAAAATACAAGAGATTAAGTGCTGTAAAATGATTTTTTAACCCTTCATAGGTATCCTCAAAGGTTTCAGATCCATATAGTTGTGGCTCACGCCTACCCAGCATGTTCAAATTAGGGCCATTGATGATTAGGATGCTATTACTTGGACGATTCATTTCAATACATGTTATGTGCTATGTGATAAAACCGGATATCCATTTTCTGCTCTGGTGAAAGGTGCGTAATTTAACATAGTTTCAGTTAATCCTGAATCACGTAAACTATTTTATTTTTGAACTGATGAATCAAATAACTTGGGATGATGCGCTCCATGAATATCAGTACTATCTGCATCTCGAGAGGGATTTCTCAAAACATACCTTCGAAGCTTACATGCGAGATTTAAAACGGTTTGCTACGTTTGCGAAATCTGATCTTCATGCTCTTTCGCCCCTAGATATACAACCTAAAGATATACGGCAATTTATGGAGTGGCTCGTAGATACCAGATTGCTCAGTGAACGATCATTAGCCAGAACACTATCCGCCATCAGATCCTTTTTCGCTTTTGTTGTCCTGGAAGGCTGGCGGGAAGATGATTGTAGCAGCATGATAGATACCCCCAAATTTGGACACAAACTCCCCGAAATACTCGATATCGAAGATATTGAAGCCATGATCCATGAGATCAATCTGCGTAAACCCCATGAGATACGCAACCGCGCAATGTTGGAAATCCTGTATGGCTCGGGACTTAGGGTATCAGAACTGATCGACCTGCGTATGAATTATCTCTACCTAAATGAGAAATATATGCGCGTTCTGGGTAAGGGAAATAAAGAACGCCTGGTTCCGCTAGGAGAGCCTGCTATTCACAGCTTAGAACAGTATTTCGAAGAGGTTCGAAATAATATGAACATCGCCGAAGGATATGAATCCTTCGTATTTCTCAATAAACACGGAAAAAGTATTTCCCGAGTCTCTGTTTTTACCTTCATTAAATCACTGGCCCGCAAAGCAGGTATTACCAAAAAAGTTAGTCCTCATACCTTCAGACATTCTTTTGCAACACATCTCATAGAAGGAGGTGCAGATCTAAGAGCAGTACAGGATATGCTGGGACATGAATCCATTACCACGACAGAAATCTATCTTCACATGGACCGGGAATATCTCAGAGAAGTATTTACCTTATACCATCCCAGAAAGTAAAATTAGCCATAATGAATGACTACCTGAAGCGTTCATGAATAACTTTAATCTATACCAGTCATATCAAAGTCTCATTTGATCAGGATATATAGTGTTTCCAGTCTATTGATTCTCAACGGTATTGCATGGATCTACTAGGTAAAATGAATCCTGTTATCGCACATAGCGAACCTTGTTATCTGGATGAATTTTATCCCGGACATAATAAATGGGATTACCGATATAGTGCAACCACCTATCAGCCGGATCTGATCACTAGCCTTTGGATGCCTGTTAAGCGCGGTACATTATGGCTTATCGAACAGGGAATTATACCAGTAAATAACGGTTTTTAGATGAAGCTAAAAGGCCAAGATTGGATAGAACCTGGATATATCTATCGTGAGTAATCCATCAAAGTTTTACTTTAGTCTTCAGTTCTTTGATCTTATCCAGTATCTCATGTGCCGCACGTAGCGCGCGAAAACCGTCATGGATAGAAACTCGCACTGGTGTATTGTGTGATATCGAAGAAGCAAACTCCTCCAACTCCATCTTGATGGAATTCACAGGTTTAATCTCGGGCAGATCATACACTAGATATTTGGTTTGTGTTCCAGAATCCAGCGGAAAACGCATCATGCCATCATCTCCATCCTCTTCTGTGATATTGAATATCTCGGACTTCTTTTCCAGAAAATCCACAGCCAGATACGTGTTTTTCTGAAACATGCGAAGTCTGCGCATATTCTTGACTGAAATTCTGCTGGCAGTCAAATTAGCTACACATCCGTTCTCAAATTCAATACGGGCATTAGCTATATCTGGAGTCTCACTGATCACTGCCACACCACTAGCACTAATGTGACTGATGGGCGAATTTACCATACTTAAAATTACGTCCAGATCGTGTATCATTAGATCTAATACAACTGATACATCCGTACCACGGGGATTGTATTTTGCCAAACGGTGTCCTTCGATAAACATGGGCTCAAGTCCCCTGTCCGCTACTGCCAGAAAAGCTGGATTAAATCGCTCCACATGTCCTACCTGCGCCTTGAGTCCGCTAGTCTCCACCATGTCCTTTAACTCACGGGCCTCATCTACCGTATTAGTAAGTGGTTTTTCAATAAAAATATGTTTGCTCTTTTCTAGCGCTTGTTTGGCATAGTGATGATGTGATAAGGTAGGCGTAACGATATCAACCGCATCTACCGCATCCATTAGGGCCTCAGCTGAATCCCATGCTGCCACCTGAAACTCTTCAGATACTTTACGGCTGGTTTCGGGATCGCTGTCATAAAACCCGACAAATTCATACTGCTCGATCTCTTTGATGAGCTTTAGATGAATTTTTCCCAGGTGGCCGGCGCCGAGTAAACCTATTTTGATCATATATGACTCAGTAATTTTAACAATTCGTTATCAGGGTGATTAATTATTATCATAGCAAAGGTAAGGGATTTTTAGTTATTTTAAATTGAAGATACATGAATATGAGTATTAGGGTAAGCTTCCTTGCTGGAATAGTGGGAGTATTCTTTTATAGCTGTGAAAGTGAGGCAGTTGAAGTTGTCTCTGACTTTCCTGAACCTGTTGCACAAATTATTGAAACCAATTGTGCTGTCTCAGGATGCCATGCCGGAAATAACGCTCCCGAAAACCTGAACCTTACTACCTGGTCCAGTACCCTAGAAGGTTCAGACTTTGGCTCTGTCATCATACCTTACCATGCACAATGGTCTCACCTGTTTCAACATGTCAATACTTACCCCGACCTGGGTGTACGGGCTGAACCGGTGATGCCTCCTGGAGGTGAGGTGTTGAGTAAATCAGATGTACAAATTATACAAAACTGGATCGATGAAGGGGCTTTGAATCGCGACGGATTACGCCCCTGGGCTGCAAAGGAACAAACTGCAAATGGCAAGGTATTTTCATTATGCGCCGGAAGCGACCTGATCGCAGTAACCGACCTGGAAAGCAATCTGGTGATGCGTTTTATCCCCGTGGGACAGGATGA
This sequence comes from uncultured Bacteroidia bacterium, assembly GCA_964468435.1. GTDB lineage: Bacteria > Bacteroidota > Bacteroidia > J057 > J057 > JBCCTX01. The sequence continues at coordinate 19,797 of CAYXVE010000032.1, read as the reverse complement.
CAACTCCAATGAGTCTCCACACTTCATTGAGTTATCACCTGATGGACAATTCCTCTATGTCACCATGCTGCTGGGTGGCATCGTCGAAAAATATCGAACAGATAATTATCAGTTTGCAGGGCGAGTCGAAGTAGGATCAGATCCTGCACTTATCGAAATAAGCCCAGATGGCCAACGCGCTATTATCTCACATTGGAATGCAATCTCCGGGAGCCCGAAACTGACCCTGCTAGATGCAGAAAACATGGCCATCGTAGATCAGGTAGTAGGTAGTGGAGAATTACTCAGCTTCGGCCATGGAATGGCTACTACCAGCGATTTTAGCCTGCTATATGTCGTGGCTAATGAAGGAAATTATTACGCCAAATACCAAATTGGTGAGCAATCCCTCGCTGAGATCGACAAGTTTTCTATAGCCCCACGGCAAGCTCCTATTCCACAAGCAACCAAGGCATATCAGCCTTACCATTGTTTACTATCCCCAGATGAAAGCATGTTTTTCATTACCTGCAATCAGACAAATGAAGTACGAGTATTCAATACTGCAAACGATGAACTGATCGCTAACATTCCCACTGGAGATTTTCCCCGATTGATGACTTACGATCCGGTAGATCACCGTCTCTATGTCGCCTGCGCCAATGAAGAAAATTTTTCACAACAAGGTAGCATGAGAGGATGTGTATCTGTCATCGATATCGAAACACTCAGTAATATCGGCAATATTTACCGCCTGGGACATCGCCCGCATGGGATCAGCATCAGTATCTCAAAGAGACTTCTATATGTATCTAGTGAAAATAATGGTAGCGGAAATGAAGATCCTCCACATCACTATATAGAAGGTACAGAGGGTGTACCCGGAAAGTATAATGTTGTAGATTTGCAGACACTCAAAGTGATCCGGGGTATGGAGACGGAGATAGCCGTTTATCCCAATGCACTTATTGTCAACGACTAATCTGTTAAAGCATGGAGTTTACCATCATCGCATTTGGTATAGCCAGAGATATACTGGGTAGTAAAAAGATACAGTATCTACTCGATGAACCTTATACCGTTCAGCATCTCCTTCAATCGCTCCAGGATACATATCCACAGATTGAAGATCTTGCAAGTATCAAAGTAGCTATAAATAGTGACTATGCTATAACCGATCAGACGATCAAACCCTCCGACGAAATTGTCCTGATTCCTCCCGTCAGCGGAGGTTAATATATGTCTGGTGCTTTTTCAAAACATCAACTATTTATCATGCAACCGATTGATACCGTACAAAAGATTAACCATATAGCGATCAAAAACATCCCATTGGATGCCTCCGATATAATATCCCGAGTTACATCGCCCCATTGCGGAGCTATAGATGTATTTATAGGTACGGTGAGAAATCAAACGAAAGGAAAGCCTGTTGTGAGGTTGGAGTTTGAAGCATATGAAAAAATGGCTTTCAAAGAGATGAAAAAAATAGTGGACCAAGCCCGTGAAAAATGGCCTGTTGAGCACATGGCAATGGTACACCGTACCGGAAGTCTACAGATCGGTGAGATAGCCGTGATCATCGCAGTATCCACACCACATCGCGCTGCTTCCTTTGCAGCCTGCCAGTTTGCAATAGATACCCTCAAGGAAACAGTTCCCATCTGGAAAAAAGAAATTTTCGAGGATGGAGAAGTATGGGTAGCAGCACACCCCTGATCTTATAGCTTGACCTCTAGTCCCAATAGGGTCTGTCTTGGAGCCATAAATCTTGCAGGATTGAAGGGAGGCAATCCTCGATCCTGCGGATCGGGATACTGTGGGTCTCGGAAACTAAGTGGCAATGGATCTCCCTCCCGATATGCATCGCCTGTCACACCATTGATGATCACTGGTGAACGATAATTGAACAAGTTTCTTACTTCAAACTGGAGGGAAAAACGGGATGTATTTCCAATGTAAAAATCCTTGCTAAGCTTCAGATCAACCCATGACCAAAATTTACCGACTTCATCCAAAGGCCGGTCCTGAATGGGTTCGTACTCTGGTCTCCCTGATCCTTCATTGATCCTCATCAGTTCATATGGCGTATACCTAAGTCCTGACTTATAAGTTCCCGTCAAGGTAGCACGAAAGCCCTTCAGTGGAAAATTACCCAGATATACACTAGAGTCCGGGGTGAATATGAGCAGTAATTTTAGATCCAGAGGCCTGTCCCAGGCAAGTGGCTGTTCCTGTGTCGCATTGACAAACCCTTGCTGGCGAATCTGTAATGCAGATTCTGTCGCAGTATTGGATTTACCAGTAGCAATGCTGTAAGAACCGGAAAATATTCCGGTGAAAGACTTTCCAAAACGACGTGTAAAACCTAACTCCAATCCGCGTATACGCGCATAATCCTGATTGATGAAAAAGGTTTTTTCAACAAATCTTCCTGTAGCATCTCTCACTTCTATCCTCCTGCTGACAATGTAATCAAACCTGTCATTGTAGAAAGCTGCAATAGTCATTGCAAGGTCTTTAGTAAGCTGAGACTTCATGCCGATCTCATAAGAGACAGATACTTCTGGATTGAGATTGGGATTGCCCAGATCAGCCAGAAAGGAACGATCCTGAAATACAGGATCAAGCCCGGCATACAAAAACCTGGGATGCGGAAGCCGCATCGAATGACTGTAGTTGAAATACAGCACATTGTTTTCTGTTACCGGAAATGACACATTGATTCGGGGCAATAATCTGGCTTTCCAGCGAAGTCCAAAGAGTTTTACTGTCTCATTTTTATAATCCTCCCTGACTACATCCAGAATGGGGGCATCTGGGTTATCTATGGCATCATCCACAAAAGATCCTATTGCCCAGTAGTTGAAACGTATTCCCAGTGTGGCAATGACCCCTTGATAACGAATCTCATCCTGAAAAAAGATACCTCCCTGCATCGGATTTGCCTCCCAGAAATCACTGCTCCTGCCCAAGCGCGTAGAAGGAGTAGTCAGGGTGTCATTGATCCGGATCGGTGCTCCCACCCATGGCCGCGTAACATCTATCCACTGATAGGTCTGGAACTTGTGGGACTGCCCCATCCTGAGATAGTGTATCTTATTCCTGGACTGAAAATTAAACCGAGTCTTGATGGTATATTCACGTGCATAGTGATCATGCCACAACGTAGCAATCCCTCCGTTGTTGATAAGGCCTGGACCTGGAAATACAAATACAGCATCATCCTGTGGATTGAAAACAGATACAGGATCGGTTACGATCGAAAAGGGATCGAAGATCTGATCTACTGTCTCCGTACGGAAGGGCCTGCCATTAGCATCTGCTCTAAGATTCGTGAACAATCTCCCCGCTGAAAGCGAAAAGGTCCATTGTTCACCTAAAACACCCACTAGATTAGCAATGGAGAGATTTGAATGATGCGTATAGGTATTGGCATTGTCCAGATCCAAACTGAAAGGATACTGAAATCCCGGCCTTACTACCTCATCATTACCTATGATCTGTAGCGAGCGGGTGCTTTGATTGATGTTGAGGCTGTGCTGGTTGGTAAGGGTAAGCTTCCATCCTGGTTGTATGCTCCACGCCAGCTTAAGTGTATGCGACCAGCGATTGTCCTGTCTGGGAGCCCAGATGGAATCATTTTCAAAGAGTGAACTGCGAAGCTGATCAGCCTGAAAACGATAATAGTTGTCCGTCAAAAAAACACTTCCCGACACAAAAAAAGTCAGCTTGTCTCTGATAATAGGACCCGAAAGTGAAATAGCCCCTTCATCCGTATTCCAACTACTCCCCTCATTTTTATTAAATCCCAGATTATCTCTTCTATAATAGGCATTCAGTTTAAAAGCTCTGCTTCCTTCCTTGATCTTGGTGATTACTACGCCAGAGGTACCATTTCCATACTCTGCACCACTCCCTCCAGTGATCAGTTCCACCTCCTGGATGGCACTGGTATTCACTTCTACCCCAAATCCTGTACCAGCAAGTGGATCTTGAGCATTGATACCATCTACCAGATACTCCGTTTCATATACCCTTCCACCACGAATCTGTAATCCATCCGGTGTGATATTTACCCCCAACTGTGTAGCCACCACATCTTGTACATTCAATGCACTCATCTCTCCGATCTGCTCAGCCGTAAGACGTACCTGGGATCTACCTGACTCCAGATCCACCAAGCGTCTTTCACCTACAATTTCTACCTCCCCTAAAGTAGAAACTGCAGACACCAGTGTTACATCCAATGTTTTGGTTTCACCAGGCTCAAAGGAAACACCATTGTAAATTTTCTCTGCATAACCTACATAGCTGAATCTGATAGAATAATCGCCAGGCTTGATTTCAGTAATCTGGAAATTGCCATTATCATCTGCATAGGCACCTTTGTAAGTTCCAATAATAAAGACCGTAGCTCCGGTAAGCATTTCACCATTTTCACCATCGATTACCTTTCCTCGTAAAGTCGCATTTTGTGCCGAAGCGATCGAATAGGAAATCAGTATACATATAAGCAGAAATCGTGAACGGGGTTTCATGCAAAAAAACATTTTATTGTGCATGCCAAATATCGTTAACACATTCAGATTTTTTTCATTTTTATGTGTTTTTTTGAATTCATAGAACCAAATATGACCTATCAAAAAAATTTCCTTGAAAATACCTGGGATCAACTGGTAGAATGGCCTGAAGAAAAATGGCTCCAACTCGTCGATACCATAGGAGAAGAAAATCCCGTGATCCTGACCTATATTACAGAAATCGGACAGGAAGAACTCAACGAAGGGGAAGAGGAGTTATTGTTATTTCTGGGCGTGTTTATATGGTATGTGATGAGTCAGGATAATGAGTTTAGTACTAATGGAGAGGACTTATTCGAAGACACACGCCAGGCAAACGAGGCTCTCTGGGAGTACCTGATAGCTGAATCAGAAGAAATTGTAGATGAAATCATCTTATCCACCATTGAGACACATCCCTACAAAGAATTTTTGTTGTTCCTCGCTGAAATTATCTGGGATGATGACGAACTGAGAGAAGATGAAATCAGAGTAGAAAAAAGAGTCTATTTATGGCTCTACCTCAAAATAATGGTTGAGTCTCTGGCCAGAAAAAATTAGCAGAAAAAAGGTGGGAAATAATGCACTCAACAAAACATAGGAAAAGATTAACAAAAAGATAACATATTAAATCGTGTAGCCACTGCTGTGAAATGATAATTTAGTAGAAAAGCTATACAAGAGATGAAAAATTGCCTAACGGCTTTGAGTTTATTCTTGATCGTGAGTTCCTGTGGCCCCAGAGGTGTCCGGAATATCGTTATTAAAGGCTCAGACACAGAAGTGAACCTGGTATTGCAACTGGCAGAAAACTATATGAAGATGGACTCAGCTGTCTCTATTTCGGTTACTGGAGGAGGATCGGGCTCGGGAATAGCTGCCTTGATCAATGGGAAAACAGATATGGCAAATTCTTCCCGTCCTATGAAAGAATCAGAAATAGACATGGCAAATATAAGGGGTATTGAGCCTAAACCCATCATCTTTGCTGTAGATGCGCTCGCATTAATCGTTCACCCCAATATTACAGTCGATAGCCTTACCCTCGAACAGACAGGTAAGATATTTAGTGGTGAAATAGACAACTGGAACCAACTTGGTGGTGAGAATAAACCGATATCGCTCTATGGAAGACAAAGTAATTCCGGAACCTTTGTTTTTTTCAGGGAAAATATCATCAAAGCAGAATACTCCTCAGATGTCAAACAGATGAATGGTACGGCTCAGATCCTGGAATCTGTCAAAGTGGACCCCGCAGGAATCGGGTATGTGGGAATCGGCTATGTTGTTGATAAAGAAGGTACAATCATGGAGGGTATCAAAATTATGCGTATCAAAGAAACGCCGGCAGATCCCTCTACCTATCCCGCAGACCTGAGCACTATTATCAATGGAGAGTATCCGATAACCCGTCCTCTTTATCAATATGTAGGGGGAGCCATCAATGGTAAATTTAAAGACTTTATTCAATATGAACTGAGCGCAGAAGGGCAGGAAATCGTCCAACTCAATGGGTATTTTCCCATCACAGAAAAACATGTTATCCATAATAAGAAGCTAGGAATATACGATGAGATATCGCTTAACGACAGATAAAATATTTCGATATACTTTTTTTGCAGCGGCTTTACTATCCGTGCTATTACTGATAGGCATATTCGGTATGCTGCTTTTAAATGGGGTACGTACTTTCCGTGAAGTAAGCGTATCGCAATTCTTCTTTTCGGCTGAATGGAACCCTTCAGCCTACGGAGAAGCTACCTATGGAATTCTCTCAATGATTGCCAGTACAGGACTGGTTACCCTGGGAGCGATGTTGATAGCGATACCACTTGGAATCGGAGCTGCAGCATTCCTATCTGAAATAGCCTCACCCAGATGGGAATCTTTTCTCAAACCAGTCATCGAAATTCTCGCCGCCATTCCCTCTGTCGCCATCGGGTTTTTGGGAATCGTTCTGGTTGGCCCTTTCATTTCACAAGTATTTGGACTCAACAACGGCCTGAATGCACTCAATGGCTCCATTCTACTCGCTGTCATGGCCCTGCCCACTATCATATCCGTAGCCGAAGATGCCATCAGATCTGTTCCTCTGGAATATAAAGAAGCATCCTATGCACTCGGAGCCGATAAGTGGGAAACCCTGATACGGGTTACCATACCATCCTGCTACTCAGGGATTATCGCCGCTGTCATGTTGGGGATGGGTAGGGCTATCGGAGAGACCATGACCGTACTCATGGCTACAGGTAATGCTACCTCCATGCCAGAAGGCTTCTTCAGTCCTGTTCGCACCATGACTGCGACCATCGCAATAGAACTGGGAGAGGTTCCCTATGATACAACACATTACTACAGCCTGTTTGCTATAGGTACTGTACTTTTTCTCATTACCTTGGTGATCAACCTGCTCGTTGAGCGGATTGCTTCCAGCTACCGAAAATTAGGACAATGAATTCACCTAAAAAGCTTATACAACTTCTAGGTATCAACTTGCTGCTGATATTCACCCTGATCGTGATCGCTTCTCTGGGTATTATCTTGTGGGATATCTTCTCCAAAGGCGCCGGAGTCGTGGACGTGGGCTTCCTCTCAGCGTATCCACGGGACGGAATGACAAAAGGAGGAATCTTCCCAGCTATTATCGGTACACTTTGGGTAACCTTCGTTACAGCTGCATTTTCTATTCCATTGGGTATAGCCTGTGCTATCTACCTCAATGAATACGCAGTCGATAACTTACTCAATAGTGCTATACGCGCTTCTATCAGAAACCTAGCTGGGGTGCCCTCTATCATTTATGGTCTGTTTGGCGTAGCTATATTCGTCCAGGGTATGGCACTCGGAACATCAATCTTAGCTTCTGGACTCACCCTCGGACTTCTGACACTTCCTTACATTATTACCACAACCGAAGAAGCACTCAGAACAGTACCTGATTTGCATCGCGAAGGTGCTTTGGCCCTCGGAGCTACCCAGTGGGAAACTATTAGAACTGTGGTACTCCCCGGAGCTATACCAGGCATCATGACTGGTGCGATTCTGGGGCTATCCAGAGCAGCAGGAGAAACCGCCCCCATACTTTTTACAGGTGTGGCCTTCTATTTGAGATATCTGCCAGGTACCATCCTGGATGAATTTATGGCACTGCCATATCACCTATATATCCTTTCTACCCAACACCACGCAATCCAGGAAGTAAGACCCCTGGCTTATGGTACAGCTACTGTGTTGATAGGACTGATATTTTTGCTCAATATGATCGCTTTCGCCATACGATACAGGTATCGTAAGCTGCTTAAGGGACGTTAATTTTAATTGCTAAACAACCTTCAGATCTATGAGTATCAAACTTCAAACCAAAAATGTTAACCTGTCCTTTGGCTCCCATCACGTACTCAAGGACATCAGTATAGATATTCCCGAAAAAAGCATCGTAGCACTGATTGGACCCTCAGGTTGTGGGAAATCCACCCTCCTTCGAAGTATGAACCGGATGCACGACCTCAATCCCGATGCTCATATAAGTGGTGAAATCATGCTCGATGAAGAAAATATCTACCAAAAAGGCGTAGATGTAGTAGCAGTACGTAGAAAAATCGGCATGGTCTTCCAACGTCCCAACCCCTTTCCCAAATCCATTTTCAACAATATCGCTTATGGCCTCAAAATCAATGGATTTAATAGAGAAGCCAAGCTTGATGAGGTAGTCGAAAAAAGCCTGAGAAACAGTTATCTCTGGGAAGAAGTACATGGAGACCTGGGAAAATCCGCCCTGGCTCTCTCTGGCGGACAGCAACAAAGACTTTGTATAGCACGTACGATCGCGATCGAACCAGAAGTTATCCTGATGGACGAGCCCTGCTCAGCACTTGATCCGATCAGTACTAGCAAGATTGAAGAATTGATGCTGAAACTCAAGGAAAAGTTTACAATCGTTATCGTTACACACAACATGCAGCAGGCCGAGCGAGTCTCAGATTATGTAGCTTTTATGTACCTGGGAAAAGTGATTGAATATGGAGAAAAAACACAAATATTTTCTAATCCCAAAGAAGAACTTACGGGAAATTACATCAAAGGAAAATTTGGATGATCAGTCCCCATCATCTCGCATCCCCTGTACATAAATCTTTATTTTATGCTTTACCAGGTCTATTTTACGCTTGAGCCGATTAGCATCCTGATCAAGTATCGTGATATGTCCCATCTTCCGGAAGGGGCGTGATTCATTTTTACCATAGAAAAATGGATAGACACCTGGTATCTCCAAAACCGCTTCTATCCCTTCATAAATAGGAGACCCGATATCGTTGGGATTACCCAAAATATTGACCATGGCAGCAGGGATCATCTGATCCGTGGCGCCAAGAGGAAGCCCAAATATAGCCCTGAGGTGCTGCTCATACTGAGACGTCATGCATGCGCGTATCGTATGATGCCCCGAATTATGAGGCCGTGGAGCAATCTCATTGATCATAAGCCGGTCTTGTTTGTCCAGAAACATTTCTACCGCTAGCAATCCCACATGATTGAGATCTTCTACCAATTGTTGTGCCATCTGGCACGCTTCAGATACCTGGGCATCACTTAGGGTGCTAGGTGCGATCAGATATTCGACTAGATTTCCTTCTGGATGAAATACCATCTCCACTGGGGAATACACACTGATCGCTCCCTTATGATTGCGTGCGACGATCACAGAGATTTCTTTCTGTATATCGATTTTCTCCTCTAGCAAGCCCGGCGTATCAAAGGTCTGATCAATATCTGATTGATGATGAAGCACATTGACACCTTTACCATCATATCCGGCAGTGGCCGTCTTATGTACGAGCGGCAACCGATAGCTGTATGGGTAAATTTCCTCCCTGCTGTCCACCAACCAGAATTGAGAAGTGGGATATCCTTTCTGCTGATAGAATTGCTTTTGCAGCCTTTTATTTTGTACCATACTGATGATGCCGGGTCCTGGATATACCAGCTTCCCCTGATGCTGCAAAATACTTAATGCCTGCGTATTGACGTGCTCTATCTCTATGGTGATTACATCGCAATTTTGACCAAAAGCGATAACGGCGGATTCATCCTCAATAGAATCCTGTACAAACTCATCAGCCAAAGTACTGCAGGGTGCATGGGGATCAGGGTCCATCACCTTTACAAAAATGTCCCAGTCAATAGCAGCTTGTATAAGCATTTTACCCAATTGCCCACCACCTAGCACCCCTAATGTTGTCTTAAGTTGAAATGTATTCATTGATTTCCGTTCGGATATATATATTAACCGTTCAATATATAATTTAACCTACTCCTGCCTCAAGCGATATCCCCAAAATACATTTATAGTATATTTCAAAATAAATAATTTATATTTTACAGTAATGTACAATTATACTACTGATGTACTTTTACTTGACGATGATCCGATCATTCGATCGAATCTAGAGTACAATTTAAGGGAATTTTTTCATGTAATCTCTTTTTCAGATGGATTATCGGGTATAGCATGGCTAGCTGCCGGCAACAGACCTGGTATTATCATCACAGATCTGGAGATGCCATATCTCAATGGCTGGGAGTTGTTAAGAATGAAAAATACGAGTAGCACGCTTAAGTCTACGCCTATTTTCGTAATGAGTGAAGATCAAGACCTACAAGCAGAACAGGAGGCATTGATTCTCGGAGCAGAAATGTATCTCCCCAAATCGATCAATCCTGAAAAACTCCGCCAGATAATTCTGAAATATCTCTCACGTCCCTCCAAAGGTGGAAAGATCAATATCTTTTAATCTCACTGAGTCATTCCTCGCCTGCAACTACTGTACTTCCAATGAGGTAATACGGTAACTGAGAATTTTTTTATCTTTATAAAAAAGAATATCTGATATTAAATATTCATGACTGTTAACACGTTATTTATGATACAGTTAGGCTATATTTTTTAAAATTCAACAAGCCCAATTATTTTTTCTTGAAAATTTTTAAACATTTCGTATAGCTATTGTCGTATCTTCGTGGTATGATAACTATATTTTTTGCTATTTCAAGCAGCGTATTAATTATTTTTGTTATTTTTATATGAACAATATTTCGCAACAATGAAAAAAGCAGAATCGATCCATATGGCATTTGCTTTGATCATTACAATATTGACGGGCATAGCACTATTTGTCAAAGTATTATTCTTTTGATGTTAAAATCAGGATATAAATTAGAATCTAGAGACAATAAACAGACCTGGAGTCGCCTTAACCAACATGGAGAAGGAAATTTTCCAGGTAAAAAATGGGTACTTATCCTATTCCCGGTGCTGGGAATCATTGCCTCCTGCATAGCTGTATACCTGGCTATAAATGATAATTCCTGGGGGATTGCAATGGCAATCGGTCTACCTGTAGCCCTGATCAGTTTGATCCGGCTCAACTGGGGGGTATTAATCATTACTGCTCTGGCTTTCTGTGCTCCTGGACTCAGCAAAAGCATAATGGGAGATTACATTTATATCCTGATCCATAGCCTGACAGCACTCCTCTTTTTCCTTACCATATACCACTGGAGAAAATACCCAAAATCCCATCATTGGACACATATCCTTAGCCTGCTCATTATCGTATGGCTAGGCTACAATATGCTAATTTTGCTCAGCAACGGTAGTAATCCAGCCACAGACACTACCGGGGCGACCTTTAATGGATGGCAAAGCGGAAAACATATCCTTTTTTCTAGTCTCATGTTCTGGATCGTACTGTATAACCTGGATGATCTGCGACGAATCATTCAATACAGCCATGCCCTGATCGCCATGGGAATCATCGCGAGTATCTGGGGACTGTATCAGGAGGTGTCAGGCATTACCCTATTAAATGAAAAGCAGCTCTATGTAAATCCCGAAGTATATCAAATGTACTTTTTGGATGGTAAATTCAGAATTTACTCCTTCATGAAAACTCCCTTTATATTTGGGGTTGTACTTTCAGGCCTTACATTACTTGCTATCGTCAAAAGCATGGGCCCCTGGAAACTTTATCCAAGAATTGCATATGGGGTTTCGGCATTGGTATTTCTATCTCTCATGATTCTATCAGGAACATTTACAGCCTTTGCCATATTACCCATAGGACTTTTGTTTTTTGCTTTCCTAAGTCTTAAGAAGCATATCCTGATCCTGGTGGGAAGTTTCCTGGTAGCTGTAACACTTTATTTTACTTTGTCTGGTGAAAACTATTTTGTCAACCGGGTAAGCTCGGCTATACATCAGCTTGAGTCTCCGTCTTCACAGGAGTTTGCACATCTTGACACATTGCTGAACCAACATATCTTCAAGCATCCTGTGGGAAATGGACTAGGATCTGTTGAAAACTATACTTTTGGTATACAGCAGGGAGAAGACATACATATCTTTACGGTAAAAGGAGGGTATCAACAAATGGTACTGGAACAAGGCTGGATCGGATTTCTGTTTTTTATTTCATTGACTACCGGAATATTTTGGGTAGGTGTCAGAGGATTTTTTCAAAGTAGAGATGTTCGTATACGCAATCTCTATACAGGCTTTTTGGTGCTTTTATACGTTTGGGCCATCGCTCAATATTCGGGGTCTTTGCTCCAAAACTATCCAGCCTCCATTGTGTATTTTACCATTGCGGGGATACTGATTAATCTGGGTAGTATCGAACACACATCTTTAGAGGAAAAAAAGAAACGGGAATATGAACATATGTATGAGAATTTGTGGCAGGAAGAAGAACAAAAGGAAATAGGGTTATAGTAGTGTTGAATCAACTTCTTTACCATAACCCTTGATTTTTTTATGAGAATATTACGACGAGATCATGTTCTATATATTCATTCCCTTCAAAACGTCTACGACTCCTCTTACAGCTACTGCAGACTGATTAAGTAGTACCTTTTCTTCGTCATTAAGCTGCAATTCGATTACCGATTCCACTCCATTGCGGCCTAGTTTCACAGGAGCCCCAATATAGAGATCATGTATCCCATACTGGCCATTGAGAAGTGTACAGCATGGAAAGATCCTTTTGGAGTCCTTTAAGATCGCTTCGACCATTTGAGCTGCTGCGGCTCCCGGTGCATACCAGGCAGATGTTCCCAGCAGGTTCACGATTTCTCCTCCCCCCTTTTTGGTACGCTCAATGATCTCATTGATTCTATCCATATCGAGCAGCTCTGTCAAAGGAATTCCCGAAACGGTAGTGTAGCGCGGTAAAGGTACCATGGTATCTCCATGTCCACCCATTAGAATTGCCTGTATATCTTTGGGTGAAACATCGAGTTCCATGGCAAGGAAAGAACGGTAACGAGCAGTGTCGAGGATACCTGCCATGCCGATCACTTTGTGTGCGGGTTTTTGAGAAGTCAGATAGGCTTGATAGGTCATCGCGTCCAATGGATTGGACACCACAATGATGATCGCCTCAGGCGAATGTGCTATCACCTGTTCGGTTACAGACTTTACAATCTTTGCATTGGTAGATATCAAATCATCACGACTCATTCCTGGTCTGCGGGGAATTCCTGATGTAATGACCACAACATCCGATCCAGCCGTGCGGCTGTAATCATTGGTGCTGCCGGTGATACGAGTATCAAAATAGTTGATGGGAGAGGTCTCCCACTGATCTAGTGCCTTTCCCTCAGCCAAATTTTCTTTGATATCGAGCAGGATGACCTCATTGGTCACCTCAGCCCGGGCTACACATTCAGCACAGGTTGCTCCGACATTACCCGCACCTACGACAGTTACTTTTGACATATGTTTTCGATTTTGAAAGTTAAAATGTAATTCAATGATATAAGTGGTAAAAATACTGTGATAAAGACCGATTTGCAAAATTCAAAAATAAATCAAGGCACGAAAATTGAGATGATTTTTGGGAATACTATAGCAAATTATCTTGGATGAAAGATTTTAGTAGTTTTTTTATTACGACAAGCGAATATTCGTCGCCAATAATCGTTATATAAATACTAATAAAATATTAAATTACGCAGGGGCTAAATAATGTTATTGGATATGAGAAAGATATTAGTAGTTTCAATCACTTTACTTGCAGGGTTCCTGGCAACCCAAGAAAGCTGGGCACAAGAATCACTAACTAAAGAAGAAGTTAAATATTGGAAGAAAAAGGCGAAAATGTATACCAAGCGCCCGGAAGCACTGAAGTCAGAGTTTGAAAATTTGCACAATCAGATTGAAGACCTCAAAAAGAAAAATAAATCCCTTGAGCTTAATGGCAATACGGGAGGAACTCCACTGGTCGATAGTCTGATGTGGGTATTGGCAAAACAGGAAGGTGAGTACCAGAACATGAAAAGGGAGTACGACCAGATGAAAGAATCTTACAAAACCCTCAAAACCGCCAATGATAAAGGTATCAAGGAAGGCCTGGTTTACCGGGTTCAGATAGGTGCTTTTGTCCTGGAAAATGATACCGATTATGCCAACCTCAACGAAGAGAAATTTTCTATTGAGCGTTCGGATGGTATGTATAAATACATCCTCGGTGCGTTTCGCTCCTACGAAGAAGCAGAAAAATTTCGCGGTAAACTCATGCAAATGGGCATGGATGAACCCTGGATCGTTCCCTACATTGATGGCATCCGCGTGAGCATGGATGAAGCCCGCGAATATATGGGTACTCAGGCACATGATACGTATTACCTGGATGAATAATTATTTGTATACTTATATACCACACTCCTGACAATCAATAATCTACAAAGTATCTCGTTACTTTTTATTACCTTTTATTAACTATATTATTTAGTAATTGCTTGGTAATAGATAATTAATTAAATTTAATATATATAAGAGATTGATGGGGTAAATTATGCCTTTTCTGCATTACGATACAAAAACTTCTGAAGTAGCACTCGGCATCTGGCGTTTGGAAGAGGATGAAATGTTTTTTCATACCCGGCTAAAACTATATGAACACGAGTGGCAACAACTTGCTAATATTAAACACCCTCAAAAAAGACTTGAGTGGCTCTCTTCCAGACTGTGCATGAAAGAAATCCTCAAAATCTCTCATACTGACCGTATTGAATCCCTCAGTGCTAACAACGGTAAGCCCTATCTGTCCAATAAATCTCATTTTATCTGCTACACACATTCTCAAAAATATGCCGCTGCCATTGCTTCTTCCAAATGGGAAGTAGGAGTAGACCTGGAATATATGATGCGACGTAGAAACCTCAACACACGACGGCTATTTATGAATGAACCAGAACTTGAGTTTTACGAGCAAAACGCATCAAATGAATTGTTTCTGATAATCTGGAGCACCAAAGAAACTATTTATAAAATCTACAGCCAGAAAGGTCTATCCTTCAAAGATGAAATCAGGATCTCCATGGAACCATTCGACGGTTCGCCCAAAGGAACCCTCACCTGCTACGTAAAAAAAGAAGGGTTCTGTAAAAAATATCTTACACATTATGAGTTGTTTCCCGATTTCGTATTGACCTATGGTTACGATGCCGAACCCCTCCTGGTACATCAACCTCAAAAACTTGCAAGTATCCTGGTATGAGATTCGTCTTCAGATACGTTACAAAAAATTAACCCTTTTTCATTTTTTTCGTTAAACTTTCTTAAAAAACAAAGTCAAACACAAAAAATATGGCAGGAAATTTGTTGCCCTATTACAGACAAGTAATTATTCTACATTAAATTTGAACCGTACCACATTAGATATCCCCCTTATATTTCCCCCTTAGAGTTAATATTGCTTTATCATATATTCACTAACTTCACAGGGAATATTTTTCATCAAATACTCAATTATGGTAACATTAGGAAAATGGATGACATGTATCGGAATTGCGCTGATGGCTTATGTCCATTCACATGCGCAGGAGCCAATCATCGTTGAAGATTTCCAATTACATGATACCCGCTCAGGAAAAGACATCACGCTGTCAGAATACAATGATCAGAAAGCTATTGTCGTCATTTTTACCAGCTCTGATTGTGCATTTTCCCTGAAATATCAGGAACGTATCAATGAATTGTACCAGACCTATGAGCAACAATCAGTAGCATTTGTAGCTGTAAATAGCAATGACTCTACCCTGAATATAGGAGATGCCCCCAAAAAGATGCGGGTACAGGCACCCTATAGATTTCCTTACCTCAAAGATGGATCTCAACAGGTGGCCGAACAATTTGGCGCTTCGAGAAACCCCGAGGTATTTGTCCTTACCCCAGTAGATGACGGGAAATTTCGCGTCGTATACCAGGGACAAATTGATGATAATCCCCTGGACGCATCCCTGGTAGAACATCACTACCTCAAAGATGCCATTGAGGCAGTACAAGCAGGGAGCCTCCCCAAGGTGTCATCTACTGAACCTGCAGGGTGTAATATCAAATGGAAAAAAAGTTAACTTTTCCCGTCACATTGTATGAGAAAAGTTGTTGTTAATACATAAAAAATTTACAAAATTGCGGATAGTATGAGAACTATCCGCTTTTTTCTTTGTTCCTTCTTTGAAAATATCATCAAAATATTTATCAATCTCAAAACGTTTTAAGCCCCAAAAATCATTTCTATGAACAGATTATCAGAAAGCTTATTAGTACTATTCATTCTATCACTTACAATACTCTTTAGTTGTAACACCGCTCAGCAATCAGACAATGAGACCGGTGATGATAACGTGGCTGAAGAAAACATGATAGAATCCTACAGCTACCCCATGACCCAAGATGGACTTACCGTCTCCTATCTAGAGGGATCCCCTGCTTATGAAGATGCTAGTCTCACCATGGTAGAAGCCACCGAAGGTGAAAATGGTATGTATCAGTTCGATTATGATGTCGAAAACTATGAACTCGGTGTACAGACTGAGCCAGAAAGCCCCAATGGCCTGGCTAATTCAGCAAATGGACAACATATCCACTTTATCGTGGACAATGGGCCTTACGCTGCATATTACGAGTCAGAATTCGAGCACGAACTCACTCCCGGACAACATGTGATTCTGGCTTTTCTTTCGAGATCTTATCACGAAAGTGTCAAAAATCCCAATGCTTTTGCTATCACGGTTATGAATGTAGGCGACGAAGTCGGAAATGATGTCGACCTTGAAGCACCTCATATGTTTTATAGTAGACCTAAAGGAACCTATACAGGTGAAGATATGAAGCGCCTATTGCTTGATTTTTATCTGCTGAATGTCAATCTATCTGAAGATGGTAATAAAGTAAGAGCTACCATAAACGGAACAGAGTTTATTTTTACAGAATGGCGACCCTATGTAATCGAAGGACTAGAACCCGGTGAGGTTACTATCGGATTGGAACTGATCGATGCCGAAGGTAACCTAATTTCCGGCCCGTTCAATACTGTTGAGCGTACTGTAACATTGGAAGCTGCTGAGCAGTAGGCCTTATATAATTGCAAAAAAACAGGAGGAAGTTTCAGAAAAGACTTCCTCTTTTTGTTGAGATCCTACACGTGTGTAAGAAGACAATGTTATACAATCATTTCCACACTTGACCCAAAAACCCCAAAATTTCCCCTTACCTTTAGACTATGATTTACGATAAATTGCTGCGTCCGCTACTCTTTCACCTGGACGCTGAGAAGGCACATAATCTTACACTCGGAACGCTAAAAAATGTCCTAGAAATACCTGGTGTAAAATCCATGCTGAAATCGAGATTCGTGGTAGCAAATGATGATGCTACTACTTCACTGTGGGGACTGGATTTCAAAAATCCTGTTGGGCTGGCTGCAGGACTGGATAAAGATGGAATTATCGGCAGGGACTGGGCCTACCTGGGATTTGGCTTTGTGGAAGTGGGAACCGTTACCCCTAAACCCCAACAGGGTAATCCCAGGAAGCGCCTGTTCCGGCTACCACAGGATCAAGCAATCATCAATCGCATGGGGTTCAACAACCGTGGAGTCGATGCACTGGTTGACCAACTCAAACGAAAATCTACTCCCGAAATTATTCTGGGGGCTAATATTGGTAAAAATAAAGACACTCCCAATCATCAGGCCATTGAAGATTATCTTATTTGTTTTCGGAAATTGCGCGATCTGGTAGACTATTTTGTCGTAAACGTCAGTTCCCCCAATACACCAGGCTTGAGAGAACTACAGGAAAAAGCCCCTCTCACCGAATTACTGTTCAGACTACAGGAAGAAAATCACCTGGGTTCAATTTGCAGACCTCTTTTATTGAAAATTGCTCCGGATCTCCATCATACACAGTTGGACGATATCATGGAGGTAGCCATAGAAACGAAGCTTTCAGGTATTATTGCTACCAATACTACTGTCAGGCGGGGGGGGTTAAGCACAGAGGACAACGTAGTGTCCAGCATGGGCCAGGGTGGACTCAGCGGAAAACCCCTAAGTCTTCGTTCCAGAGAGGTGCTGGCATATCTTTCCCAACATGTAGGTACCAGTCTCAGTATCGTAAGTGTGGGGGGAATCGATTCTGGAGCAGAAGCCCGCCAAAGACTTCAGATGGGTGCAAACCTGGTACAATTGTATACAGGCTTTGTCTATCAGGGACCAGAACTGATAAGGGAGATAGTTGGGAGCTTACTTGTCCCCCTGAGTAGCTCGTGATTTATAGATTTCATTTGAGAAAATAATATATTTGGTCAAATGCTACGCACTAAGAACTCATTCACTATTTCATAATTTTTTTCTAATTTATTCTCCAAATTAACCCATAAACAAAATATCATGGAAAATGTATCCATTCGCACTCAAGTTACAAAATGGGGACTCATCCTGGGACTGGTATCAGCAGTGATCACGATCATAATATATATCACTGGGCTTTACCTGACCAATCAATGGGTAGGCTACCTCAGCCTGATATTTACCATTGCATTTATGTTTCTTGCTTGTAAAGAATTCAAAGATGAGAACGGAGGTATATTGCCATTTGGTAAAGCCTTTCTCATTGCTTTTTTGGTGGGGCTTATTGGAATCCTGCTAAGTAGTATCGTCAATTACATCTATATTTCATTTGTTGATCCAGACATCATGCAAAATATCGTAGATGCTCAGCTAGAGAAGCTTGCCAATGACCCGAATGTCTCAGATGAACAACTGGAAGCTACCGAAAATATGATGGGGATGGTGACCAATCCCATCTTTACAGTACTATCTGGATTGTTTGGGGGTGCTTTCTTCAGTGCTATTCTTGCATTGATCGTAGGAGCCGTTGCCAAGAAGAATCCCGATCAGTAGCGAAATGCAACACTTGCAAATGCAAGCCCACTACCTGTACCTATGAAGTAGATTAAGTCATTGTACTGGATCTTGCCTTGCCTGAAGGCATTATCCAGCGCTATGGGTATAGCAGCAGAACCCGGATATGCACATTTATCCATGATATAATGCCCTTTCTCATATGGTACCCCCAGATTATCCAACGTCATTCTGATACTCCTGATGTTGATCTGGGTCAGAAAATAGTGGTCTACATCTTTTGGAGAAACACGCAATCTCTTGCTGAGGTTATTGGCCATACGCGTCCACATCTGTGGATTGAGTTCAGGAGGAAACCTGTACACAATTTTCAAAAAGTGTTCCTTATGATCGATCATTTCGTGGGAGATGGGATGCTTGGTCCCCCCACCATAAATCCCCATCCCATCATAATACTGTCCAAGAGTGATTAACTCGCTACAGAGATAACCTCTGTCCTCACATTCTTCTGCCTTGAGAATTACTGCACCTGCTCCATCTGAAAATAGCGATACGGTTTTCTTATCCTCAGGATTGAGATAACGACTCATCGCATATGCGCCAATGACTAGCGCATAATTACAGGTCTTCTCATCCCTGACATATCTTGAAGCTACATCCAACGCTGTAACAAATCCTGCACAAGCGGAATTCAGGTCAAAAGTTCCGGCTGATCCAGCTTCCAACTGAAACTGGACGATAGCTGCTGTCGAAGGTGTAAGATATTCAGGTGTATCGGTTGCTACGATAATCAGATTAATCTGATTGCCCGTGATACCAGCCCTCTTCATCGCAAGCCTGGCCGCATGTACACAAAGGTCTACCGTAGATTCGTCCTCCCCACACCAGTACCTCTGATAGATATTGAGATTTTGCCTCAACCAGGTATCCACATCCTCGCCCAATAGTGCATTAAAATAACTATTGGGAAGTAATCGCTTAGGAAAATAAGCACCGGTAGCATGGATAACGGCATTTCGCATATATTAGATTTTAAAATATAAGTT
>CAYXVE010000031.1:50034-58043 GCA_964468435.1 uncultured Bacteroidia bacterium | reverse complement strand
GTATTTTTTATTAAATTGTTTATTATCTAAATAGGAATAAAAGAGTTAGTCCTCAAATACTGCTACATCAAAGATTTTCTGAAAATCCTGGAACCTTCTCTTTTATTTGCGTTGAACCTGATAAATAGAAGTGTTATGAATAAGGCAAAGGTATCTCGTTGGGTAATCCTTATATTAATATCGGGTATATTAGTTGGTTTTGGATTTATCTCGCTGGGAAATAAATATTTTAAGATTGCACAGCAGTTGGACATATTTAGTAGGGTATATAAGGAGGTGAACAGATCCTATGTAGATAATGTAGATCCGACACTGCTAATGCGTAAGGCAATTGATTCTATGATGTCTACTCTTGACCCATATACTGTTTTTATCAGCGAAAGTAGAATAGAAGATGCCAAATTTATTCGTACTGGACAGTATAGTGGAGTAGGAGCACGTATATCCAGAATGAAAGACCAGATCGTAGTCAGGTCTATTGTTCAAAATGGACCGTCAGATATAGCGGATATCAGACCTGGAGATATATTGCGGAGCATAGATGGAGAAGATATTACCGATTCTACCTGGCCCTTATCTAAGATAGACAACCTCCTGCAGGGAGAGCAAGGATCTGTTGTTACGCTTCGTCTTCAACGAGAGGATAGAATCTTGGATGTAGATGTTACACGAGATTTTGTGGAAGCCCTTCAAAGTAGTGTGCCATATTACGGTCTTACCCATGATATGATCGGGTATGTAAAGCTTACGGTCTTCAATGAGTCTGCTGCACCTGATTTGGAAGCTGCAGTAAGATCACTGGAAAAAAACCACCCTGAACTGGAAGGTATCATACTTGACTTGAGAGATAATCCAGGGGGAAGAGTAGATCAGGCGATTGATATTTTGAATTTGTTTCTCCCCAAAGATGAGACTGTACTGGACATGAAAGGACGTAGTCCCATGCATACCCGTTCTTTTTCTACCAGGCGTGATCCCTGGAATACAGATATTCCCCTGGCCATACTGATCGATGAAGGTAGTGCCAGTGCTTCTGAGATCGTTGCAGGCGCTATACAGGATTTTGATAGAGGTATCCTGGTGGGGCAGAAAAGTTTTGGTAAAGGATTGGTGCAAAATGTAAGGCCACTGAGCTATAACACCCAATTCAAAATAACGGTAGCAAAATACTACACTCCTAGTGGTAGGTGTATACAAGCCATAGATTATAGCAATAAAGATCTGAGTGGAGGTGTAGATTCCATACCCGATAGTCTGAAAAAAGCATTTACTACGCGAAATGTACGTAAAGTATATGATGGGGCCGGAATAGATCCGGATATACCGGTAGATCTAGCGAAGAAGTCTACCATATTGCAGGCGTTAATCTCCCAAGGGATGATATTTGACTTTGCGACTCTGTTTGTCCGAGAAAATGACAGTATTGCTCCGCCTGCAAGCTTTCAGATATCAGATGAACTATATCAGCAGTTTTTGGATTTTCTCGCTGAGAATAAGTTTGAGTACAGCACCCCTTCAGAACAGTCTATAGATGAATTTCAAGCATTGCTTGAGAGTGAGGAAGGGTTGGATGAACTTGACTTGCCTCTCAACAAGATCAGCCAACAGATCATTTCCTATAAAGCAGACGATCTTGAGCAGTACAAAAAAGATATCATAGAAGAATTGAAAGAAGAGATTCTCCGTAGGTACTATTATGAGGCTGGCATTACGGAAGCATCATTTTTCAATGATCCCGTTGTGGTAAAAGCTGCTCAGTCGCTTTTGGATACTGAAATGTACAATGATCAGCTCAATAATAAGTAAGTTATCCAGGCAGCTCCATATGCCAGTACTGTGAGATAGACAAACATAATACCTGTCCAAAACCACCCTACTTCTCTTTGTGTAACTGCCAGTGTACTCATACATTGCATAGCAAAGGCATAAAAGATGATCAAAGAAAATACTACTGCCGGTGTGTATATTTTTTTTCCGGTGTCGGGGTCTTTTTCAGCTCTAAGTCTTTCAATCAATGAGCTTCTGGCTTTTACTTCATCTTCTGCACTTCCAGGATCTTCTTGGTTGTAAATAATGCTCATGGTTCCGACAAATACCTCCCGTGCGGCAAAGGAAGTAATCAGGCTTATTCCGATTTTCCAGTCATAGCCCAGAGGACGTATCATGGGTTCAATCCATTTACCAGCATAGGCTGCATAGGAATGTTCAAGTAATTCTGTTTGCATATCCTCTTCAAGTTGTGCTCGTTTCACAGGACTATCAATCTGGCTGATTTGAGCCTCATAAGAATGTTGAATCGCTTCTCTTTGAGTGCCTGGTCCATAACTTACCAGGAGCCACAGAATGATTGAGATTGCCAGAATGATTTTTCCTGCGCCAAACACAAAGTCCAGGGATCGCTGGTATACTGTCAGAAGTACATTTTTCCATCTGGGCATGCGATAGCCAGGCATTTCCATTACAAAAATACCATCTGACTGGTAGCGAAGTACTTTTTTAAACACCCATGCCACCAGCAAAGCCATAATAAATCCCAGAAAATATAGTCCTGTCATGATGAGTCCACGTTGATCTATGCCGAGGATACGGTTGGGAGGAATAAACATAGCTATCAAAAGCGTGTACACGGGAATTCTGGCAGAGCAACTCATCAAAGGGGTGACCATAATGGTAATTAGTCGCTCTTGCTTGCTGGGAATGCTGCGAGTCATCATGATGGAAGGTATTGCACAGGCCATACCTCCCATAAGGGGGATGATGGATTTGCCACTAAATCCGAAAGGACGCATAATGCGATCCATCAAAAATACTACCCGGGACATATATCCCGATTCTTCCATGACAGAAACAAAAAGAAAAAGAAAGGCAATTTGTGGAATGAACACGATGATTCCCCCAAAACCCGTAATGATACCCTCAACTAGTAGGCGGGTCAACCAGCCATCAGGAAGTAAACCACTGGCGAAAGTTTTCAATTGTTCTACCCAACTTTCGATTGCCCCCATAGGATAATTAGCCCATGAAAAAATCGATTGAAATACGATGACCAGAACAGCCAGGAAGATCAGGTAACCCCAGATTCTGTGGGTAAGAATGCTGTCAATTCGTGAACTAATACTTTCAGTGGCTACAGCAGGTTTGTAGACCGTGCTCTTGATCAATTCATCTGCATAATCATAACGAATGATCAACTCATTGGAAATCAGCCGATGACTGTCTGCTGAAATATTTGCCGAATGTTGCAAATCATATATTTGTTCCTGGCTAATCCAATTAAAATTTTGAGGATCCAGCAGAATTTGAAAAGCCAGATAATCATTCTCGGTTTCTACCAGCTCTTTAATTTGATTCAGCGTACTTGAAAATCCCCCAGGGATCTTCATGATGGGCTTCTGGGGAGGGGAGAGTGGGGAAATGAGAAAACGCTTAAGTTCAGAAATTCCCTGCTTTTTCAAGACTGAGAGTGATACGACTGGAATTCCTATCTGGTAAGAAAGCTTTTGAGTATCTAATTGAATATTTTCTTTTTTCAGCAAATCGGCCATATTGATGGCCAGAATAGTGGGAAATCCAAGGTCTATGACTTGAGTGCAGAGTGCTAGTCCCCTTCGTAGTTGGGTTGCATCTGCAACTACGATCACCATATCTGGGTGATCCTCATGATGGGGATTTCTGAGTATATCGCAGGTAATCTTTTCATCTTCCGATTCCGGATAGAGGTTATTGACACCAGGTAGATCTATTAGTCGGGCAGTTGTTTTTCTGAGAGTTAGTTCTGCACTTTTACGCTCTACCGTTACTCCTGCAAAATTCCCCACTCTTTGGTTTAGTCCGGTAAGGGAATTAAAAAGGGAGGTTTTTCCACAGTTAGGGGTGCCAACTAATACGATTTTTTGTGATGTAGTGACTACATTTGGGATATCCATATATTGGAAGCGTCCTTTTTACGCAAAGATATTTTTGTGCCGTTTACCTTAAAAGCAATGGGATCACCTAGTGGAGCTACATCTGTAACCTGAATCTGATCGCCCTTCACGATTCCCATTTTTAGCAAGGTAAGGGACAACTGCTGAGAATGGATCTCGGTTATCCTACCCTTTTCTCCTTTAGACACCCGATCCAGGGGCTTAGCGGACTGTGCTATTAGGTCTGTGGAATCGGGAAAAACAATCGTTTCACGCATGAGATACTGAGTTATTTCTAATTCTAAGTACAAATATAATGTTTTTTAACTTATTCTAAACGAGTCTAAATTAAAAGAGTTTGATTCATTGTTTTTTTATCATTGATGTAGGAAAAAGGAATTTTTCAGAAACTTTTGTATAATGGTACTTGATTCGACAAATTAAGATTATGAATTTAATTCATGTAATAGATGATGTATTTCATCAGATAAGATTTTATCTATCACGTCTGGAACAGGAAAAATACCAAAGACCTCTTGAAATATTCTCGGGTTCAAGCATAGGACAGCATACAAGGCACATCATCGAATTTTTTCAATGTTTATTAGCTCAAATAGACAGCGGGACGCTCAATTATGATCTAAGACAGCGTAACCGCAAACTTGAGCAAAGTCCAGAATATGCTATGGCAGAGATAGTGCTTATTTTGGATCGGTTAAGATACCTTAACCAATTACCTATGATCCAGCTTGTTTCCTCATATGGAGCAGCAGACGAGCAAGAGCCGCTAGTTGTGGATACAAGCTTGGAAAGGGAATTGTTATACAACATAGAACATGCAATACATCATCTGGCCATGATCAAAATAGGACTCAAAATAGTAGCGCCTGATATGAAATTGCTCAACTCATTTGGGGTAGCAAATGCTACTCTGGCATTTCAACAAAAGACCTTAACTACTTGACCTTGGTAAACAGAATTAAATATTTTCTGACTCACACTCCTTTTTTCATTAGGTTGATTCATTGGGAATACTGGCCCATGCAAGTGATATATGCACCGGTCGTATTGTATTGTTTCTGGCTGGCCATCAAAGCACGTGCTTGGGGTTTTTTTACTGCTACTAATCCCGGAATTACTTTTGGCGGTCTCCTGGGAGACTCCAAGATCGATATACTCAGAAAACTTCCCCGCGAATATATTCCCAATACTGTTTTTATCCCTGTTTCTACTCCTTTGGATATCGTGTATAGTAAAATGGTAAGGGCAGGACTTGAATTTCCGATCATTGCTAAGCCAGATATAGGTGAACGTGGATTTCTGGTCGAAAAAATCAACGATCAGGATGCACTAAGAGCATATATGCAGAAGCATCATCTGGACATCATTTTACAGGAATTTATTAGTTATCCTCAAGAAGTAGGTATATTGTATTACCGTTTTCCCGGATCCAGGCGCGGGCACATCTCTTCTCTGACGCTCAAGCAATTTCTCAGCGTAACAGGTGATGGGCAGTCTACCATTGGTGAACTGATCAAATCCAACCCTAGGGCAAAATTGCAGTACCATACCCTTATGAAGCGTCATCCACAGTGGGAAAATACAATCCTTGACCAGAGTGTCACCATGCAACTGGTTCCTATTGGTAATCACTGCCGGGGAACTATGTTTCTCAATGGAAGTCAATACATTGACGAACGACTCATCAATATGTTTGATCAGATCTTTGATCAGACAGAAGGAATGTATTTCGGTAGATTTGATATCAAGTGCAATAGTCTGGAAGAATTAAAACAAGGTGTCCATTTCAGTATCCTGGAATTCAATGGGGTAAAGTCTGAGCCTACACATATATACCATCCGGGGTATTCGCTATGGAAAGCATATAAAGAACTTTTTCAGCAATGGAAAGTGATCTATAAGATCAGCGAAGTAAATCATAAAAGTGGGGTTCCCTTTGCCTCACTTAAAGATATATTCAACGCATTTGTAGCTCACAACAAATACAAGAAGCAGGCAGATCTCGCCGCAGTCGAACTGGCTACTAGTTCGCAAGTAAGGGGATAAGCCCCGGAAGCCAGAATGCTGCATCACCGAGTATGCGGTATCGCTCTGTTTTTCTAAACCATCCTGAAAAACATATAATTAACCACAATAAAGAAAGTACCAATAATGTAACGATCTGACTGTAAATCCACAAACCTGTATCATATGTATTCAGTATTCCCAAGCTAATCATGATGATCAAAATGGAAAATCCACTTATCAGTCGCCTGGTTCTGGCAGGACCTATTGCCTGTACAAAAGATGTATGTCCATCTCTGCGATCAATTTCCAGTTCAAAAAGAGAAAATATCAGCAGGTTGATCAGTGCCAAAAAAAAATACTGGATTGCTGTCAGGAAATATGTTAACGGGATAGGATCAGAAGTCAGTAAAGCAGGACCTATCCATATTCCGAGTGTATAAATGAGTCCCACACCGGTTTCCTTCTGTATCCACACAGAGATTTTGTCTCGAAGTACCATAGAGAGTGTAAGATGGATGATTCCTAGCATTCCGATACCCAATCCAGCATAGATGAGATCCAGAGGCATATAGATAAATGCTATTAGGCTTCCGGTTATGAGGGCAATACACCATGTGATGAATACCGGAATAAAATATCTTGCATGAAATAAATGTCTGGGAGTATGTGCTTGCTTCCCTAATCTGTAGGCATCCAGAAGATGATCCCCTGTATAAAATATCCATACTGCCAGGGGAAGACCAGCCCACCAACTCCATGGCATGATTGGATGGAGGAGTTCAGCCGCCATGGCTGCCGTCGCGATGGCTCCTACCACGACATCGAGGCTCAGAATCTGGGGGATTCGATACATCTGATATAATTCCCACATTTTCAACGTATGTACATTTTGCGGGATGCAGAGTTCTGGAAAGCTTCGCGTACCGAATCGTTGTATGCTTCAATGAGGCTATCCCGTTGTTGCCAGATAGAATCCTCCTGCTGGAGATGTTGTTGCCATAATCTATAGGCTTGGGCAGAATCCATGTGCCAGACAGAGTCCTGAATGATCTGTGTGCGTTGTGAGGCTTTATCTGGATACTGGCACTGGATACAGAGAGCTGCCGATACCAGCAAAAGGAAAACCAAAATATATGGTAATTGCTTGTACATGAATTTTCAAATCTCATTAAAACCGTTAGTTTTACAAAGCTAATGGAAAAAAAAGGAACCTGAAACTGGGTTTGTACATGGCATTGATTTATCATTTAACTACAGCGGATCTTTGGGAAAAAGCACT
This sequence comes from uncultured Bacteroidia bacterium, assembly GCA_964468435.1. Taxonomy (GTDB): domain Bacteria; phylum Bacteroidota; class Bacteroidia; order J057; family J057; genus JBCCTX01. The sequence continues at coordinate 50,831 of CAYXVE010000031.1, read as the reverse complement.
CGATAAAGGATTTTATCATGCTCCTTCGCTCGATTCGGCGGGTTTCATTCATTGTTCCACCCGGGAACAATTGCTCACATCGGCTGCACTCCACTTCCAGGAGGAAGAAGAACTCATTGTGTTGGCGATACTGGACAGACGTGTCAGGGAACATCTCAGATGGGAGCCTTCCCGCAATGGAGAATTGTTTCCACATATATATCACAGGCTTCCGCTGGATGCGGTAGAAACCACCTACATGCTTTCCAGAAATCAGCAGGGTGAATGGGAATTTATAAGCTGACATACAGCTTTTTGAGCTTGTAATCGATAGATTGTTTTCATGTATGTACTATTTTTTCAATGAATAAATGCCGATATCTGTCTACTTATTGGCAAATGACGCTAGTAAAAAAGGTAAAGGATTTATTACAGAAAACTACCATATCCCTGTTTTTTTAATTTACGATTGTCCATAATTTTCGCTCCGGCATAGCGTTTGAATGTATACAAAACGAAAGCGCAAGATTATTTCAAGTAGTTGTAAAAGATTCAAAATGTAGCCGTTATGGCTACTGAGGTTGATTTGCCTCAACTTTCTCAGGATGTTGAATTTGACTATTTGGAAAATTTTTCCATGGCAAAGGAAATTTTCAGAGACATTTTGACAACCAAAAACATTCAGACAGATACTTAAAACACAAAACATCATGAAAAGAATTAACTGTTACATCCAGTTAGGATTGATTCTGTTGCTGACCATATCTATGTCTATTGCACAGGATACTTATTATTCGCAGGGATCGGGCGTGTGGGGA
>CAYXVE010000031.1:41295-49934 GCA_964468435.1 uncultured Bacteroidia bacterium | reverse complement strand
ATCTATGTCTATTGCACAGGATACTTATTATTCGCAGGGATCGGGCGTGTGGGGAGTAGTGGAATGGAATACAAAAAGGGATGGTTCTGGGGTAATTTTGATTGATCCAGATCAAAGAGATGTAGTTATTCAGGATGAGCATATTATATCATTACCAAATAACTCCAATTATAGAGTAAATAATCTTACAATTGAGACAGGAGGTAAACTTTTTACGGGAAGTGCCGGCTCTAATATTTACCTACGGGTTTTTGGGGCAAATGTAATAGTTGAGGGACAATTGGGAAATGGGGATACTTTTGATGCGATCGGTCTTGAAATCATGGGGGCAAATTGTACGATTTCAGGTGATGGAGAAATTGATTTATCCCGACTCAGGAAAGTATCCGGAAACAATGATATCACGGATCTAATTATAGATACTGATCTCAGGTTAAGATATACCATTAAGAATGCTCAGATCAATCAACGGACAGCCATGTATAATGAAGCTATTGGTGAGGTTTTCAATATTGAGATCAATGAAGGGAGTACTGTAGAAGTAACTGGGAGAACGATTGATGATGAATTTTTTCCAGGAAGTGTTTCGATTGATGGTCCAGATGGGACTAATAGTATCAATTATTACGGTTCTTTGACGGTACATGGGGTTCTGGATATTTCGGGGGACCTTTTCGTAACGACAGATAATACCAATAATGATATTGTAACCTATACTGTGGACGGAAAATTAGTTGTTGAGGGACAAATCATCGGTAATGATAAAATCATGGGGTCAGATAATGAAGTCCCAGGAACAGGTATTGCAGAATTAATCCTCAACGAAGGAGGCGCCCTCGAGCTTACTGGTACCGGTGAAGTCATCACCAATATAGATGGCATACGCGATTACTTCCAATTTGATCCAAACGCCCAGATCATATTCAATAATTCTGAAACTCAGGAAATCTATTCAGGATTTACCTATCCTACCCTTGAAGTAGCTGGAGGGGGAATTAAAACGATTTCTACTGATAGCAAAGAATTAGAAATTAGTAATGAATTGATCTTCACTGATGGAATCATACAGACGGGATCTGTACCGATATATGTCAGTAACCATGAAAGCGAAGCAATACAGAGGATGAGCGAAAGTTCCTATGTGCAGGGGACCCTAAGACGGGCTGTTATCAGCAGTATTTCCTACCATTTTCCGATCGGAGACGCTACGGATGGATATAATTCCATGGACATCAACGTCACCCAGATGGGGGTAGACACAGATGTATCTGTGAGCTACAGCCATTTTAGGCAAGATATAGAAGAGGATTTGACCTGTGAGATCGATGGGCAAGGAGATAGGGAGATCAATTATGACTGTGCCACCGGGCAATGGTCGGTAGAGGCTGCTGAATTTGGTTATGAGATGACGCTGAATCCCAGTATAGCTGCACTTGGTAACTGTGGTACATATGAATATCTTTCGATTCGCAAGGATGCTGCGACTGTGTGTAATCCCGGTATCGTGAACGTACCTTTCAATTCTTTTTCAGAATTCAACATCGCTATTGCTTCTAGCTTTGGAATTCTCCCCGTAGATTTGCTCACATTTAATGCTACCCATCTGGACCAGGGTTATGTAGAGGTCAGTTGGGTAACTGCCAGCGAGTTGAACAACGCTCATTTTGAGCTGGAGCGGAGTGTGGATGGAATCCACTACAAGGTGATCGCACAGATACCAGGAGCGGGAACTACCCAGGAGATTCAGCAGTACAGTTACCGGGATATGGATACCTTTCAGGGAAGATATTATTACAGACTGAGACAAGTGGATTTTGACGGTAGCTTTGAATATTTCTATACTGTGGAAGTCATCGTGAAAGGTACATCTACAATCGGTGTGTTGGCTGCATATCCCAATCCGGTGGAGGATAGTTATCACATGGAAATCTCACTTCCGGGGGAGCAACCAGCTACGATCATTGTGTATGACATGCAGGGAAATCAGGTGTGGGGTCGAAGACTGAACCGGGGTAGGGTAGGGTATCATGCATTTGAGATCAATGCATCATCCTGGAAAGCGGGTGTGTATGTCTACCGTCTGATGATGGGTAAAGAGCTTGTACAGGGAAAAATTATCAAAAGATAGAATGAACGTGTACATCCAGGTTGAGAAAGGCAGTCAGACCGGGTAGTAGGAAAACTTTGTCCACGGGCTGTGAGTGGGAAGCGGCAGGCTGAGATTCATGGGAGTTTTGAGGGTAGGATGTGTGAAGGTGATTTGTTGGGCAAACAGGCAAATAGATTTATCCGGGTTAAAATGGGTTTTGCCATATTTTACATCACCAACGATCACGCAGCCGATACTGGCAAGTTGAACCCGGATCTGATGCCTTCGACCTGTAAGTGGATGTACTTCAATCAAAGAACTGTCAGTGAGTGTCTGTCTCAGCCGGAACGTAAGCTTTGCCAGCTTACTGTGAGCAACTTCTTTGGCGTAGGCGCGCATGATATTTTTGCCGGAAAGTTTCTGGAGGTAATGCTGTAACTCTCCGGAGTTCGTTGGAGGTGGATGATGGGTAATGGCAAAATAGGTTTTTTGGACCTTCCGTTGCTGGAATTGAGTGGAGAGGCGTGCCGCAGCCTTGGAAGTTTTGGCCAGTAGCATGATTCCGCCAACTGGCCGGTCAAGCCGGTGTAGTAAAGCCAGGTATACATTGCCAGGCTTTTGATATGTTTCTCTTATGTATTCCTTTATCCAGGAAAATACACTGATATCTCCGCTTTCATCTCCCTGAGAGGGTATACAAAAAGGTTTGTTGACAGCTATGATATGATTGTCTTCATAGACCACATCGATGTGCATACCTGTATTGAATTGAAATGAGAATCTATTAAAGAGCGAGTCTAATAAGATTCAGAATCATCTGGAAAGGAGCGGGTTTTTACGTCTTCAATATATTGTTCGAAAGCTGATTTCATCACCTCGTATAGGTTAGCATATCTGCGTAAAAATCGTGGGCTGAAATCTTTATTAATCCCCAGCATATCGTGTGTTACGAGTACCTGCCCATCGCATCCCGGTCCAGCTCCGATCCCGATAGTGGGTATATCCAGTCCCTGGGTGACTTCTGCTGCTAGCAGTTGGGGAATTTTTTCCAGCACCAGAGCAAAGCAACCTGCTTTTTGAAGTTTGATCGAATCTTCGATCAGGATGGAAGCTTCCTCAGGCTCCTGAGCTCTTACGGTATAGGTCCCAAAATTATAAATAGATTGAGGGGTAAGGCCCAGATGCCCCATCACAGGAATACCTGCCCGTACGATTTTCTTGACAGAATCCACGATGGCACTACCCCCTTCCATTTTGATAGCATGTGCACCTGATTCCTTCATAATACGTATAGCGCTTTTAAGTGCCATCTTGCTATCGCCCTGATAATAGCCAAAGGGCATATCCACTACTACTAGGCATTTTTTGATGCCTCGTACGACACTGCTTGCATGATCAATGATCTGTGTTAATGTGATGGGAAGGGTGGTCTCATGGCCGTGGATGACATTAGAGGCAGAGTCCCCGACCAGAATGACATCTATGCCTGCATCATCGATTATCCTGGCCATAGAAAAATCATAGGCAGTGAGCATGGAGATTTTTTCTCCCTGCACCTTCATATTTCTCAGAATGTGAGTGGTAACCCGTTTGACTTCTGTCTTTATAGTTGACATCTTTAAATTTCTTTTGAGTTTATTAGCGCAATTGACATTTCAACTCTTTAATTAAACTCTACATTTTGATGGAAATATAGTTTACGGTGGGTGAGATCAAATCCACAGAGTTGTCCCATACCATCCTGGTATGAGATGAAGCAACCGTTATCGATATCCAGCACAGGTATATTATCCCAGTTATTAAGTAGAGAGCGGATAGAATCATCACTGACTGGGGTATGACCGTGGATAATGATCCTGCCCCTAAGCCATTCATAGTCAATATCGCTATACCAGTCTCTGATCCAGAGCATGGATTTGATATCCCTGAAAGGATGGATCACCTTCCACAAAAAATCAGAATCTGCCTCAGAGTTGTTGGGAGGCAGAAAATTCAGCCCTGCATGAACGAGTATGTATTCGTCTATTTCGAGGTAGTACTTAAAGTTTCTGATCAGGCGGAAGTACTTCTCAGGGATATCCTCTACATCTTCTACGCCAAAACTATCAAGTGTGGATTTTCCTCCATTAAGCAACCAGACGTCTATATCTTCATCATCCTGAAACGCATCGAGCATCATCTGCTCATGATTGCCCATTAGGCACTCTACCTGAAAGCCATTGTCATTCAGCTCCATAATATAATCCAGGACACCTTTGGAATCCGGTCCCCGGTCCACATAGTCGCCTAATAAGAATAGTTGATCTGCTCGAGTAAGCTGTATACTCTCTTCCAGTAGGTTCTTGAATGTGTTAAGACATCCATGAATATCTGAAACGGCAATCTTTCGCATAATAGATTTTAGAACTGCATTGTGGTTAACCACCAAAACTACAACATAATTTTGTAATAGCACAAAAAAGACTTCCTATACTCAGATAACCTTAACAAAAGGTATTGTTTAATCCCCCAAAATTCTTATATTTCTGAACTATAAGCGTTTTATTGAAATGAAAAAATATCGACATATTAGTTTCGGACAAGAGGCTATAGTCGCTTATACGGTTTTGGACCCTAGTATACAACAGGAGATCATCGCCTTTTGCGATAAACTGGAAAATGGGTTAACCGTGGAACAGCTTGAAGTAGAGTCTATTCGAAAAGACCCTTCGCTATTTGCTGTAAAAATAGGTGATGAATTCCGGTTGATTTTCAAACTCGAATCAGATAAATCTCCTACGATACTCATACAGGGGATTTTGAACTATTACTTTTATCGGCAGTATTACGGGAAATAATCTTACTATTTTTTGGTTTTCAATCTACTGCAGGAATCACTGTAATAGTGGTTCTCCAAAATACTTAACAGTATAGCTCTTTTGCTATCGGCTTCCCCAATCAGCACCTTGCTGTCATCCTGCCTGTTTAGCCATGTTAATTCTCTATTTGCACGAGTCCATACAAAGGTATCTTCCTGGCTGCGAATAATGAATCCTGCAGAGTTATTGGCAAAATTAAAAGAATTGAAAAAAGTACTGTAGCTCTGACCAGATGGAACGGTGGTCTTGGTAATCACCTCCTCATCCTCGGCTTCAGAAATAAACAGTTCTGTGAGGCAGGTACCTTTGAGCCGTTCATCATCGAATCCCAGCACAGTTAGCCGTACAATTTTCCATTCATCATTGATTTTTCGCAAACCCATGGTAACGGTTTCTATACCTTTTACCCATATTCCCTCAGGCTCTTTTATTTCATAATCCACTACATAGGCTGCACCACCTGTTTCTTCCTTTGCATATACCCAGGGGATTTCCTGTAAAGCATAGTTCAATTGGATGCCTTCTGTGATTAGTAGCTTATTAAGGTGAGATTCCAGTCCTTTGTAGTCGGATTGATAAACCCTTGAATTTCCCGATATCCCAAAATAATATATGCTGGACACCATGTCCTTGGAGCATAATCCCAGGACTGCTTCTCTATTCCCGGATTCAACAAGATTGGCGTAAGCTTCAATATAGGCTTCAACCTTTTCTCTGATCAATTCTTCTTGTTCATCCTTCTGCGAGTATCCACATAGAAGATTGAAAAGCATAAGCAGCAAACATACGAATCGTACAGGATAGTTGGATATTTTCATACAAATAGCTTTGAAGACTGATTTTGATTAACGTCAATAAACTATAATATTTATATGGGGAATTACGGAGTTTGACCAGATATTTCCAAAACTATCTTATGGACTTACTCTGAGAAAAGTCATTGCCTGTGTTTGTGCTATTTACAAATTGTGTTCTACTTTGTTGGACATAAATATCAAATTCGTCGACTGAGGTGTTCAAGAGAATAATTGTACTGTAGGGTTTGAAGTATTTGATGTTTGCCTTGGAAATGGAGAGGATATCAAATTCAATATTTTGGTTTGCTATCATTTGTGTGATGACATTAAGCATGGTGTGTGTAGCTCAATCTTCAGTATTTTCAACAATGACTTCTACCCGTTGTATGGGCCTTTTCCAGGTGTTGGGATGCTGGCAGGCAACGAAAAAATGAATAATAGGCTTAAAAAGCCCAAATTATTCTTTATCATAGCGATGTCCTTCAATCAGATTTTGAAAGCTGGTTGAAAAAGTTGATTTCATTTTTCAATAATTAAATATACAAACCTGTTGATAAAAATATGTTAGATGAATGGATCAATCAGAGCCGGAGTGCCTTTCGGTCTCAGCGTTATCAGGAGGCTTTTGAATTATTGAGCCGGACAATTGGGAAAATTGAAGACCAGGATGGTGGAGATCTGCTTGAGGGTCAGATATTGGCAGAGTTATATTTGTTGAGAAGCACTTCTTTGTTTGCCCTGAATGAGAAGGAGGCTTTTGAAGACCCGATTATTTTTAATCAAATTGTAGAAGATTATGAGCAAAGCCTTGAGATAAATCCCGATTATATAGAGGCTTATGCACTCAGGGGGAGATTATTTCTGAATTGTGAATTTACAGATTATACCGAAGAAGCACGACAGGATTTTTCTGAGGTATTGCGAAGAGATCCCGATCACTGGGAGACACTTAATTATATGGGACAGTTATTTTACGGGCAGGAAGAGTACGACAAAGCCATTTATTATTTTTCAAAGGTGATCGAGCAGGAGGCAACCGTTTCAGCACATGAGTTGCGTGCATTGGCTTTTTTCCAGAAGCTACCACCCGATTATGCAGCTGCTGCAGCTGATTTTGAGCAGGCAAAACTTTTATCCCCAGAGCGCGAGGAGTTTTACATATGGCGGGCTCAATGCTTCCAGGAATTATCATTGCTTGAGGATGCCATTCGTGCGTATGATCAACTCATAGAGCGCTTTCCCGGAGAAAGCCGATACTGGCTAGACAGAGGTACGATTAAGGTAGAAGTAGATCCTGAAGGAGCACTGCAGGATTTTCAGCGTTCCATAGCATTATCTCCCAATGCTCTTGCATTCAACAACCGTGCATTTTATTATAAAATGCACGGAGATTATGAGCAGGCTATTGCAGATGTAAAAATGGCATTGGAACTTGAGCCCGGACTGCCTGTAGCTTATGCTACATTGGCAGAGATCTATGCTGAGATGGAAGATGATACACAATTTTATAAATATCTGGAACTGGCCCTTGAACATTATTATGAAGACATCGTAGATGCCAAAAGTGAAGAAGCTTTCCGGTCTTATATCAATGAGCAACGTTTTTTGTCGTTGTTGGACAAATATCGCAAGCAACAATCACCTTCTTAAAGTGATAATACACGGATATTAAATTACTGGGCAAGCTAATACGATAGATGTTGCACTTTATGAAGGTTGGCAAGGGCTTTGATAACATTTAGTAAATGCTAAATATGACTGAATATGTTACGAAGAATTTTTAAGCATCCTGTTTTGTTGACTGTTTTGGCGGTTAGCCTGTTTTGGGCTTGCTCCCAGACTATATTTACTGGAAGGTCTCAGTTGAGATTGTTGCCTATTGCAACGATCAACCAGATGAGTTTTCAGCAGTATGATGCATACTTGCAAGAAAATAATGTGATCAATCAGGGCGACAGAGTGGAATTGGTAAACAGAGTGGGTAGAGATTTGGTAGCGGCTGTTGAGGTGTACTACAAGTCGATAGGTAAAGAATCGGAATTACAAGATTTTCAATGGGAATTTAATGTGGTTAATGAGAATGTGGTCAATGCGTTTTGTATGCCCGGTGGAAAGGTTGTAGTATATACTGGAATCATGAGGGTTGCTGGAAATGAACATGGTTTGGCGGTTGTGATGGGGCACGAGATTGCTCATGCACTTGCACATCATGGCAATGAGCGTATGAGTCAGGGAATGTTGGCTCAACTGGGAATGACATCACTGGATATAGCGTTGCAGGAAAAACCTGCAGCGACCCGCAATCTGCTGATGGCAGCTGCAGGCTTGGGAACACAGGTGGGGATCATGCTGCCTTTTAGTCGCGCGCATGAGACGGAGGCTGATGAGATCGGTCTGTATCTCATGACAATGGCTGGATATGATCCTACAGAGGCTGCTCCCTTCTGGGAGCGCATGGCTGCCAGTAGCAACGGGCAAAGTCCACCAGAATTTCTCAGCACTCACCCATCTCCCGATAACAGGAGTGCAAGACTGAGGAGCTTGGTACCTAAAGCCCGCGAATATGCAGCCAAATATCCTGTGGCTAGAAGTTCGAAGTTCAGAAGATAGATCATAGATCGTAGCTGGGAATTCGTAGATTGATCAGAGGCTGCCTTAAAAGTCAATTGATATAACAATCGTTAAAACAAGCTTTTTATCTCTAGCGTTAAGATCGATTATCTGCGATCCTCCAGCTACGAACTAAAAAACCATGAGCTACGTGCTACAAAGTATTAAATACTACCCACACCTTGTCCTTGTACGTAGCTTCGATAGGTAATATTTCCTTGTGGGTTAGTGATCTCATTTCCTTCTTAAAATTCCCGGTGCATCAAAAGCCTCCGGATCATCTGC
>CAYXVE010000031.1:30386-41195 GCA_964468435.1 uncultured Bacteroidia bacterium | reverse complement strand
TTTTCATAGGATTTATTTATAAGCAATTCACCCATTATCCCCCCTAGTTACAATTTTTACCGATCAATACTGGCTGGTTGTAGATAAATACAGTAAATTCAATTCCAAAGCATAGGTGTTTGAGAATTGTCAGGCTGTCTAAGAATACCTGGTAGCAGAATGATAAATGCTATGACCAGCTCTGAAAGCATGATAATCAATCCGATTTTATCCATAGAATTCACAGTGAGTTGTGCATGGGGCAGTGATGAAATCCAGCTGATGATTTCTATCAGAAACTGTATTAGGATTGATACCAGCCCTGCGATGCCTACAGATACTACGGGCACGTAAATGAGCAGAATTAACAAGAATCCCACCCAAACGATCAACACGGATAATAGTGAGATCAGGATATTTGTCAGTAAAAAATATACGGGAAAAGTGCCAAAATTGATCCATACCAGTGGGGCTGTAGCGAGCGTAGCACATAAGGTTATCCCTATGCAGGAATACAGGTGATTCAATGCTTTCCAGGGGGTATGAATGTATTTTTCAAGTTGAGGATAGAGTACAATAATCCCGCTTACAGCGAGATAGGAAAGCTGAAAGCTGACTGTATAGACTATAGACGGGTCTATCAGCATTTGTATCAATGATGCCAGTGCAACTACATTGAGAATATAGTGCCGGAACTTGAGTAGTTTCATGACCAGCAACATCCCAAACATCAAGGTTGCTCTGACAACTGCTGGAGTCGCACCCGTAATACCCATATACACCAGTAACAATATAAGTATGACTGTATATTTTAGTTTTTTTCCATACAAAAAGAGGTGAAGCCAGCTGAATAGTAGATTCAGAATTAGGTAAATGATTCCGATGTGCATCCCGGAGATAGCTAGGATATGGCTGGCTCCTGCTATTGAAAAACGCATTTTGAGACCCTGACTGAGCTGGCTTTTCTCACCCAGAAACATGGCCAGTGCTATGGCCTGAATTTCGGGTTCTGGGATGAGTATACTCAGCTGACGGGCAAAGCGGGACTGCATCCGTGTAGCTCTGGCTTGCAGACTATTTTGCCTAGAACCTGTCAATATAGAATCAGCGTATACTACGTGGTAAATATTTTGGCTATGCATATAGGAGAGATAGTCTCTATATATACTCTGTACAGTAGTAAGATAACCGCGTACAAAAATGGTGTCATACGTATTAAACTGCCCGTAACTTTGCTGATCAAAGTATACTTTTACATTCCCCTGAATGCAATGCTGAAGGCTATCATTCCGGTAAGCAAATACCTCGAGAGTAAAAGAACTTCCCTGGGGATATGTTTTTACAGGAGACTGGATAATCCCACTTAGTACTAACTTTTGACAGTTGATAGATTCCAGTTGATTGGGGTGCTGATATATGTGTTGCGAAATGGCTACATGTCCCATGATCATAAATGCCATGCAAGTAAAACAGGTAAATATATATTCATAGATACTCTTGGTAGTTTGTTTGTCCAGCAATAGCATTGCACCCATCAAAATGACAGCAAATACAGCACACACCCTGGGCAAGTGCGGAGCGAAATGATGGCACAGTATTCCCGCCATGAAGCTGAGAGCCGGTATGACCAATGGAAAATGAGACATATATTTCATGGGTCAAAGTTGGAGATGAAAAATTCCCGGACCGTGGACAAATTTCTGATAGAGTAAAAGTCAACAGATAAAAAATATTAGATTAAAGGCACAATGATCCTTAAAAGCTTATACAAAAGAGTTGGAGTATTCCTAAAAGCTTACGAGCCATATGCCGGATTGCCAATGATGGAGTTGGAACATCTCGCATCCCAGATGACTATGTCATTTTACAGCCCGGGCGAAAAAATCTTCGAAGAGGATACTGAACCTCAGGGTAATATATTCATCCTGAATAAAGGAAAAGTAGAAGTGTATCAATTACAAGATGGAAAGTCTGTATTGATAGATGTTTGCGATGCTGGAGACACCTTTGGGGTAAGATCAGTTATGACAAATGCAGCCTACGCTGCCTCAGCAGTGGCTATTGAAGATACACTGCTGTATAAGATACCTGCAAACGTTTTCAGGGATCTACTAGAAAAGCATGCCAAAATTTCCTTGTTTTTTGCTGCTGGTTTTGCGTCGCATATGCCAGTTGTCAGGTTCTCAGATCAATCCTTGGGACAGATCAGGACAAAATTTCTGCTTAAAGGAACAGATTGGCGCTTTCCAAAGGAGGACATCCTCGAAATATCTCAAATACGGAATGCCTTGTATTGCAACACAGAGACATCATTGCAACAGGCTGCTGCAATGATGGCATTGCATAAAGAGGGTGCCATCGTCGTCGTTGATGAGGCTAATTTCCCAGTAGGCATACTCACAGAATCAGATTTTACCCGCAAGGTGGTGGCAGGCGATATACCTGTGAAGACGATGGTATCTACCATGATGTCTACACCTGTCATAGCGATAGCGGGAGGAATATCGGTGGGCACAGTCATCCTTACAATGATCAAATACAATATCAGACATTTGGTAGTAACTGAAGATGGTACGGAGCGTTCACCAGTAATTGGTATAATCTCTGAACACGACGTTGTATTGGTAGAAAATAAAAACCCAACCATACTGGTTAAGAAGCTGTACCGTGCTGGAGACAGGGATATGTTGCGCAGCATAAGAGAACAGGCTCACAGTCTGGTAGATAATTACCTCAAGCAGGAAGTGCCTGTGTCATTTACTGCGGAGATGATCACTCAAATCAATGACGTGCTGATTAGTAGAGCCATTGAAATAGCGAACCGGCAGCTTGAAGATGCTCAAATCTGGAATCCAGATTTAACATTTTGCTGGTTGTCGCTGGGAAGCGAAGGAAGGGGGGAACAATTGTTGCGAACGGACCAGGACAATGGGTTGATCTATGAAGATCCAGCAGAAGGTCAAGAAAACCTGGCAAAACAGTATTTTCATATGTTGGGACAAATGGTAACAGATACACTAGAGTACTGTGGTTTTGCTCATTGCCCAGGTGAGATTATGGCCAGTAATCTCACCTGGAATCAACCCCTGAAAGTATGGAAGGAATATTTTCATCAGTGGATCATGATCCCCGAACAAAAAGCTTTAATGCATGCCAATATTTTCTTTGACTTCAGGGTTACCTATGGCAGTCAGCTGCTAGCTCGACAACTCAGGGAATACATTTTAGTGCAGATAGCGGAATCAAAGAGATTTATAAACTTTTTTGCCAAAAACGCCTGTTCCAATCCTCCCCCTTTAAGCTTTTTTAGGCAATTTATTGTCGAAAGAGATGGTGAACATAAAGATAAACTGGATATTAAAAAGAGAGGTATGATGCCTTTAGCAGATGCAGCCAGGGTACTGGTTTATACCTATGGAGAAGAGGGAGCAAAGAGAACCAATACGTTGAAGCGCTATGAATTACTTGAGGGAAAAGAACCTCAAAATGCCAGATTTTATCAGGCTGCAGCTGAAGCGTATGAGATTTTTATGAGACTTCGTGGTGTAAGTGGTTTTCAACAGGGGGATACAGGCAGATATATAGATGTCTCGAAACTCAACAAAATAGATCGCAAGACCCTGAAATATGCATTTCAGGTCATCAAGGATGTTCAGGATATATTGACAGCGCGTTTTAGCCTCCAGTATTTTTATTGACATGCAGATACTGGAGGGATAATCCTACACTATGCAAAGAATGAAATGGATCAATCATTTTTTGAAAAAGAACCGGGTAGATACGACAGGATGGCCAGATTTTGCTAGGGCTTACGGGTCTTTGAAAGACAATCGACCGTCGCGAAAGGAAAAATGGGATCATCAGAGGTTTGTCATAATGGATACAGAGACTAGTGGACTTAGCGGAAAGCACAACAGGATTTTATCCTTTGCGGGGTTGGGAGTCGTAGCGCAGCAGATTGTTCTGGGAGATTATCTGGAATTGATGATCAAGCAGGAATCTTATACTACAAATGAGAGTGTATTCATACATGGTATAACAGCTATGGAGCTTGAGGAAGGTATATCTCATATTGATGCTTCCAGGGAGATTGTTGAATATGTACGTGATGCTATGATCGTGGCTCACCACGCCAGGCATGATATTCAGGTTTTATTGAAGCTGATTAGGAAAACAGTACCGGGTTTTACCTTTCACAATCGCATAATAGATACCGCGCAGATGGCTATGCATCTTGAGACACCCTTATTCACGCGTAGGGATTACATTCGGCCCCAGAAATATACGCTGGATTCACTAGCTGAACGTTATGATATAGATCTTTATGATCGTCATACAGCCTGGGGGGATGCATTTATCACTGCGCGATTATTTCTACAACTTCTCAAACAGTACGAGCAGAAGGGCAAAATTCATATAAGCGATCTCAAATACAGGGTGTTGTAATTATTTTTTGTCTTTATCTGATTTGTCTTTATTTGAAGAAACATCTTCCTGGTGATATACGCTGGTTTCAGGTAGTTCGAGTACATCTACGATCATCAGTCCATCTAGCGAGTCATTAAATTTTGGATCTACATTAAAGCCAATGATCCGGGCATTCTGTCCGATGTATTTTTTTAGCAGGATTGGCAGATTTATGTGAGAGGGTTCAATATCACTGATAATTTTATCTACCTTTTTAAGATCTGCTCCTACACCCTCTAGCAGGCTTTTCGTATCTACTGGGAACTTTTTCTTTTTCATGCGGAAGGCATTTCTGGGCTGGATGTAGCTAGATAGCTCATAATCAAAGTAATAAGCTTCAATATATGCTACTATAAAGCTACGTGAGACCTTTGAATAGCTATTACTGATACTCACGGGTCCGATAATATATCTGCATTCCGAATGGTTTTTGAGGAAGTGTACAATACCTCTCCATAGTAAGAATAATGGCAGGCGATTTTTTTGGTAGGCTTTCACGATGAATGATCTGCCCAGTTCTACCGATTGAGAGAGAATTGGTAGAAGTCCGTCATCTATTTTGAAAAGGCTATGGATATAGAATCCCTTTTTGCCGAAACGGTCAATGATCTCATCTCCCTTCCCGATACGGTACGCACCCACGATTTGGTTTTGCTCCTTGTCCCAGAGAAACAGATGATAGTAATACAGATCGTACTCATCTGTATCAGAGGGTTCATTGGTACCTTCTCCGACTTCTCTGAAGGTAATTTCTCTAAGCCTTCCCAACTCTGGTAATATATAGGGAATCTCATTGGCGTATGCTATGAAGGCTTCAAAATTATTTTGAGTAAACAAGAGATTGTGATCACGAAGGGACGCTATTTCGTCCAGGATGGTTTGGGGGTTTTGTGGAGCGACTAGTGGTTTGGGCGTTTTCTCCAGTTTAGCACGTCTGATCGGGGGATTGTAAAAATGATGGACTTCTAGTGCAGATCCCAAAGCGTAGGTTTTGGCTCTGAGGAATCTACCGAAACGGTCCAGATCTTTGAACCCTTTTTGATCTCTGAGCGGTATGGCATTACCTACACGTACCCTGATTGCTTTTTTCTTTTTCTTAAACATTTCCGCTGGAAGAATAGCTGTTCTTATTTTGGGATTTACCAGACCCAGCAGGTGAAAGATAGCACTGTTGCTTCCCTGGAAGTAAATGGGAATGATGGGTACTTTTGAGCTTTGGATCAATTTGAGGGCTGATTTCTGCCAGGCTCTGTCCGTGATCTGCCTCGATCGCTTCTGAAGGGTAGACACTTCACCTGCTGGAAATATTCCCAGTCCACTGTCATCCTGTAGGTGCTCCACAGCCCTTCGCATGCCGATGAAGCTCGATTGACTGCTAACATCATCTTCAAAGGGATTAACGGGGATCAGAAAGTTGGTCAGAGGTTCGAGATGTTGTAAGAGATAGTTGGCCATGAGCTTATAATCGGGTCTCCTCTCAGCGATTAGCTTCAGCAGGATCAAACCGTCTATAGCACCGAAAGGGTGATTGGATATTGTAATAAAAGGTCCCTTGCGTGGAATATTGTCCAGCTCGGCCTCATCAAAGACATAATCTATTTCCAGTTTTTCAAAAAGTGCATCCACGAATCTCAGCCCTTCACAAGGCATCAGGCTATCATACAATGCATTGAGTTTGGCCACACCTGTGAGCCGCATCAGAGGATGCGCAGCTTTTTCCATTTTGAGTTTGTGCAAATTCGTTGCATTGATAAAATCTTCTTTATTAATTATTTCTTTCATGCTAAAGTCGGTCAAAAAGCAACATGACTAATAAAGATATAAAGAATAGCTCATTTTGTGATAGTAGAATTGATTTGTATGGCATTAAAGTATTCCGCTTTATTCGTATCATACAAATAATAGAACTCCATGCATTTGATTAATTGAAGATGTTTAGTAATATCGTTATAAAATATCCGGGTTATTGTAATTAACTAACTATCATGAGTTTTTTAGACAAAATGAAAAAATGGTTTGGCGGAGCTTCACAATCCGCTGATGCTGCTTTGGAAAAAGGAAAGTCCATGGCAGAGAACCTTGCTGACAGAGCAGAAGATGTTATGGAAGGCATTACTGAAGAAGCCACAGCCTCGGCGGGAGGAGTCATGGAGAAAGCCTCAGGCTTGGCTTTATCCATGAAAGAGCGGGCTGCTGAGGCTTTGGAAAAGGCTGAAGAGTACGCTGAAAAACTGGAAGATAAAATTGAAAATATTGTAGAGAAAGCTGAAGATCAGGCAGAAGAGTTGCTAGAGAAAGTAAAGGCTTCGGCGGAATCAGTTAAAGAAAAAGTGGAAGATGCTGTAGATCAAACCGAAGAAACAGCAGAAGAGGCATGGGATGTAGAAGATGAGGATGAGAAAAAAGATTAATGAGTGGTTTTTTCCATAAGGCCTGGGCTATTTACCCAGGCTTTTTTGATATTTAGCAATCGTAGTTTCCAACCCCATGTAAAGTGCATCACTGATCAGTGCATGTCCTATGGACACCTCTAGTAAGGATGGAATATTTTTTGCGAAATATGCAAGATTTTTAAGGTTGAGGTCATGTCCCGCATTTACACCGAGGCCTATTTCTGCTGCGTAAGCAGCAGCTCGGGTATAGGGCGCAATTGCTGCTTCCGGATTCTCAGAATACTGATTAGCATATTCTTCGGTATAAAGCTCTATCCGGTCTGTGCCAATTTCGCGAGCCATATCAATCTGATCCAGTTCTGTCTCTATAAAGATAGAGGTTCTGGTACCTGCTTGCTGCAGTCTCCGTATGACATCGAGCAAAAAATGCTTATGCTTCAATATATCCCAACCTGCACTGGAGGTCAGCGCTCCTGGAGGATCTGGTACCAGCGTACACTGTGCAGGTCTTACATCTTCCATCATGCTGAGAAATGATTCAGAAGGATATCCCTCTACATTGAATTCAACCCTCAGCTGCTCAGCCAACTGAGATACATCATCCTTTCTGATATGACGTCCGTCAGGTCTGGGATGTACTGTGATACCATCGGCGCCAAACCTAACACAATCCTGCGCTACCTTAAGCACATCCGGAAGGTTTTTCCCTCTAGAATTTCTTAATAATGCTACTTTATTGATGTTTACGCTTAAATTTACCATATCCAAAGTTAAAAGTAAATGATGAGATTCTATATTTTACCGCCAAAAGCAGACTATAATTTTCTATGCTTTCTAATACTAACCGTCAAATAGAACATTTGTATTAAGCAGAACCCATAAACTCCCAATAAAATGATACAACAATCGATACGTAGTCAACTGGCAGGTACCACGCATAACAGTTTGTCAGAATTGTCCTTGCCTAGGAGAACGCAGTATACTCCTTCTCCCGTTTCATGGCAGAATGAGGTAATCTATTTTCTCATGGTTGACCGCTTTAGTGATGGCAATGAAAACTCAGATCGCCTTCTGGACAGAAGTAATATTCCACAATTGAGGGAGAGAGACTGGAAATGGAATGAATGGGCTTACTCTGGTGCTCATCGTTGGCAGGGAGGAACACTGCAAGGTGTGCGCTCCAAACTAGATTACCTGTTAAATCTGGGGATCACTACGATATGGTTGAGCCCTGTATTTAAGCAAAGAGCTCATCAAAACGATTACCATGGATACGGAATACAAAATTTTCTGACCGTAGACCCACATTTTGGTACCAAAGAAGATTTGATCAAGCTGATAGATGAGGCTCATGAAAAAGGGATGCATGTCATTCTAGATATTATTTTCAACCATTCTGGTCCCAACTGGATCTATCCTGAAAATGAGTGGATGCCGCCCTATCGTCCCTATCCGCATAGGTATGAGTTTGGGAACTGGCTTGACGAAGCGGGGCAACCGGTAGATAACATTGCTACATCTGAGGATGGAGTGTATCCGGTAGAGTTGCAGGATACAGAGCTATACACCCGGGCAGGATCTGGCAATCTGGGAGCAGGTGATACAGTCGACCCCTTTGCCGAGCATAAGCGTACGGATTTTTTTACCTTGCGAGATTTCAACACAGCCAACCGTGAGGTATTGAATTTGGTGGCCAAATGTTTTAAATATTGGATAGCACTTACTGATTGTGATGGGTTTCGCCTGGATACGCTCAAACATGTTTCACTAGAAGATGGCAGAAATTTTTGTGGTACGATCAGGGAATTTGCTGCTAACATTGGCAAAGAAGATTTTTTCTTACTGGGTGAGATTGCTGGGGGGAGCAGCTTCCAGGCGCAATATATCAATGCTTTGAAGCGAAACCTCAATGCTGTACTCGATATAGGCGAAATGCGTCCTAATTTAGTTGCATTGGGTAAGGGCCTTACTCATCCACAAACATATTTTGTAGGATTTGAGGGGGTGGAGAATAGCATGGGATCACACAGAAATCTTGGTGACAAGCATGTTTCTATCCTGGATGATCACGATCATGTAATCGGACAAAAGTTGCGTTTTTCCGTAGGGGCTTCCCAAACCCATCAGGTGGTGGTACCAGTGGCTGTTCAGTTATTTACGTTGGGTATACCCTGCATATACTATGGTACAGAGCAGGCATTCTCAGGCCCTGAATCCAGTGAATGGAAATGGCTACCAGGCTGGGGAGGAGGTGATCATGCAGATCGCTATCTACGTGAGGCAATGTTTGGCCCCGTACATCCATTGAAGGATGCAAAAGAGGGTATGGAAAAGGATGCCTCCCTCCCCGGATTTGGCCCCTTTGGGACCTCAGGTTATCATTGTTTCGACGATCAGCATCCAGCTTATCTGCGTATCAGCCAACTAGCTGAACTGAGGAAGAAGTATCCCGTGTTGAGATTTGGCAGGCAGTATATACGCCCAATATCCTTTCTGGATGCACCTTTTGATGTTTACGGAAATGGTGAAATTCTGGCTTGGTCCCGTATCCTGGACGAGGAAGAAGCTGTAATTATCATAAATGTAAATGGACGAGAAAAAAGAGGTGCCAGAATTCTTGTTGATTCCAGTCTCAATTTTCAGGACAGCACGTTTAAAATACTTGGAAATACCTCTATACATTCGGAAGACTATCAGCCTATATATCAGGAAGAAGATATGTTGCGGGTACAGGAATTGGGAAGTGGTTTGAAATACATCGAAATATTTAACATTAACCCCTGTGAAGTGATCATTTTGAACAACCGCTATGAGTAAGCAAATATAACGTGGGAAGGCATTACTTGCCTTCCCATTCCTTATCCATTTCTTTTTCTTCCATTTTCAAACTTTCCCGGCTGTCCTTTAGGGGTTTGAGAACTACTTTGAATTCAATGCTTTCCTTTCCTCGGTAAGCTGTAATCTTTACGCGATCTCCTGGACGATACTTACTTACCTGTTCTTGTAGTTCAGAAGTACTCCCTATAGACATATCATTGACAGCAATCAGTACATCTCCTTTTTGTATGCCTGCTTCTTCTGCACCACTTTGACGGGTTACCTCTCTGACATAAGCTCCCTTTAGCACACTGAGACTAAGTTCATCAGCCATATCAGCATTAACTGGAGTAATCTGCACACCCAGTAATCCTCTTTTTACTTCACCATACATAAGCAAATCTTCCATAACCTTTCTGGCGATCGAAGATGGGATAGCAAAAGAATAACCGGCATAAAAACCAGAGTGTGAAGAAATAGCTGTGTTGATACCGATGAGTTCTCCTTTAAGGTTTACGAGAGCTCCTCCACTGTTTCCGCGATTTACGACTGCATCAGTCTGTATAAAAGATTCAATAGCAAAAGGAGAATCTTTTCTAAGAAGATGTAGATTCCGACCTTTGGCACTGATGATACCTGCTGTTACAGTTGAAGTAAGATTGAGGGGGTTTCCTACAGCGAGTACCCAGTCTCCGATGGATGTGATATCTGAATTGCCAAATTCGAGATAGGGTAAAACATTGGCATCAATTTTAAGTAGAGCCAGATCGGTATTGATATCTGCACCTACAATTACTGCATCAAATTCACGATTATCGATCATCGTAACCGTTACTTTGTCAGCTTCTTCGATCACGTGATTATTGGTAATGATGTATCCATCTTCTGAAATAATTACGCCCGAACCAGAAGCACGACCTCTGTGTTCTTCGGGGTCTGATGGATGAAATAGCTGAAATATATTATCGCTCTCACCCTTTTCAGATCTTACGCTGACGACTGCAGGCCGGGATATTTTTGCCGCCTGAGCAAAATTGGGTAACGAATTGCTCGTGTCAAGTTCTTTGTCCATGTAAGAAAATGAAGATTGGGTCGTTTCCCCACTCAAGTATACAGTTTTTATAGCTGTCTGACGATGTTCAAAAAAGTAAGT
>CAYXVE010000031.1:0-30286 GCA_964468435.1 uncultured Bacteroidia bacterium | reverse complement strand
TAAGAACTATTGGCAGTTAATGTTTGTTGAAATAGGTGAAATATTTTTGGTTTTCTTTTTATTCTCAGTACTTTTCATTATGATTGCGTACAACATAATCCCTTGTTATTTCATTATGTTATTGAAAGTCTACTTTAAATTTTTTGACAGGTAGACGTTAGTCCATCTTCTTTTCACAATATGTGCAGGAGTTTCCACCAAAGTGTTATGGGGATGTTTCCTTTTCTGGGCAGGTGTTGATCATCTGGCCTATTTGTATACATATAAGGTAGAATATATTTTAAACGTCATGTTTACTGCTTTTTTATATCAGCTATTAGTTGACTTATTATCTCACCAAAGAACGTTTACGTATCCGGCTTTTTTAAGAGACCTTGCCAGATCTCGCGATATACGTGACTTTCGGAAAGCCGGTGAATTCTGGGATCAGGAAGTGCAAAAAATCCCACTCAATGATCAGGATAGTATTCGATACTTCTTCTTCATTATCAAAAATGCGCTACTCTACTATTTCTACAGAAATTCTCCCAGAAGCTTCCAACAGATCATAGATCTGGCAAAGCATCGTATAGATTCCTTAAATAAGCATAATGCAAATGAGATTTCGGTTGCATCCTGGGAGGTATATATATCTTTGCTAGAAGTAGCTTTCCACAGAATCATGCGACATATACCGATCGAGTCGTATGAAGCGCATCTCGATCAGCTTGACTGGGATAACCTGCACAAATCCTTTATACCGTGGATATCATCTGTGATTGGTTATACCTATCTGAAAGAAGAGCCTGGTGATCAACAAAATAAATCCCGGCTATGGTTTTTTAAGGCCCTTCACGAAAGTCCCTTTTCCCAAAATATTGCCAACTATCTTTTTATGGCTGAATACTACCTCTACCATGAAGGTGAGGATCAGTCCGCCAGAATAGAAGGAATCGTAGATGCATTGAAAAAAGGGAAGGAAAGTATGAAAAATGCTGCTGCCGAAGATATCGTACAATATGCTATCGAAGATCTGGAAGCATTATTTTTTTCCTACAAACTCTCAAAAGCCAGGGAAAATCAGGAAACATATCAGGCGCTGAAAGAGATACTGAAAAATCAGCGTGTATCCAGAGATACAGATGAAAATCAGAATATCCCTGATTTTGTAAAAGTACATCGCGCCGCGATCCTTGTCCAGGCATGTAAAAGTGTCATCGATTATTTAGGAGAAGATGAGGAAAAGGAAAGGATGCTATTAATCGAAAAGATCACCCAGGAATCAGAGTATGCTATCAATACCTCTCAGGCACTCCAGGATAATCTGCAGTCCATGCGATATCGGTTAATGTATGCTAAAATGATGATCGATCACAAGCAGCAGATAACCGAAAAAGAACTGAAAGAGATTATACAGTATTATCGCAAACAAAACCATTACCCAGCTTTTATCGAGGCATCAAAAGCTTATGCCATACTGTTGACAGATGGTAAACAGCCCAGTAAGGCACTGGATGTCATGCTGGATGTATTTAAGTTGGGAAATAAAAACTTTGACGAGGGAGGATTCTATCTGCTATATTCAGGTTTGAAGCTAGCAAATGACGTATTTCTGATAGAAGCAGGTAAGCCGGGTGTTTCGTGGATTGTATCGACGCTCGATATATTCTTCGCCGAGATCAGACAGATTATTGATAAAATTGATTCGCTCATTGAGCTTGCAGGCAAAGAGCAGTTAGAGGCGTTCAGGTATCAATACCTCCGTTTTGATGAGGTAGCTAACTTCAATATTAAAGTTTATTTCCGTTATCAGCTATATGCAATCAAATTATTGCACTTGGGTAATCTGCTACAGGAAGATCAACTGGGACAACAGATTTCTCAGACAGTGATCGATAAACTGGAGCACGAAAATAATCCGCTTAACTTAATCACAGCTGATTGGGAGGATTTCAAAGATATCCCCAATGATGTGAGAAATAAAACGCTCAATCGTTGTATCAATATTTCCAAAGGGGATTTACCACTTGCTGCAGAACACCTCGATTTCTCCTACAGAAATCTCCGCAGCTACATAACATTCCAGGAGGTCAATCGACTAGGATTTTTCCTGGATTTACAGGAGACAGACAACAGACAGTTGGAACAGGGGATCAGATACATATTCTATGACCTTTACAAAAAGGGAACCATATTTGAAGTGGTCTTCGATATGCCCAAGTTTCTGGTCAAGTATTCCCGAAGCGGTTTTTATTCTCAGGATCTTGAAGATGAGTTACATATTAAAGGAACGACTGCCAAAAAATATATCAAGATCATGATCGAGATTGGATTAATACGGCAGGATAAAACTACTGGAAGAAAGCATTATTACAGGTTGATACGGGAAAATGTCATGAAACGCCTGGGAAGAGAGCAGGATACGCTCATTGATTAATCATCTGTCGGATTTTCTCAATTTTTTCTAATTTTGTTGTTGAGAAGGAATAAATAATATAATAATCTATGGCTGGACATAGTAAATGGGCTAATATAAAGCATAGGAAAGGGGCTCAGGACAAGAAAAGAGCCAAGATATTTACACGTCTTTTGAAAGAGATTTCGGTGGCGACCAAGGAAGGCGGTGCCGACCAAAATGCTAATCCAAGATTGAGATTAGCTATCCAAAACGCCAAAAAAGCCAATGTCCCTAAAGATAATATTAGTAAGGCTGTCAATAAAGGTTCTGGCGACGATGGTACCTCATATGAAGAAGCCACTTTTGAAGGATATGCACCCAATGGAGTAGCAGTATTCGTTGAGTGTCTTACCGATAATAACAATCGTACGGTTGCCAACATCAGGAGCTATTTCAACAAATACAACGGCAGTCTGGGTAAGAGTGGTTCTGTGGATTATATGTTTGACCGCAAAGGAATTTTTATTGTGAACATTGAAGGAATAGATGAGGAGGAACTTACCCTGGAGCTTCTTGATGCTGGTCTGGAAGATATAGAACAAGATGATGAGAACTTTATCATCAGTTGTATGTTTGAGGATTTCGGTAGCATGAATGCAAAATTTGAAGAACTCAATATAGAGCCAGAAAGTGCTAATCTCGAACGGATACCCACGACTACTGTTAATCTGGATCTGGAACACGCCCAGTCAGTCATGAAACTGATAGATATCATCGAAGATGACGAAGACGTCCAGAATGTGTATCACAATCTGGAAATGACAGAGGAGATAGAGGCGTCCTTATCATAATATCGATATGAAGGACCCCAAAGAAATTTTAGATCATAAAAATCAGGAAGCACTTCAAGGTGGCGGTAGAGACCGTATAGACATTCAGCATCGGAAAGGGAAACTGACAGCCCGCGAACGACTTACATTGTTGTTGGATGAAGGGTCTTTTGAAGAGATTGGAAAGTTTGTGACACACCGTTCCAATGAGTTTGGTCTGGACAAACAAAAAGTACTGGGCGACGGAGTGGTAACCGGATATGGTATGATCTATGGCAGGCAGGTATATGTATTCAGTCAGGATTTCACAGTGATGGGTGGATCGCTCTCTGAGACACATGCTGAAAAGATATGCCGGATTATGGATCTGGCCATGAAAAATGGCACGCCTTTAATAGGCCTTAATGATTCCGGAGGTGCACGTATACAGGAAGGGGTGGTATCACTGGCTGGATATGCCGATATCTTCTACCGGAATACACGGGCTTCTGGAGTAATCCCTCAGATATCCGCCGTTATGGGTCCCTGTGCAGGGGGGGCTGTCTACAGTCCTGCGATTACGGATTTCATCTTTATGGTTAAAAACACTTCTTATATGTTTGTAACAGGTCCTAATGTTGTCAGGACTGTAACACATGAAGAAGTGACAGCCGAGGAATTGGGGGGAGCAATGACACATGCATCCAAAAGTGGTGTGACTCACTTTGCATGTGAGCATGAAATAGATTGTATCGAGTCTATCAAGAGGTTGCTGACCTATATTCCTCAAAATTGTGAAGAAGCTCCACCTCAGTCAAACATCAATCAGGATTCTGATCCATTTCGTCCTGAACTGGACCAGCTCATTCCCGAAAATTCTCAGCAGGCATATGATATGCATGATGTCATTCGTTTGACATGTGATGAGGGTTCATTTATGGAGGTACATAAGTCATATGCGGAAAATATCCTTGTTGGTTTTGCCAGGCTTGGAGGAAAGAGTATCGGGATCGTTGCCAATCAGCCCATGATCCTAGCAGGCGTACTGGATATCGAGGCTTCCAACAAAGCAGCTCGCTTTGTACGCTTCTGCGATTCTTTTAATATTCCTCTACTTGTGTTTGTAGATGTACCGGGATTTCTGCCTGGTACAGACCAGGAATGGAACGGCATCATTAAGGATGGGGCGAAGCTGCTCTATGCATTTTGCGAGGCTACAGTTCCCCGGATAACGGTGATTACCCGCAAAGCATATGGTGGTGCCTATGATGTGATGAATTCCAAACATATCGGTGCTGACATGAATTATGCCTGGCCTACAGCAGAAATTGCTGTAATGGGGCCTCAGGGAGCTGCCCAGATCATTTTCAAACGTGAAATTGCCATGGCCGATGATCCCGATGCCAAACTCAGCGAAAAGGTCGATGATTATTCAGAAAAATTTGCTAATCCTTACCGGGCTGCCGCTAGAGGCTTTGTCGATGAAGTGATCTACCCCCGCGAAACTCGATTTAAATTACTCAGGGCATTTGAGATACTGAGCCAAAAAGCTGATAAGCTTCCCCGTAAGAAGCACGGAAATATTCCGTTGTAGTCTTCAGTTGTTAATGGGTGGGACATTATGAAATGTGCAGTTGGGTGATTGATACTAGAAAATTTGATATTCCTTCCTCACTACTCAATTTATCTATCACGAATAATCATAAACTCAACATGATGAGATTTTCCAAAAAAATACTATGCATGCATAACATTTTTTCATTATATTCGATCATAAATACTATGCATGCATAGTATCTAAATAAAGTTTTGAGTTAACCAAAAGAAAAAAAGAGTAACATATATGGAAGCAGTAGCAACAACAAAAGCCCCGAAAGGAGGGGAGTTTCTAGTCAGAAAGACTGAAGCCCAAGACGTCTTTATTCCCGAAGAGTTCAATGAAGAGCAGCAGATGATGGCTCAGGCATGTAAAGACTTTTTAGATCAGGAGATCATGCCGCATGTAGAGCGCATGGACAGTCTAGAAGGGGGGTTTATGGAATCTCTGCTCGACAAGGCAGGGGAAATTGGATTATTGAGTATCGGTGTGCCGGAAGAATACGGTGGATTGGGTATGAGTTTCAATACGACCATGTTAGTAGCAGAATATCTGGGAGGTGGAGGTTCTTTCTCTACTGCTTTTGGTGCTCACACGGGTATAGGTACTTTACCTATACAGTATTATGGTACAGAAGAGCAGAAGGCGAAGTACTTGCCTAAACTGGCGACTGGAGAATGGAAAGCGAGCTATTGTCTTACAGAACCGGATGCAGGCTCCGATGCGAATGCTGGAAAGACAAGGGCCGTACTAAATGAAACCGGAACACATTATCTGATAACAGGCCAGAAGATGTGGATCTCCAATGCAGGCTTTGCAGACCTGATGATTGTATTTGCCAAGATTGACCAGGATAAAAATCTCACCGCTTTTATTGTGGAAAGGAGCTATGATGGAATTACAATGGGAGAGGAAGAAAAAAAGATGGGCATCAAGGGTTCTTCCACCCGCCAGGTTTTCTTTAATGACACACCCGTTCCTGTTGAGAACATGTTGTCTGAGCGGGAAAATGGATTTAAAATTGCTGTGAACATTTTGAACATTGGCCGTATTAAATTGGCGGCTGCCGCATTGGGGGGAGCCAAATTAATCCTGGACGATGCAGTGAGTTATGCCAATGAGCGCAAGCAGTTTGGACAATCTATTTCCAGCTTTGGTGCTATCAAGCACAAACTGGCCGAGATGGCTACGCGAACATACGTACTAGAGTCTGCGAGTTACCGTGCTGGACAAAATATTGAAGACAAGATTAATAGCTTGATGGCAGAGGGAATGCAAAAAGAAACAGCGATCCTCAAAGGTGTGGAGCAGTATGCCATCGAATGTGCGATTCTTAAAGTACATGGGTCAGAAGTATTGGATTTTGTAGCTGATGAAGGGGTGCAGATTTACGGCGGAATGGGATTCTCTGCAGAAGCCCCCATGGAGCGTGCCTATCGTGATTCAAGAATCACCAGAATCTATGAAGGTACCAATGAGATCAACCGGATGCTACTGGTGGGCATGATCCTAAAACGCGCTTTCAAAGGTGAGCTGAACCTTATGGGCCCAGCAAAAGCTATTGCAGAAGAGTTGATCTCTATGCCAAGTAAATCAAATGGGCATGAAGGATTGCTGTCAACCGAACACGAGATCATTGAGAGACTCAAAAAGGTAATTCTGATGATTGCAGGTAAGGCTGCTCAGGAATTAGGTGAAACATTTAAAGAAGAACAGGAATTGTTGATGAATGTAGCTGATATGGTTATTGAAGTATATATGGCTGAGTCTGCCTTACTGAGAACCGAAAAACTGATTCAGCAAAAGGGAGAAGGAGAAGTGCAGACTGAAATAGCCATGACCAAGGTTTATACTCATCATGCAATAGATGTCATCCAGCGTGCTGCGAAGGAAGCCATTGCCGGATTTGTCAAAGAAGATGATCAAAAGATCATGTTAACTGGGTTAAAGCGCTACACGAAGGCAACCCTTGTAAACACCAAGGCGTTAAATAGAAGTATAGCCGATTATTATATTGATAAAAATGGCTATCCATTCTTCAAGTAGCACAACTAACCCAACTATTCATAGCATCCTCTTTGTACACATACAAAGAGGATTTTTTTATAACCAGTCGCGCGATAAGATCGCTGGTTAGTGTTTTCCATTTTCCGCATTTCAGCCTTAATATGATAACTTTACCCTTCCAACATTACTATTCTTATCATATATGATCGTACATTTTTATATACCTTACTACACTCAGTGGGGAGAATCCCTTTTTCTGAGTGGGAATCTTGAAGAATTAGGGAATTGGGATGAAGATACTGCTCTTGAAATGACATACACTCAGGATGGTTGGTGGACTGCTAAGCTACACTTGTCTCGATATGATGATACCTTTAGATATCGCTATCTAGTAAAAAATGAGCAGGGTGAAATTACCAAAGAATGGGGCAGACCACGGGAATTACAGATGGATGAAGAGGAGTTACATGAAATCATCTGTTACGATAAATGGTTCCAACCTTCACCTGAGGAGATGGCTTTTTTCTCCAGTGCCTTCACTGAAGCAATATTTCAGGGAGATCAATGTAAAAAGATTGAATTGTATGCGGAAAATCGTCATAAGGGAGGGCCATATCATTTCAGGACTTTTGTACCATGGGTTCCACAGGGATGTGTAGTAGCTATGATGGGCACACTTACAAATTGGGAGAAGCCTATTGCCCTAGGAATGAATAACAAATCCCCCTTATGGGAGTGCAAAATTCCGGTTTCTTTTCCAGAAACACTGGAATACAAATATGTCATCTACGATCCCCAAAAGGAGCAGGTGATTGCATGGGAAGCGGGAGAGAACCGCCATTTACACTTACCTGCACAAAAGATTACACAAAATAAAACGTATATCTTTGATGGTTTGTTCAGGCGTGAAAAACCCTGGAAGGGAGCTGGTGTTGCCATACCAGTATTTTCCCTTCGCTCACAGCAAGGGCTGGGCATCGGAGAATTCAATGATCTGATCAACATGATAGACTGGGCAAGTAAGGTAGGATTGAAAATGATTCAAATCTTGCCAGTCAATGATACGACAGCAACATATACCTGGGTCGATTCTTATCCGTATGCTGCTATATCTGTTTATGCTTTGCATCCTGTGTACGCCAGTCTTGATCGCATTTGTGCCTATTATCAGACAGAACTTCCTGCGGAGTATCTACAAAAGCGCGAATCCCTAAATACACTTTCTGAAGTAGATTACGAAGAAGTGATACGGACCAAAATGAAGTTTTTCCAGGAAATGTATGATGAAGTGCGTAGTACATTGGATACAGATCAGGATTATCAGTCATTTTGCAGGCAAAATGGGGAATGGCTTAAGGATTATGCTGCGTTTTCTTATCTAAGGGATATTTATCAAACAGCCAATTTTCATGAGTGGCGTGATTATCAAGTGTATCATTCCGATGTGATAAATGATTTACTCAGTCCGGAATCGGATCACTATAATCAGGTAAGGTTATATTATTTTATCCAGTACCATCTTCATATACAATTAAAAAGAGTATCTGAATACGCGCGAAAGCACGGAATCGTATTAAAAGGTGATATACCCATCGGGATCTACCGTTACAGTGTGGATGCATGGGTCGCTCCCCATTTGTTTTATATGGATAGCCAGGCTGGTGCACCTCCGGATTATTTTTCGAGGAGCGGTCAAAACTGGGGTTTCCCAACCTATAACTGGGAACGAATGGCTACAGATGGATATTCATGGTGGAGAAAAAGGCTTTCGAAAATGGCAGATTACTTTGATGCTTACCGGATTGATCACGTTCTGGGCTTTTTCAGGATTTGGGAAATACCTTGTGAAATGATAGATGGCACGCTGGGATATTTTTATCCGGCACTTCCCTTTACGGAAGATGAATTGCGGCATCGCGGTCTTCCTTTTGAATATGGGCGTTTTTGCCTGCCTTATATCAGGAGGCATGTTCTGAATGACATCATACCGGATGAACTTCGAAGTTGGGTTGAAGAGACCTTTTTGATTGAAGATATTCCCGGATACTACCACTTTAAACTCATATATCGAGGACAAAGAGACATTAGGAAGACGTTGAAAGAGGCAGAGTTGGATGATCATGTGCGGGATGATTTACAGAGGGTTCTTTTTGATCTAATGGGAGAAGTCTTACTGATAGAAGATCCCAAGGTTCCCTATAAGGCTTACAATCCTCGTTTTGCGCTGCATGATACACGTTCCTATCAGGAACTGGACGATTATTCGCGTGCGAAGCTCATCGAACTTTACAACGAATATTTTTATCACAGGCATGAAGAATTCTGGAGAGAGCAAGGGATGATCAAACTGCCAGCTATCGTAGAAGCCACAGAGATGTTGGTCTGTGCCGAAGACCTCGGAATGGTACCTAGATGTGTTCCCTCGGTTTTGAGAGAACTGGGTATTCTGGGATTAGAAATTCAGCGTATGCCCAAGCAAATGCACGATGATTTCGTGCATAAAGGCAATGTGTCTTATCTATCTGTTTTTAGTCCTTCATCGCATGACATTGCGCCAATAAGAGCCTGGTGGGAGCAGCATCGTGCTGATGCTCAGAAGCTTTACAATAATGTGTTGGGAAAATGGGGGGAAGCTCCTTATTTTTGCGAGCCATGGATTGTATCGGAAATAAACCGCCATCACCTGGAAGCGCCCAGTATGTGGACGGTCATTCCCATTCAGGACATACTGGGAATGGATGGAACATTGCGGAGGGAAGACCCATTTGTGGAACAAATCAACGATCCCAGCAATGCTCAACATTATTGGCGCTACCGGATGCATATACAGTGGGAAGAATTGGTAGATGCACAAGGATTAAACGACTTGTTAACAAAAATGATTGAGAATAGTCACAGAAATACAGATATTTAGTTATTAAACATTTCAAGTATGGATAAAGCCACATTTGAACGGGAAGTATTGATAAAAAGTCAGCAACAACCAGTATTAGTTGACTTCTGGGCTCCATGGTGTGGCCCTTGTAGGGTACTGGGGCCTGTAGTTGAAGAGTTAGCTGCAGAGGCTCAGGACAAGTGGAAACTGATAAAGGTAAATGTAGATGAAAGTCAGGAAATAGCATCTCATTATGGTGTCATGAGCATTCCTACCGTAATCCTGTTTCATCAGGGAAAGTTGGTAGATCAGTTTGCAGGAGCGCTCCCCAAGATTCAGATTCAGCAATGGCTAAATGACCGGTTGCCTGATGTCCGTAAAGATGAGCTTAATGCTATATATGCCAGATTACAAGGAGGCATAAACGAAAAAGCCATACAAGAGTTGGAGGATTTTGTACAGCAAAATTCAGATATACCGGAAGCCAAGGTATGGCTTGCAGGACAAATTGTTACAGAAGATGTAGACCGTGCCGAAGAGCTGATTGGAGAAATCAGGATAGGTCATAAGCTTTATGAAGATGCAGAAGATATACGTAACCTTATAGCCTGGATGAAATGTGAAGATAATGACAATACAAAGCTTCACGAAAAAGTCGCTCAGGCGAGAGAAGCCTACAAAGCTCGCAAAATGGATGATGCCTTGTCATTATTGATTGAATCCATCATGATAGATAAGTCCTACTGCAAGGAGATAGCCCGGAGGGCTTCTATCGCTATTTTCCATCAGTTGGGCGAGGCGCATGAAATCACCCGCAAGTTTCGCCCCAGGTTCAATATGGCATTGTATTAGAGTTGTAGTGATAAGGCCCAAAAGTTCCCCAAGTCCATAGAAAAATCTTCAGGGAAAGTCGGCTTACGAAACTTCCCCTGAAGATTTATGAGTTCATCAACTGTAGCTAGTTTAGTTCTCTTATCCATATATTTCTAAAGCTCACCGGATTGCTGTGATCCTGCAGCCTGATAGGCAGTTTGTCTTCGTGTGCCTCATACCACTGAAGGCCTTTGTACTGGGTAATCCCACGTATAGACACGTGATTTTGTACCAGTACGCCATTGTGAAGCACTGTGACGGTGGCGGGATTTCTAACTCTGCCATCTTCGTAGAACACAGGAGCCATAAATACGATGTCATAGCTTTGCCACTCTCCCGGGCCACGTGAAGCATTGACCAGGGGAATATGTTGTTTGTAAATACTGGCGGCCTGACCATTAGAATAAGTGCGGTTATTATAAGAGTCTAGCACCTGTACTTCGTACTGGCTCATCAGAAATATTCCACTATTTCCTCTCCCCTGGCTTTCGCCCACAACTTCTGAAGGAGTTCGCCATTCGATGTGCAGTTGTACATCACGGAAAGACCGCCTGGACACGATATCTCCTGTTCCTGGTTTCACGGTCATGTACCCATCTTCTATGATCCACTCTGCTTCACCTCCTCCGGCACTTTCCCATTCATCCAGGTTTTTACCATCAAACAGTACAATAGCGTCTGAGGGCGGTTCATTTCCTTCGCCAGGAGTTACTTCTTCAGGTACCGGAGTCCATCTTTCAGTTCCCCTGGGATCAATTTCGTTTCTGTCTATTTGCTGGGCATAGGTACATACACTGATAGGGATAAGCAGGCTGTAGATAATAAATTCTTTTGCTTGTTTCATGATGAGTAGTTGTAATACTTTGGATGAGTAGCCGTAATAATTTGAAAAAGAATCGAATAATTTAATTATTTCTTGTGACCTACAAATAGTAGTTACGTCAAAATATTGAAAATAACAGAAATTCAGCTAAGCGCAAACACTTTGTTGCTTTTGATGATCACAAATAGTGGGTATTAGAAAGTGGACAGAGGCTGAATCCAACCTCAATGAACCCAGTATCATGCTGGGTTTTTTATTTAGGGTAGATATTTTTTCAAAAAATATGATTATGTTTGCAACTCGTTTTACAAAAGATTAAGATAAGATTGAGTCATGCCTAAGATGAAAACAAATTCCGGTGCTTCAAAGCGGTTCAAGCGTACTGGAACTGGTAAGATAAAGCGCAAGCAGGCATTCAAAAATCACATTTTGACCAAGAAGTCCAAGAAGCGCAAATCCAAACTGACCAAGTTTGTAGTAGTACACAAATCAGACATAGATCGCATTGATCGCATGATCAAACAATAAACATACTCGAACTTATCTGTTTATTTGACTCAAATAATAAGTTAATAAGATAGAACATGCCTCGTTCAGTAAATCACGTTGCCTCTCGTGCACGGAGAAAAAAGATGATGAAACACGCCAAAGGGTATTTTGGGCGTAAGAAAAATGTATGGACTGTAGCTAAAAATCAGATTGAGAAAAGCTGGCTTTATGCCTATAGGGATCGAAAGACTAAAAAGCGTGAGTTTAGAAAACTATGGATACAGCGTATAAATGCAGGGGCTCGGCAACACGGGATGAGCTATTCTACACTGATAGGTAAACTAGGTAAGTCAGAAATTCAATTGAACCGCAAAGTGTTGGCAGATCTGGCTATGAATCATCCTGATGCGTTCAAGGCTGTAGTAGACAACCTCAAATAAGATGAAATTTGTATCTTCTCCTACCATCGAGATGTATATGGTGTAGCTACTTTGATACAACATATCTCTACCACAGTGATTATTATGAGTTGCATACTAAATATTTAAGTGGCAATCATTTAATTTTACCGCAAATAATCTCATGTTTGGAAATCTGGACCGGGATTTGCTGTTGATTTAAAGAATGTCTATCTTTCAATACTAGAAACAGTAGACACTTATTATAACCAATGAGTGATTTTTTGGTTATGGTAATTACTGTGAAGATTCATTCCCAGTTTTAATACACGACAATATGAATAGCTTTTTTAAGGGTTGGGTACTATTTGCCATGGTTTTTCTGGTTTTTAGTTCTTATACTTTTAAACCATTACCCACCGATAAAGATGAAATGTTGCTCAAATATCTCATGACTGAGCTGCATAGATATCACTACCAACGTCAGAACATCAACGATGATTTTTCTTTGAAAACATTTGATTTATATCTGACCATGTTAGATCCGCTCAAGGAATTCTTAACCTTGGAGGACATTCATAAGCTGGAAACTTACAAGAGTGAGATAGATGATCAGATTATAGCGCTCAATTTTGAGTTCTTCGAACTTTCAGAATCGTTGTACTTACAGCGTGTAGCTGAGGCAGAAAATTATTACAAAGAGATTCTTACAAAACCCTTTGACTTTGACAAAGAGGAATCTATTGAAACAGATTTCGACAAATTATCATTTGCCAGGGATAAAGAACAACTTAAGGACTATTGGAGAAAAAGGTTGAAGTACGAGATATTGAGAAGGATCAACAGAAAGCTGGAAGCTCAGGAAAATGTAGAGGATAAATCTGAGATTCAAACCTTTGATGAAATTGAAGGAGCCATGCGCGAAGGTTTGAAAAAGGATTACGACGATCGCTTTGACCGTCTCTCAAGAATCAACGACACAGATATTCGTTCGATCTATTACAATTCTATAGCTAATATCTACGATCCTCATACTGTTTATTTTCCTCCCAAAGAAAAAGAAGATTTCGATATACAGATATCGGGACAGTTTGAAGGTATAGGTGCACGCTTGGTTGAGCGTGAAGGACTTATTGAGGTTACAGATATCATCGTGGGAGGTCCATGTTATAAACAAGGCAAATTGGAGGTTGGTGATAAAATACTCAAAGTAGGTCAGGGAGACGAAGAGCCTGTAAATGTAGTGGGTATGCGTGTAGATGATGCCGTACTGATGATACGGGGTAAAAAGGGTACCGAAGTAAAGCTTATGGTTCAGAAAAAAGACGGTAGTGAACAGACAATATCGATTAAAAGGGATGTAGTACAACTTGAAGAAGCCTATGCCAAATCTGTCACGCTTAAAGAGTCAGATGATGACAAGGGGATAGGATATATTTACCTGCCAAAATTTTATGCAAACTTTGATGATCCCAAAAATGGCCGTAGGTGTGCTGTAGATGTGGCCAAGGAAATAGAGAAACTGAAAGCCGATGGTGTAAGGGGAATCATTCTGGATCTGAGGAATAATGGAGGAGGCGCCTTGAATGAAGTAGTGGATATGACAGGACTATTTATAGAAAAAGGTCCCATTGTACAGGTTAAATCCCGTATAAAAAAGCCCTATATACTCGAGGACAAAGATCCTAGTGTTCACTATGATGGGCCTCTCGCGGTATTGGTAAATTCTTACAGTGCATCTGCATCAGAAATTCTGGCAGCAGCCATACAAGACTACAAACGAGGTGTTATTATAGGTGATGATACCTTCGGTAAGGGAACTGTACAGAGATTGCTGAATCTCAACAGATATGATCCCAATGGGCCACAATTAGGAGGATTGAAGCTGACCATTCAGAAGTTTTACCGAATCAACGGTGGTGCTACACAGAAAAAGGGTGTTAAACCAGACATAGTACTACCTTTTAGAAATAAATACATTCCCACAGGCGAGAAAGAAGAAGAATATTCTATGGCATGGGATGAAATCGATCCAGTTGAATACGATATCTGGAAAGAATTTGAGATGGATCTGGACGACTTGCGGGAAAAAAGTGAAAGCCGTGTTATGAAAAATGATGCTTTTCAACTGATCGAAGAAAGTGCTTTGTATTACAAAGAGCAGAGCGATAAATCTGATTATCCACTTAGCCTTAAAGGCTTTCAGGCATATCAAGATCAAATAGAAGCCAAATCCAGTAAATATAGATCTATACCTTTCGAGGTAAAAGGATTTGAAGCAAATATCCTGAGTTCTGATTTACCTGTAGTAGAGGCTGATACCAATACTTATGAAAAGTGGAATAATTGGATCACCAAACTTGAGAAAGATCCATATATTTATGAGGCTTTCCAGGTAATCGAAGATATGATTGGTGATAATAAACTGAGTAGTTTTGTCCCAAAGAGAGAGGAAGAATAATTTATTCAATATAGTCGGGATACAGAAATAAATAAATGCACAATAAAAATGAGGAAGGCTTTGAATAGGTCTTCCTCATTTTTTTTATGAAAATCTCACTCAGGCAGGCTGAATGCAATATATGTATCGCCTGATTTAGTACCCATTTTTCCACCTCCACAAGCTATTACCACATATTGTCGGCCATCTACAGCATATGTACTTGGGGTCGCATATCCTCCTACAGGCAGATCTGTTTCCCATAGTATTTTCCCTGTTTTCTTGTCAAATGCACGGAACTTCTCATCCTGGCTGGCAGCGATAAAGATCAATCCTCCAGCAGTAACTATGGGGCCACCATAGTTTTCGGTTCCGGTAGGAGGGATTCCTTTTTCGGTAAGCTCTTCAAACGCTCCTAAAGGTACTTTCCATACGATCTCTCCTTTATTGAGATCTATGGCATTGAGTGTTCCCCATGGGGGTTTAACGGCAGGATAACCATTTTCATCTTTGAAGCGGTTGTATCCAGTATGAGCAAATTTGGGAATGCGACCCGCAGTTTCTTCCCGTGCAACCTGCATTACCAGATTATCCTCAGGTTCTGTCTCTATCAGAAAATCAGCAATAGCTTCTATTCGGTTCTCATCGAGCCAGGGAAATCCAGGCATTACCCCCTTACCGTACTGGATCATTTCCATGATACCCTTCTTACTTTTTCTTAGTTCTATCTCTACCAGGCTAGGTATTTCACCCATGTAAGACCCACCCTTGCGGTCAATACCGTGGCAACTGGAGCAAAACTGGGCATAGGAATTTCTACCCAGGCTGATAGTCTTATTGCCATCATCAGGGTAGATCTCAAACATGGTCAGAATCCAGGGCATTTCATTGGCATTGACATACAGCCAACCCGAGGTAGGGTCAAAGGCTGCACCTCCCCATTCTCCTCCTCCATCAAATCCGGGAAAAATAACAGTACCCTCCAGGCTGGGAGGTATAAAGCGCTTTCCTGTCCGGACTTGTGCCAGTTTTTCTTTGATTTCCTGATTGACCTCTGGTGAAATGTCTGATGCATCTTCGGCAGTGAAATATTGTCTGGCAAATGGAGGTGGCGCTGTAGGTACGGGTTGTGTAGGCCATGTTTCTTCACCCCGGAGATTGGAGTTAGGAACGGGAATTTCTTTTATGGGAAATAGAGGACTACCATTTTCCCTGTCAAACAGAAATACAAATCCTGATTTGGTAATTTGAGCAACTGCGTCAATTTTTTGGCCGTCATGTGTTACAGTCACCAGATTAGGAGGTGCGGGAAGGTCCCGGTCCCAGATATCGTGATGTACGGTTTGGAAATGCCAGATGCGTTTACCTGTTTTGGCATTCAGTGCGATGAGGCAGTTGGCAAACAGGTTTTCTCCTTTCCGGTCGCCACCGTAGAAATCGGAAGTGGCAGAGCCAGTAGGAATGAAAACGATTCCACGCTCTTCATCGACACTCATGCCTGCCCAGGCATTAGCGCCTCCGGCTCTTTCCCATGATCCTTTAGGCCAGGTGTCATGACCAAATTCTCCGGGATGAGGGATGGTATGGAAAATCCATTCCATTTCTCCGGTGATAATATGATAAGCTCTAATATGGCCCGGTGCAGCTGGATTGGTCTCAGACAGCCTTGTTCCCATAATAAGCAAGTTATCATATACAACACCAGGTGTATTGGCAAGTATGTCAAGCCCTTCCACGTCTCTGCCGAGACCTTTGTACAGATCTACCATGCCCTCCTCACCGAAGCTGGGGATGAGTTGACCATTGGAGGGGTCGATTGCATAAAGTGTGGCTCCAGTAGCGCAGAGTAGGCGTTGTTCACTCCCAGATTCCCAGTACACCAATCCCCGGTTGACACCGAGGCTGGAGACTTCTTTTCCTTCATAGGGATTGAAGGTCCACAGCAAGCTACCATCAGCAGCATTGAGCGCAAAGAAAATCATTTTGGGAGTGCTTCCATATAGTATACCATCTATGATCAATGGGTTGCATTGTATTTGAGACCGATTACTGGCGTCAGCATCCCCACTGCGAAATTCCCAGGCTACAGTAAGCTGGTCAACGTTGCCGGTATGTATCTGATCCAGGGTAGAATACTGACTACTGCCTTTACTTCCTAGATAGGAAGGCCAGTCGGAACCCGCATAAGGGTCCTGATATTCTGACTGGCAGCCAGTGTAAATGAGGCCAGTAATCAAGGTTAATAACATGAGATTACTGCGGGTTGTCGTAGCCATATTTATCGTAATTCAGTAAAGACCTTCATTTGAGTATGATGTAGAAATCATCTGATCATGATACAAAATACCAAATTTAAGCACATAATAAAAGGATTGATTACAGCTCCTTGCTACCAGCCTCTGTAGCGGGGTGGTACAATCTCATTCATTCTGAGATAGATCACGAGTTGGCCCCTGTGGTGGGTCATGTGGTCCCGAATAAGGAGAAATATACCTTTTGGGGTCATGGGATCAGGCCCCCAGAAGTTTTCCGATACTTTATTGAGTTCTTCCTGTGTAAGATTTTGGAGGCTTTTTTCTACCAGTGAACATGCATGTTTCAATTCCCTGATGACTTCTTCTTTTCTCGTTTGTTGAGGATTGGGAGGCTCCCAGGGGGATAGGGGAGGAACTATAAATCGTCCATGTAGAGAATGTATATTACCTGCAATATGCAGAAGCTGCTCCTTAAAGCTCATGATCTCAGATTGAGGTTTATAGTCATATAAATCTTCTGGCATCAGCTCTGCTACTTCGATGAGGTAGCTGGTGGCGCGCTGCCATACGGGAGTGAAAAAAGACTGGAAATCATCCTGTGCAGTAGCGTGTTGCGACATTATGGGAATATAAATGAGAAATAAGACGGCTATCTGTAATTTCATAATTAACTACCAGTTTGGTTTTTCGGACTTATAGGGAAGTTTTCTGGGGCTTTTTTTCAACTCCTGAATATACTGATACTCTCTTTTTTGTATCCACTCAAGGACCTTTAATGCCTCGATAATGTTGAGGGAATCTGCAAAAAATGTAAGTGCATCGCTTTCAGTAGGTCTGTTTGAGGGCTGTAATCCTGATATATTCCGGATGCCACTTGAGAGGCCGGGTAGGGGGGGAGAGGAACTGCCAGAATCTGGGGCATTATTTGTTGGGGGAGAGCTTTCCTGGAGTAGCCGCTTGTATAAAAGTTCATAGTTGAATGCGGCCTGATTATTAGATGGGTCTTTTACTAGCGCCTGCCGGAAGGCAAGTAGAGCTTCACGGTATTGATGCTGCATGACAGCTGCATATCCTATGAGGTTATAGAGTTCTGATTGTTTGGGATCATCAAATTGCGGGACAATTGACTCAAAACAGATCTGGGCGCTGTCGTAGATTTCCATTTTCATGAAAATCTGAGCCATATTGTACTTGACCTCAGCCCGTTGATCCGAATATTGATGAAGGGCTTCTCTAAAGTAGTGGAGACTTTGTTCATAGTCTGACTGTTGCCAGTAATCTAAGGCATGTTTGATAGGATTGGGGGTAGATTCACCTTCCAGCAGACTAATGATCATGATGTAGAGAATCTTTTTCATGTAATTTTCTGGGTAACCAAAAAGCTTCAATTAGAAATAAGACAATTCCAATTAACAGAAAAATCTGATAAGTATTAAAGGGTTTTAATGCTGTCTGATCGTCTAGGACAGCTAGGCTGATCTGGTTGATTTGTCTGATGAGCGGTTGAAGTTCAGCTAATTGCTGATCGAAAATAACGTATTCTGTACCAACTGCTTTTGCCAGGGCTTTTAGCCCCTGATCTTCCAGCGAACTGATGACAGGTTGCCCACGGGAATCTGTTATGATTTTCAATGGGTGTGATGATTGCGGGCTAGGAATATAATCTCCTTTAGAGGTACCTATACCGATTGGGATAATAGAGATACTTGCTTGTTTGTATCGGTCTATAATTGAAGTGTACTCATCACCAAAATCGCCACCATCGGAGAATAGTATGGCTACGCGCTGGCCGTTGTCTCTTGGTAAGGGATTACTCAGGAAGCGTTCCAGAGCGGTTGCTAATGCATTTCTGTATTGCGTGCCTGTACGTGAGAACTGCTGGGTTTGGGAAAGATCGAGAAAAGATTTGAGTAAACGGAAGTCCTTAGTTAGAGGACATTGTACATAGGCATCATCTGTAAATACGATAAGTCCCATTTCATCTCCTTGAAAATGATCTATCAGTTGATGAATAATATTTTTGGCATATTTTAGTCTGGATGTTGTGAGATCTTTGGTATTCATGCTTGCAGATACATCCAGAAGGAAGTATATCTGACGTCCTTTTACAGGAAAAGATTGTACCCATCTTGGAAAATAAGGACCGGAGAGAGCTATGAGTGATAAAAATACTGCAAATATTCGTAAGATAATTTTCCATCTGAGCTGAGATAAGGGAGGGATACAGGCTCTGGACTTCCAGTTTTGATGGAATAGCTTCATATGCCGGAAGAATAGGATTAGTAAGAAAGTACTAATCGGTAATATGATCCACCAGACTAAGTATTTAGGATAGGCAAATTCCATTAAGAACAAATATCGGCCACTTTTTCCACTTCCTCAAGATATTGCTGCATTAATTTCACATAATCATGGGCCTTATCCCGGTATACTTCAGGTGATTGATTGTCGGGATCTATTGCTTGCAAGATATTGACTTTAGCCCTTACGTTAGCCCGGTACATCTTGTAGTATTTGTAGAGCGTGCCTGCCTGTTCTGTGCGGAGGCAAGGGTTAAGTTTCTGATAGTACTCCAGAAATGTTTGAGCGAGTTCTTTTCTGCCATGAAATTCGAGGTCCATGGTTATGAAAGCCAATTCATTTAACACATCTATTTCGCGGAAAGCATCATTAAACTCAATGCAATCGAATATTATCGGTGGAGTATACAGAAAAATATTGCCTGTATGCAGGTCGCCGTGGCAGTCTCTTATCCATCCTTGTCTTACCCGATCGTCGAAAATATATTTGTAATGATCTATGAAGGATTTCATAGAGCTATTACAATGCTTGATGGTATTTCTTTCCTGTAGATCAAAGTCATCCTTATGCTTAGTCAGATCACTGAAAGCAGACCAAAGGGTTTCACCAGTACGATGTGATCGTATGATTTTTGTATTTTTGTGAAAATGAGATAATACCTGAGCTATTTGTCGAATGTGAAATTTGCTGACTTGATTGTTTTTAAGCATTTGTGACATATGGAGATTGGGATTCAGGTTTTTCATCATCACAGCGTAATCCACAATTTCACCTTCTCCCTGGCCTAGATTGAAGTTTTCGCCGTTTTGCATAATGGGGATAACGCCCAGATATACATCTTCGGTGAGACGAGTATTGAGCAGTACTTCCCTGCGGCAATAATACTGTCTTAAATTAAGGGTGGAAAAGTCGAGAAAACCATAGTTAACAGGCTTTTTGATTTTAAATACATATTTGCAAGCAATGATGACCCATGAGATATGTGTTTCGACCAGATGGGGGTTTTTGCAGGTATCTGGAAAGGCACATTGATCGATTAAATGTTGTACTTGCTGAATGTTCATGCAGATTCATTAATATATTGTTGAGCGTATTGAGTCATTTCTTCGAGGGACAGCTCTTCGGAAGATATAGCCAGAAAAGGTTCTTCAATGGGTTCGAATTGTTCTTTGATTGATTGATATACAGAAAAATCCGCTTCACTGTGTTCGCGATCTATATTCATCCGTTTTTTGATTGTATGAGGTTGTGCTTTAATTTTGATGAGTTTGTAAGGAACAACGAGCTTAATAGCTATGTCTATGAAACGGTTTCTGAGAACTTGTTTGTAAAAGGTGGCATCTACAATGACAGTTTTCCCATTTTTGAGAGTCTGATATGTTTGTTCACACAATTGATCGTAGATCATGATTTTAGTTTGTTCGTCATACTGCCCCCGTTTATCGAGTTGAGTTCGCACAATATCACTGTTTAGGTGTACAGCTTTTATGTGCTTGCTCAATGCCTTAGCAAAAGTAGTTTTCCCGCTTCCGGGTAAACCCATAACCAGTACCAACGTATTAACAGATAAATTCTTTTGCAAGTTTGACTTTTGGCCGTGCTCCTCGATATTCATACAATGCAATATGTATGACTAATTAAGGATCATAAATGAGTTGTGCAACGCAAAGAGATGATAGAAGTCATCTGTTCTTTTGGTAGAAATACATAAGCTTTAATAAAAAAATTCTTTTAATGTTATAGCTATAACGATTGAGCTTTTTCTGAAATTCAATTCAAAAGATTGAATCGCGTGATGCGACATATTTAGTTATGAGAAGAAATCATCTCATTACTTTGTAAAGTAAAGCATATTGCCTTCCTACAGTCTTTCATCTGATAGATATTTTTTTCATGAACTCACTCAATAGTAGCCTCAAACATACTGAGCAATATCGTACTGATGGTTGAAGGAAAATAGATTACTTACGCTGTATAAATTCATATTTTTTATAGACAATTATATCATTCTTACTATCTTTGCCAAACTTGAAAAAGGTGAGGTGGGTGAGTGGCTTAAACCAGCAGTTTGCTAAACTGCCGTACCTGTAAAGGTACCGCGGGTTCGAATCCCGCCCTCACCGCTGGATGCTGTTATAGCTATTTTTTGTCGTGAAATAATCGAGGTGTAGCGCAGTCCGGTTAGCGCACCTGCTTTGGGAGCAGGGGGTCGCAGGTTCGAATCCTGCTACCTCGACACAAAAAAGCACTTGCAACATTTAGTTGTAAGTGCTTTTTACTATCTGGAAGTAATATGTATTCTTCCATTAGGTTGAATTCATTTATGACTTCTCTGAGCTTGGGAATACTAGGATTCTTCAAAAATCGGTCTCCATAAGCTTATGCCATGATAGGAAATTTTAATTCTCCATCGCAAAAGTTGCGTACCCTCTGACCTTTCCAACGTTTAAGTCATCAAATTCCACCCAAACCGATTACAGATAATTTCTGATTTTGAAGAAATTACAGACAATGATAATGAGCGTAGCTACGCCGAATATCTCACATATATTGAGTAGAATGTGGTGCAGAGGTTAGAATTACAAATTAATTTGACAAAATCTATTTTGAAATGGTAAGACATCTTTTCTACGATTATGATTGGAAAAAGTCTTTTTGAGAATTGTGCATCAGAATTTATAACCTGTTGAAAACGGGTGTAAGAATAGCTGAACACGGGTGTAAGAATAGTACAGTTTGATGGCTAAATATTCTCATTTATTTAAATTGATTATTATATTTGCAATCGCAAATGAAGCTCATTACAAATCAGTATATGGTCCCATAGCTCAACTGGATAGAGCAACTGCCTTCAAATCTAGGAGCCTCTGTGGAGAAACAAGAATCCATAGAGTGAACAGCACTATATCGGTGAAGGCTTCGTTCTTTGTAACATGTTAATACCGAGGAAACTTTCTGTTTCTCAATCGTTCTGATGATGTGTATCCTTATATCAAAACATTGAGAGACTTAGGCATCTTAAAGGCTTAATAGGGTAGAGATGTCGAAAAATAATGAAAAGCAGGGTATTTACTTTGCCTATGATTATAGGGAGGATCCGTAGAGGCCATACGTGCTGCACCTGAGAAGGTGAAGATATGGTCCAGACCACAAATTCATCATGAAGCAGTGAAAACTGTAGTGGTAAGCTAAGCAGTAGGTTTCAGGTTCGAGTCCTGATGGGATCACTTTTACTTTGATGATAATCATGATTATCAGAACCTTAACCATAGCAAAGGTCGCGCTACTGTCGTTAAGGCATTCGTTTTAAAGAATTTAAATTACTAAGGTCAGACGATTAGTCTGGCCTTCTTTTTTGCCCCATTAACGATTAGATCTGCGCGAGCGACTCCCAGTAATTCAGCGACCCTTAGCGGGTCGGATACAATTGTCCCAGACTCTACAAAAACTTTACGAGGATAAATAACTATTCATCTTTTAAAGGGAGCATTTAATAAGCATACGATCTAAAACCCATTTATCTTGACTGTTTTCTACTGAATAAGGGGCCTTTGGTTTATGGCCTATGCTGACTTCACGGATAAAAAAAATTGGAATAAAAATAGAGCATGTACGCTTGTTTTCACAGAGAAACTACATACTCGAGGTTTATTGCCTCACTGTTTTTTGCCGGGTGAACAGGCTGAAAAGCTGCGCACCCTGTGCCGCTACTACTTTAAGATAATTGATCAAAAAGCGAAAGCTGGCGGTTATCATCTGGAACATGGTGACCAAGAAACAGCCCTATCATCCGAATCATGAATAGTTGTACTTCGACCAGAAAAGAAGACAAATTGCCTTAATCAGAAAAAGAATTGCCTCCTATGGCATTGATCCCTATGAATTAGGTATTTTCAAAAGGCCGCAATATGAACAAGTCCATGAAAACCGACCCTAATTAGCCCTAATAATCAAGGGGTTAGTCAACGTTAGTCAGGAAGAAAAAAATACTCTTTTATGGATAAATTTTTTGAAGAAGCTGTTAATCAAGCTCGAAAAGGGTTAGCTGAAGGTGGTATACCTATTGGTAGTGTAATAGCCTATAAAGATGCTATTTTAGGTAGAGGTCACAATAGAAGAATTCAACAAGGAAGCGTAATTCTTCATGGTGAAATGGATGCATTTGAAAATGCTGGTAGACAAGAAGCCAAGGTATACAAAGAATCAGTTATTTATACAACCCTTTCTCCTTGTCCAATGTGTTCTGGAGCAATTCTACTTTACGGTATCCCTAAAGTAATTATCGGTGAGAATAAGACATTTAGAGGATCTGAGGAATTGCTTAGGAATAATGGTGTTGAAGTAATTCTGCTAGATGATGAAGAATGCATCAAGCTTATGGAAACTTTTATTAAGGAAAATCCAAAACTATGGAATGAAGACATAGGAGTAGAAGACTAAAGAAAGGGCATTTTATATTTCTAGACAAAAAAGCTATCAACAAAAGCTATACACCAATGACTCATATTCGTCGCCACCGCCGCATAGTCAAAACGTAAGATTGTGAAAAAACCTCCTCTTCAGCTAACACACTGCTCAAACGCGATTTTTACGGTTACTTCAACCGCTGCCGCTCTTCTCACCCATTAATGCGTGCTGCACGCCGGAATGTCGAACTATTCTGATTACTCCACAAAGCCCAACCTTGCTACAAAACCATCGCCGATTTTAGAAAAGTTAATACCGGAGCCTTAAAACAGGAACCCAATCTCATTGAATGATAATCGAATTCAAAAGCCTACGCGCGGGAGATTTTTATTTAATTTTATATCGATACATAACAAGCATATCCCACAAATCGCAAGAGCGACTTACAAAAAGCCAAAATATACGGGAGGAGCTTGCTTTTTCCATCGCAAGACTAAATTAAATACTTCTTTTGATGATAATCACAACATAAGCCTTAACTTTGCGTCTAAGATAATTAATGGTCATACTTCGTAAAATATCGGTTATATTGATGGCAATGCTTATTCTGCTAACTACAGCAGGGTTCTCTTTGCACAGGCATCATTGCATTATTTCGAAAAAGACCATCATTTCTGTTGCCCATATTAAGAATTGTTGTGGTACAGAAGGAAAAGAGCAAGATTGCCCAAAAGAATGTTGTCAGGACGAAACAGAATTTTTCCAACTCGATACTGAAATTTCCTTACCTGCAACTGCTCATGATTTTACTCCCGAACAATTCATAGCTGTTGTGCAACATTGTGTG
The DNA here is from genome assembly GCA_964468435.1 of uncultured Bacteroidia bacterium. Lineage (GTDB taxonomy): Bacteria > Bacteroidota > Bacteroidia > J057 > J057 > JBCCTX01. The sequence continues at coordinate 5,788 of CAYXVE010000031.1, read as the reverse complement.
TTAAGTAGATTATTTGACCAACATGTCGAAAGATCTTCCAGCTACCTTAATTACAAACCACCTCTTTTATTGCGGGACATTCCCGTAATCGTACAGTCTTTCCTTATTTGATTATTTGATGATATGATAGTCTGATGATTTGATATTCTGATCATCTGGCTAATGATATGATAATGGTTTTACCATAAAACCTATAATATCATCTATTCAATCACTTTATCAAATAATCGTATTATCAAATGATCAACAGAATTATTCGATTTTTTCTGGAAAACAAACTGGTAACCATGTTGTTCGTTGTATTGATTATCGGTTGGGGAATAGTTACCACTCCATTTAATATTAACAAAGGCTTTTTGCCGAACGATCCAGTTCCGGTAGATGCCATACCCGACATTGGTGAAAACCAGCAAATCATTTTCACCCGTTGGGAAGGTCGCTCGCCACAGGATATAGAAGATCAGTTAACCTACCCTTTAACTACGGCGTTGTTAGGAATTCCCGGAGTAAAATCTATCCGCAGTAACTCCATGTTCGGTTTTTCCAGCATCTACATTATTTTCAATGAAGACATTGAGTTTTACTGGAGCCGTTCACGAATACTGGAAAAATTGAACTCCCTGCCATCCGGTACATTACCAGATGGAGTCCAGCCAGCTTTGGGACCTGATGCTACGGCATTGGGACAGGTATACTGGTACACTTTAGAAGGAAGGGATAGTTTGGGTAACCCTATCGGTGGTTGGGATCTGGATGAACTGAGAAGTATTCAGGATTTCTATGTAAAATATGGCCTCTCAGCAGCCGAAGGGGTTTCGGAGGTCGCCTCTGTTGGTGGATATGTAAAAGAATTCCAAATTGATGTAAACCCGGAAGCCATGAAGGCCAATAACATCACATTAGCTCAAATCGTGAAAGCCGTTAAAAGCAGCAACTTGGATGTGGGGGCAAAAACCCTGGAAATAAATCGTATTGAATATTTCATCAGGGGGCTGGGTTACGTGAAAAGTCTGGAAGACCTTGAAAAAACAGTTATTACCAGTAACAATCATGTACCAATCAGAGTGAGGGATGTGGCAAGAGTGTCGTATGGCCCGGCTATACGGAGAGGTGCATTGGACAAAGAGGGAGCCGAAGTTGCCGGTGGTGTGGTGGTAACCCGTTATGGAGCCAATCCCCTTGCTGTCATCAATAATGTAAAAGATAAAATTAAAGAAATTGCTCCCGGTCTGCCTTCCAAAAAACTGGCGGATGGTACTATCTCACAGGTGACGATTGTGCCTTTTTATGATCGTACCGGGCTTATTAAAGAAACCATCGGAACCTTAGCCGAAGCACTATGGCTTGAAATACTGGTGACCATCATTGTCGTCATCATCATGGTAATGAACCTGCGGGCTTCTTTTATTATTGCAGGCTTATTACCAGTGGCAGTACTCATGGTCTTTATTGCCATGCGGCAGTTTGGGGTAGATGCAAACATTGTTGCTTTATCAGGAATTGCTATTGCTATAGGCACAATGGTGGATATGGGAATTGTTTTGTCAGAGAACATCATTACCCACCTTGACGAAGCTCCACCCGAAGAAAGTAAGCTGGAGGTGATTTACCGGGCAACTACCGAAGTAGCATCGGCAGTAATAACAGCTGTGGCAACCACCATTATCAGCTTTATACCTGTATTTACCATGCAGAGAGCCGAAGGAAAGCTGTTCACTCCGTTGGCACTGACCAAAACCTTTGCTTTAGTGGCTTCCATCATTGTTGCTATTATGGTAATTCCTGCCGTTTCGCACTGGATTTTTTCAATCCGAATTAAAAGAAAACAAATAACTCAAGTACTAAACGCTTTAGTCTTATTGGGTGGCTTTGTGCTTTTGTTTATCACGCCTTGGATAGGTGTTGTCATGATTTTGGTTGGAATAGCCAGCTTGCTCCCTATATTCTTTCAAATTTATCATCAAACCATCAGCACATCAGCAAATCAAACCATCAGCACATCAGCAAATCAAACCATCATCCAAAATATCCTGTATGCTGGTGTAGTGGCTTGGCTGCTGGCAAGAACATGGATGCCTTTAGGGGGGCAACAAAGTCTTTTCATCAATTTCTTTTTTGTGTTGCTATTGATAGGAGGTTTATTAGGAACATTTCAATGGATTATTCATATCTACCCGAAGTTACTGAACTGGTGTTTAAGAAATAAACTATTGTTCCTTTCTATTCCTCTTGGGTTAATCATCACTGGTGTTTTCATTATGCGGAATACTGGGCGTGAATTTATGCCGGCACTGGATGAAGGTTCGTTCCTGTTGATGCCTTCCACCATGTTGCATTCAGGTATGGAAGAAAATGTAGAAATGCTGAAGAAGCTCGATATGGTGGTTGCTGGTATCCCTGAAGTAGAGACGGTGGTGGGGAAATTGGGAAGGGTGGAAAGTGCCTTAGACCCTGCTCCTATATCCATGTTTGAAAATGTAGTCAATTACAAAAATGAATACATCACGGATGAGGATGGGAATCGGCTTCGGTTCAAAACGGATAATGAGGGAAGATTTTTGGTGCAGACATGGGACAGTAACGAAATTACTTTGCCAAAAGAATTACGCTATAAAATCAGCACATCGAACTATCCGCATAGCAGCACATCCAACAATGAGCACATCAAATTAATAGAAGATGAAAACGGCCAGTATTTCCGGCAATGGAGAGACCATATCAAAACTTCCGATGACATCTGGAATGAAATCACCAAAGTATCACAGTTTCCGGGATTGACTTCTGCTCCCAAGCTCCAGCCCATCGAAACAAGGCTTATCATGTTGGCAACAGGTATGAAAGCACCCATAGGAATCAAAGTAAAAGGTTCCGACCTGAAGACCATAGAAAAATTCGGGCTGGAGTTGGAAGAACATCTTCGCCAGGTAGAGGGCGTAAAGCCAGAAGCCGTTTATGCCGAGCGCATTGTAGGGAAACCATACCTGGAAATAGAACTGGACAGGGATAAAATGGCCCGCTATGGACTGACAGTTACAGATGTACAACACTACATAGAAGTAGCTGTTGGAGGTATTACACTTACCAAGTCCGTTGAAGGCAGGGAGCGCTACCCCATTAGGGTACGATACCCAAGAGGATTGAGAGAACGACCGGAAGACATCAGCAATATCCTTATTCCAACTTTATCAGGTGAGCAAATCCCTTTAGGAGATGTAGTAACTCTGCGGTATAAGCAAGGGCCTCAGTCCATTAAAAGTGAAGATGGTTTTTTGGTAGGCTATGTAACATTGGATAAGAAAACAGGATATGCCGAAACCGATGTAGTAGAAAATGCCCAACGTTATCTGGACGAACAGATAAAATCAGGAGCGCTAGTAGTACCAAAAGGGGTTAGCTACCGCTTTGCCGGAAATTATGAAAATCAGGTACGAGCGAATAAACGGTTAAGTATAGTTGTCCCCATTGCGCTGGCAATTATTTTTCTGATCGTCTATTTTGAGTTCCGTTCAGTGATGGTCTCCACCATTTTATTTACCGGAGTATTCGTTGCTTTTGCAGGAGGCTTTATCATGATCTGGCTTTACGGACAAGATTGGTTTATGGACTTCTCAATGTTTGGAGCCAACATGAGGGATCTGTTCCAGATGAAAACCATTAACCTCAGTGTAGCAGTATGGGTAGGGTTTCTGGCTTTGTTTGGCATTGCAACTGACGATGGTGTATTGGTAGCCACCTATCTCAAGCAGTCCTTTAAAAGAAATAAACCCAAAACAGTGGAAGAAGTAAGAGAAGCCGTGATGGAAGCAGGTATGAAAAGGGTGCGACCGGCTTTAATGACTACCGCTACTACCATTCTTGCGCTCCTACCTGTATTATCATCCACCGGAAAAGGGTCTGACATTATGATACCCATGGCTATTCCTTCATTTGGGGGGATGTCGCTGGTAGTCATTACCATGTTTACCGTGCCTGTGTTGTACAGTATGTGGCAGGAAGGTTTAATCAACAGAGAAAACAGAAAAGGTCAACAATCTATTAGTAACAAATAAAATTTAAGAAAATGAAAAAAGTAATTTTAATCTCAGTAGTAATTATTTCAGGATTTCATGGTGCAACCGTTTACGGACAAGACACCAAAGCGAAAACCGAACAAAAACAGACAGATCAAAGAACTGACACGATAAAAGTATATGGTAACTGTGGCATGTGTCAAAAGCGTATCGAAGGTGCTTTGAAAAATGCAGAAGGCATTGAATCAGCATCATGGGATGTGGATACGAAAATGCTAACCGTGTCTTTTGTGGAAAGTAAAGTTAGCTTGGATCAAATTCATCAAAAAGTAGCTGATGTAGGGCATGATACTGACAAGGTAAAAGCAAAAGATTCCGTGTATAATGGGCTGATGGGCTGCTGCCAATACGAAAGACCTAAAAAGCAACAGTATGAAGAAAAAAAATAAAGTAAAAAACATTTTTCTGGTTTATATGCTGATCGTGCTGTCCGGGCCGTTAGCTGCCCAGACGGCACTGGACGGCTATTTGCAGAAAGCCACAGAGAACAGTCCCGCACTTCAATCCAAATTCAGTGCGTACTACGCTGCACTTGAAAAGGTGCCACAGGTGAGCAGCCTTCCTGACCCACAGGTGATGCTGGGGTATTACATCCTGCCGGTCGAGACACGGGTAGGCGCAAGAAACTTTGATGCAACCCTTTCGCAATCCTTCCCCTGGTTCGGAACACTGACTGCGAGAAAAGATGAGGCTTCCCAATGGGCAGCAGTCAAGTATCAGGAATTTATGGTAGAAAAGAATAACTTATTCTATCAGGTGAAAGAAGTCTATTATCAATTGTGGTTCACCGATAAAAGTATTGAAACCTATCAGGAGTATCTTGAAATTCTGGATTTACATGAGAAATCCACTCTTGCACAAATAGAAGCAGCCAAAAGCAGTTTGGCAGATGTGCTTCGGATACAAATGGAGCAAAAAGAAATTACCGCACAATTAGAATTTTTACTGGATGAACGCAGAAGCATGGAAGCTAAAATGAACAGCTTACTCAATCAACCTTTAACAACTTCAATTGCGGTTGGCGATTCCATGCAAACTTTGTCATTGAACACGGATGAAAAAAGTTTATTGGATAGCGTAATGGCAAACAATCCGAACATCAAAGTGCTCAATGAGCAAAGCCTGGCTTGGGAGAAACAAAAAGAAGTAGCCCGCAAAAACGGAATGCCTTCTTTTGGAATTGGTATCAGTTATGCCAGTGTTTCCCAACGAACCGACCTGCCTGCCGGAGAGGTAGGCATGGATGGGCCTCAGAACGGACAGGATATGCTAATGCCTATGGCAACTATCAGTATTCCTCTTTACAGGAAAAAATACAAGGCCATGATCAAAGAAGCAGATTATCAGATGCAAGGTGTGCAGCAGGAATTAACCAATACCCAAAATACACTTGCAGCAGATTTTATTAGGGCAGTAAATCAATATCGGGATACCGAGCGAAAAACAAAGCTCTATCAGGAATTACTAAAACAGGCACAGGAGACACTCGAAATATTAACCACTGCATACATGGCAGCAAAAGAAGACTATGAAGAAGTCTTGCGGATGCAGCAGCAGCTTCTAAAATATCAACTGGAACTGGAGCACGCCAAAGCCAACCAGAATACAGCAGTGGCGTTGCTGGAAAAGCTAATAGCTAAAGCTATTAAATGATTTGATGATTTGATGATTTGATGATACGATGGTATGATGATTTGATGATACGATGGTATGATGAT
>CAYXVE010000030.1:0-58520 GCA_964468435.1 uncultured Bacteroidia bacterium | reverse complement strand
TAATTTTACGAAATTTCTGAATAGATTAATATTTCTTATGTTGATGATCTCCTTTACATCTCTTTCTACATAAGTTTCAATATAATTTCGGTAAAATTCCTCAGGGAAGATGTTCATATCATATAATCTGGGGTAAAATCCTTTAAAGTAAGTTTCATACCAAGTTGCTTCTAACAGATCATGGGGTTTAAGTTCCTGAAAGTCAAAGGGAAATAGTCTAAAAACAGCAACTCTGCCAGCAAGGCTTTGATTAATGTTTTGGTTCAGGAGAAAATTTTGAGAACCTGATAATATGTACTGCCCGGGAATATTCTCTTCATCTACAATTCCCTGGATATAGGAAAACAATTGCGGTGATCTTTGTGCTTCATCAATAATTACATACTTACGGTAAAAGGAAAGGAATCCTCTTGGATCTTCTTCTGCAAACTCTCTTTGATCCGGATTTTCCATCGAAACATAGGTATAATCAGAAAATTCATTCTTTAAAAGTGTAGTTTTTCCCGATTGTCTAGGACCAGTAAGAGAAATAACAGGGTATTGTTTGGAAACTCGTTTGAGTGAAGCCGTCAATCTTCTTGGATACATTTATGTATATTTAAGATTCAATCTTAAATATACATAAATGATTAATATTTGATACAATTTGATTAGGGAAATGGAACGTAAAGTATTGAGCTGTTTCTTGGTTCATCAAATAAGAAAGGTAGAAGTTTAAAGAGGGCAGCTCTTCCAGCAAGACTTTGAGTAATGTTTTCGAGCAAATTCAAGCTCATGATCCCAACAGTACGACGTACTATAAGGATATAAGGATCAAAGTGTTGGATTGATCTTTACCTGTTACCTAACCCTATGGTAAGGTTGATCTCTGCACTAATCCCAATGAAAGGCCTGATCTTAATCTCACTGGTTTCTATGGATACATTCCCATTATCTGCCATGGAGGTGCCTTTCTCCTCGAGGATTACAGCACCAGCATTGAGGCGAACAAAACGAAACAAACGATATCCTAAACCGACAAAATAGGGCTTTCCAAAGATAGGCCCTGTGATATCGTTGCCTGACTTATCCTCAAAATCGCTGATAAATGCGCCAATGGAGATAGAAGTATTGTTTAACACTGGATTCGTATTGATTCTTCTACTTAATGGAAAAGATAGTCCAATATAGGGTGCTGAGTCATAGGTAAAATCATCCCATTCTCCATCTAGATAAACCCCGCCGTAACCGGCACTTATCGCAAGTGAACCAGAAATTTTTTCAGTGGGGTAATCCCGTACAACCTGCTTATCTGTCAAAAGTAATATTTGTTGATCAAAAATCGGAGCAATTTCCCGCCTAACCAGTTGGTATAAGGTTTCTACTTTATCCCGGTAATGTCTATTCATATCTGCTTTGAGCGAATGAGTCGAATCTTCTTGAGGATTATCAAACTTTTTTTCAACCTGATTGATATACAGTCGAGCAGTCTGTGAAAATCCCTCAAATTCCCATTCATTTTCAAATACATAAGGATCAAGAGTCTTGAATACTACACGATTTAGTTCCTTTAAAAAACTGGACTTTGATACCGCAAGGTTAACTTTCTCCTCTTCAATTACTACTAATTCATCTATCAAAAAATACAGTCCCTGTTCCAGGTTGTTTTTTAGAGATGATTTATCTGAGTTTTGTAATCTTGCATAATGACTTACATGAATATCGTAGGTTTCATTACCTTTGAGCCGGAAGTTGAAAGGAATCCGGTAATTATTGGCAGTTTCGCCACGATTACGCTTCCACAAGGCGTGGTATAGTTCTTGATCAGATTTTGGATTATACACACCCACTTTGACCAATTGTGTTTCCGGCGAGGTGGGCCCACTAAACAATAATTTTTCCTCAGCAGGTAGGGGTTGCCCATTGTTGAAATAGGATAAAGCGTAATCGAAAACTACGGCTTCGTATTGAGCATAACTCTCTGAATAAAAGCCAAACAATACTAAAATTGTAATAATAAGTTTCATAGTTATCTTTTTGTATTTACAATAGGTTAGCCTGAATAAAATTAATTCTTGAGAATTCATGCCAGAAATCATTACAACTTGTTAACACTATGACAACTGGCTAAGATTTTTAGTTTACAAAAGTGAGTAACTATAAAACGCAAAAAAACTATTTAAGTTTAAAATTTTTTTGACTTATTGGATAATTGTTACGCATTAATGAATATTTCAATACCATCTTACAAGAAGTTTCAGCGCAAGCTGAAATAGTATTTTACAGCTTCATATCCAAATCAGACCCATGAGGTAGACATATATACATATACAAGCAAGTCGACAGATAATAGGAAGTTGTATATTCGAGTCTGTTAATGCTGAACTTTAAGGATAAGTTTTTACTACATAAGATATAATGTGTTGCAGCATGGTTCTAACTACAAACACTTTTGTGTAGATTTATATTCAAACAAAACAATCTATACATAAAGACAGATTCATAGTAAATGCCTATCAACTCATAAATAAAGGATTCTATTGCGACAAACCTGCAAAATATCAGTTTATCATGAAACCCAAATCCGTATTTCTGGCAGATATTACCAATCGTGAACTCGAGCTTTTTCTCAAAGAACACCATACAGTCTACATCCCCGTTGGTGCGACAGAACAGCACGGGCCACACTCCCCTGTAAGTACCGATATAATCATCCCACAAGAGATTGCCCGTCGTGTTGCGCAACGTCAGGGAAATGCACTGGTCGCTCCTGCATTACCCTACACCTTATCCTACCCCCACCGAGGATTTGCCTGCGAATTTAGCCTGAGTATCGAGACTTTTATGGCTACCATTAAAGACCTGGCGCTATCCTTTGGTAAGGCGGGATTTAAGCGGATTGTCTTTCTCAATGGGCATTATGACAATACCTATGCTATTGCCTATGCTTGTGCGCAGGCAGCTGAGCAGTTGCCTGGAGACGCCAAAGCCTTTCCCTTCAATTACTGGGATGGCATCCCTGCTGAAAAATGGGCGGAAGCTACAGAATCCGGCCTGGGGCTACACGCAGGAAAAGGCGAAGTATCTATGATCCTGGCTGTAAGGCCTGATCTTATCGATCATGAATTCCTTAACACGGAGCATCCTTCATTTCCCGAAACCCAAACCAAATCTCCTGCTCTTCATACCGCTTTTTTCTTCTCCTCTCCAGGAAGTGTATACAAGATGACTAAATCTGGTACCTGGGGCGACCCGACACAGGCTTCAGCTAAAAAAGGAGAAGAATATCTCGAATGGGGTGTGGAATCGGTAATCAACCTAATGGACGATATAGAAAAGACTTTCAGAGAGTTACCTGTCAGGTAGTTATCTATTTCCCTTGTAACGCTTCAAACCCATAGATAATATCGAGTAACTCTTCATCAATTGAATTTTGACGAAGCTGGTGGTAGCTATGAATGATTGATCAAAGGAGGTCTTTCTTTAAAAAAACATCCACTACACTTCCTTGTACACTTACTACTTTGCCCTGATCCATATCGAGTTTTATTGTTCCGTTCTTATCTGGCGAGATATCCTCCATCCACGGGGATATAGGCACCACTCATAAATGAGGCTTTATCCGTACTAAGCCACAGAACCAGCTCTGCTACTTCATCAGGTTCCCCAAGCCTGCCTATCGGATGAAGCTGACGTAGGCCTTCCAGTTGTTCTGCAGAAAAATTGTTGTCCACTAAGGGAGTATGTATGAATCCTGGGCCCACTGCAACTGTACGTATGCCCTGGCTGGTGTATTCCAACGCAGCATTTTTGGTCAGACCGATTAATCCGTGCTTGGAAGCTACATAAGCGCCTGCTGTCTCAAAACCCACTTGCCCCAGGATCGATGACATGTTGATAATTACACCTCCTCCCTCTTTAAGCATTTCAGGAATTTGATATCGCATACCATAAAAGACTCCACTGAGATTGATCTGGATCGTTTTGTCCCAGGCTTCCGGATCACACTCACCGATGAGGCTCTGTGCACCTGATATACCAGCATTATTACAAGCAATATGTAGGGCTCCATATTTCTCTACGGTCGCCTCAACCATCTTCTGATTGTCCTCAGGTTTCCCAACATCAGTCCTGATAAAAAACGCTTCTCCTCCATCAGCCTTTATCTCCGCTACAACTTGCCTCCCTCCTTCTTCATTCACATCAGCTACACATACCTGAGCTCCCTGTTTTGCATATATGATCGCAATACTTTTACCGATTCCCGATCCACCTCCGGTAACAATCGCTACTTTATGTTCTAGTTGTTTCATAAAAAATTAATAATACTTTGGGTTCAATAAAATAAGACTTATGCTAGTGTTTTAGCTTTTTCATAGATGATATCATAAAAGATCAATCTTAACATAATGTAAAAATTAATTATAATAAGTTATTTTTTTTTCTTTTGTCCCTAAAAAAGATAACATATTATTCAATTTGGGGTAAAAATGTTAAGAATATCTTTCTTTGACAAACATATTTATAGGTCAATCACTCAAGCTCGCAGTTGTATACAACGAGACAGATGATCCCTATCAGCGAAAAGTATGATTAATCTTATTGTTATTCAGGAAGAATTAATCTATCAATAAATCAAAATCAGCTATCAAAAAATGAAAAGTTCACTACGTTTAGGAAGGATTGCAGGTATCAACATACAGGTACACTGGACTTTCATACTGATCATTATCTGGGCAATATATGTAGGATGGAGTAGAGGCGGGACTGTGGACTCTGTCCTTTGGACCACTGGATTTGTACTCAGCATTTTTGCCTGTGTGGTCCTGCACGAATTAGGGCACTCACTCACAGCTAGAGAATATGGGATAAAAACCCGGAAGATCACGCTATTACCCATAGGAGGGGTAGCCAGCCTTGAACGCATGCCTGAAGACCCAAAACAGGAACTTATGGTGGCCGCTATGGGACCAGCAGTAAATGTCGTCATAGCTGGAATATTGTATTTTTTTGTAAGATCAAAGCTCGAAGTATTCCAAGACCCTGAAGAAGCACAAGCATTTTTCCAGACAATTAGTGCACAAAATTTCATGGTATATCTATATATTACTAATATAGCATAGCATTGGTAGTATTTAATGCCATTCCTGCATTTCCCATGGATGGAGGCCGTGTGTTGCGTGCTTTATTGTCTTTCCGCCTTGACCGCGTTAGAGCTACACAGATAGCTGCTTATCTGGGACAATTTATTGCTGTGGGGTTCTTTGTGATTGGAATTATGCACAATCCCATTCTGATTCTAATCAGTATATTTGTATTTTTCGGAGCTTCCGGCGAATATATGATGATTCAGGCAGCACTTGATTATTAATGTATGAATAAAACCAATCGTGAACTTGTGCAGATTTTTCAACGTATGGGAGAAATCTATGAGTTGAAAGGTGATAATAACCAGTTCCGAATACGGGCTTATGAAAATGCTTCCCGTGTATTGGACAGTATGGCTGAAGATGTAAAAGATATTTGGGAACGCGGAGAAAAACTGGAGGAACTTCATGGCATTGGAGCTAGCATTGCCAAGAAAATAGTGGAGTATATACAGACTGGAAAAATCAAAAAATATGAAGAACTGAAGCAGGAGATTCCAGATGATTTTTTTGAATTGCTCAAGGTAGAGGGATTAGGTCCCAAAAAGCTGCAACGGCTTCGCAAAGAACTCAATGTCCATTCCAAGCAAGATCTGATCGAGGCTTTGGAAAGTGGGAAGGTGGCAGCCTTAGAAGGCTTTGGTCAGAAAACCGTAGACAATATGCTGAAAGGCATTGCACAACTCGAACAACGAGGCGACCGGATCTTACTGGCAGAAGCTGTGGACATTGCTGAAGAGATTAAGCAAGAACTCTTCAAGTGTTGTGAACCTGGACAAATAGAAATAGCAGGAAGTGTAAGGAGAAGAAAGTCTACCATTGGCGATATCGATGTGCTTGTAACAGCAGGAGAGCTAGACCGTGATAAGATCATGAACTGTTTTACTTCGATGCATATCGTAAGCCACGTCATCGCAAAAGGAAAGAAAAAGTCTTCCGTACAGATCAAGTTATCGAATCGCGATGTGGACTTGAGGATTTTCAGCCAGGAAGAATTTGGGGCGGCCATGCTATATTTTACGGGTTCTCAAGCACATAATGTCCGTTTGCGTAAGTTGGCTCAGGAACGGCAGTGGAAAGTCAACGAATACGGATTATACGCAGGAGAAGAAAAAATTGCGGGAAAAACCGAAGAGGAGATCTATCAAATGCTGGGGCTCAAGTGGATACCTCCCGAGTTGCGGGAGGATCAGGGTGAGATCGAATGGGCTAAGGAAAAAGATATTCCCGGACTGATCCAATTTGAGGATATCCGAGGTGATCTGCATCTACACTCAGATTGGTCAGATGGACGGAATACTATACGGGAGATTGCAGGGTTTGTCAAAGACCATTATAAATATGATTATCTGGTACTTACCGATCATAGCAAATCTCAGACACAGGCCAATGGTCTGAATGAAAACAGGATCAGAAAACAATGGAAAGAGATCGATGAAGCCAATGAATCAATCGAAAAAGACCTGATCAAACGCGGAATAGAAGTAGACATCATGCCGGACGGATCTCTGGATCTACCTGACGATCTACTGAAAGAACTGGACTGGGTGGTAGCGTCTATTCACAGCCGATTTAAGCAGGATAATACGGATCGTATTCTCGCAGCAATGGATAATCCCTACGTCAATGCTATCGGTCATCCTTCTGGTAGACTGCTCAATCAACGCGAACCCTATGAACTAGATATGGAGAAAGTCATTGAGCATACGGTAAAAACAGGTACTGCCTTAGAGATCAACACCTCTCCCTCACGTATGGACCTCGACGAAAAATGGATACGCTCCGCTCAGGAGCAGGGAGCTATGTTGATTATCTCAACCGATAGCCATGCACTGGGGCAGTTTGCCTTCATGAAGCTGGGGACGGGCTATGCCCGACGAGGGTGGTGCACTCCAGATCATGTGCTCAACACGCAAAGCTGGGATAACATCCAAGCGTTTGTAAAGAACAAGCGTGAGAAATTGAGGTAAGTGTGGTTTCATTCAAGATGCCTTCTGTGGTAATTGTATGTAGAATATATTTTTACTCAATTAACTTCGGCCCCCGCTGGTCTAAAGTCCCCTGCTCATAAGCATAGGTAAGCTTCACAAGCATAGGTTCGTCAGATACGCTCCTCAAGAACTGCAATCCAGCAGGTAGATAACCTTCGGTACAGCCCACCGGAACTGTGGAGGTCGGCCTGATGTATTTCAGCAATGGTGAGTTCAGAAACATCCAGGGTATCAGCTTCAGGCGCGAAGGTCTGTCAACTTAGAGTCATTAAGAAACATAACAGAGAATAAACCCGTTTTTGCAGGTAGAGAGTGATCAGAAAGTAACGCTTTGTGATGTGAGGGAAATACCAGAACAATGTATGTTTTTATTTGTCATCAAATAATTCAATCGTATAATCCAGCAATTCCACTCCTCCTGGATCTCCATGACCGGGGATGACATATTTCACATCAGGGAATTCATCCTTAATCTTTCTGACAGTATTTGACCATTTATTTACATTGCCATCCGCTACATTTCCTTTTCCTGCCCCCATTGACTTGATCAGACAGCCGCCAAAGATCAATTTTTCTGAAGGGATATAGCTCACGACATTATCCTTTGTATGTCCTTCTCCCAGAAAAGTACTCACTACTTCAGATTCTCCAATCTTAAATACATACTTGCCTTCAAAGCCATTCTCCGGTACAGTTGATCCCTGTTCTTCCGCTAATTGTAGCGTTAATGCATTTGCATAGGAGGCAATACCAGATTCATGAAAGGCCTCCAACCCTCCCAGACAATCTTCATGAAAATGGCCAGGTACTATGGCTTTAATCTTTGCACCAAGTTGACTCTGTACCCATTGTATCAGTTCGGTTGATCCTTCATTCGTTACGGGGGTATCAAATACGATGGCTTCACCCTGATCAACATAGATGTATCCGTTACATGCTACTTTACCGAAACTCTCGGTTTCCAAATAAGAGATGTGGATATAGGATTGATCTGAGATGGGACATATGATGATAGACTCGGATTTGTAGCCTAATATCTGGGGGGCAAGAGTGCATGTATCACAGACTTTTATGGGAGAGGTTGACCGGTTAGATACAATCCAGGTCTCACCATATACAGATTCATACGTTATCTCAATAAACGTATCAAAGTCAAAAATCGCTTTTACAATTTGCATCCCAGACGATACCTTTTCATCATTTACAACAATTACCTCAACCATCTCTCCCTGAGAGATCATTCTTCCTTCCCAAATATTGGAATGACCAAAGTTTATAGAATCTTTAAATTTGTCTCCTATGTAGAACGCTATATCTTCATATATATTTCCATCAGCATATACATTTACAGACTTAATGATGGCCGGTCCGATGCCTGTATTATTTAATACAAATTTGTAGTTTGAACTACCTGTTCCATAATTTGAAAAACTGAGATAAGGATACACAGACATCAATTGCTGTTTCCGAAACAGTTCTTGCTGATCTCTCATGAGTTGGGCCTCATAAATCAACACAAAAAGCGTACATAGGCTCACAAACATTGCTGCTATGCTCATAAACTTATCACCATCCCAGAATTTATTAGCCATATCAGAAATTTGTGTAATAATACGAATTTCAGCCATAAATAATAAACCATCAACACGTTAGGTGATACTTTTCCATTGGCACCACCAAATCAATATCCCAAAGACGATCATTTACCAACTCTACTTTTTTTTCACTAACTTGAAGTTCAATTTATATCGTTAATACTGTATCGTAGCATAATTTATCAGGGGTGGATTTTTTAGATCAATTAAATGAACAGCAGCGGGAGGCCGTACTTCACCTGGACGGGCCCAGTATGGTGATTGCAGGAGCGGGTAGTGGTAAAACGCGGGTACTTACCTACAGACTGGCATTTATCCTTTCTCAGGGACTTGCATATCCTCAGGAACTTTTGGCGCTAACCTTTACTAATAAGGCGGCCAAGGAGATGAAAGAGCGTATTTACCAACTCGTGGGACCTGAAGCCCGGGGATTGATCATGGGCACGTTTCACTCCATATTTTCCAGAATATTGCGTATTGAAGCCGAGCGCATCGGATATACCAGCAGCTATACCATTTACGATTCGGACGATTCGCAACGGATGATCAAGACCATTCTGAAGGAACTGAATCTGGATGACAAGACTTACAAGCCTCGTGTTGTACAGAACACGATCAGTCATGCCAAAAACAGACTTGTTACGCCACAAGAAGTCAAAGAGCAGGCCTTGGATGACTTTACCATGAAAGTGGGAGAAATTTATACAGTCTACGAAAAACGCAACTTCCAGGCAAACGCTATGGACTTCGATGATCTGCTGGTGAAACCCATCAAGCTGTTTCGCGAGCATCCCGATATCCTGCTCAAATATCAGCACCGGTATAAGTTTATCATGGTGGATGAGTATCAGGATACCAACCACGCTCAATATTTCCTAATTAAGATGCTGGCTGCGGTACATGAAAATGTCTGTGTGGTGGGAGATGACGCCCAAAGCATCTATGCTTTTCGCGGAGCGAATATTGAGAATATTCTCAATTTCAAGCAGGACTATCCTGCTATGCAGCTCTTCAAACTGGAGCAGAACTATCGCTCTACACAAAATATTGTCAACGCCGCTAACTCCATTATTGAGCGCAATAAAGATCAGATCAAGAAAAAGGTATTTACACAGAATGAAAGTGGAGAGTTGATCCGGCTGATCGAGACCGCCAGCGAGCAGGACGAAGCCAAACGGATGAGTTCGATGATTCGGGAGCAGAAGCAGATGTTTAGCTATTTCAACAAGGATTTTGCTGTCCTTTATCGCACCAATGCGCAATCGCGCGCAATAGAGGATGAGCTTCGCCGCTCGGGCATACGCTACAAAGTTTTTGGAGGATTATCCTTCTACCAACGCAAGGAGATCAAAGACATGATCGCCTACATGCGCCTGTCGATCAACCGCTATGATGAGCAGGCACTCGTCAGGGTAATTAACTACCCCAAGCGAGGTATCGGTCAGTCATCCTTGGACAGGCTAGTTGTATATGCCGATCAGGTGGGAATTCCCCTCTGGGAAGCATTGGAGCAGGTGAGAGAATCCGGCGTATCCAACCGGGTCGTAACCAAAGTCAGCGACTTTGTCTCGATGATCAAAAGCTTCAGTGTGATCTCAAAGAAATACGATGCCTATGAGGCTGCCAGCCATATCGCCAAGCATTCAGGTATCCTCAAGGAATTACATACACAGAATACCGTCGAAGGATTGGGTAGATGGGAAAATGTACAGGAGTTGCTCAATGCGGCACAGGCTTTCACCGAAGATCCTGATCTGGAAGATGTAAGCATGGAGAGCTTTCTGGCAGATATTTCTCTGTTTACAGATCAGGATCAAACAGAGGAGGACAACGACTACGTCACATTGATGACTATCCATTCCGCCAAAGGCCTGGAATTCAAGTCTATCTTTCTGGTAGGCCTGGAAGAGAACATATTCCCCAATGCTATGGCACTCGACTCCCGCAAAGAACTGGAAGAAGAACGTAGATTATTTTACGTGGCAGTTACTCGTGCAGAGAAGCACCTTACCCTGACCTATGCCAAGTCGAGATACCGCTTCGGCACGATTCAGTTCAATGAACCCAGCCGCTTTCTCGATGAAATCGACCCACAGTGTATCCAGCGTCCCCGGCAAGCAGCCCAACGCGATGCTGCAACACCCATTCCATCTCGCAGTCCTCAAAAACGCAACCTGAAACCCCTGTCCAGAGCTACCGCTGAAGCAGGATCTGGCCTTGCTTTCCAGGCTGCCGATCCCCAAGATATCCTGGAAGGGATCAAGGTAAAACATCAAAAATTTGGGCATGGAAAAGTGATCAGTGTAGAAGGCGATGGTAATGGTCGCAAAGCCATTATCCAGTTCAAGGATAAAGGACAACGCGTGCTGCTGCTGAAATATGCCAAGTTGCAGATTGTAGGATAGCTCCTTGCGGGTATGTCTCAAAAGAGACTTCCTCTAAAGGATTTTGTGGTTGTTTAAAAATGCTTAGACCCATTTCTTGAAAACTACTAATTTTTTCTATTCAATCCTTTACATAGGCTTTTTTGACGATATCACGTAAATATAGACTCTTGAGACAGCCTCATTGACCATCTCTCAAACAAATCCTGCATAGTTATCTTATATAATTGGAAAGACAGTTATCTGATGCTTTTCATGTCCTTCAAAAATAAACAGATATTTACATATATATCAGAAAATATATGATTCAGGTAATATAATTTACCAAGTAGGGCAACAAACTTTATAACTAATAATATTTCATTAACTTTGTACTCTAATATAATAAACTGAATAACTAATATGTCAGAAGTCAAAACGAATTACCTACCTTACAAAGTAAAAGACATTTCCCTTGCTGAGTGGGGAAGAAAAGAGATCCAACTTGCGGAGGCAGAAATGCCTGGCCTGATGGCTATACGTGAAGAATACCGTGATCAGCAGCCTTTAAAAGGTGCGCGTATCGCCGGATGTCTACACATGACCATCCAGACAGCTGTATTAATCGAGACGCTTATCGAACTGGGAGCAGAAGTTACCTGGTCTTCCTGCAACATCTTTTCTACTCAGGACCATGCCGCTGCAGCAATCGCTGCTGAAGGAGTTGCCGTATATGCCTGGAAAGGAATGTCCGAAGAAGAATTTGACTGGGCGATTGAACAAACCCTATTTTTTGGAGAAGAGCACAAGCCACTCAACATGATCCTCGACGACGGAGGAGACCTGACCAACATGGTACTTGATAGATATCCTGAACTGGTAAAAGATATTCGTGGACTGAGTGAAGAAACCACTACCGGTGTGCACAGGTTGTATGAGCGCATGAAGAAAGGGACGCTGCCTCTTCCCGCTATCAACGTCAACGATTCTGTAACCAAGTCCAAGTTTGACAACAAGTATGGATGTCGCGAGTCCCTGGTGGATGCGGTTCGCCGTGCTACGGATGTGATGATGGCAGGAAAAGTGGCTGTAGTAGCTGGATATGGTGATGTTGGTAAAGGATCTGTGGCTTCTCTAGCTGGTGCTGGAGCACGTGTGATCGTTACGGAAATTGATCCTATCTGTGCACTTCAGGCTTTGATGGATGGATTTGAAGTGAAGAAAATGAAAAATGCAATTCCTGAAGCTGATATCGTGGTTACCGCTACCGGTAACAAAGACATCATCTCTGAGGAACATTTCCGTATGATGAAAGACAAGACTATCGTATGTAACATCGGACACTTCGATAATGAGATCGACGTAGCTTACCTGAACAAACATCATGGTGATACTAAAGTTGAAATCAAGCCTCAGGTAGATCTGTACACCATCGATGGCAAAGATATCATCCTGCTGGCAGAAGGACGTCTGGTGAACCTGGGTTGTGCTACCGGACACCCATCATTCGTAATGTCCAACTCCTTCAGTAACCAGACCCTGGCGCAAATCGAGCTTTGGAACAATACAGACAAATACGAAAACAAAGTATACGTATTGCCTAAGCACCTAGATGAGAAAGTTGCCTATCTGCACCTCTCCAAACTGGGAGCAGAATTGGAAGAACTGAGACCCGATCAGGCTGAATATATCGGCGTAGAAGTCAAAGGACCTTACAAGCCTGAATATTATAGGTATTAATAAACTGTAGATCCGTATAGACCTTTTTAAGTGGGACGCTGGATCAACACAAATACATAGGTTGTATGTAAACATCTATGTGCTTGAACCGTAATCAAGCAATTAATTGAAAATGAAAAAAAGGCTGCCCCAACAGGCAGCCTCTTTTTCATTCACACTGCGAATATGTTCCATAACACTTATCAATCACCCTTCATTGCTACCTCCCCTTCCTCGTGGGGATGCTCCTGTAGTAATTCTTCAGGGGAATAAAATCCCTCTTTATCCTTCACCGATTCACGTACGCTCTTCACCTTTTCCGGATAAATCACAGAAGCCTCATTGCCAAAGGAATTACGTACATAAGTCAGCACAGCTGCGACCTCATCATCATTGAGCATGCCTCCATAGGGCGTCATCGGCACCTGGCCGGGGTAAGTTTTACCCTTTACCTCGATCGGGCCCATAAGGCCCTTGAGTGTGAGCTTGATCAAGCGCTCTTCACTCCCTAGCACCCATTTGGTGCCCTGGAGTGGTGGAAAACCTGATGGGCCCAGTCCCCCTCCATCTACCTGATGGCAGGTCATACAGTATCCCTCACGGGAATATATCTCTTTACCCATGGCATATAGCTCCCGGTCTCTGCCCTCGAGCTTGGTGACGATTGCCTCTTCCTGCTGCTCATCTACTGCATGGCCATTGAGGTGCGCCAGGGATGTCTGATAAGCATGGACGATCCAGCGGTCGAGTGGATGATTTCCCGCCTCTTCAACGATGGGTATACCCTCTAAGGGGTCTATCCAAGAAGCGGCAACGATGGTCTCCAGCCGTACACGACCATGGGGATCAGCAGCTGCCTGCATAAGCAATTGAGGCTGATCTTCGATCTGATGCCCGGCATAGCGCAGTACGCGTACAGCAGCAGTCCTGGCGCGGAAGTCTTCCGCCTCGAGCAGCCTACGAATCAAAGATTCGTCAATGCGGTTGAGACCCCAGGTCACCCACAATGCTTCCACGAGATGATGCTCGTATCGAGGATCGCCTTCGTCAAGATTAGCGACCCAGGTGTTCAGGGCTGCCAGCACCTTGTCAGCTTCGCGGCCGCGAAGCTCGCGGCGGGTACGATAACGCGTCCGGTATTCTGGAAGCTTCAGGTTGTCTAGCAGCGTCGCGATGCTGGCACCTGCAACCTCTGTAGGTTCAACCAATGGACGCGACGGATACGTAATTCGATAGATCCTTCCATGCACATGATCACGCAGTGGGTCTCGTGCATTGTGCTGCATGTGTCCTATCAGTACATTGTGCCAGTCAATCAGATAGAGTGAGCCGTCTGGTGCAAACTCCATGTCCACCGGACGGAAATTTCCGTCGTCGGACCACACAAGATCCTGGCGATGACGAGTCTCAAAACCCGTACTGTCGTCTATCACCTGATGTTGTTTCGTACCTAGAAATCCAATGGTATTGTTGATCAGCAAATCCCCCTGGACTTCGTCTGGAAAATGTCTGCTGGATACAAATTCCAGTCCTGAAGTGGGACGAACCATGTGCTCTTCCTCGATCAGATTATAGGATTTATGTGTAGCTACACCATATCTAGACTTGATGCTCCCAGGCATCATCCAGCGTACGGCAGGTCCGGAAGTCTCGGCAAAAAAGTTTTGCCCCCACTCATCAAAAGCAATCCCCCAGGGATTGGGGATAGATAATTGCGCAGTACGTTCAAGATGATGGCGCTGTGGAGCATAGCGGTAAAAACCTCCATTGGTGCCCCGTACTGGACCATAAGGCGTTTCTACATTGGTATGCAGGAAAACACCTTCGCCCATATAGATCGCACCAGAAGGATCTGCACAGAATGCGCTGATCACATGGTGTGTATCGTGATCGTCGAAGCCGCTCAATACGATCTCTTTGACATCGGCATGGTCATCCCCGTCGAGGTCGCGCAGCAACACCAGATTGGTGCCCTGTGAAACGTATACACCTTCTGGCGCAAACTCAAATCCCACCGGCAAATGCAGACTGTCCGCAAAAACCGTTTGCTTGTCAGCCTTACCATCACCATCCGTATCTTCAATGATCAGTATTTTATCATTGGGTTGGGGATCTCCTGGACGATAATGTGGGTAAGTGGGCATGGTTGCTACCCACAGACGACCCTGATTGTCAAATGACAACTGCATGGGATTCGCCATATCCTCAAATTCTTCCTCGGTGGCAAACTGTTCAATTTTATATCCCGGAGCGACATAAATTTTCTCCAGGGCTTCTTCTCCATATAAGTATTCCGGACTACCATTTTTTTGGCTTACCTTATAGTTAGTCCGTACTGGCGGCAATTCTGTCGTCTGTGCATCTGCTGCCGCCAGATCCATTTTTTTACCTCCCAAAGCTTTCCATATAGCCTTATCCCTAATCGCTGTCATCTCACGGATCTTTTTCAGCTCTGCGGGATAGTTATCGGGGCCAAATGGATTATAGCGACGTCCAAATACGTGTACGCCATTGGGTATTTTGTAATCATTGTGCCAATACCAGTTTTTTTCCATAACCGCATCATGCACCAAATCTCTGTTGGATTCTGCACGGGATCTTGCCTTGCCAAATAATTCATTTACCAAATACTCCGTGAAGATCTCATACCCTGCATCTGTTAGCTGAAACCCATCCTGGGTAAGATATTCATCATGAGTTGTATACCATTCCTGGGTGGGGTTGAATGCATCGACAAAAGGAATATTATACTTTGCTGCAACCTTCTGCATTACTTGAGTATACATTTCTAGGTTTTCATTTTCCTGGGCTCCGTCTGGCAAATCATATTTTGCCGTGAGATTCTCAAATGCAATGGGCGATATCAAGGCTAGGCGAGGGGCTGTTGACCCGTTGTATCGCTGGTCTAGGGTATGCTGGATAAAGGCTTCGAGCTCTGCTTGATAGTTTTCCAGCCCTTCCTTTCCCTGAAAAGACTCATTATATCCGAAAAAAGCGAGAATCACATCCGCCTCCAGGCGGGTCAGCCACTCATTAGGGGTCTCAAAATGTCCTTCGCTTCTGGAATTGCGGGCCAGTTCGTCCTGAAACTGCTCCGCACCTGGAAAAGCCCAGGGTGATACGCGTCCCGAGTGTGGTCTAAAGCCAGGGGTATTGCCACCGTCACACATATTGCGTATGAAGAGCATACTGTCAGGATAACGCAACTGCAGTTCGGTCTCGAAATAGCCGAAGTTCATCATTCTGGAACAAAGATTATTTCCGATCAAAACGATATGATCGCCTTTGCCTATCGTAAGCTTTGCTGATAAGTCCTGAGAAGTATTGCACCCCGCAACCCATACGATGATCAGATTTATGTAACAGAATACATGTAAAGGCTTGAGAGCCTTTCTGCTATATGCGAAATAGCGTTGGTAATTCATATGTATAAGCATGATGAGGTAATCCATGATAATTGACAGCATAAGAAAAGAAAATCTTGCATGAAATGAAAGGCTAATGATATGAATCTATGTTTACCGATGATAAAATTCATCTTTGATAAGTACCATGATCGCAGTAAAAAACACTTTAGAAAAACTTAATATGTGATTATATTTGGTTAACATTATTACACACTTGGCATGGAAGCAACAATAGATCATCAAGAAAAGGTAGTGAGTAACTTTTATCATTCGGTAGTAGAAGAACAGCAGCGATTGAACGGATTAGCCATGCATTACACCAAAGACCCTGAAGAAGCACAGGATCTGGTGCAGGAAACGATCTATAAAGCACTGGCCAATCAGGATAAATTTTCAATAGGCACCAATCTCCAGGCATGGTTACATACCATCCTGCGCAATACTTTCCGGTCTCAATTGAAGCGAGAGAAACTCCAAAATCAAGCTTTTGATACCAACCAGGATATCTCCAATCTCAATATACAGGACTTCACTGGTGGATATAGTTCCATGGTGATGCAGGAGATATGCCATGCTATTCGTCAACTGAGAGATTCACAACGGATACCTTTTGAATTGCATCTCAAAGGCTATAAATACCAGGAAATAGCTGATATGATGAATATCTCCATCGACAACGTCAAAGTTAGAATTCACTATGCCCGCAAGCAGCTAAGAGAAGCTCTTAAACCTTATCGAACAGGGATTTTCTTCCAGTAACTTTTCGAATTACCCTACGTAATAATATATTAGAAAAATCTAATATAATCTGATGAATACAAACGTCAAGCCTACTTTCGCTGAGATTATCCAGTCAAATCAACCTGTATTGGTAGACTTCTATGCAGATTGGTGTGGTCCATGTGTAGCAATGGGGCCGATTTTAAAAGAGCTAGCTAAAGAAATAAAAGGAAAAGCCAAGATTGTCAAGATCAACGTAGATAAAAATCCTCATATTGCTGGGCAATACGGAATCCAGGGTATACCGGCATTTATTCTTTTCAAAAATGGAGAGATCAAGTGGAGGCAAGCTGGTATGATGCCCAAGGCTCAACTCAAGCATGTAATCGATCAACATCAATGAGTGAATTCTGGAACCAGCGCTTTGGTCAGAACTTGTTTGTTTACGGCCAGAAACCCAATGAGTTTTTTCAGGAAACCCTGAAGTATATCGATGCTCCAGGGGATAAATTGCTGCTCCCTGCCGAAGGAGAAGGAAGAAATGCGATATATGCTACGAAGCTGGGATGGGAAGTCTATGCCTTTGACTCAAGTGAGGCGGGAAGAAAAAAAGCCATGAAATGGGCATCTGAAGCAGGACTGAAATTTACCTATGATCTGATGTCTTACCAGGAATTGAATCTTCCTGAATCAACCTATGATGTGGCTGCATTGATATATGCTCATATGCCTGGTGACATTAGGCATCAAATACATCAAAAAATTTTTGATAGCTTAAAACCTGGAGGTTACATCATCCTTGAAGCCTTCGACAAACAACAGCTAGGAAAGAATTCTGGCGGACCCAAAAATCTAGATATGCTGTATGATACTGAAACTTTGAAAAACGATTTTGAGGGTATGAAATTTGAACAACTGGAAAAAATAAAAACAACACTAAATGAAGGACCCTATCATCAGGGTGAAGCTGTTGTCGTCAGAATGATCGCTATCAAATAACTATAATTACTATGACAAAAGTACGTTTACTCATTTTATTTGCCGTAGGTATCTTATTTTTGGCTATCAGTTGTACGAAGCCTGTAAGTAAATCCAGCGCCGCGACAGAAAAATCCTCAACTACTGGCACATTGACAGAAACAGAGGAAGAAAAGTACCTGGCAAGAGGTAAGGAAATTGCTCAGGGTAGTTTTCAGGCACTGAGTTCTGCTTTGCAAGGAGCTATGTCCAGTGGGGGTGTGGAGAAAGCTATGAATTACTGCAATGTGTCAGCTATGCCCTTGACTGACTCACTTTCGAATGTATACAATGCCCAGGTAAAAAGGACCGCTTTAAAATATCGCAATCCTCAAAATAAACCTACTGAAGCCGAGGAAACAATGCTAAATGCATATATGGCACAGGCAGCAGAAAATCAGGAGATGAGTCCTGAAGTCAAACTGCTGGATGAAAATCATATTGCTTTTTATGCTCCCATCAAAACCATGGGCCTCTGTCTTACCTGCCATGGTACTGTCGGTGAAAGCCTGACTGAAGAAAACTATAAAACCATTAAAGCCCTTTACCCTGAAGATCAAGCAGTAGGTTTTGACATGGGTGATCTTAGAGGCATGTGGAGCATAACTTTTGAGCGCAATCCTGACACACCTCGACAGACAGGTACGATTAGCCTGGATACCAGGGCATTTATAGCAGAAATGAAAAAATACGACAATCCCATTTTAATAGACGTTCGAACACCTGAAGAGTTTGTCAATGTACATATTGATGGGTCTATCAATATGAATGTCAGAGCTAAAGATTTTAAAGATCAGATTGCTCCACTTGACAAAGATGTAGTTTACTTTATCAATTGCCAGAGTGGAATACGCAGTACTTTAGCATGCAATATCATGGAAGAGAGTGGTTTCAGATACCTGCGCAATCTGGAAAGAGGAATACTTGCGTGGCAAAAAGAGGGACATCCGGTTGTGAAGGAAATCAATAATACTACCAAACAACAACCGAATAAAGTACAAGTTACAAAAAGTATATTGGTGGACTATAAATAAAATCAGTATTTTATCTTCATGGAATAATCGCTATTTGTCTATCTTGCACTAAGCAACCTCAAAGCGTTGATTGCTCCATACCTGATAATTGCTGAGATCCGCAACATCGCGGAAGATGATCTCTGGATGATTACGGCCTATGAGCGCGATGCCGTGGCCTTTCACTTTACCTGAGAACAAAACGGGAAGGGTTTGCCAATTCATTACCTCATTCCGAATAAAACCTCACACTATTTTGCAATTCTTCATCAGGAACCAACAGCATCTCATACCTCCCGGGCTTGGAGGACTTATAGAGGGTTTGGGCACTGTCCAGGGCAATAATAAAGGCCAATACGCCCAGTATAACACCCGGAACAATGATAAAACTGGTCGTATCATTAAAACTGGAACCAGAAACAGAGAGTCCGAGATCTTTTGAAAATACGAAACCCACCAGAAGTGCTACAATCCCAATTCCAGCAGTGATTCCCAAAAGTATTTTTAGCACGCTGGCTTTTCGAGTAGCATAGGCGCTTTTGATCTTCTTAATCTGGTATTTAGTGATTGCTGTACCCTTGACAAAAATGGTATCAGCCTTAAGGCTATCTATGCTACCTTTATATTTTTTTCCGCTTAAAGCAACGATTATTACTTCCGTTCCCTTGTCGAGTACAATAGACCTCTGCTTCTTGAAATCGTTGATTACGAGGTATCTGAGGGTGTCAATCGTCATCGAATAAGGAGGCTCAATAGATTTTGCCAGGAGACTGGAAATAGAATGAAGGACAAGAACTATCAAAATTATGCCGTGAGAAATTTTCATAAACCATTTGCTTTTACAGGGGATCAATGTATTATAACGTCTGAAAAATTTACGAAATTGACTCATCTAACCTTAACCTTATTTTAACAATCATGCCCACACTTAAACCCTCAGAAACTCAACCCGAACAGGTCAGAGATGGCCTTCAACGTTATCTCGTCCATACCGGAGGCCTCATGACGGTAGTCCTGGACTTCAGCAATGGCCCCTGGGAAGAGCCTGAGCCTCCACATTCGCATCCACATGTACAGACCTGCTATATCGCCGAAGGGGAAATCATCTTTTATTGCGAAGGAGAGCCAGATCAACATTTGAAAGCTGGAGATGTTTTTTGTGTGCCTTCTGGTAAGCAACACACCATTAAGTTACTTTCTGAAAAGGCTCGTCTGGTAGATAGTTTCAACCCCATACGGGAAGATTTTATTTCTTAGCGATATAGGTCGAAGACAACTGTCTTCAAAGCATCCACCACTAGATCTGAGATAGCCTTGCCTTGCTCCGCTGAGGAGGCAGTAGGATCACCAAATACGCCGTTGGGTGTCATTTCTTTCATCGTACGATACAGTCCGGCCTTAGCTCCACGAAGCATATCCCGGTTGGCCCAGAAATACGTAGCAATATTCCCACCTTGCGGCAAGGGTTTTTTTACCAATTCCGGTACAATATGCATCATAAGGGAGGTCTCAAATTCGCCAGCATGTCCCACGCCCCCTTCTCCTGTCTGGTTCATTTCCAGGATTTCAGGCATCGCCGCATGCCACCAGGTAGCAAAGACAATCTGACAATCGGGACTTCGTTTGCCCATTCGTTCTAACAACACCCCACCGATACTTTGATTTCCCCCATGGCTGTTGAGGATCAAAAAGTTGCTAAATCCATGCTGGATTGCAGAACTCAGGATGTCTTCAGCTTGTTGAAGAAAAGTAGTATGCTGCAAGGTCAGACTACCTACAAAATCCATGTGATGTTCTGAGCATCCTACTGCAATCGTAGGTAGTATCAATACTGCATGGGGAAGGGCTTCATTCAGCTGTTGACAAAAATGTTCACCGATTATCCGGTCGGTAGCCATGGGCAGATGAGGTCCATGCTGCTCAATAGCAGCCATAGGAAGAATAACTGGAATCTTCCGGTCCATTTCATCTAATTCTAGCGTAGTAAGTTGTTCCCAGATCATAGCAAGGAGAAATTTTATCTGAATCTATAGCCTAAATCAATCACATAATCTATTCAAAAATACCAATAGGAACCATGACTTTATTCAGGTTCTCGCTAGCCTCCATCGCAAACGAATGCTATCTGAGGGCTAACAAGCTAATCACCCCTTTACCGCCCACATTTCAA
Organism: uncultured Bacteroidia bacterium; assembly: GCA_964468435.1. Classification (GTDB taxonomy): domain Bacteria; phylum Bacteroidota; class Bacteroidia; order J057; family J057; genus JBCCTX01. Next base: position 37,399 of record CAYXVE010000030.1, on the reverse strand, counting down.
TCTCGACGAGCAGCGTAAGCAGCAGATCTGTACCAACCGCTGTACGAACTGGCTTGGGATCGGGGAAATAGGTCTTATATACCTCATTCATCCTAGGCCAGTCGGCCAGATCTTTGAGGTAAACATTCACTTTAAATACATCCGACAGACTGCAACCCGACGTCTCAAGCTGTTTTTGACAGTTTTTGATCGTATAGTGAGTTTGTTCTTCAATCGTATCACCCACTACTTCACCGGATGAATCGATGGAAGCTTGTCCTGAAATCACCACCAGCTGGTGAGGCGCTATATTCAGTACAGGAGAATAAGGTCCTGCCGTGACGTGCTGGCTTGCACCTTCGGGCTGCATTTTGGAGGGCCGCATCTCGCGCTTGTCAAAACCCATCGGGTGAGGAAGATATCCCACAAACCCGGCAATTTTCCATGTCCCCTCTACCTTTCTGCATCTATACAAGGTCTGCCAGTTGAGCACAGCAGCTTTCCCATCTGCCTGCATGACACTTCCATCAAATTTTTTATGGATGAGGGCCACATCTCCCACAATCTCGATATCTCTAAGGGTTGTAGCATTGTAGAGTTGTGGTTCGGGATTTTCGGCCCATTCCACTTCGGCAAAGTTTTGGGCCTGACTCAGCCACTCATCGCGATAACTGGTTAGATCTGGAAAGGTCATGCGCCAGGAATCGGGATTGCTCAGATTTCTTCCATCAATGCCCATGAAGCCCCCTTCGATAAAATCGTCTTTTACCATATTCCAGTCCTGCTTCACGAAGGCTTGTATGTCTCTTTTTACCAGCATTTCCCATATTTCCCGGCGGTCAGGATCATTGGGAAAAGGATTTTGATAAATACTCATAATGTATAGGTTTTTTGTTGGGTCTGGTAATGTGTGATAGCATCTTCATCCGGCGTTATGCCCAATCCTGCGCCTTTAGGAAGGTGTACAAAGGGAGGCTCAATCTTAAGCGATTCCTGGAGCAGATCGTGTTCACGGATTAAAGTCCCAAATATATCTCCAGGCCATATACAGGACTTCGCTGCTGCGCAGGAGTGGACGTACATAGCTTCGAGGATACCCAGGTCTACTTCCGAACCATGCCAGCAGGGTAGTCCTGCAGCGGCGGCGATGTGATCGAGGCACTGAAAATTGGCGAGACCGCCATTGAAGTTGAAGCCGTCGACAGCGTCGGCTTTGAGGGCCTTGATCGCGTCTTCGACGCGCTGCCCATGCAGGATGTACGGCAACGATACATGAAGGACTATGGGCACGGAGCCATAACGTTTTAGGTTGGCAAATTCGTGCAACATCCACCGGGGAAGAGGATCTTCCAGGCAGAGCACATTGCCGATCCCGGCAAGTCCATCTATGCGCTTGCGCACCTCTCCGGGATACATCCAGCGTTCATTGGGATCGAGGATCACCTGCATATCAGGCGCTACACGCTTGATCTCACTACACCAGAAGACTACATCGTCTTCCAGGTCAGCCTTAAACTTAATACAGTCAAATCCTCGCTCAGCAAATCCCTTTGCCAGATCGGCAATTTCCTCATTTCTCCTGTGGCTGGACCAGGCTCCCACCCGGACCTTATCTCTTACTACACCTCCTAACAAATCGACTACACGCATATCATGCGCTTTGGCAAAAGCATCCCATATGGCACATTCAAACCCATCGTATTCCCGGCAAAAGGTAAAAGGTAGATCCTGCAGACACATTTCTTTGATAGATTTACCAATCAATCCCTCTGCAATTCCATCCACTACCTGCCAATTGTGATCGCGATACAGCTCCCCCCAGCCTATCAAGCCATTGTCGAGCTGCATTTTGATGATGAGTTTGGGGAGCTGGTCAAACTGGACACTCCAGCCCTTTTTGGCTCCCACAGGGAGCTTGTGTAAGGGCTTGTTCATGCCCTTACTCTCTACTACACCCGGTTTTGCCGGGATGATCACCTCATGGATCGTGATGGATTGTATAATCATGTTAAAAGTCTTCTACGTTCAAAAAATCATTGCTAAACAGCATATTGGTCAGTCCACCATCTACAATGATGGTCTGTCCAGTAATCGACCGACTGAGGTCGGAAAGCAGGAAGGCGGCCGTACGGCCGCAGTCAATAGCATCTACGAAGCGTCGCAGGCTTTGATAGTTGTCACGAAGATGCTCTACCCAAGCTTGTGGATTCGGGGTAAAAGATCCAATCAATTCAAATCCCTGTTTAGAGTGTACATAGCCAGGAGCCACACAATTTACGCGGATACCATATTCTCCAAAGTCTAGCGACATTCCTTTGGTAAGCCCTTCGACTGCACTTTTAGCACTGGCGTAGATCGCATATCCCATAGTAGTCATATGCGCATTTACTGAGGATACATTGACGATATTTCCCGTTTCGCCTGCATCCAATAACTGGTTGACGAAGGCTTTGGACATCATCCATACAGCTTGAACATCTATAGCATAAAGTCTTTCAAACTCCTGACTGCTAACTTTGTGAGAAGGTTTCACCAGGCCAATGCCTGCATTATTGATAAGACCATGAATGACACCACAGGTAGACTTAAGGTCTTCAAACATTTGCTGTACAGCATCTTGATCACTGACATCCGCATCGATGGCAATTGCTCGCTCATAGCGTCTGGCAGCTTCCTGAGCAGCATCAAGAGAAAGATCATTGACGATCAGATTACCACCAGCCTCTGCCACCGCTTCACACATTCCCGATCCCACCCCAAATCCCGCACCTCCTGTGACCAATATGTTTTTTCCGCTAAGGTCTATCTTCATGAATCATCTGGTTTTATTTAACATGAAAGCGCTTACATAATGCCATAGATTTCAAAAGCCTCACAGGCACTCATACCTGCTTCAATAGCTTTTTTGACCAATTTTTCTCCCCGGGCTTTTTCTATGGCTGCTTCGATTATGTCCTGTTCATATCGTTGCGGCACTACCAGTACGCCATCTATATCCCCAAAGATAATATCTCCAGGCAAAATGGACACACCCTCCATTTCTATGGGTACGCGGTAATCGATCACTTTACCGCGTGGCCCCTGGTCTTGAGCATAGCTACCCTGAGCAAAAGTGGGAAAACTCAATGCATAGATCCCCTTAGTATCCCTTACATAGCCATTCACAACAGCTCCTGTAGCCCCAAGTTTAATGGCACGGGTACTCATCAGTTCCCCCCACAAGGCATATCGGGGAGAAGCCCCCGTACAAACATAGACTTCATCCGGCTGGAGGTCGTCTAATGCTTCCAGCATCAGCCCAAAGGGCTTTTGCATAGTAGACGATCCCGATAAGGATACTTCCATATATACATCTGCCTCCAAAACAGGCATCGCACGCCCCAATACGACCATATTTTCCCGCAATGGACGTATGCTGGGAGGCAAAAACTGGTGAAAAAGACCCGCTTTATCCATTACATCGCCCACCACTGCTGTAAAGAGTTCTTGTCTGATCAGGCTGAAAAGCTCTGTGTCTGAAGACCAGGAAATTGATTCCATCTGAGTGAATTTTACTCTAAAATAGGGAGAAATTGGAAAATCCAGGGATTTTGTTTAGATATTCTCAAAATATCATCAAGTAAAATGGGGAGATTTATAACTTTAATACAACTCAAATTCCCGACAGTATATTAAGATAAAGTTTCTATTATCACGACTCATCTCGTTTGATTTCTATAGATTAATCATATTTTTAACTGAGCTGTAAGAGATGGGGTATCAATCACTTATTTTTCAATAATTTAAAAAATCCCATCATGCATACCATTTTAGGCGCAACTGGAATTTCAGGTATAGAACTAGCAAGACACCTTCCAGAATACACACAAAATATCCGGATCGTGAGTCGTAATCCTCGTAGGATCAATGATACAGATCAGACTTTTGCTGCTGATTTGTTAGATCAGGAACAAACTCTCAAAGCCGTTGAGGGTTCGGAGGTAGCGTATCTGACAGTCGGCCTTCCCTATAATTCTAGGATATGGCGGGAGAAATGGCCCTCGATTATGAAAAATGTGATGGAGGCCTGTGCTCAGTCGGACACAAAGCTGGTCTTTCTGGACAATATCTATCCGCTGGGGAAGGTAGAAGAAAAGATGACTGAAGTAAGCCCTCTTAAACCCGATAGTAAGAAAGGAGAGGTGAGAAAAGAAGTCGCTGAATTGCTGCTCAATGCCATGGAGGAAGGAAGAGTAACTGGAATGATCGTAAAAGCAGCAGACTTTTATGGACCCCATGCGGGTACCAGTATCTTTAATAAGCTGGTACTGGATAATATGATAGCCGAAAAAAAGGCCCAATGGATCGGGCGCGACGATATGGTACACTCTTTCACCTATACTCCAGACATGGGTAAGGCGATGGCTCTCCTGGGAAACACTCCCAATGCCTATGGACAAATCTGGCATTTACCTACTGCCAGTCCGGCACTCACAGGAAAAGAATTGATCGAGATTGCTGCAGAAAAGATAGGTATAGAACCAAAGTATTCTGTACTAAAAAAATGGATGGTGCAAATGGCAGGATTATTTAATTCAGAAATAAGAGAAGTGCCAGAGATGATGTATCAAAATGAATATCCCTATGTGTTTGACAGCAGCAAATTCGAACAGGCTTTTGATTTTTCCCCTACTCCCTATGAGCAGGGGATCGAAGAGACTGTCAAAGCCTATCAGACATCGTGAAATGATGGTACTGTTTTAAGCTGTGTGCTTCAGTAAGTCGCTCTTCCTCCCGATAGATCAAATACAAATCCAGTATTGAAGCTGGCTTCTTGGGATACGACCCAGCAGGCGAGAGAAGCTACCTCTTCGACCGTTCCCAGGCGCTTCATAGGAATTTTGGCGATCATATAGTCCAACATTTGCTTTTCTGTTTCCAGATTCATCGGAGTTGCAATCACTGCGGGTGCGATCCCGTTGATCGTGATCCCCTGATCTGCAAACTCTTTACCAATCCCTTTGATCAGGCCGATCATACCTGCTTTGCTAGAGGTATATCCTACCATGCCGGGATTGCCCTCCTTGCCTGCAATAGAAGTAATATGTAAGATGCGTCCATACTGGCGCTCCAGCATGGGTGGAATCACATATTTGGTTGTGAGAAATGCACCCGTGAGGTTTACATTGAGTATGTGCTGAAAGTCCTTCAGCTCATAATCCATGATATTACAAGAAGTGGGACCTACAATACCTGCACAGTTCACCAGTATGTCAACCTTTCCATGTGTTGCCACCACCTCCTGAATAGATGCTTTTACCTCTCTCTCTTCTGTAATATTGAGGCACTTTCCTGAAATCTTTCCCAATTCTAGTAATTCCTCTACTGTTTCGTCCAGTGGAGCCTTTAAAATATCCCATAGTACAACAGTAGCTCCCTCCTCCAACAAACGGTTGGCAATGCCTTTCCCTATACCTCTTGCACCGCCGGTTACAATGGCAATTTGATCCTGAAATCTAAGCATGGTGTTGTTTCGATAGATTGTAATCCTACAAAAATAGAAATGTTTGCCATAAAATAAGGAAAGAAATAAGGAGATAGCGAAATATCCAGCAAAATGACGCAATTCCCTATAAATTTCATAGATTAGTAAATAGAGATGCACATTCAAGATTTTTCATATGTACGAACCTTCGATCCCAAAATCATATTGTATTTATTTCTTATTATCCTTATTGATTTTCACCGCTTGCAATACGGCAAGTGAGACTGGCTTCAATGAAAATTTTGATAATATTCACGATAGGATCTGGATAAGCGAGAATTTCTGGTCCATACCGCTGGAAGACTGGCAGGTAAGTGGAGGTAGACTAGAGTGCATGGGACACCGTACCCGCATGCGCGTGAACCTTCTTACTCATACCCTCTCTCCTGTTGGAAATTTCTTCATCAAAGTGAGAATGGGTATGCTCAATGAGGGTAAAGTAGATGGATCAGCAGGTCTTAGCATAGGCATTCACGACACCGTGGATCAACGTGTATCGGCCCTGTGTTATTTTGGGAAAGGTATGGATGCAGGAATACATACAGAGGGCTATATTTTTTTGGGAGATAAAAGAGAAAAACTACCCGATGACTTTAACCTAGAAGAATTTAGTATAGAATTGAATGGCCTACAACTTCCCGATGAAACTTATGAGCTTTGGATTCAGGCTACAGATGCAAAAGGGATTTCTTCCCCAGTAGTCCTTTTGCCACAATCTTCCTCGTTGGAAGGATTGATCGCATTGGTCAATACCCATCAAAATGGCAATGCATACCAAAATGGACCTAGATTCTGGTTTGATGATCTGAATGTATCTGGCACCAGCATTAAAGAAAATAAACAGGAAAGAATGGGGCCTATTCTGTGGAGTATGCATACATTAAGCAAGGATATATTAAAAATGACAGCACAAATGCCTCCGATTGGTGAGCAGGATAACCAACAAGTAATGCTTCAGATACAGGAGGAAAATGACTGGAAAACCATAGCAACGGAGTCTATCGATGCCGATGCACGTACTGCATTGTTCAGGATGGAAAATTGGGATAGCTCAAAAGATATACCATATAGACTTGTTTATGAACAGGCCTTTCCGGATGGGACAGTCATCCCAGATTACTACCAAGGCACTATCCGTAAGGATCCCATAGACAGGCCGCTCAAAGTAGCAGGACTGACTTGTCAGTTTGGTTCTGGCTTTCCATACACACCAGTATCAGAAAATCTCATTCAGGAAGACCCAGATCTGTTGTTCTTCTCGGGTGACCAACTATATGAAAGTAATGGGGGATACGGCATCATCCGCTTTCCAGCAGACAGCGCCATTCTCAATTATCTGGGAAAATGGTACATGTTTGGCTGGGCCTTTAGAGATTTGATGCGGGACAGACCCACAGTATGTACGCCAGATGATCATGATGTCTTTCAGGGAAATCTTTGGGGTGAAGGAGGGGAAAATATTGACATTGAGACCTTCCGTCAGTTTCAAGGCTCATCTGGCGGCTATGTACAGCCTGCACAAATGGTCAATGCTGTTCACCGCACGCAGTGCGTTCATCTTCCCGATCCTTACGATCCCACCTTGCTAGAACAGGACATTACGCCCTGGTATACAGATATGGTCTATGGCAGGGTGAGCTTTGCCATTATCAGCGATCGAATGTTCAAAACCGGTCCTGTGGCTATAGCCACTTGGGGTGGTCGTCCCGACCACCTACAGGAACCCCTCGACAATATGAGTCGCATAGATAATCCCAACCTGGAATACCTTGGTCCTCGCCAGATGGTATTCCTCGAGGACTGGGTTTCTGACTGGAAGGGTGCTGATATGAAGGTACTGCTATCTCAGACACTCTTTGCAGGTGTCGCCACACATCACGGAGAAGAGCGGATGGTGCTTGCCGCAGACCTCGACTCCGGCGGCTGGCCGCAAAACCAGCGACAGCAAGTCATAGGTCTCATCCGCAAAGGCTTTGCCTTTCACATCAACGGCGACCAGCATCTGCCAGCTATCCTCCAATATGGCCTGGAAGACTTCGGTGATGCAGGATGGGCATTCTGTACCCCAGCCATAACCGTTGGTTATCCAAGGGCCTTCTGGCCCGATAAGCTCGGCTGGTCTTTTGAGTATCGCCCCGATCATGATCTCCCCAATACCGGATATTATAAAGATGGATTTGGACATCCCAATCTCATTTACACCGTTGGGAATCCTAAGGAAAACCCAGACGCTTCCAATCGCTATGACCTGATGCATCAAAAGGCTTCAGGATATGGAATGATTCATTTTGATCAATCTCAACAGACTATCAAGATGGAAGCTTACCGCTACCTGGATGCCCCCGGTCAGGACAAACCCGAGCAGTTTCCCGGCTGGCCCCTCACAATCAATGTTACCGACAATTATGGACGCGAAGCAATGGATTATCTACCAACAATGAACTTATCTGGAATCGAAAACCCCATAGTTGAAGTGATTCACGAAGCAACGGGAGAACTGGTCTACAAGCTGCGCATCAACAGAGATAGTTTCCAGCCCAAAATTTTTGAATCCGGTGCATATACAATCAAAGTAGGAGATCCCGATACAGACAGTTGGAAGGAATTAACTGGCGTCTTCCCGGATAAAGAAAGCTCCATTGACATTGCATTTTAAATCCGGTGAATCCTGTCTAATAACAAGTACTATGAAATACCTTTATACCATAGCCTTCATCATATCTACCGCTTTTGCTCAATCCCAACCCCCTAACATAGTATTCATCCTCGTCGATGACCTAGGCTGGGCTGATCTAGGATGCTATGGATCAGAGTTTTACGAAACTCCCCATCTGGATAAGCTAGCTCAATCCGCCGTCCGTTTTACTCAGGCTTATGCCGCCAGCCCAGTGTGTTCTCCAACTCGTGCCGCCATCGTATCCGGCAAGCATCCCGCCCGTGTACGAATTACCGACTGGATACCCGGTCAGAATCCTCCCGGCAAAAAACTGGAAGGGCCCAATGACCGTCATGAGCTTCCCCTGAAAGAAATCACACTCGCTGAAGCTTTCAAACAACAGGGATATAGCACTTGTTTTGCAGGAAAGTGGCACCTGGGAAGCGAGGGCTATTATCCCGAAGATCAGGGCTTTGATTACAACTACGGTGGACATGAAAAAGGTAGCCCCCCAGGAGGGTATTATTCCCCTTACAACAATCCCAAACTGGATGACGGCCCAGAAGGAGAATATCTTACCGATCGACTAACACGGGAATCCCTCACATTTATTGAAGACCATCAGGATGATCCTTTCTTTCTGTTTCTTTCTTTTTATACTGTCCATACCCCTATCCAGGCTTCCAAAAAGCATATCTCTAAATTTGAAGCTAAGGCAGCGATGAAACCTGATTATGAACCGGACCACATTCGTGAAGATGAGGGCTATACCAAGCTCTATCAGGACAATTCCGCCTATGCTTCCATGGTCTATTCGATGGATGAAAATGTAGGTAGGGTATTGGATAAACTGGAAGAACTGGATTTATCAGATAACACGATCATTGTATTCACTTCGGATAATGGAGGGCTTTCGACTTTATTCAGGGAAAATGCGCCTACCGCGAACCTTCCACTGAGAGCAGGAAAAGGCTGGTGCTACGAAGGAGGCATACGTGTCCCCCTGATGATACGTGCTCCAGGGATCAGTAAGACCGGGATCGAATCTGATGAGCCGGTCATCAGCATGGACTTTTATCCTACCCTGTTGGAACTCGCTGGTATGGCTCCTATGCCAGATCAACATGTAGATGGGATAAGTCTGCTACCCTTACTAAAAGGTGAAAACGAACTCGGACGCGACCTGCTTTACTGGCATTTTCCACATTATCATGGCAGCGCATGGACCCCGGGAAGTGCTATGAGAATCGACGACTGGAAGCTTATCGAGTTTTACGACCGTGAAAAAATCGAACTCTACCATATGGAAAACGACTGGGAAGAAAAAAACAATCTGGCTGAGGAAATGCCACGGAAAGCAAAGAAACTCAGAAAAAAGCTTCAAAAAGTTCTGAAAAAGGTTGATGCACAGATGCCTTCAGATAATTCGTAGATCGTTTCACTTCATAAGCATTTTGAAATGGACAGGTGGTAGAATCAATCTGTATAAGATATACTTATTGAGTACCTTGTATAGGTATGTCTTCTTAACCCTATCAATATGAAGTGTTTATTTAAAAGCTTCCGGACTACCATAGCATGCTTCACGCTATTTAACGCGACTATTTTCCTATCCTTACAGGCACAACCCAGAAATCGTCCCAATATTATTCTTATAATGTGCGATGATCTCGGTTGGGGTGATATAGGATTCAATGGCAATCAAGCAGTACATACCCCCAATTTGGATGCACTTGCCTCGAGAGGGGTCATCTTTGATCGCTTCTATTCCGCATCCCCCGTATGCTCACCTACTCGCGGCAGTTGCCTCACGGGTCGCAATCCCTATCGCCTGGGCATACCTAATGCCAATGTCGGTCATCTTGAACCCGAAGAAGTTACCCTGGCTGAAATCCTGAAGGAACAAGGCTATACTACCGGACATTTTGGCAAATGGCACCTGGGTACGCTAACTACCCAGATCAAAGATGCTAACCGGGGTAGACCCGGAGATTCATCTCATTATCAACTCCCTACTTTTCACGGTTTTGATGCTTATTTTTCTACTGAATCTAAAGTTCCTACCTATGATCCCATGATCAAACCCATTGTTTTTAATACAACACAGGGAGAAAACCTCCGCTATGGCTGGGCTGCTGTAAATAAAGATCAGGAATCAGCATGCTATGGTACCTTTTACTGGGATGGAGAAGAACATCTGGTAGAAGGCGACTTGCATGGAGACAACAGTCGTATCATCATGGACCGGGCCATCCCCTTTATCAAATCTGCTCATACAAATGACCAACCTTTCTTCACTGTAATATGGTTTCACACGCCTCATCTACCCGTCGTGGCTGATCGGGAACACCGCGAATCTTACAGCGACCTCTCTCATGAGAAACAACTCTATTACGGGGCGATCACTGCCATGGACGAGCAGATTGGTAGACTCAAACAGACATTAGACCAACTGGGTATTGAAGACCATACTTGGATCTGGTTTGCCAGCGACAATGGCCCTGAGCGAGATACGCCAGGAAGTGCTGGCCCTTTTCGTGAACGCAAGCGCAGTCTGTACGAAGGGGGTGTACGGGTCCCAGCTTTTACCGTTTGGTCTTCGGGAATGATGCCGGGTAGGAGGCTGAAGGCTCCTGTCGTTACCAGCGACTATTTACCCACGATCGTAGAGGCCCTGGACTTACCTTTTCCAAAAGATGTCACCCTGGATGGTACCAATGTCTACAAGATACTACTGGGGAGAAAACGCAAACGCAGGTCACCCATTGGTTTCCAGTATCCTGGCAAGATGTCCTGGGTAACAGATCGCTACAAGCTCATCAGCACCGACGAGGGTAATAGCTTCGAACTTTACGACCTGATCGAAGATCCCAGCGAAACGATAAACATAGCTAAGCTCCAACCCAAACGGGTGAAGAAAATGAAAGCGGAATTACTAGAATGGGTTGCAGATTGCAACCTGTAGGCTCTGAAAAATTCCATATTTTTTACTATCTTTAACCAAAATAAACACAAAAATACATCATGGTTGGTCTTATCATTCTTATCATCTTAGGTGCCATTGCTGGCGGTATTGCTAAATACATTCATCCCGGAAAAGATCCCGGAGGGTGGATCGGTACCATACTCGTGGGTATAGGTGGCTCATATTTAGGAAGTTTTATCTCCAAATTTATGCCCTTTTTCAATTCCTCCTTTGGAGAGCTTACCATCGGCGGAATCATCATGGCCATTGTAGGAGCGGTGTTGTTGCTATTTTTGTATCGTAAAATCTTCTCATGAGCGAAGATTTATCCTGGAATCCTCAACTTTATAACCAGAAACATTCTTTTGTATTTAAATACGGCCAGGAACTCATCGAGTGGCTTCAGCCTCATCCGGGGGAACGAATTCTGGACCTAGGGTGTGGTACAGGTCAATTGACCTATGAAATCCATCAAAAAGGTACCTACGCTGTAGGTGTAGATTACTCGCCATCAATGATTGCCCATGCCCAGGCAAAATATCCTAAACTGGAGTTCTACGTTATGGACGCATCAGACTTTCAGTTTGATCAACCATTTCATGCGATATTTTCCAATGCTACCTTGCACTGGGTACTAGATGTAGAGGAAGCTATTCAGGCGATGTACAACAATCTCACACCTGGAGGTAGACTCATCCTCGAAATGGGAGGAAAAGGTAATGTGGAGACTATCTTAAAGCAACTAAAAAAAGAACTCATTGAACACGGATATCCGGAACAAGCTAAAAAGCAAGTATGGTATTTCCCTACAGTAGGCGAGTATACTTCTTTGCTTGAAAAATATGGTTTTCATGTGAGAAGGGCTTACCACTATGAGCGACCCTCTGAGCTTACAGATGAGCAGACGGGAATTATCGACTGGCTGGATATGTTTGGCGGAGCTTTTTTTGAAGAGATACCTGACGCTGACCAAGAAGAGATTAAACTAAGAGTGCAAGAAAACATTAAAGATCAATGCCTGATCAATGGAATCTGGTATGCAGATTACCAGCGCTTGAGAATATTGGCTTTTAGAGATTAGGGAAATCAACTTGTGCTACTTACTTCATCTACCACTCAAAATATGCGGTCTATATAACTCTCATCAAATAGGATACAGCGTTTGCAAGTGTACCGTATCTACCTATCCCACTGAATATTCATCCAAATATTAGTTCATCCGTATACCCCATATGGACTTATTCAATCAGGATCGTGGGCAAAATCTCCTTCCCCATGATGGAGAAGCCGTATATTATGGTCCGGTATTATCTTCCAAAATAGCCCGATACTACTTTGAGCGCCTTCTAAACACCATAGAATGGAGCAATGATCAATTGGTTCTATTTGGAAAACAAATCACGACCAAACGGGAAGTAGCCTGGTATGGTGAGCGCAACTATTCCTATACCTATTCCAATGCCACCAAAGAAGCTCTGGCTTGGACGAAAGAGTTAAAGGAGTTGAAACAGAAAGTGGAAGCTATTTCAGGGGATCAATTCAATTCCTGTTTACTCAATCTCTATCACAGCGGGGAAGAGGGGATGTCCTGGCATAGCGATGACGAACGGGAATTGGGAAAAAATACCACCATAGCTTCCTTAAGCTTAGGCGCTCAGCGAAAGTTTGTGTTCAAGCACAAAGAAACCAAAGAAAAAGTAGAAGTTGTGTTGGAAAACGGAAGTTTGTTGGTGATGAAAGGTAGGACCCAGACCCATTGGCTACACGCATTACCCAAGTCCAAAAAAGTCAGACAGGCTCGGATAAATCTTACTTTCAGAACGATATTAGCGTAACTTTTATAAGTTATGCGAATCAAGGGTTAAAAACTAAAGTAGCAAAAGCCGCAGAAAGTTTTCCAAATAGGTGCACCATCAGTCCTTGGACTGATCTGACCTTAGAAGCATTCTGTAAATCGACTTTTTCAATGAACCAATTGAAAATAGACTCAATTGATTGTCGCATCCTGGAGACTGCTGTTGAAAAAAGACCATCAGCAGCCCGATTAAAGGTTCTTTCCCACTCAGATTGTCCTCTGACTAGTTTGACGGGTGTAAGTATATCGGAATCGTTGTGGGTACAATGGAAAAAGTACAGATACAAACAGAAATTGAAACTCATAAATTAATCGCACAACTGGACACAAATCAATTGGAAGCAATCGTTAGGGAAATTTCCAAGATACTAAAAGAGAGGAAGAAAGCCGATTAGAAAACGCAAGAATCGCAACTTCTTCTTAAACTCAATAAAGAAACTGCGTTTCCTGAAGAGAAGTGAAATGAATCCATGAACCTGATCTCTAAAAGAGATAATGGTGAAATTACCGAAAAAGAATTGAATAGACTTGTTCAGCTAACCCAGGAAGAGGAGCAACTTCGTCTGAGAAGGATAGAAATTTTAGGAGAATTGGCTCAACTTAAGGGTATTTCTCTACCTCAACTTATGCAAGAATTAGGTATTAACTCTCCAAAAAGTGCCTAAGAACTCACTCCGTTCTGATAGAAAAGAACAGGTCCGTAAATGAGCAGGCAATCTTTGTGAATATTGTAAGGCAATAGGGGATTATGCTTTTCACCCATTTTCAGTAGATCATATTCTTCCTATATCGATGGGAGGTTCGCATGAGCTAGATAATCTGGCACTTGCTTGCCAACATTGTAATAATTGCAAATACAATAAATCTCAGGGACTAGATCCATTGAATATGGAATTTGGGAATCTTTTTCATCCTAGAAACGACAAATGGTCAGATCATTTTATCAGGAATGAAGACTTTAGTCATGTCATTGGTATCAGTTCTAAGGGCAGGACTACAGCGTATACACTCAAAATGAATCGTCAAGAAGCAGTGAATTTAAGAAAAGCACTTGTTGCTTATGGAGTACATCCTCCTGATCTTTCTTATTTTGGATAGTGATCTTAATCGTCTGCATTATTTCCAGCCTTTCTGTGTTACAATATATGATAATTTAAAGTGATCGACTGTCAGAATCTGCATGAATAATATCTTTTTCCTTGAAATTTTTAAGTCAAATCTCTAATTTTCAAGGATGATACCTCGACTCATCACTTCTTACATACTATCACATTTGGAATATTTTCCCATGGTGGGAATCATCGGACCCAGACAAGTAGGTAAAACTACCCTTGCGAAGCAGTTAAGAGATTTACTTTCAATACAAAGTGTATATCTGGATCTGGAACTGGAGTCAGATATACGCAAACTGGAAGATGCAGAAACCTACCTTAATCTGCACAGAGATAAATGCGTAATCATAGATGAGATTCAGCGAATGCCAGAGTTGTTTTCCCTCTTGAGGGCGCTAGTGGATCAGGATCGGCGGCCTGCTCGATTTATTATTTTGGGATCTGCGTCTCCAGGCATGATTAAATTCAGTTCCGAAACCCTTGCTGGTAGAATTGCCTATACTGAACTCACTCCATTTTCCTTACCAGAAATTGCTCAACGATTCTCTATGAGAGATCACTGGCTCAAAGGGGGATTTCCGGATGCACTGTTAGCGCCAAATAATACCTTAACCTGGTCCTGGCTCAATAACTTTATTCGGACATTTCTAGAAAGAGATCTTCGCGAATTAGGATATGAAATTCCCTCTCAGGCACTGCGTCGTTTGTTATCCATGTTGGCACATATTAATGGCAATGTCCTGAATATGAGTCAGCTCGCAAGATCATTGGGGCTGAGCAGTAATACCATAAGTCGCTATCTGGATTTATTAGAGGGAAGTTTTATTATTCATCGGCTTCAACCTTATTATGAAAATCTTGGCAAGCGGTTAGTTAAGTCCCCAAAGATTTATATCAGGGATACAGGAATTTTACACAGTCTGCTTCAGATCCAGTCTCCTGAAGTATTACTGGGACATATCGCTTATGGTGGATCATGGGAAGCATACGTAGTAGAACAAATCAAAAGATGTTTACCAGAAGGGAGTGAATGCTATTTTTACCGTACCCATGCTGGAGCAGAAATAGATTTATATGTTAGCTTACCAACTGGAATTCGAGTAGCTATCGAGATAAAAGCGTCTAATGCTCCCAAAGTCCCTAAAGGTTTTTACCAAAGTATTACAGATCTTAATGTACAACACAATTATATCATCATTCCAGAGCAAGAGTCATACCCTAAAGGACCCAATATGCATGTTGTTAATCTCCTGGATTTCTTGAATGTGGTTTTACCAGGTTTATACTGATCATAGATTATAACAATTCTAGGTATTTCTTTCTCCAGTAATCGTTTATATCGCTTTAGTTGGGAAAGGGCTTCTCCTTCATTCTTCTCCATCATCGCAGTGTATCCTTCGATATCGGAAAACATGATTGCAGCGAGACGTCGATTAGGCATGTGAGAATGAGTAAGATAAAATTCTATGATTTTAAATTGATCAAAATTACCAATATTTTCCTCCATTGAGAAACCTTACTTAGTAGCAATGTGTATAAACATATGAATTCATGTGTATGAATGTAATAAATATGCGTACCAATATTATAATAGATGATGAGTTAATGGAAACAGCACTTAGGTTGAGTGGATTAAAAACCAAAAAGGCAGTTGTAGAAGAGGCACTTAAACTATTCATTCAGTTAGAGCAGCAAAAGGAAATCAGAAAGTGGAAAGGCAAAATGAAATGGGAAGGGGACCTGAATCAAATAAGACTTGACTCATGATATTTGTTGACTCATCTGTCTGGATTGATTATTTCAACGGGATTGAAACTCAAGAAACCGATCTACTAGATCAAAAGCTTAGTAAGGAACTCATTGTGATCGGTGATTTAATCTTAACAGAAGTATTACAAGGGTTCTCAAAAGACTCTGATTTTATCCAGGCTCAAGAGTTTCTATCTAATCTGAATCTTGTTCATCTTGGGGGAAAAGAGATGGCTATTCAATGTGCCCAAAATTATAGGTTTCTTAGAAAAAAAGGGATAACAGTAAGGAAAAAGATTGATGTATTAATAGGGACATTTTGTATCGAAAAGAACATTCCCATTATTCACTCAGATAAGGATTTTGATCATATTGAGGAGCATTTGGGGTTGGTAGTGGTAAAGGGTTAATTAGTTATCAACCCGTAATACCCGGTACCAATCGATAGATATCACTCATCTCAATTTCACAATCAATTGACTTTAGGATTATTTTTTTTGAAAGCCCCTCTATCGTATTTATCTCCCAGGTTCCATCTTCTGTACGGTAGAAGGTATCTACTACAGGTTCTTCTTGACTGATAAGCACGTATTCTTTCAGGGAGGGGATTTGGCGGTAGTGGGTAAATTTGGGGCCCCGATCAAAGGCAGCCGTACTTTCTGAGAGAACTTCCACAATTAGAATGGGATTGGTGATAGCATTTGGGTCTTTATCGGATGACTTTATTTCTCCACATATCATAGAAAGATCCGGATAAAAAGTTCTATTAGTTTCCTTAATATGGACTTTCACATCACTGCTGAATGGTCTGCAAGGCATAGAAATCGAGATAATCGCATTTCCTATAGCTCTCCCTGTATTCGCAGTAATCAGCCCATGCGCCGGCGTACCCCCAGCCATGGCTACAATGAAGCCATCGTGATATTCGTGTTTGATATCCGATTCAGCTTCCAAGGCTAGATAGGACTCGTAAGTATAAGTAGAAATGGATAGTGCTCCCATAATCAAATCATTTATTAAAGATACCCAAAAGATCTACATCTCTCAAATACCTATTCATATCGTATAAGTGGGCATTTATTTAGACATATTGACTTTTCAAATGTAAATTTGACTATGATACCAAGAAAATTGACATCTTCGATGCTAAAGTTACTGGGGAAGTATCCTGTTCTTACCCTTACTGGCCCCCGGCAAAGTGGGAAGACGACTTTACTAAAATCTTTATTCAAAGATTGGAACTATCTCTCAATGGAGACGCCTGACATAAGGCAGCAAGTCTTAGAGAATCCAAGAGGCTTGTTTGCCAAACTGGGGCATAGAATGGTAATAGATGAAGTACAAAGAACTCCTGATTTACTTTCATATATTCAAACGATTGTAGATGAAGATCCAGATGCTTGTTTCATTCTATCTGGTTCTCATAATTTACTCATGCTCGAACACATTAGTCAATCATTGGCTGGGAGATCTGCCATATTCTATCTACTTCCCCTATCTCTGGAAGAACTATCATCAGCAGATTACACATTTGATAAATACGAAGATTTGATTCTGAACGGCTGTTATCCCAGAATTTATGATAAAGAATTGCTACCCCATCAATTTTATCCTAATTATTTAGAAACATACATTCAACGGGATGTAAGGCTGATCAAAAATGTGGGGAATCTAAGTTTATTTACCAGGTTTTTGTCGGTTTGTGCTGGATATATTGGGCAAAGTCTAAATTATTCAAATCTCGCTAATGAAACTGGCTTAAGTGTCTCTACAGCGAAAAACTGGATATCTGTACTTGAGACCTCTTTTATAGTATATCTCGTCAATCCTTACTTCAGAAATTTCAATAAACGAATTACAAAGTCTCCTCGCTTATATTTTTATGATACCGGACTTGCATGTTCGCTCTTAAGAATCAACAAAACCTCCTCGCTGGAAAATTATTTCCAAAAAGGTGCATTATTTGAAAATTTTATCGTGAACGAAATGTGTAAGCATTACTTTAACCTGGGAGCAAGACCTCCCATCTATTTTTGGCGAGACCACAATCAACGTGAAATTGACGTCCTCATGGATCTGGGGGGAGAATTGGTTCCTATCGAAATTAAATCCTCCAGAACGTATAACTCAGCTTTCTTTAAAAATATTGCCTGGTTTCAAGAAATCTCACAGATACCCATTTCAAATAGCTTTGTGATTTACGGGGGAGATGCAAACTGGGAAATGGAGCATGGAAAATTAATCAGTTGGCGATCTCTAAATGAGATTTTTAATAGCTTGAATTAACAAAGTATCTATTGTATTTCCACCTCTATTCCTGTATTTTCAGAAAAAAGTACACATGGCTTCTCATACCTTTTCCCGTTCCCGAAGAGACTTCCTGAAATCTACAGGTAGTTTGACTCTCAGCTTGTATGTGCTCAGCGGATGTGGAACCAGTTTTGCAGATTCCAATAACGATCAAGTAAATACTGAACTTCCAGGAAGTCTGAGAAAAACCCCCGAAATCAGTGCCTGGGTACAGATTCTGGAGGATGGAAGGGTACGGATCTTCAGTGGGAAAGTGGAACTGGGCCAGGGCATACGGATTGCCATCAAGCAGGTAGCTGCAGAGGAACTGCAACAAGATCTGGATCAGATAGAAGTAGTATTAGCTGAAACAGGATTAACCCCGGATGAAGGATATACCGCCGGAAGTCAGTCCATCAAAAGTAGCGCAATGGCCGTGCGCTATGCTGCGGCAGCGGCACGGGAAAAGCTATTAGAACTTGCCGCTACAGAGCTATCAACTGCTGTAGATAAACTAGAGATAGTAAATGGTGGCGTAAAAGTTATAGAAGATAATCAGCAGCACTCTTTTTACAAAATACTCAAAAGGAAACAAATTGAGGAAAAGGTGGAAATACCCGTAGAACTCATCCCCAAATCTTCGCATCGCTATGTGGGAAAACCCGTCCAGAGAGAGGATTTAAGGAAAATGGTCACGGGAAAACTGTTATTTATTCACGATCTGCGGTTTCCCGGTATGCTTCATGCCCGGGTGCTACGACCTGTTAATTATCAGTCTGAATTAGTGGATTTTGATGAAGAAGGGTTTCGGAAAATAGCCCAAGGAGTGGTTAAAACAGTTAGGAATGGACGATTTTTAGGGGTTTTGACTGAACATGAAGACCAGGCAGAACGTGCCTTAGTACTTTTGAAGCAAAACAGCAAGTGGTCGGAACCTGATATCTTACCCAGGCAGGAAAATCTAATACAGTATATCAGAAATACGGCAGATGAGCCTAAGGTAGTAGCAGAAAAAGGACAGGTTGAAAATGTCGCAGTTGATACTACGATCAAACGGAGTTATTTCAAGCCTTACACGATGCATGCATCGATGGGACCTGCCTGCGCGATTGCGCTGTATGAGGATGGAAAACTCCATGTATGGACTCATAGCCAGGGGATTTATCCTTTAAGAAGAGCTTTATCAAGCATGCTAAACATGGAGGAAGATCAACTACATCTAATCAGCGTCCCCGGTGCAGGCTGTTTTGGACATACGGTTGCGGACGATGCCGCCGCAGATGCTGCTTTGTTGGCATTGGAAATGCCTGGCCGTCATGTCCGGGTCCGGTGGACCCGCCAAGATGAAAACCGCTGGGAGCCTTACGGCTCCGCCATGATCATGGACCTG
Source organism: uncultured Bacteroidia bacterium (assembly GCA_964468435.1). Taxonomy (GTDB): domain Bacteria; phylum Bacteroidota; class Bacteroidia; order J057; family J057; genus JBCCTX01. Next base: position 17,880 of record CAYXVE010000030.1, on the reverse strand, counting down.
GAAGCAGGTCTGAAAGATGGAAAGATCGCCTTCTGGCGATCCGGTATCTGGAGCGACTCCCACAGCACTCGCCCCAACCAGGATGCCGGAACAGTTCTGGCTGCACGCCATCTGGATACTCCCATGGAAATGAAGTCCCGAGGCTATTTAGGCGGTGGACATCGCAATGCTGATCCCTATTACGATATTCCTAACATGCAAATAACTGCCCATTTTTTTAACGGTCCCCTGCGAGTGTCATCACTACGCAGCCTGGGTGCCTATGCCAATGTCTTCGCTATCGAATCAATGATGGATGATTTGGCCGATGCCGCTAGTCAGGAACCCCTGGCATTTCGTTTCAAGCATCTCTCCGATCCCAGAGCCATTGCCGTAGTAGAACAACTTCGCGATTTGACAAGAAACCAGTCGCTTAAAGATGGCGAAGGCATAGGCTATGCCTTCAGTCGATATAAAAACTATGATGCATATTGTGCCGTCGCAGCTAAAGTATCGGTCGATCTTCCCACTTTTGAAGTGAAACTCCTGAAGTGCTGGGCTTCAGTTGATGCAGGTGAAGTGATCAATCCGGATGGACTGAAAAATCAGATTGAAGGTGGGATTGTCCAGGCAGCAAGCTGGACCCTGAAAGAGGCAGTTACTTTTAACGAACAGAAAATTACTAGCCTAGATTGGGTGTCGTATCCCATCCTCACAATCAGTGAGACACCCGATATCGAAGTATATCTACTCGACAGACCGAATGAACCCGTTTTAGGCGGCGGAGAGGTTTCAATCCCCCCTACCGGAGCTGCAATTGCCAATGCGATTTATCGCGCCTGTGGAAAGCGGGTGTATGAATTACCAGTAGGCATCTGATACAGAAGGTTCAAAATTTTGGCGATCCAGAAACATGAACTCGCTGCCTGGGTAGTTTTTGCTGTAGTCAGAGAGTTCTTTGGGATTGTTGAGCTTCCATTTGATCTCAAACGGAAAACACAAACGTTTTCTTTAGCCAATCTATTGTACGTCTATTAGTCTGTAATGTACCTGCTAATTCATTCATTAGCACTTCACAACCAGTTTGTAAGGCTAGCAATTGCAATAATTTGTTTATAATATCTGAACGTTTAAGGTTTTCAAATGCTAATACATCTTGACATAGATATCTATTCGTCAATTCATCTAATAGAAGCCTTGCGTCTTTTTCTGAGACCTGTGCAATAAATAAGCAAATGATCCACTACCGCAGATCTTTCAAAAGAATTATACAAGCACAACAATTCTTGATATGATCGAGGATAGAGGATAAATTGTAGGACTCTACCTATTAAGGATTCATGGGTTTGATTTGCCAGGTTAAACCTGGAAAATCCTGTGGCGATAATTTGAAGTTCTAGATACGTATCTATTGATCATAATCTGTTACGCTAAGTACTCTGTAATCAAAGTAGAGTAATTTTGATTACAGTGTACTAAATACACACATTTAGTTAACTTTATCTTTATGTAGTTAGCGCACTAAGCTCTGGTAAAAAGAGTTACTTGCTTCTATTCGTGGTAAAAATGGGTAGCTTTATGTAGTACCAAGGTGAAACAATACCGTCAAATAAGTGTCAATATCATGCAGGCAGGTAATTCCGATCGTGTGAAAGATTTGTCAAAAGCATATTTACACATACAACTCTTCAGTATGCCTGAGATCCGCTATTGCGGATCGGCTCTAGATAGCCTTCCTACGACCAAGGCCCAGGCACTACTATTTTATCTCGCCACCAGACATACATCACATCCAGGCGAACCTGTATCCAAGGAACAACTAACCGATCTCCTGTGGCCAGGAATGCCTCAATCCTCTGCACTGCAAAACCTCCGGCAAACACTCTACCAGATACGTAAGGAAATCCCCATCGTAACTGATGCAAATGGAAACGAGATACAGTTACTACAAACCGGACGCAAAACTGTAAGCCTCCACCCTGAAGCAAATATCAGTACAGATCTGGATCGATTTTACACAGATGCAGCTCAGACTAATGCGATAGATATTCCTCAAATGGAATTACTTATCAAAGACTATCAAGGACCATTTCTCCATAATTTTTACGTCCCTGCCTCGCCAGCTTATGATGAATGGATCGAGACCATAAGAGCTGAAACCCATCAAAAGGTAATCCAATGCCTTCAACAACTGGCCTATCACTATCAGCAACGGGGAAATATCGATCTTGCCTGTACTTATGCAGGACAATTGCTTCAACTAGATCCATATCCCGAACAAGTCAACATCTTGTACATCCGTTCTTTGTATGAACTTGGTGCGCGAAACAAAGCCCTAAAAGCCTATCAGGACTATGTACAGTTACTGGATGAAGACCTGGAAGTCGAACCCGGAGAGGAAATGAAAGCACTTCACGAACAGATTATTTCTACGGAACCCATCCTGAATCGGCATAATCAGTCAACACGATACAGAAAAAAGCATAGCAACCTACTTGTTGGTCTGGGAATTTTGGCTATACTCCTTTTAGGAGTATGGGGATCAGGACTTCTCACGGACCGTCATGCAACTGGAAATTCTTCTATCAGAATCGCCGTTTTGCCATTTGAAAATCGCACTTCCCGGGATTATCTGGCAGAGGGCCTCACAGATGATATTATCATCCAGCTCTCTAAAGTAGAAGGATTAAGGGTAATCTCCCGCCAATCATCTGCACAATATGTAAACACCCAGAAATCTCCTCTGGAGATTGGAAAGGAACTGCAGGTGCCTTACCTGATCAAGGGAAATGTGCAAGAGCTGGATGATCAATTTAAGGTAAGTATACAGTTTATTGAAGCAAGGAGTGGCGAGTTGAGATGGGCAGAAAGCTTTATACGTACCCGACAGGAAGTATTTGCCTTTCAGAATGCCATTGCACAGGAAGTAATAAGGAATTTACGGAATACATTTGACCTGCAGTCTGACTCAATTTTTACCACATTTCCCACACAGAATACAGAAGCCTACAATCTATATTTACAGGGGAAATATCGTTTTTACCAGGCTCATCCCAGTGCATTGCATCAGGCTACGGGATTATTTGAAAAAGCCCTGAAGCTTGACCCTGATTTTCATATGGCACGTGCCTGGCTTGCGTGGACCTATTGCACACTTGCTGGAAGCTGGGGTGATGAGAGTGCGGATCAGATGTATCCCAAGGTTCAGGAGGAGCTAGCCAAGATTGCAGATGTCCCAGTCATACAAGGTAAATACTATAAGGTGTTGGGTTGGATGAATTTATGGCTGCTCGACAGAGGTAAAGCTGAAAAATATCTCCAACAGGCTGCCCAGATAGATCCCAATGGAGACTTCGGACTATCTGGTTATGCCATGGTACTGACATTAAGACGCAATTTCGTAGAAAGCCAACGGGTAGCCCAACAAGCATTGAGTACCAATCCACATTTTTTCTGGAACTATTTCGTCCTGGGGCAAGCATATTTCTATGATCGCCAGTTTAATAGAGCCAGTACAGCGATTGATACTGCCTTGCAGTTGTTTGCCAATCATCAGGCGAGTATCAGCATGAAAGGAGCTATTTATACATTTCAGGGAAAACCCCAGCAAGCCATCAGCTATCTGACTCAGCAACTCAATCGCCTGAGTTCCCGCTCAGCTTCTATCCTGGGCGATTTAGGTGTAGCCTATGCCGTAGCAGGTGATAGGGACGTGGCGCTCACTTTTGCTAATGAACTTGTCGAAAGACATAGACAAGGAGAAAAGTATACTGCTTACTTTGCCGCCAAGATCTACGCGATGCTGGATCAGCCAGATCGGGCGCTAGATCTACTAGAAGAAGCTTACGCCCGCCAAGACAACGAACTCAACTGGATCGAAGTTGACTTTGAATTTGAGGTCCTTCGGGATACCCCTGGCTTTAAGGCATTGATTGAGAAGCTGGGAACACACGGGTTAGGAATGTAGAATCACTATGTTATGCTGAGTTGTTGATTTTTCTGAATCAGATACATTTACAAACCTAATAATGATAATTTTTATTTGTTATTTATACGATATTCAGCCTTCCAGCTCATGATATTTCCTAATTAAATGCTTAACTTATATTTTCATTAGAAAACCTCAATACCTGGATAGCAAACATTTACCTTCCGATGAATAATAAAGAAATAAGAGCGTTAGCCCAAAAGAAAAAAGCTTCCTTCAGAGCCTTTGATCAAGGAGCATACGAAGGGGGAAATTGTCTGGGATATGTATCCTGGTGGGTAAGGAGAAGGCTTCAGGGCAAGTTGTTTTGGGATGAAAAAAAATTCACTGAATTAAGTCACGAAGGGACAACTTGGTATAATGCTGAAGAGGAGGAGGAATATGATTTTAACTTGGATAAGATGATGATCAAAAGGACTGATTTGGGATTAATCAAAGCTCGCAGGCTTCAAAAAATATTTATCAACAACAATAAAGATCGGCGATATATCACCCATGGAGACATAGGAGAAAATACGAGAGGAGAAAATAAAAAAGCATTAAAGGAAGTAGCTTCGTTTATTTCTAATCAATCTGGAATACCGATATCTGGTCCAGCCAGTCCCAGACTAAGTCCCAAACAACCACATAGTCCCAGAAAAAGTCCTCAACAAACACGTAGTCCCAAACAAAGTCTTACAAGAAGTAATTCATATGATAATTTTCCATCACACAATTTTACTGGCCATTATGATGTTTCAAATGCACAAAATTTAAAAAAATCATTTTACGAGGTAAAGAATAAAAACTATGTGGCTAAGTATTCATTCTTAACCAACGACCTGAACGCTCATACAGTAGGGCTCGACTGTTTTAATGGCCCTAATACGTGTTATTTTGATCCCAATCTGGGGGAATTTGAATTTGCTTCCGTTGATCAATTGTTCGAATGGTGGCAGGAATGCTATTCCAAGAGAGCTGAAAATCAAAAAAGCGCCTTTGACATATTCTCTGGTAAATTCAGTGTCGACCGTTATCAGAAAAAGTGATTCAATATCCATCTTATATAGATATATAAAGTGCATGTAATCCTGGTAGTTAAAGAAATAAGTAAATTCCTCATACTTTGTAAATTAAGAGCAACTCATACATTAAATGATCCTGGAGACCCTGCATTGTCTCTATTAGGGCTAGAGGAAATTAACAGGTACATTTGAAATATCAATCTACAAACGTCTCTCTGAGTACTTCCTTTACGGCCTGTATCTCAGCTTTGCTAAGTGATTTTCCTTGTTTGATGATACGTGATTTATCGATTGTGCGAACTTGATCGATGACCACCCATCCTCTTTTTCCCATGACTTTGACTTCGATGCGAGTGGGGTATTGTTTGGATGCTGATGTGATAGGGGCTATGACGACTGTCTTGAGGTGTTTGTTCATTTCGTCGGGAGAAATGATCACACAAGGGCGGGTTTTCCGGATTTCACTTCCCTGTGTAGGATCCAGATTGACTACGACAACCTGGTATTGCCTGACTACTGCCATTCATCAAGGGTTTCATCCAGGAATACATCATCAATCAGGAGTTCATCATCTCCATTGGCGTGCATCTCCTGAAAAGCTGCTTCCCAGCCCTGTCGCGGCTGCTCGACTGGTTTCAGCACCAGACAGTGATCTTCCAGGATCAGTTCGACCTTGTCCTTGATCCCATAACGCTCCAGAATCGTCTTTCCCAGACGTATCCCCTTCGAATTCCCAATTTTGATCACTGACAGTTCCATGATGATGTATTTACAATGTAATTACAAATGTAGCAATTAGTTATTACGAAAACAAGGAAGGAGGGTTGTCTTCTTATCCCTAAATTCAGGATCATTCATCTTTGTCCCAATTTAAGGGATTATTCACTATGTATCGATAAATACGATCGAATTCATTTTTATTTCGAATAATTCGGTCATGATATCTTGCTTGCCATACTGGAGCAAATGGACTGTTTCGAAATAGGCTAATTCTACTAGTAGCGGCAGCTTTGAATCCTGAAACCAATGTGGAAATGGATTTTGGGGGATTCTCTGTTCTCTTTCAGTCAGTGGATACTTTACCCAGAGCAGTAAGACAAAATAAAGACTGAAAACCCCTAAAAAATTGTATTTTTATTCCTTATCTCAATATTTGATTATGAAATTGTCTACTACGTATCTGTGTACATTCATCTTATCTATCCTAATCAGTACCGCACAGGAAAATCCCAATCAGGTCTACCCTCCGAATTTGTTTGACAAACTGGATTACCGGCTGGCAGGGCCCAGCCGGGGAGGGCGTGTAACAGCTATCACAGGTATTCCTTTACAACCCTATACTTTCTATATGGGATCTACCGGTGGTGGGGTTTGGCGCACACGTGATGCTGGAAATACCTGGCACAATATTTCTGACGGACAGATCAAGGCCGGATCTATCGGAGCTGTAGAAGTTGCTCCTTCCGATCCTCATATCATTTATGTAGGCACAGGCTCAGCTTGCCCGAGAGGGAATATATCTGCAGGGATTGGGATGTATAAGTCTCCGGACGAAGGAAAAACGTGGAAACATGTGGGTCTGGACAAAGCGGGTCAAATCGGAAAAATTATCATCCATCCCAAAAATCCAGAAGTAGTGTATGTAGCGGCTTTGGGAAATATCTTCGCTCCAAACCCTGAAAGGGGTGTTTTCCGGACCAAAGATGGTGGAAACACCTGGAAAAAAATACTCTTTATCAGTGATACGACAGGTGTTATAGATATGGTCATGCATCCAGTCAATCCCAATATCCTGTATGCAGCTTCCTGGCGTGCTGAGCGAAAGCCCTGGACATTGATCGATGGAGGTCTGGAAGGTGGTATCTGGCAAAGTAAAGACGGAGGGGAGACCTGGAATCAACTAAAAGGGGGGCTTCCCCAAGGTCTTCTGGGAAGAATTGGGCTGGCTATTTCTCCGGTTAATCCCGACCGGATCTGGGCCCAGATTCAGGCTGCGGAAGAAGAAAAGGGCGGACTTTACCGCTCTGATGATGGTGGTGCCAACTGGAAACGCATCAATCGCGACCACAAGCTGAGACAAAGGGGATGGTACTATTCCCACATTACAGCAGATCCTCAGGATGAGAATACCTTATACGCCAGCAATACAGGCTTTTATAAGTCCATTGACGGTGGACGGTCTTTCGACTTACGCATCTCTACCCCTCATGGCGACAACCACGGAGTATGGATTAACCCTGATAATACAGATATCATGATCAATTGCAACGATGGTGGTGCCAATGTTAGTCTCAATGGTGGAGAAAGCTGGTCCACACAACTTAATCAGCCTACGTCTGAGTTCTACCGTGTAACGGTTGACAACCAGTTTCCTTATCGCCTCTATGCAGGCCAGCAGGACAACTCCACCATTTCAGTACCTGGATATGCTTTGCCCGATCTTACTCCTACAGAACACTGGTACGAAGTGGGTGGTGGTGAAAGTGCAGATGTAGCTGTTGACCCCGAAAATCCTCACATCGTATATGCTACCAGCTACAGCGGCGAGGTTACCTACACCAACCTGGAAACCGGACAAGTAAGACAACTTACTGCTTACCCGCACTACACCGAAGGTACCGAACAACGAGATCTTAAGTATCGCTGGCAATGGAATTTCCCCATCTTTGTCTCCCAGCATAATCCCAAAGAGATATACCAGGGAAGTAACTATGTAATGAAATCCACAGATCAAGGTGAAACCTGGGAGATCATCAGTCCAGACCTGACTCGTAGTATGGACTCGTATCACGGTATTCCCGGAGGTCCCATCCAGCATGACGCTACAGGCGTCGAGGTCTACTCCTCAATCTTCGCTCTGGAGGAATCCCCGAAGGAACCCGGTACCCTCTGGGCAGGATCAGATGACGGGCTGGTACACATCACGCGCAATGGGGGAGAAAGCTGGGATGATATCACACCGAATAATATGCCGGACGAAGGTACCATCAATAAAATTGAACTCTCCATTCATGATCCGGAAAGGGCCTTTATGGCTGTTTATAATTATCGATATGGTGATTTCAAGCCTTATCTCTATCGTACTAACGATTATGGAAAGAACTGGACTCTGCTTACAAATGGCAATAATGGAATTCCTAAAAATCACTTTGTAAGAGCTATCGCCGAAGATCCCCAACATAAAGGATTACTATATGCAGGTACAGAATTCGGCATGTACATCTCATTCAATGACGGTAAAAACTGGCAATCTTTCCAACTCAATTTACCTCATACCCCTATCACTGATATGGAAGTACATGAAGGAGATCTGGTGATCAGTACTCAGGGGCGTTCATTCTGGATACTGGAAGATCTCTCTCTGCTCCATCAACTCAATGGGAATGTAGCCAAGGCAGATTTTCATTTATTTAAACCCAGAGACACTTACCGAACCAATACGGGGGGGCGAAATGGAAGACCTGCCAGCATGTATGTTTATCTCAAAGAAGAACCCAAATCAGAAGACAAGATTGCCTTAATCATACAGGATAGCAATGGAAATACTATACAAACCTGGTCAACCCATCCAGATTCTAGCCATAAGGATAGAAAACTGGACATATCTGCCGGATTGAATCATTATACCTGGGATTTGACCTATCCTGGACCTGATATGGTAAAGGGATTTGTAGCTATGGTACTTAGTGCTGGAAACGAGCCGGGCCCTAAGGCTGTTCCTGGTACTTACACAGTTGCGCTAACCGTAAATGGACAAAGTTCAAAACAGTCATTTGACATACTTCCTGATCCCAGATGGGATGATGTGAGTCAGGAGGACTATCAGAAGCAATTTGACATGGCGCAGGATCTGGTAACATGGATCAATGAATCTCAGGAAACCATTCGCAAGATCCGCGGCATCAAAGCTCAAGTCAACGACATCGCCAGACGAGCTGTCAGAGTAGGCCACTCTCAAAAGATCTCGCAGCAGGCGAAGGAACTAACAAAAGTCCTGGATCAAATTGAAAATCAACTCTTTCAGGACAAGATCGAAACCTCCCAGGATGAGATCAATTATCCCAGGAAGTTTTCTAATCACATAGCCAGATTGTACAGAGTCGTCATCAGCGACGACGATCGTCCCACTGATGGTATGAAGGAGCGTTATGAAGATCTGAAAAAACAATACGAAGAAACTATTGCACCATTAGAGGATATACAGTCTATACAACTCAAACAGTTCAACCAACTGTTAGATGAAGAAAAGGTACAGCGGGTGATCATTGGGAAAAAGTAATTCCAAATTACCATGTTATTCAATAAAATACTTCAACGCAGCCAATACATTTCATCCTGTATTTTCCTATATGTATCTTTTTTAGGAATATGGACGGGATGTCATAATTCAACAGTATCTGGATCCTACCCTAGAGTGTTCAATGATGAGTTTCGTATGGAGCTCATTGCCGAAGATCCAGACATCATGACGCCCATCGGACTGACAATAGATAGACATGACAATATCTATATTCTGGAGTCTCATACTCACCTGGAACCCAAGGATTATTCTGGCCCTGAATTTGATCGCATCAAGAAAGGCGTAGACAACAATCAGGATGGCATACCTGAATCCTGGATTATTTTTGCTGACAGCATTGAGGATGGGATGAATCTGGCTTGTGATAAGGATAACAGAATTTACTTGACGGAAAAGTGTAAAGTTTGGGTATTTGAAGATACCGATGGAGATGGGATCAGTGATTTGCGCAAGCTTTTACTGGAAATGAATCCTCCGGAAAATGTCTATGACCACGCTGGGATTCTGGGCCTCACTGTTCATGATGACTGGCTCTATATCTCCAGGGGAAATTCGGGAAGCTATGCATGGACCATTACAGGTACAGATGGTACTACGCTCAGTGGATATGGAGATGGAGGCAATGTACTCCGGTGTAAAGCAGATGGAACCAGACTGGAGGAAGTAGCTACAGGATTCTGGAATCCTTTTGATATCAAATTTACCTGGGAAGGCCGGCTATTGCTGGTCGATAACGACCCCGATAGCCGGGGACCCAATCGCCTGATTGAGGTTGTTCCAGGAGGCCACTACGGCTATGAATCCCTCTATGGAGGAAGCGGAATACACCCCTTCCTGGCGTGGAATGGTGAACTTCCCGGTACCTTACCCTATGCAGCCGCATTAGGTGAGGCACCTTCCGGCATGCTTGATGCTAGCTTTACCTGTTTATCCTCCGTGTATCCTGACAATATATTGAGTACTATTTGGGAAGAACATACCATCGTCAGGATACCCTTACAACCCCACCAGAGTACGGTAAAGGGAGAAGCCAAAGTCCTGGTTCAGGGAGACAGTAGCTTTCATCCAGTAGCCCTAGCTACTAACAGTAAAGGTGATATCTATATCACAGACTGGGTAATACGACAATATCCCAATCATGGAAAGGGAAAAATCTGGCGCTTATCTTCTGTGAATAATTCCCAAATCATGGCCATTAAGACAGAAAATGATCTGGCAAAACAGATATTCTCATCTCGATATGCGTCTTGGGAAAGCGAAAAAGAACTATTTCAGGCTTTGGGTTCAGAAGATCCTTTTATACGTACCACTGCTCGCAGGCAGCTTATAACACCTGCTTATCAGTCATATGTCGAAACACTTCTCAGTCATCAAGATGATCAGCTCAGACTACAGGCACTGATTGCCTTATCATCCAGTGATCTTGATCCTGATCTACAACTTCTCAAGCAATTGCTGAAAGATGATGACAAAAATATTCGTCAGATGGTATTGATCTATATTGCACGCCACAGCAGAACTGACCTCTTATCTCAAGTAGCGCTATCGATAAGGGAAGGATATATCTCTTCGGACTTGCTGGAAACCTGGCTTGCTACCATCAGGCACTTACAACCTGGTTTTGTTCAGGCCAAAGAGTTGCAATCTGAACGCCATGCCAAATCCATACCCAGAACATTGCCAGAAGGTTTTGTCTGGAATATGATTAACGATCCCAATATACAGGATGATCTACGGGCCGCAGCACTTCCATACCTCAAAGAGCCCGACTCTTCAGCCAATAACTTATGGGCGCTGTACAAGAATTCATCGCCTACCATGCGGGAGGCATTATTGAGATTATTCCAAGAGGTAAATGATCCATCTATTGCATCGACAATATTAGAAACAGTTCTGGATAAAAATGAAAGTATACCCATGAGAACCCAGGCACTTATCACATTAAGTTATCTGGGAGATAACTTTTGTGATGAGATAAAAGCTGTGCGCGATGAAGAAAATACGCTACTGACCAGCACTGCAATAAGGTATCTGGAGCGCTGTGGGGAAGGCACGAGTATGGCAAAAGCCGCTTTGAGTGATAAAGAATGGTCCAAAGCGGTAGATGAAACAGGCAATCTAGAAAGTGGAAAATACATCTTTCAATTGTCCAGTACACAATGCCAAAACTGCCATCAGATTGATGGGTGGGGTGGTCATTTCGGACCTGATTTGTCTCATGTTGGTAGTAGTAAATCCCGGGATCAATTGATCCGGGCTATCCTTCAGCCTTCGGCTGAGATATCACCCGAATGGCAGGGCTGGTTTGTAGTAGACCAACAAGGACAGACACACTATGGGAGACAAATCGATGTAGGCAGTAATAGTATAGAACTTATGTCTCCCACAGGTGAATTTATCCAATACAAGCAAGCAAAAAGCTTTGGTCTTGCACCTGCCTCGCTCATGCCTGAAGGATTGGAACAACAATTAACAGCAAAAGAGTTCAATGATCTCATTGCTTATCTGGTTTCACTCAAATAATACTTCACTTCGATGCCATCAATTTTATTACGTACTTTTCTTGCTTCAACAGGCTAAGGCGTTTTCAAAAGAGCAGATGGAGAAAGCTCAAAAAGTACAAGAAAATTGAATTAATGGCTGTTTCCATTTTCAGAATCTGCCTTTATCACTTCAAAAGTATAGGTGATCTCAGCCACTTTTTCCAGCATAGCTGTTACGGAGCAATATTTTTCCATAGATAGCTCAATAGCACGGCGTGCCTTCTCCTGATCTATGTTTCCATAAAGCGTATAATGTACATGGATTTTTGTAAAAATCCGAGGTATCTCTTCACGACGCTCACCCTCCACCTTGATTTCCATATCTACTAAATCCTGTTTCATTTTCTTCAATATCAGAACCACATCTATTCCACTACATGATCCCAGTCCCATGAGGATGACTTCCATGGGTCTGGCACCTTTTCCTTCACCTCCTTCTGCCGATGATCCATCTATAGATACAGAGATTCCATTTGGGTTACTTCCTTCGAAGTGTATATCCTGATTGAGTCGTTTAATATGTACTTCCATAGGTATGAAAAATGCTTAATAATCAATTGTTTTACGATCGTAATAGTTTGATATTTCTCATCTGCAGACAAAGTGAATTTACCTGTTAAAGCCACTAAGATATTATTATTTTTGCCATATGAAAGGTGCATCTGTAGTAATACTATACATATCAACGCTTGTTGGGATTTTCACGGCATGTGATCATCCGGGAAATACCAAAGACAATCCCGAACCCCTCATCGATAAAAATCTGGTAACGGAAAATTATCCAGGCTTTGTTTTTAACGAAGCTACTAATCAACCTGTATCAGATCTGAAGATTCAAATTACCCAATTTCTAGGAGATAGCTATATACATGGTATCGATAGCGCCAGGACGGATGTAAATGGTTTTTTTAACATAGCATATCAGTATGACAGTGATTCTTTATTATCTATTGCAAATAGTACAGGGCTTGATACTACTGATATATTTCACCGGATTGAACTGATCACCCAGGATTATCTGTTGATCACGACCCTGCAGAATGGAGAACCGCTACCGGTCTTCAGACCCAGACTTATCCCGGATGAAGTCATTAACATCAATGTATATTCTGCAGGGTTGCTCCAGCTAGAAATGGCCGACACCACTAATGTGGATCTCTTTGATCAGGTATTTGTACATTTTTCCTTACTAGATCCCTTTCCCATTTTATTTGATCTTACTATTACCAATACCCATGAGAACCTGAAAAGATGGAATATCCGATTACCTGCTGATCTGGATGTGTTGATGGAAACCACCGTAAAAGAAGGTACAGACTCTACAAGTATGGCAGTCGTAGAGGTAAAAGTTGATACCCTGTCAGTCGGCTTTCAGGATACTTTGAGCTATCTAATTACCCATTGATTAGCTTCCAATGATAATGTATTGATAAGGCAGAAGATCTGTATTGATCTCTAAGCTGTCAAATCCAGCTGCTTTGAGTTCTTCTACTACCTGATCCGCACTGATACGCATCTCCAACGGGGGGCCGTGTGGAGTTTCACGTTTTTCAAAATCTATCACCATCAATTTTCCCATCTCCTTTAATCCCTGTCTTACCTGACGGAAATAATCTTCGCGGTTTTCTATATGATGATAGGTATCTATGATCATCACATAATCTGCTTCAGAATCTGAAAGACCAGGACTGTCATAGGGAATCATTCGCGTTTCGATCTGCTCATCCGTATATCCTTCCTCTTCCTTGCGTTGATCCACATAAGCCTGAAATTCTTCATCAACATCAGCACAGATAACTTTGGCTCCCTTCTCCGCCAGTCTCACCGAAAAATACCCTGTACCACATCCGATATCCATGACTGTTTTTCCAGAAATATCCCCCATCATCGCTATCACACTATCTGGTTTCTGCCACTCCAGCCTCTCGGGCGACTCAAAATTTGCCACCAATTCTTCAAATGAACGCTGATGCATATAGGCATTTGCATCAACGTGATGATGCCCATGGGCATGATCGTTTTCTGCTTCTGAATCACTGGATGTTTGATTACAACTCAACCATAACAGTGAAAACATTACAAGGAATATATACAATAATTTCATAGTACTAATTTCGCTGATCAGAATACATGATAAAAGTGATGGGGAATATTTTTTTGCTGATATGAAAAGAATCTTCTTACCTTCCCATTGATCTTTCTGTTTGTCACAACATTTTAGTACCATTATACTATTTTGATATCTAATTTACAGGAAAGACACATCCAAAATCTCCGTTTATCCATGTTTTAATGATCAACACTGGATAATTTCTTTCTCATACCACATTTATGGATTCCCGTGTTAAATCAAAGATCAACAGCATTACCTATCTGCAAAGTTTTATCATTGCAGACAAACAACAGATTCTCCACGAGTTTTCTACGAAACCAGAAATGCTATCCCAACCACAAAATGTAAAATCAGTCGCAAAATCCATTTTACCCTTTCTTTTTATCATCCTTAAACAGCAACATATCCTATCAGATGAGCACAGCATATATCCAGTTTTACTAGCAAAAGCTCATATTAACACAAAGATTACAGAGAAATACAGGCCTGTCAGATATTCACACCTGTTATCTATGCATACCATTTGGGACTGGCATGAGACTAATCTGCATTTGGAACTATTTTTTCTGCATTCCGACCCCATCCGTTACATGCTGAAGTATCCTTTTCTGTTTGAAACGGATTCTACTTTCAGCTACTGTACACCAGCTAGTCATATTCTGGTCTATCTTATGGAGCAAATGATCGATACTTCATTTGCACAATTTGCACAATATGAGCTAGGAGATCAGCTAGATATACGTCTGGATCGATGGGGAACCAACTCCCAAGGCATAGCCTGGGGAGGTACAGACCTTCAGCTCTCAACACGTGAAATGATCACGCTGGCCCAATGGCTTATAAGCGAGAAAATTCACCCCTCTATACTAGAGTCAGGATGGGTCGAGAAATGCTGGTCCGTAAAGACCTATGTAGAAGATACTTATTTCCATTCATTTATTCCCGGAGTTCAAGGATATGGCTATGGTTGGTGGGTTTGTGAATTCCTGGATCAGCCTATGTATGCAGCATTGGGATATGGGGGACAGTTTTTAATCATTTTTCCTCAATCTGATCGCATTTTTGCAGGTACTTCTCTCATGGAGGATCATCATCCTGGTAATGTAAAACAGTTTCAACTGATCATGAACATGATCAAAGAGGTTATGGTGAGATTGTGATTCGTTTGATACAGCATACTTTGCTACTGCCCTGCCCAATTATATATCCTTTGATGGCCATGTATGGCCCAATTGGCTGGATCACGAGACTCATCTTCAATGATGACCTCCCACACCTTGCGTGGCTTGGGCTCGAAGGTATACTCTACCACCCTGGAAGCTTGGGGTTTGTTGGCTGAGTCATAAGCAGGATCAAAATATTTCACCATCTTTCCGCTACCGTATGAGACGATAATATTTCCCTCTCCCGATTCTGGAACCCAATCGGCATCCCCCATCTCAAATGTATACCAGGTATCCTCTTCTACATCTGCAGATGACCAAATCTGACGCACAGTGCGATTTTCCTCATTGATCTCAAATGCCGTAGCTCTGCTAAAGGATTCTCCTGCTGCAACCGGGGTTTCAAAAGGCATCGCCTGATAATTTTGATTATCAAAGAGCAACAGTTGACCTCTTGCATTTAGACTGGGAGCGTTCTGGTGATAAAACCAATCGATGTCTCCCTCGGGTAACAGCAGTTTAACCTTGTATTCATCCCTCCAGCCCGTGGAATCTCCCAGAATCCACTCGATATCCTGACTATGGTAGTCTATTTTCACTAATGCTTCCTGGAATCGAAAAGAAGCGATGATCGAACTATCGCGCACATCGTAATACAAGCCATTGCCATGGCTCCAGTCTCGGGTCTCAGGAAATCCCCTTGCAGGCCAGTAATTGGAAAAAGTCTCATATCCGATCCGGAATGGATCGAGATGGTCGAAAGCATTCCAACTCCACACGATCTCTCCCCCGGGTGTAACTTCGATGATGAGATCTCCCATTACCTTCTCAACGCCTCGTGGAGTTTCTGCCTCTGTTTCAGAGGTGTAGTAGTTTTCTATTTCTCGTTGTTCTGCAGAGAGTATTAGAAAATTTCCCCAGGGAAGTACATCCACTTCATGGTGAAAGACCAGGGTTTGTACGGGAGTCCCGTCTCCTAACCCCTGAGGTCGTTGGGCTGCATACCATGTTCTGATCGTATTACCCTGCCAATCTATTTCCACCATTTCATAATCATAAGTGAGATAGATGATATGTCCATTTTCCAGTATCTCGAAATCGCTTATTCTCTTATCTGTCATGTAATACCACACAACCTCTCCTACCTCATTAAGCGCCAAGAGCAATCCATAGCCTGCTCCAAATCCGGGATCTCCCTCCCGGTTTCGCCTGACACTTAAAAGAGTGATTTGACCTTCCATGCTTTCCGGTTCAGGGAGATATGCTGTGAGATCGGGAAAAGAGTCTTTGGCAGCGGGAAGCGCTGGAGGTCTGTACGATAATGTATCTGATTGTACTATATTCCCCCCCTGATCAATGATCGAAACTACAACGGCACATTTGCAATTGGGGCGCATACCCAGAACAGGTAGTCCCTGCTCAGCGTGGTAAGTGCTGTCATATATCATGCTACCGATCAGTTGACCATAGTCGTAAATGTCTATCTGGGCAGTTACCTGCTCATCGGAACTAAATCTTACCAAGCCTGTAAGTGGAGCCCGAGGATTGGGATTGTCTATAACCTCTGGATAAGAGGTAAACTCCGGAGGATTGTAGTCTCCACATCCTGTAATAAACGTGTAAATGAATAACGTAACAGGCAAGAGAAGACGTTTCAGGTCCACGAATGTCATGTAGATTTTATTGATCCTTCAAAGATGTGCTTTTGCTTCCTTTGCCTCCAGGCGTGCAATCACTTTGCCACTGCCCAATACGCTCAAAGCATCTGAGGCTATCCCTCTAGTGATTTGGCAATCTATATTACGGATTTCTTCGGCTAGTAAAATGACTTCACGATTCAGCAAGCGATTTCGCTTTTCGATTTGTCTGATTGTCCAGTTGACTGGCTTATCCATGATTAACTTTTAAGTTGATATGTTTTTCAGGCAAAGTAAAATAAAACACTGTTCCCTCACCTATTTTTGATTCCAGCCAGATTTCTCCATGGTGCTTTTCCAAAATCTTCTTACAAATAGCCAGACCCATTCCAAAACCATCATATTTACTCCGATTGTGAAGACGTTTGAAAAGAATAAATATCTTTTCATAATTTGCGGAATTAATTCCTATACCATTATCCCTTACACTGAACAACCATACATTTTTTTGCTTTCTCGCAGTGATACGTACATTAGGTTCAACATGATCTTTGTGGAATTTTATTCCATTGGTAATCAGATTCTGAAAAAGCTGTTTAATCATATATTGGTTTGCCTCTACATATACCTTCCCTATATCAATATCTAAAGATGCATTGTGCTTTTGGATCATATCCGAGAGATCATTACTGACTTCATACAATATTTCAGCTACGTCAAAATACTCATATGTCTGCTCATGAGCATGTACCCTAGAATAAACCAGCAAACCCTTAATTTGATCATTCATATTCTGGGTCGCATGCATGATGTTATCAATAATCAATTCTCCCTTTTCATCGAGCTGATGGCCGTATCTCATTTTCAGTTGCCGGCTGAATCCCATAGTAGTCAGCAAAGGCTCCCGCAAATCATGTGATGCGATGTAAGCAAAATTTTCAAGCTGCATGTTACTCTCAATGTATTTTTGCAACTCCTTATTTTTAATATTGAGCTTTTCCTCACTACTTCTCAGTGCTTCTTCGGCCAAACGCTGTTTGGTCAAATCTATAAAAGTTAAAATCGAAATGGGATAAGACTGTTCTTTGGGAAGAGAAATACTTACATATAAATATTTTCTATTTCCAGCCATGTCATAAACATATATCTCAGA
>CAYXVE010000029.1:0-59569 GCA_964468435.1 uncultured Bacteroidia bacterium | reverse complement strand
CCAAGTATTCACAACTTCATAGGTACATTTTCTAAGCAGCTAAACAGCAGCACACTGAGCTTACACTCCCAATGTATCTGTTACTTAGAAAAAGAGAGCGTTTTTCTGACCATCCTTACTTTAGTGTTTAGTATCATCACCGGGGAATATACCTGATAACAGTTTATAGAATTTAAAATGTTCAGGTTATCATGTTAAATATCACTTCTCTTCAACTTATCATTGCTTCCTGTCTTAATAAATCTTAAATTATTGTCCTTAGAAGAAAAGGATTATGTTACGTATTCAGCGCCGCAGGGTTCTGTTAAAATACTTCGGGACCCTCTTATTGGGAGGTTTGTTGCTGGGATTTGTGTTTTTCAATGAGGGAGACCAGGTGGATGGCTTGCCCTCAAAAGTGGATTTCAACTACCATATACGTCCGATCCTATCCAATAACTGTTACAGTTGCCACGGTCCGGACTCCTCCTCGCGCAAAGCAGGTCTACGCCTTGATACCGATGAGGGAGCTACCAGCTTACTAGAGAGCGGGCTACAGGCAATCGTGCCGGGATCGGGGCACAAAAGCGAACTGATCCACCGGATTACACATAGCGACGAATCCGAAAGAATGCCTCCTGCAGAAAATGGTTCTGCGTTGTCTCAGAGAGAAATAGCACTGCTGGAAAAGTGGATCGAGCAGGGTGCCGAATACAAGCAACACTGGTCGTTGATTCCTCCAGAAAAAGTGGAGGTTCCCCGAATTCGTCGGGAAGAATTTGTCAACAACAATATAGACCGCTTTATCCTGAAACAGCTTGAACAAAAGGAACTTTCCCCAGCTGCACTGGCAGAGCGCCAAGCGTTGATGAGGAGGTTAGCATTCGTTTTGACAGGACTTCCTCCTAAGCCCAGCCATGTGCAACAATTCCTACAGGATACAACGGATCAGGCTTACGAGAAATGGGTAAACTATTATCTTTCCAGCCCTCAGTTTGGAGAGCGATGGGCCAGACACTGGATGGACATTGTGAGATATGCCGAAACCCGTGGACACGAGTTTGACTACGAAATCGGTGGAGCGTGGCATTACCGCGACTATTTGATCCGTGCCTTCAACGAAGACCTTCCTTACGATCAGTTTGTCTACGAACATCTGGCTGGGGATCTGTTGAAAGACCCCCGGAAACATCCTGAAGAGGGATTCAATGAATCCATAATCGGTACGGCATTTTTTGGCTTAGGTGAAGGAAAACACAGCCCGGTGGATATCAAAGAGGAGGAATCCTTCCGGATAGATAATATGATTGACGTGACAGCCAAGGCTTTTCAGGGATTGACCGTGAGATGTGCCAAATGTCACGACCATAAATTCGACCCCATTCCTACCACAGATTATTACGCCATGTATGGCATATTCGAAAGTATGCGCACTACCCAGGCTCCAGTAGGCTATACGCCTGAAACGGAAAAGTTGATGGATAAGATAAATACCCTCAGAAGGCAACTCAGAGAGGAAGTGGGAAATGGATGGCAGAAGCAACTTGAAAAATTAGCCTCATCTCATGCCTTTAAGGTAAGTAATAATCTGTCTAAGGAATCTCTATCTGCATTAGATTCAGTCGATTACAAAATCATTGGAGATTTTCGGAAGGGAACCAGCGATGGGTGGTTTACAGATGGCAATGCTTTTGGAAAACGAGGCACTACTGGGATGATAAGCTTCAGCAGGGACAGTCAGTACATTCGGTACCTTTATCCGGGGATGATGAGCAGCCGGAAGATTAGTCCTGGTATCATAGGTGCGCTGCGCTCTCCCAATTTTACCATTGAACATGACACACTTCAAGTGTGGGCGGAAGGTAAAAATGCTACCATTCGAGTAGTCATCGACAACTTTCAGTTGATTCAGTATCCGATCTACGGAGGTCTCTCCCGTACAGTTGACAGTACAGATGCTACAATCTACGGATTCAATCTGGAAAAATGGAAAGGGCATAAGGCCTATATAGAGATTATGCCAGGCAGATTCAACCGCCATGTGTTTCATATCGATTCAGATGCATATATTGATGCCTACTATGCCATAGTTTTTAATGACAGCATATTGCCGGAAGGATTTTTCCAACCCCAACATTTACCTGGACTAAACACTCATGTTCATACAGATCTTCCAGTGGCAATTCACAACTGGATGAAGGGACAGGCAGGTAACGCTGATGTAGATGTCATCAACCAGGGTCTTAGGAAGCGTTTACTGAAGAGACGTTTATCTCCTACTGCCAGGAATCTGCTATCACAGATAGACAGTCTGGGAAGTGCTGTGTACACTCCTGACTATATTGAAGCTGTTACGGAAGGAGAAAAGGTAAAAAGTCCGGTATTCATCAGAGGAAGCCATTCTATGCCCTCCGCGCAGATCGTTGAGCACAGATTTCTCAGTGCCGTAGCACCTGGGCCTGACACTTTCGATATTGATATCAACAGCCGCTACGCCTGGGCAGCTGCCTTGCTGGATGAATCCAATCCCCTTACGGCTCGTGTGATGGTCAACAGGCTATGGCATCATGTATTTGGGATGGGGATTGTCGAGACTGTCGACAACTTTGGCGTGCAGGGCAAGCTACCCAGCCACCCACAGTTACTGGACTATCTAGCCAATGAATTTATCAGACAGCAATGGTCTATCAAATCCATAATCAAAATGATGGTTATGTCTCAGGCCTTCCAGCGGGAAGCTCATGCTTCAGAAAGGTCTAGGGAGGTAGACCCACAAAATATCTTATTGTCGCATTATCCTGTACGGCGCCTGGAGGCAGAAGCCATCCGGGATGCAATCCTCGCAACTTCTGGATGTCTGGATTCCATGATGTATGGGAATCCTATACCAGTACATCTGACAGCATTTATGAATGGAAGGGGTCGTCCCTGGCATCAGGGTCCCTTGGATGGTGCAGGGCGAAGAAGTATTTATACAGCAGTGCGACGAAATTTTCTGCCTGCTTTCATGCTCACGTTTGATATGCCTGTGCCCGCCACTGCTTTTGGCAAAAGAAATATCACCAACATCCCGGCTCAATCTCTGGCCTTGATGAATGATCCCTTTGTAGTCGAACAATCCTATGAGTGGGCTAAACGACTGCTGAAAGAATATCCTGCCAGTTGGAAGAGAAGGGTAAACCGCATGTACTGGGAGGCATTCTCCAGGGCAGCTACTCCAGATGAAATAGACGGGGCAAAGTCATTTCTGGAAAAGCAGGGTAAATCATACGAACAATGCGAAGCTGAGTGGCTTCATGACATCCAGACCTGGAGTGATCTCTGCCATGCCATGTTCAACGTTAAATCGCTTATCTACACACTATGAAACCAGATGAAAATAATCACCGCATACACAGGCCTATGTCAAGACGTGAGATGCTGGGACGCTGTAAGAGTGGATTTGGGTCAATAGCTTTGATGGGGTTAATGAGTTCTATCCCTTTTGGCTGCCAGATCCGGCAGGAAGATAAGCTCATCGAGGAGGTGAGTAAGGGATTTACACAATTACCACATCTCACACCCAAAGCCAAAAACGTGATCTTTCTCTTTATGGATGGGGGCGTTTCTCAGGTAGATTCATTTGATCCCAAGCCACGGTTAGCCCAAGAAAACGGCGAAAGCCCCTATAAAAAATTTAAAGTTGAAAATACCCAGTTTGACAACATCGGTAAAATCCTCAAAAGTCCCTGGGAATTTAAGCAATATGGGGAGAGTGGAATTCCTGTAAGCGAATTATTTCCCCATATTGCGACTTGTGTAGATGATATTGCGGTAATCCGTTCGATGGTATCAGATTTTCCCGAGCATACCAACGCCAACTATTTCCTGCATACCGGGATCGGGATTCAAGGTAGGCCCAGTATGGGAGCCTGGGTCAATTATGGTCTGGGATCGATGAATGAAGACCTGCCCGGATATGTCGTAATTGATGGGGGGCTGGTACCTCCGGGAGGTATGGATAATTTCACCAATGGTTTTCTTCCGGCCAGCTATCAGGCTTCATTGTTCAAGGCAGCCCGTCTGCCAGTAGCGAATATCCTTCCTCAGGAAGAAGACGAATCTCTCCAACAGGCCAAGCTGGCCTTTTCCCGCAAATTGGATAAGCAACTCATTGGCAAGCTGGGTCCTACGGATGCGATCGAATCTGCCATCTCCAATTATGAACTGGCATTTCGCATGCAGGAAGCTGTGCCAGAGCTTACAGATATCAGTGGGGAAACGAAGGCTACCAAGAGGCTCTACGGTCTGTACTCAGATGATAAACATACACGAAGCTATGGAGCGCAGTGCCTGCTGGCACGAAGGCTGGTGGAGCGCGGAGTGCGCTTTATCGAGCTGACCTGCCCGCAGGTCGATGCCGACCGCTGGGATCAGCACCAGCAACTCAGAAAAGGGCATGAGCTGAATGCTCATGCAGTAGATCAGCCGATTGCAGGCCTGCTCAAAGACCTGAAATCGAGAGGTCTACTTGAACAAACGCTGGTCGTATTCGCCTGTGAATTTGGCCGTACACCCTTTGCTCAAGGGAAGGACGGCAGGGATCACAATCCCTCGGCTTTTTCCATCTGGATGGCTGGCGGTGGCATCAAAGGGGGAACCATTTACGGTCAGACCGATGATTATGGCTACCGGGTGGTAGAGAATCCGACAACTATTCACGATCTGCATGCAACCATGCTGCACCTGATGGGAATCAAACATACCCAGCTTACCTATCGCTTCAGTGGAAGGGATATACGCCTGACAGATGTGGCTGGAAATGTGATCAAAGATATTTTGGTATAACCTGTAAATAATGGAAATCGTCCAGTTTCATTCGGATCCTTACCGATGATCAGGGGTGGACCTCCCTGTCATTTTCTATAGATGATCAATTCCCCGGCGTAAAAAGCGACTACTTTGAAACACCTAACTTGAAAGGGGATGCTATTTGATCTGGAAAATGACCTGAAGGAAGTAAATGATCTGTCGGCAACTAGGCCAGCAATAAAAGATGAATTATATTCAAAGATGATAGAATATCTACAGGAAGTAGATGCTGAAGTTTGACAATTATTCAATTAATATATGAAATCTCTACTAAGTGCTTTTTTCGCGATTCTGTTATTGGCAACGGGAGTTCGTGAAACTGAATCCCTACCGGTTGATGACCGGCCCAACATACTTTGGATCACAACAGAGGATATCAGCCCCAACCTGGGATGCTATGGCGATCCTCATGCATATACTCCCCATTTAGATCGCCTGGCTAATGAGGGTGTGCTTTATACAAACGCATTTGCAACGGCTCCCGTTTGTGCTGTAGCCCGGTCTAGTATTATCACGGGGGTTTATTCTTCCTCATTGGGGAGTCAGCACATGAGGTGTGAGGGTAAATTACCCTCAACCATCAGGACCTATCCTGAATATCTCCGTCAAGCAGGATATTATTGCAGCAACAACGTCAAAACGGACTTCAATCTGAATATAGATGATAAATCTGTTTGGGATGATTGTAGTAACACTGCTCATTGGCGCAACCGTATAGATTCAGATCAGCCCTTTTTCTCCATATTCAATTTTACCACCACTCATGAAAGTCGTGTAAATGATCTGGAAAGGCATCTGAATGCTACTGAAAATGTTCAGGAGGAATTGCTTAAAGAACCCGGAGAAATACCTGTTCCGCCCTATTTCCCCAATACCGGAGAAGTACGCGAATTATGGACGAGATACTACAACAACATCACTGCCATGGATATGCAAGTAGGAGAAATACTACAGCAGCTTGAAGAGGATGGATTGTCTGATAATACAATTGTAATGTTCTATTCAGATCATGGAGCAGGTGTACCCAGGCATAAGCGATGGTTGTTTGATTCGGGCTTACAGGTTCCCCTGATCGTAAAAGTTCCTGCCAAATACCGGGATTGGCTTCCTCACGACATAGGTACTGAAACAGATGAGTTGGTGAGCTTTATTGATATGGCGCCTACAGCATTACAGCTTGCAGGAATTAATATCCCGGATCACATGCAAGGCAGAGCATTTGTAGGACCTAATCTGAGTCAGGAAAGAGATTATATTTATGCAGGTCGCGACCGTATGGATGAACGCTACGACATGCAACGGGCGGTGAGAGACAAGCGATTTAAATACATTCGTTATTATGAATCTTATAAACCCTATTGTCAATATATGAATACGCCTGAAAAAGGGGCTATTATGCAGGCAATCAGAAGCGCTGAGAAAAATGGGACCATGCCGGAAGCGGGCCAACACATTATTGCCAAACAAAAGCCTGGGGAAGCCTTGTACGATACAGAAAATGATCCCAATGAACTGATGAATCTCGTAGATGATCCGGAATTTGCAGCCGTGCTAGAAGACATGCGTCAGGCTCATGCTGCATGGTCTGATGAGACAAACGATACAGGACTTATTCCAGAGACCATTATCCGTCATTGGGAAGAGGAAATGGAGATGCCTGTTTATGAGATTATGTACAACAAAAATATTCCTGTAACACATATCCGGGAAACTGCACTTGGACAGCGTTCACAGGAAGCACTGCACAAGGATCTTCAGCATGAAAATGCTGCAATTCGTTACTGGGCAGCTATTCAGCTGGGTAATCATCCCGAAAGACAACCAGAGGTATCACTATTAATGGAAAAACTGAATGATCCCATACCGGCGGTGCGGATAGCCGTTGCCCGGGCCCTGGAGAAGCTAGGCAAAGCAGCTCCTGCGATCAATAAATTGAAAGCAGAATTACAAAATGAAGACCCATGGAACAGATTAATGGCTGCTCAGGTATTGGATGAAATGGGAGATCAGGCAAAACCGGCTATACCTGCGCTAAAAAGTGTCATGGATGACGAGAATAAGTATGTTGTGCGGGTCGCCAACCACGCCTTGAATGAGATGTTGGGAACTCAACATGTTGTTCGTTGACAGAATCTGTGTAAATTCATCAAAGATTTATTCTCAAGAAAAATTTTTATCTATGCAAGACGCTACTACTCGCAGACAGTTTGTCAAAACCACAGCACTGAGTGCAATCGCGCTCCACATGCCCTATTCGGGAATCATACTTCCATTCAAACTAGGAGACAAGATGCAATTAGGGCTGGTCACATACCTCTGGGGAAAAGATTGGGATCTCGAAACGCTGATTGCCAATTGTGAGAAAACAAATCTCGGAGGGGTAGAACTGCGTGTAGAACACGCACATGGCGTAATGCCGGATTTATCAGCCAGTGAACGTGCTGAGGTCAAAAAGAAATTTGAAGACAGTCCGGTAAATTGCCTGGGACCAGGAACTAATCAAAGCTATCATCACGTGGATCAGCAACGGTTACGTGAAGAAATAGAAGGTACCAAAGCATTTATCAAACTGAGCCATGATATCGGTGGGAGCGGTGTGAAGGTCAAACCCAATGCCCTTCCCGATGAAGTATCCAGGGAAAAAACGATCGAGCAGATCGGAAAATCCCTGAATGAAGTCGGAGCTTATGCAGCAGATTATGGACAGGGAATCCGGGTAGAAGTACACGGAAGAGAGACACAGGAACTTCCAGTGATGAAAGCGATTATGGATGTAGCAGATCATCCAAATGTGACGGTATGCTGGAATTGCAATGATCAGGATCTGAATGGAGAAGGGTTGGAGCACAATTTTAACCTGGTGAAGGATCGTTTGGGTAAGACGGTACATGTGAGAGAAATGAATATAGGGGAATATCCCTATCAGGAATTGTTTGATCTGTTTGTCAACATGGATTATGAAGGCTGGATCTTACTAGAGTGCCGTACAGATCCAGAGGATAGAATTACAGCTATCAAGCAACAACATAAGATATGGAAAATGATGATCAGGAATGCACAGAAAAAACAGGGCTAACCTATCAATAGCATAACAATTATGATTCAACGTGGAATATATATCTTACTACTGATCAGTACGACCATCTTCTTATGCGCGTGTGGTAAAAAAGAGGTAGAAGAAAGTCCTGATAAAGCCAATATAATTCTTATCATGGCAGATGATCTGGGATTTGAAACATTGGGGTGCAACGGCAGCCAGGATTACCAGACGCCAAATCTGGATCAACTAGCTCAGGATGGGATGCGATTTACCCATGCATATTCTACTCCACTCTGTACGCCTTCCCGTGTACAATTGATGACCGGGAAATACAATTTCAGAAACTATGTGGGTTTTGGTATGCTTGATCCACAGGAGAAGACATTGGGACATGGGTTAGGGGAAAATGGGTATGCAACCTGCGTGGTAGGTAAATGGCAGTTGTATGGTAATTCGAGACAGCGAGAAATGTTTGAGCGCACAGGTACAATGCCTTTTGAAGCAGGATTTGATGAATATTGCCTGTGGCAGGTTAGAGATACATATGGCCCCCGTTTTAAAGATCCATATCTGGAGATAAATGATACCATATCACAGGCTTTTCCGGGAGACTACGGGCCAGACAGGTTTCTGAATTATGCCATGGACTTCATTTCGCGCAAAAAGGATTCGGCTTTTTTCCTGTATTATCCCATGGTCCTGACGCATGATCCGTTTCAACCTACGCCTACACATCCTGATTACAAGGATTTTGATTCTTCTACCAGGCTCAATGACACGACTTATTTCAGAGATAATGTCGCATATATGGATCAGCTTATAGGAAAATTGAGAAGGCATCTGGAGGCTGAAGGTCTATTGGATAATACACTCTTTCTGTTTATCGGAGATAATGGAACAGACAGAGATGTCATCTCGACCTGGAAAGGTCAGCGTATACCCGGGATGAAAGGATATCCTAAAGAGTATGGGACTCATGTACCCATGATTGCATACTGGGAAGGTAGGATTGCGGCTGGGCAGGTAAATGATAATCTGATCGATTTTACAGATTTTCTACCCACTTTGATGGAAGTTGCAGGACATAAGAATTTAAGTACGCTTGCTACAGATGGAATTAGCTTTTCTTCCCAGTTGACTGGTACCCCTCAAAAGGTAAGGGAGTGGGTATTTTGTCATTATGCACCTCAGTGGGGTAATTTTGAACACAGAAGGTACGTTCATGATAAGGAATGGAAACTGTTTGAAAGTGGGGAAATATATCATATAGCATCTGATCCAATGGAAAAAACTCCACTCACGGTGCAGACTATTCCACCTGATGCACGAGAAAGAATGAAGGGATTTCAATCGATTCTGGCTCAAATGACAGTGTCTGATCCCTAGTATATGGATACACATTTACAGGAGATTCAATCACCTGTTAGCTACAGGCAATCTGAAGGATGACATCAACCAGTTGAGAAATATCCTTGCTTTGGCAGAGTCCAAGATGCTTAGCTATATTTTAGGAACAAAAAAATAACCTTTTTTCATTGGCAAATTCCTTATTTTCATGTAATATGTAATGTATTATTATTAAATACTGATCAATCAGATTTGAAAGGACTATTGCTACCCATTTTTAAACCATCTGCATGGCACGCAACTATGAGTTACATGTTGTTTTTTCTGGCAGCATGTATGCTCATCATTGCGTGTAATCAGTCTTCCTCAGATGCTGAGGAATCTGCTGTAACGGTTACAGCGGAAAATGCTATTGTGGAAAAACTTGCAAATGGATTTTCATTTACAGAAGGCCCAGCAGCGGATGTACAGGGAAATGTGTACTTCACCGACCAACCCAATAATAAAATATATATCTGGACACGGGAAGATTCTCTGGAAGTATTTCTCGATAGTTCCCAACGTTCCAATGGACTATTCTTCGATGATGATGGGAATCTCTTATCTTGCGCAGACGAGCAGAACCGTCTGGTTTCCATCGATATGGATGGAAATTTCACCGTATTAGTTGACAACTATGACGGTAAACTGCTCAATGCACCTAATGATCTATGGCCTGACCCCCAAGGCGGTATCTATTTTACCGATCCTTTTTACAAACGTCCATGGTGGGAACACGATTCCATGTACCAGGATGGTATGCATGTATATTATCTCAACCCCGATCGTGAAACCCTGATCCGGGTCGCTGATGATTTTGATACCCCTAATGGCATCATAGGTACCCCTGATGGAAAAAAACTCTATGTTGCAGATATTAAAGCTGGCAAAACCTATGCATATGATATTCAGGATGATGGCATTCTATCAAATAAACAACTTTTCGCTCCTGAGGGTTCTGATGGGATGACCATAGATCACGAGGGGAATGTCTACCTCACTACTGATGCAGTAAAAGTATACGATCCATCTGGAACCTTAATACAGACAATAGAAATACCTGAGAGGCCAGCAAATGTCTGCTTTGGAGGCCAGGATCGAACAACACTGTTCATTACAGCGCGGACATCCTTATACGCAATCTCAATGCGGGTACATGGGATATGATCAGGATCATCTATATATTTCCAGAAACTATCTAGAACTCTTCATATGAATAATTTGTCAAAAGCAATTTATGTCATTGGAACATTATGGTTCATAGCTTGTGATGGAGAACCTGACAAGTATTCTGAATCCAGTTCTGCTGACTTGCCGAATGTTATCTATATCCTGGCTGACGATATGGGCTATGGAGATCTGAGCTGCCTCAATCCTCAGGCAAAATTCACAACTCCTCATATAGATCAACTGGCTAAAGAGGGGATCACTTTTACAGATGCGCATGCACCAGGATCGGTTTGTACTCCTACCCGGTATGGTATTGTTACAGGGCAATATAATTGGCGAAGCCGCTTGCCAAGAGGAGTGGTCAGAGGATATGGGCCTACAGTAATAAGAGATGACAGAACAACGCTGGCAGATTTATACAATAGAAACGGATACACAACGGCTTGTGTAGGCAAATGGCACCTGGGTGTCAACTGGGCCTTGCTGGATGGTTCACGTCCTGGAGAAGACTGGGAGGGACCTTACACTGGGGAGATGGAACTTCACGAGGATTCGGTAGATTATGCTCAACCCATTACAGGAGGACCTAAAGGAGCTGGATTTAACTATTCTTTTATCCTTCCTGCTTCACTGGACATGAAACCATACTGCTATTTTGAAAATAATATCATCGTAGAAGAGCCCACAGAATATACAGCGGGCAATGATCTTCATACGGGATATACAGGGGCTTTCTGGAGGCCTGGAAAAATTGCTCCTGGATTCGAGTTTGAACAGGTTCTCCCTATTTTTATACAGAAAGCTACTGATTTCATACGACGTGAAGCTCCCAAATCCGACCCTTTTTTCCTCTATCTGCCCCTTGCTGCTCCTCACACGCCCTGGGTACCTACTGAGGAATACAAAGGAAGTTCCCAGGCTGGTGAATATGGAGACTTTATCAGGATGGTAGACGTATATGTAGGAAAATTATTAAATTCATTGGATGAATCAGGAGAAGCTGATAACACTTTGGTTGTATTTACCAGTGATAATGGGCCTTACTGGAGACCAGATATGATAGAGAAATATGATCATCGAGCAGCTTATATATACCGGGGAATGAAAGCCGATATATGGGAAGGAGGTCATAGGGTTCCATTTATAGCAAAATGGCCTGCCCGTATACCTGGGGGGGGTACCAGGAGCGATCTGATGTGTCTGACTGACTTGATGGCTACATCAGCGGCTATACTGGGTGATAGCCTGGTAGATGGAGAAGGTGAGGATAGTAAAAATATGCTACCAGCTCTACTGAATGAAGAAATTGAGCGCCCGCTTCGCGAATCACTCGTGATGCAGTCCAGTCAGGGGGTGTTGGCAATACGCGAAGGTCCCTGGAAACTGATCCCCCACAGGGGATCTGGTGGATTTAGTGAACCTGGAACATACGAACCTCAGCCTGGTGAACCTGAAGGCCAGTTGTATAATTTGGAAACGGATCCCTCAGAGACAAACAACTTATATCTTGATCATACAGAGAAAGTAAAAGAATTAACAGAATTGTTGGATCAACTAACTGCTATACCATGATAAAAAAAGAAAGCAATCAACAAAAATCCGCAAATACGCTTAATAGACGGAAGTTTCTTGCAGCCTCAGCACTGGCTACGAGTGGTTTTATGATTGTACCAAGATATGTACTAGGTGGAAAAGGGTACATAGCTCCCAGTGATAAGCTTAATATAGCTGCTATCGGTGTTGGAGGCAAAGGAAATAGCAACATACGGGATGCAAGCGGCCTCAATCCCGATACGTTGGAGACAATCGAAAATGTAGTTGCTCTTTGCGATGTGGATGAAGAACGTGCAGCAGGTACTTTCAAACAATATCCGGATGCCAAACGCTATCAAGACTTTCGCAAGATGCTGGACGAAATGGGCAATGATATCGATGCCGTGATAGTCTCCACCCCGGACCATTTCCATGCAGTAGCAGCGATGCCCTGTATGCAGCTTGGGAAGCATGTATATGTAGAAAAGCCTCTTACACACAATGTCTATGAAGCTCGCATGCTGACAGAAGCCGCGAGAGAATATGATGTCATTACTCAAATGGGTAATCAGGGCAGCTCCGGTGATGATATCCGCCGTGTCGAAGAGTGGATCAACGCAGGCGTGATCGGAGAAGTACGCGAAGTACATGCCTGGACTAACCGTCCGGTCTGGCCACAGGGCTTGAAAAGACCTAAAGAAACTCAGGATATACCCCAAACCCTCGACTGGGATCTTTGGTTAGGACCAGCTCCTTACCGCCCTTTTCATTCAACGTATCTGCCATTCAGTTGGAGAGGTTGGTGGGATTTCGGAACAGGTGCACTGGGAGATATGGCTTGCCATATCATGGACCCAGCAGTACGGGCACTAAAACTGGGGTATCCTACCAGTGTAGAAGCTTTCGCTTCTACCTACACTGAAAACTGGCAAGAGTATACTTACACCGAAAGTCCGCCAAATTCTTCCATGATCCGGTTTGAATTCCCCGAAAGAGAGGGCCTGGCTCCCGTGACGCTTACCTGGTACGATGGAGGATTGATGCCCTGGAGACCAGCAGAACTCGAGGATGGCGAACAAATGGGTGATAATGGAGGTGGAGTGATCTTTGTCGGAGATAAAGGTAAACTAATGTGTGGTACATATGCCCGTAATCCACGTCTGCTGCCTACTAGCCTGATGGATTATTTCAAGGAGCCAGAACCCACAATTCCCCGTGTGAAAGTGAATCATCAAAGGTCATGGGTTGAAGGTATCAAAGGTGGATCTAAGCCAAGCTCTCACTTTGATTATGCGGGTAAGCTTTCTGAAATCATTCTCATGGGTAATCTGGCTATCCGGAGTTTCTTCACTCAGGAAGAGTTCAAGAATGCTGCTGGCAATACGCAAAAGGTATTCACCGGAAGAAAGAAATTGCTGTGGGATGGAGAGAACATGAGAATCACCAATTATGATCCTGCCAACCAGTTTGTGAAGCGAGAATATCGCGATGGATGGTCATTAGGAGTTTGATCAATCAAAACTGCTTTAATATTTATGAGGAGGCCGATGACGGCCTCCTCGAACTGATACTTATTTTCTATGCTTATCCTTGGTTTGAACATATACTGGAAAAGGGCGGAAAAAAGAAACATTCATCAGGTAAAACTAAACCCAATTACGATTAAATAACTTATGAAGCATCTCACAAGCTTGAGAAAGGTCTTGGGTATTTTTACCTGTGTGTTATTGTTGGGAGTATGGGACAAAGCCATGACGCAGGATGTGGGAGTAATCCGCATGGAGGTAGAAAAATGCGACTCAGCTTACCGTCTGATCACTGTTGGTGATTTACACACAGCACATCTGATCGATGTTTCAGGACGACATCTTTATACCTGGAGTAAACCTGGAGGATATTTATGGATGGATACCAAACTGAGTTCAAAGGGTCATCTAGAGGTAGAACTTGAAAATGGACGTGTCAGAACATTGTCTATAGATGGAGAATGGCGGGATGATGAAATATCAGCGGAGACCAAAGGACTGAGTAATACAGATCCTTTATCTCTTAGCAATCAAAACCGTCTGTTTTTGGCAGTTCCCGGTCATATCCTTCGAGAAACAGACAGGGAAGGAAACATTGTATGGGAATACGTCAACCAGGACTCAGATCTTGATGAGCAGCCCTACCAGATTAGTTCATTTCAAGCTTATTATGGCCGTGATCTTAAAACGCTTTTTACCACTTATCCCTCACCTGTTCCCTTTACCAATACAGAACTTAGACAGCAAAGAAGAAACCCAGCTACTGATCAACAGTACAAAAGACTCAACCGGGAGACCGTTGCAGAAATAGAAGCTGGATATCTGGACGATGCCCATAATTTTCTGATGGAGTACTTTAAATTGTATCCCGATGATGAAGAAGGATTTTGGGCGATGAGTGTATTACAAACTCGTAGAGGTAATATATCTAAAGCCTGGAAATATGCTCAAATGGCACTTGACGCTGGACTGCCTATTAGTAGATATACGGCTGGATTAGACTTTTTACTAGAACCGCTCTTACAGTCGCCATCATTTCTGGACGCATATGAGCAATACACCCACGAAGAGCAAATGCTGGTTCATGGCCCGGTCCTAGGGCATCTTACAGATAGCAGTGTGGCTGTTTGGGTCAGGACAACTGTACCGACATATGTTCAGCTTGAGGTGTATGATCCGGAGCAAGCTGGAAGTTCTGTATCCACTTTTGCTGGAAAGTCCTATCTTGAATTTGAGAATACAGCTGTGATTCAGGTAGATGGATTGAAGAGTGAGCATAACTATCAGTATCAATTGAAAATAGCTGGTGAGGAAGTAGGTTCGAGATATAGTTTCTCGACGATGTCAAATAAAGGTCAACCTACTACTTTTCGAGTAGGATTTTCGGGTGGTGCTGGATATACTCCCTGGTTTGAGCGGATGTGGGATACATTGAAAACGCATGATATGGATATGTTTTTCCTGATGGGGGACAATGTATACATTGATCATCCAGAGAGGCCCTTGACACAACGGTACTGCTACTATCGCCGGCAAAGCCGGCCCGAATTTAGAAGATTTACGGCTGAGACGGCAGTTTATGCAATATGGGATGATCATGATTTCACTTATAATGATGAGCGTGGAGGTCCGGAAATAGATGAACCCTACTGGAAACGCGATGTGTGGAATGTATTTAAAAATCAGTGGATTAACCCTTATTATGGTGGGGGAGAGGAACATCCAGGTTGCTATCACGACGTTTCAGTAGGTGATGTAGACTTTTTTATGCTGGATTGCAGGTATTACCGCGAAGATCCTGAAAATGAAGGTGCTTCCATGTTAGGGCCAGTGCAGAAGCAATGGTTGAAGGAAAAGCTGCAAACTTCAGATGGAACATTTAAGGTAATAGCCTCCTCTGTTCCCTGGGCAATGGATACTAAACCTGGAAGCCTGGATACCTGGGATGGTCATCCGGAAGAAAGGGAAGAGATATTTTCATTCATTGAAGCGCATCAGATTGAAGGCGTTTTGCTGATATCAGCAGATCGGCATCGCTCCGATGCCTGGCGAATCGAAAGGCCTGAAGACTATGATTTTTACGACTTGATGAGTTCCAAGCTTACGAATGTTCATACTCACCGGGTCATGGCAGGTTCGCTTTTTGGCTACAACCAGACATGCTCTTTCGGTCTGCTTGAATTTGATACGACCCGTGAAAATCCACAGGTTAGATACCGGATCATCAATATCGAAAATGAAGAGATCCACAGGATGACTATTTACCGGGATCAGTTGTCTAGTAACAATAAATAGGTTATATTTTATAACGATGCTAAAAGAAATATTTCGGCTGGACAGTTGTTCGCTGGTCTCTTCTTTCGAGGAGATAAATTTATGTTTAAAAAATTTGCGACATATATCTGCCGCATGGACTTTTTTTCTACTCAGTTTTCATTACACGTTTAGCCCATCTGCTACGGATAACGTTTTAATATTTTCCTACTTCAAAAACAATCGAGAAAGTGGTTTACATCTGGCAAACAGTGAAGATGGGATATCCTGTAGGCGACTGTATGATGAACCTTTTCTCTTAAAAGGTACCTTGGAAAGCTGGAATGAGACAGAACCAGGTCATCCAGGAGCTTTTAAAGATGGTGATGGAAAATACCACTTGTTTTATCAGGGTAATCCAGATATACCATTTAATTATTTATATTCTTTTCATTACCTATCAAAACCTAAGCATAATCCATGAACCCACGATTACCCAAACTCTTAATGGGATTTTTGATCCTGATGTTGATTTCAGTTTCATGTACAGACCCCCAATCTTCAAAAAAAGAAGATACCCGACCCAATATTCTGGTCGTTATTTCTGATGATCAATCCTATCCACATACCTCTATATATGGTTATAAAGCAGTAACTACACCAGGGTTTGATCGTATTGCACGTGATGGGATACTATTTACACAGGCTTTTGCTGCATCACCAGGCTGTAGTCCTTCCAGAGCGGCCTTGCTTACCGGGAGAAACTGCTGGCAGATCGAGGCAGCTGGTACACACGCCAGCCATTTCGATTCGACGTATGTTACTTTTCCGGATTTGCTCGAAAATGCAGGGTATCACGTTGGGTATACAGGTAAAGGTTGGGGACCGGGAAACTATGAAATATCCGGCAGGCAGCGCAATCCTGCAGGACCTTCATGGGATAAGTATAAGATGGATGCTCCAGAGGGAATCAATCCAAAAGATTATGCAAGGAATTTTGAAGCCTTTCTGGATAAGAAGCCGCGCAACTCGCCTTTTTGCTTTTGGTTGGGCACACATGAACCACATAGAAGTTTTAAGAACGGAATCGGAATGGAGCATGGTAAAGATCCTGCTATGGTAGAAGTACCTGCTTTTCTGCCTGATCATGAGGAAGTCAGAAGCGATATATTGGACTACTGTTATGAAATAGAGTGGTCTGATAACCATCTGATTCGGGCAATTGAGCTACTGGAAGAAGCAGATGAACTAGAGAACACCATGATCATCGTTATATCAGATAACGGTATGGCTTTTCCTAGAGCCAAGGCAAATGTCTATGAATATGGAATACATGTACCCATGGCACTGAGGTGGGGAGCAAAAGTGAATGCTGGAAGGGTTGTAGATGATCTGGTGGGATTTATAGATATCGCTCCTACTATACTGGAAGCTGCAGGAGTAGAGCATTCCGGAAGCTATCCCATGGCTGGGAAAAGCATGATGAATATCCTGGGTTCAGATCAAAATGGCATTGTGGACTCTACCCGCACAGGTATATTTTCTTCCCGGGAAAGGCATTCTTCTGTACGCTATCATTCTCTTAGCTATCCTCAACGCGCTCTCAGAACCCATCGATACCTGTACATCAGGAATTTAAAGCCTGAACGCTGGCCTGCCGGAGCCCCTCAGAAGATCGGTACCGACAATTATCCCAGTACAGAACAGGTCAACAATATGGAACAAGGCCCCATGCATGATGCCTACCACGATATTGATGGCTGTCCAACTCTGGATTTCATGGTAGCACATCGTGAGGATTCCGTTTATGGTAATTATCTCGATCTTTCGGTAGCACATCGGCCAGCAGTCGAATTGTATGACATTAGCGAAGACCCCTTTTGCCTGAATAACCTAGCAGGTAATCCCAAATATGCTATTGATGAAGCGCTGCTCAGCGATCAGATGCAGGCTTATCTGACCCAAACCGGAGATCCGAGGGTGACTGGAAATGGAGATATCTGGGAGATTTATCCACGATACTCGCGCTTGCGCATGTTTCCAAAGCCTGACTGGGCAATTGATCACCCTGAATGGGTGCCTGAGCAACCCTGGCTATCTGAGCATTGGGAGGCGCAGTTGCAGTAAGTGATAGACAACAGTATTTGGATGATAGCCCCCTTTTTCTAAACACAGAGATATATTGGGATTCTTATAATGTTTCTTAACCGTAATTGTTTGTTTTGCTGCCCTGTTATTCAAATATCTTAAAAGTACTGACCACGATCCCATGATCTGAAGGATACATGATTTTTTGGCCGCCAATTTCAAAAGGTTCATTAAAAAATACCTGATACACCTGTGAATCGATAGGCTTGAGTAGTGGGCCTTTGTAGAAAATGTAATCTATTCGATGTTCATCCTTCTTATTTTTCTGATCCCAGGTGATGCCTGTATGAGATATCGGATCTGGATGAATGGTCCTATATGAATCTATCAACCCCGTCTCTGCAAGCACTTTGGTAGTGTACCATGGAACGACAAGGCCGTGATGTAGATCTTTTGTCGACTCCCCCCAGTCAAGGTGTGAAGGGGCATTCATATCTCCACCAATGATGACTGGAATAGAATCTGCTTCAGCAGTATATTGTCTAAAATATGGCAGTACTTTTTGTAGCATTTCATATTTCTTACCAGTTTTTTCCCATTCGAGGAGTTCATCAACTGTTTTCCCTAATTCCTCAGGTGCATCACTCCAGGGTTCATAGTGAAACCAGTTACTAAATGCTCTGATTTTTTGCTTACCAATTATGACTTCACTTCCTCCCAGATAAAAGGGATATCCAGTATCTATTCTATCTCCAAAAGGGAATCTGGAAAAAATAGATAAGTTAATTCTTTCGTCATCTAAAGCCGTACCTTCTGGAGCAACTAAGTGGAAGTTATATCCCAGTGAGTCGGCAATGATTTTACCAGAACCATAAGTCTCTACCATGAGCACAATGTCTGGATCAATGGCTTTAATGATGTTAATAGCATTTTCCCTTCCATTCTCAATATCGTTGGCACCATGGAGTATATTCCAGGCCATGACTTTAAAAATTTTGGGAGATTGAGCTTGTGTATATGCTGTATAGAGAACAGACAAATATATCAGGATAAAGCATTTGAGGAATTTTGTAGGCATTACAGGTCATTTTTTAGACTAAAACAAACTCAATCAATTTTTAATATATTCGTTGTACAGGGTTGTTGTAAGATAACTTATTTCAGATTTGAGAGATAAATTGCTGGAGATCTGATTTCAGTAGGAAAATTTCCCTCTCTCAAAGGAGGTAAATCAGTAAAATCAATTGTATCTAACACACAATGAATTAAGATCATACAGATGCAAAAATGTATTATTTCTTTGGCTTTACTTTATATCTTAGTAGCTACCTTGAAAGTACTGGGAATTAAAATGATACTTGATTTACGGGGATTTGATCGTTTCCAGTGCTCGTTCTAGTTGTGTGTAATGTCTTTGAGTATGGATATTTACAAAATGTACCCATTCAAATCTTGTCATCATACCAAAGAGAGGGTGTGAAAACTCGGGGCATGTGAGCGTAAGATTCTGTTTATCAACAGTTGCAATTAATTTATTCCTTACACCTTGAAATTTATCCAGGACTTCTGCCCGGGCTTTTGGTTCTTTAGTTGGAATAATGGGACCCCACGCAGTAAATTTTTTATCGAAATTGAGGAAATCCTTTTCTATGGTAGATATCTTTTCCTGTGGATCTCGCTCAGTTGGGGTGGATTGATCGCTTTTGATCATCCGGTAAGCAGAAATATCGATGATATTGATATGTTCGATAATCTCACGTGCCGACCAACGCTCTTCTGAAGGCCTTTGGTTGAAACTTTCATCTGAAAGGTCTGCTACAGCTTTCATCCATTTCGCAGTAGCTTGTTGCAGTTCTTCAATCAATTGTTGTTTGTCCATACCCATAAGTTAATACAGATTTTTGTTGTTTTATTATCTACTCCATTATATTTTACGAATAATGAGTAATAGAATCATATTTCTTAAATCCGTTAAGGCTATCAACGATGAGAATATATTACTGGATTGCTATTTTTCTTACATCAGCCTGTAGTGGCCCCTCTAGTACACCGGAGGGTAATATTTCATTGACTTCAAAACCCAATAT
This sequence comes from uncultured Bacteroidia bacterium, assembly GCA_964468435.1. Lineage (GTDB taxonomy): Bacteria > Bacteroidota > Bacteroidia > J057 > J057 > JBCCTX01. The sequence continues at coordinate 39,656 of CAYXVE010000029.1, read as the reverse complement.
CATCTTCATTCTGGCTGATGATCTGGGTTATGGAGACCTGAGCTTCAATGGGCAAACGCATTTTTCCACCTCCAATATAGACCGATTAGCAGCTGCAGGCATGTCCTTTACACAGCATTATTCCGGTAGTACGGTTTGTGCTCCTTCGAGATCTACGCTCATTACAGGTCTTCATACAGGACATACACCCGTTCGTGGCAACAAGGAGGTACAACCTGAGGGACAATATCCTTTGCCGGCAGATACCTACACGTTGGGAGAAATGTTGAAAGAAGCTGGATATGTTACCGGAGCATTTGGCAAATGGGGGCTGGGTTATCCGGGTTCGGAAGGAGATCCCAACCTGCAGGGAATAGATGAATTCTATGGGTATAATTGTCAGCGTTTTGCCCATCATTATTATCCCAGACATCTGTGGCATAACCAGGAAAAAATAGAGATACCTGAAAATGAAGGTCCTAATAAGGGCGTTTATGCTCCCGATCTTATCCAGGAAAAAACGCTTGATTTCATCGAAGAACATCAGGATACCAACTTTTTTCTTTTCGTACCACATGTCATACCTCATGCCGAACTGGTAGCACCAGAAGAGCACATGGCGAAATACAGGGGAAAAATCGATACGGGAGAACCTTTTGAAGGATACGATGAGGGGGAACTATATCGTCAGGGACCCTATGAATCCCAGGAAGAACCTCATGTAGCATTTGCTGCCATGATCGACATACTGGATGAGCATGTAGGCCAGATCATGGATAAGGTAGCAGAACTGGGACTCTCGGAAAATACGCTGATTATTTTCAGTTCAGATAATGGTCCCCATAAAGAAGGAGGGGCAGATCCCGATTTTTTTGATAGTAATGGGCCTCTAAGAGGCTATAAACGAGATCTGTATGAAGGGGGTATAAGAGTTCCTACTATAGCGTGGTGGCCAGGAAAGATAGAAGCAGAGTCGCGAACGGATCATATTTCGGCATTTTGGGACCTAATGCCGACCTTTGCGGAGCTTTCTGGTGCTCAAATCCCTGCTGATCTGGATGGTATTTCCTTTGTTCCTACCTTAGTAGGGGAAGGTGATCAATCTGAGCATGAATACCTGTACTGGGAATTTCACGAACGAGGAGGCCGGGTAGCGGTAAGAATGGGAAAATGGAAAGGTATCAAGTACGATTACTTGGAAAATCCCGATGGCCCACTGGAACTGTACAACCTGGAAGAAGATATTTCCGAAACCGAGAATGTAGCAGAAGCTCATCCTGATGTTGTCGATCAGGTAGAACAGATCATACAGGAAGCACATACACCGTCAGAGGTGTTTGCATTTGGATCTGATACCTACCAGGCCCAATAGATACCCACGGTTGTGCGTATCGGAAGCCCATCTACGGTTACGGGTATCATGCATAACATTAACAATTAATGTCCAAGCCCCTCAAAATCAGTATCATTGATTAGACTTTTATTTCACCATCACCTTATCTAAGTAAAGCACCTGGCCCCGGTAGATAATTTTTAACACATACATACCTGACGTCAAACCAGCTACCTGAATAGATGTTTTATCTGAGAAATTGGTATGTATCCGGACTTTTCCGAACAGATCACTGAGCTCGACTTCACATGGTAGAGATGGTTCTGTCTGGATGATTAACCTATCTTCTACGGGGTTGGGATAAATGCTGATCTGATCTGCCAGGGTGTTAAGTTGGGAGGTAGGCGTTCCGGTAAATGCGGTTGTTACACTTACCTGTGCAGTATCCATGTTAGTGATGTGGATCTGATCCAGCCATATACGGGCGTCACCAAGAGGGTGATGTTCTGCTACAAACTCCATCCGGTCTATCGCTGTCCAGTCAAACGCCCCGATGGGATTATACCATCCATCGTCCCAGGCGCCCCGTTCAGTAAAATTTTGTAGAGGGATATGAAGATGATGCCAGCGTCCATCCCATGCTACAAGTCCTTCATCGATGGTGATCCCCATACGCCAGGGGCGCTCATCCGTGCCTGGAACTTTGGTATCCATAAAGCGGAAATCGATAGATGTACCAGGTTGATCTCCTCGTATCATCAGATCCAGTGCATAGCCCTGTTCCACCAGCCGGCTGAGGTCTTTGTTGGGTTTCAGATCCCAACCGATGATACCATACTGTTCGGCTTCACTCCATTTGATACAGTAGTCACCATGATTAGGCTGGTCCTGAGAATAATAACTCAGATATCCTGAAAGATAACTGGATTCATATACATCTTCTTCGATAAAATCTCCATAAATAGGAAAACCCTCTGCCTCAGGAATGAATTGGAATTCAGTTTGGGATGGAGTATTGAACCCCAGGGCATCCAGTAAGGGTATATTTAGGTCATGATCAAATAACTCATTACTTCCTTTTTCAAAAAGACCAAATCCTCCTTCATAATCCCAGGAAGTCCAGGGTATATCATTCTCATCCAGGTAGGATCTCACCTGCTCATACCAGAAGACCCTATCCTCCTGCTGGCTGTTGGGTTTGTAGACCCCCATTTCTCCGCAGTAGATAGGAACACCCCGTTTTTCACGGAATTGAATTGCTAAATCAATTAGGGATTGTACACTAGCTACATTGCCAGAAAGGGGATAGTTGAGATAGTTGAATCCTACCCAGGTTCCCAGCAGTTCTGCAGGAAGGGTAGGCATACGGGATTCATCATATGGAAATGGAATATCTGCCAGTGGCAGCATGGATGGGGATACCCAGGTAGCTCCCTGATGGGTAAAGAGGAAAGGGTCGTAGAAATGAAAAGTATAAATGAGGTTTTCGTCATCATATTTGGGTATGGATTGTAGCTTGCGATAACTGTTGAAGTCTGTACCCCCCACGATAATGGTATGTACTGGATCTTCAATTCTGATGGCCTGGATCACTTCTCCCTGTATAGCTCCCCATAGTGAATCGGCGATACCGTGAGGTTCGTTGAACACTTCGTAGTGTAACAATTCTGAGCGATCCTTGTAGTGCCGGGCCATCTGCGACCATACCTTGACCAAGACCTCGCCGACTAGAGGATCGGTAGCTACAGAGGGATCAAAGGTATGATTATCCAGTATGAGGTGTATATCCAGTTCTTCTGCCCATTCTACAGCCTGATCCAGGAATGTGTAGAAAAGCGGATCCATTCGATATTCAGGAGCCCCATTTGTCATGAAATGGAGATTAATAGGTAGCCGGATCACATCACAGCCCAGGCTCTTGATCTGCTCGAAGTCCTCACGAGTAAACCGAGTGAACTGAATCTGATGTGCTGAAGGTGCCTGAAACCATTGTGTTAGGTTGATCCCTTTCTGAAAAGGCACCTCCTGTGCTGACATTTCACCTGATAAGATTCCTTGGAGGGCAAATAAGCCGAGCAGCAACCGTAAAGAGTGTTTCACACAAGTATGGTTAATAGTTTTTATTAAAATATATCATATGGCTGAGTATTACAAATAGTGCTGGATTGCGAAATGGATTTGCTTTCCTGTATTACTTCTAACCCCTGGCATTATTTATGTATTTATTCAAGTTTATTTACCAATTCCAGTGCTTCCCCAAGCTTTTGTTTGATTTCCAGGAGCTTTTCACTGGAGAATTTATGCCGGCCTGATGTATCGATTTCGCCCATCTGAGAATACCAAAGACATACTTCCCAATACCTTTGAGTATATATTCCAGCAGAAGGGGCGCAGGTCTCCTTCCCATCAGGTTACGACTAGAGCTAAGCAGATGGGCAAACCATTTGAAGCCATCTGCCAGTAAGGTAAAAGTGCTCATGATACCTACATCCTTGCATTTGATATGTGCGATCTCATGATCAATGACTGCTTCCAGTTCTTCATCGTCTAGGAGGTCATAGATCGATTGTGTAATGCCGATAGCATATTGCCCCAGAAATCCCCAACCATAAGCGGATGGCATTTATGGTATAGAAGGACAGTCTGCATGATTTTAATGTGTTTGTTAGTTTCCTGAAATGATAAAAACGTAATCAACACAATTTAACGCATTTACTTTTCAAATAACCTTAAAAACGCTTATCTTTTTGAATATAAAGAATGCAAAACTACTATGCTACTACTACCATTTTCCAATAAATTGAAAACATTACCCTGGACAGCTTGCCTGATCATGTTTTATCTTGTCAGTTGTAAACCTGCTACTTCTGGAGACCCTGCTACTGTGGAGGAACCCATGCCCGTACAGCTGAGTATAAAAGAAAATAAGGATGGATCTGCCCTGATGATATACCGCGAAAATGAAGATCAGCCTATTGTGACACAACATGCACGCCCTGATCACAGGCCTTATCTACATCCTATAGAAGCACCTGATGGTAAAGGCACACTTACAGAATATAGTCCCGGCCACCACAAACATCAGACGGGATTGTATTGGGGTTTTACACGTGTCAACGGAAGAGACTATTTTCATCATCCAGAAGGAGATTACTGGAAGCGTGTATCGATGGATATCAGGGAATCTGAAGGTGATGAAGTAAGGTGGCAAACGGTATATCACCTGCTGGATGAAGCAGGTGAAGCTGTCATGGAAGAGACCCAAAACTGGAGCATGAAGGTAGAAAATGGGAAATACCTTCTCTCATTGGAATGGATTGGTGAGGCGATGGAGGATATTACCATTGGAGAATACGATTATGGAGGACTATTTCTGCGAATGCCATGGAAAGAGGGAATCAGTGGAGAAGTCATCAATACTGCACGTCAACGCAATGATCAGGCTGAGGGAGAGCGGGCTATGTGGGTAGATGTAGGTATGCAGGTAGAAGGGCGTGAAGATCTCGCACATATTGCTATTTTCGATCACCCGGAAAATAAAGGCTTTCCACAACCCTGGCGGGTCGATGGACAATTGGGGGCAGGTCCCGTTCGTGCAAGGTTAGGAGACTGGAATATTGAGAAAAGCAAAAAGGAAATTATCAAACACCAGCTGGTGGTTTATACTGGTGAACTGAACGATCTCGAACTGACAGAGACCTGGCAGGAGTATAGTGGTGCCGGAGGTACATTTTCCACAGCATCTTTGTGGGGAATTGCACAGGAAGCTGGCCTGGAAGCAGAATTTCTCACACCTGAACAAGCAATAAAAAAAATGACCCTCAAAGAGGGCTTTACTGTCAATACCTGGGCCTCAGAACCCATGATCACACAACCCATGGCTTTTTGTTGGGATGACAAAGGACGTATGTGGGTTGCAGAAAACCGCGATTACGAAAGCAGGAGTACGGGCTTTTCCAACTCTGGTGATAGCCGGATTCTGGTCCTGGAGGATACAGATGGCGATGGGCAGGCAGATAGCCGCAAGATATTTCTGGAAGGTATCCCTTTCCCTTCGGGTATTGCTGTTGGTTTCAGTGGGCTTTACCTGGCAGCTCCTCCTCATTTATTATTTATTCCTGACAAAAATGGAGACGATGTAGCAGATATGGAAAATGCAGAGATTCTCCTAACAGGTTGGGGGATCAGGGACCGCCACGAGACGATCAACAGCCTGCATTGGGGCCCAGATGGATGGTTGTATGGGCTGGAAGGCTTTGCTACTCCGTCCGTGATCCGGAAACCTACTGGAGATGAAAAAATGTACAGCCATCAAGATCCCTTTCCGGAAGATCTGCTGGAAGCAGAAGGTACAGAGATCAATGGAGGGGTATGGAGATATCATCCTGTCAAAGAAAGCTTTGAGGTGGTGGCCCATGGGTTTAGCAATCCCTGGGGGATTGATTATGATGCCAAAGGACAACTATTCATTAGTGCTTGTGTGATCCCTCACATGTTTCACATCATACCCGGAGGGATCTACCATAGACAGGGAGGTACACATTTTAATCCTTATGCCTACAGTGATATCCGCACCATTGTTAATCATCGTCATAGATCAGCACATGGAGGAGCCAGAATTTACCTCTCAGATGCGTTTCCCGAAGAGCACCATGGAAGGATTTTTATGGCTAATATCCATGAGCATGCGGTACTCTCCGATATCCTCGAACCCAAAGGCTCGGGTTTTGTCGCTCATCACGGCGACGATTTCCTCCTCGCCAACAATGCACAGTGGATCGGTTTCAGTATGGAAATCGGTCCTGAAGGAGGATTATATGTGCTGGATTGGCACGACGCAGATATCTGCGGGAAAGATGTTTATCACAAAGAGACTGGAAGAATTTATCGCATAATGCCTGAACAAACCTTAGCCGAAAATTGGGATGGCCGATATGAAGATTTAGGAAAAATGACAGATCAGGAATTGGTCGGGATTCAGCTCAGGCAAAGCGAATGGCATGCACGAAGAGCAAGAACCCTGCTTCAGTATCGTGCTTCAAAGGGGGAAATTGCTCAGGAGGCGGTCAAGGAACTCCAAAACATATTTCAATCTCATGAAAATTCTGATTGGAGGCTTCGAGCTATGTGGACTCTGCATGCGATAAAGGGATTTGAGGAAATTGACTTGATCACGGCATTAGAAGACAAAGAGCCCTACGTACGTGCCTGGGCTGTACAACTATTGACGGAAGATATCAATGCTTCAGTTGAAGCATTGAAGACATTTGCTATCATGGCTCAGAGAGATCCTTCTCCCGTGGTACGTATGTACCTCGCTGCAGCCCTTCAGCGCATCGATCCGCAGGATCGATGGGACATTGCTGCGCAACTTGTGCAGCATGAAGAAGATATGAATGATCACAATATCCCACATATGTTGTGGTTTGGGATCGAAGCTTTGATGGAGGAAGACATAGACCGGGCCTTAGCACTTGTATCAAAGAGTGAAATTCCCATAATGGCCCGTCATATGGCCCGGAAGGCTGTAGATACTGATGAGCTTTTTACCCTGGTAGCCTGGATTGAAAAAAGGACGCCTGTACAGGAGGTTCTGCTGGAAGGCATGCTTGCTGGGCTGGAAGGTCGAACGGATGTGGAAGAGCCGGCAAACTGGCAAAAGGTGTATGCCAAACTTCAGAAGGACAGGGAGTTGTCCCAACTTGTTACATCTATTGCACAGCAGTTTGGCGACGCTGAGGCTGTGCAGGAATTTTTGGCTACCATCAAAAACCCAGAAGCCTCTTTGGAAGACCGGAGAAATGCATTACAGGGACTAGCTGCAAGAAAAGTACCGGAACTCGAGGAAGTATTGCCATCTATACTGGAAGATGAAGCACTCCGACTGAATGCCATCCAGGCGGTAGCAGCCTACAATAGCGACACGCTTGGGAAAATACTCATGGCAAATTATGATAGTTACAGTCCAGCAGAACGCGCAGAGGTTATCCAGAGTATGGCTTCCCGGTCCAGGTATGGATGGATGCTGGTAGGTGCACTCAAGGAAGAGAAGATCGCTAAAAACGATATCCCGGCATATACCGCCCGGCAGCTCCGCCGGGTAGTGGGTAATGGTTTCGTAGAAATATGGGGACCCATCGACCAGCGAACACAAGATCAAGAGGCAGCAATGGAACATTATCAGAATCTACTGACCGTAGACAATCTCAGCAGAGCTGATCTGAGCAATGGCAGAGCAGTGTATACCCGCACTTGTAGGGCCTGCCACCAGATGTATGGGGAAGGTGGTAAGCTCGGTCCAGATATAACCGGTTCTAACCGGACAGATCTGAACTATCTGCTCAACAATATCCTTTATCCCAGCGAAGAGATCCAGGATGATTACAAAATGGCCGTCATTACGACTCAACAGGGTCGTACCTACATGGGCAATATTGCTGCAGAAAATAACCGTCACTTGACGCTGACTACTGTAGCCCAGGAGGCTGTGGTGATCAACCAGAATGATATCCAGTCTCGCGAGACCACAGAAAAATCCATGATGCCCGAAGGGATTCTGGCAACGCTTTCTGAACAGGAAGTGATTGACCTGATAGGATATTTACAATCCAAAGAGCAGGTACCACTGCCCGTGGAGGTGCAGTGAGGAATAAGTTCATCAGTATTGTGGATTTGCAATCAACACCATATCATAGATGATATATGGTTATTTGGTTAAAAATGCAATTTGTTTACTCAGGGCTTCTATATTGAGGTATTCGATGTTGTTACGATATCATAGGCTCTGTGAGATATTTGTTGACATTCGTGAGAGGATTGTAGCGGCATTTAGTGAATTAATACCTCTTTTATCTTCTGCCATCCCACCACCTTGAAGTTTTGTGGGGCGGTCTTGCCGGATTCACTTACATTCATTCCATCCTGTGCTACGAAGATACCCTCGGGATATGCAGGACCTAAATTGGCCGAAGTAACCGCTATCCCGTCGGTGTCTTCTGTGCCGTCTATCTCCTTTCCATCCGATATGCGAAAGCTTCCTAGATACGTATGGCGATCGTCGAGGGAAAATACCGCATAGGAGTTATTGCCCTGACTGGAAGCGATTAGAAAACTATCCTTCTTTGAGCGGTATATCGCCAGGCCTTCGATATCAAAGGCGATAGAATCATTGCCGGCACCGCTGTGATCGATAAATTCCGGAACAGCCTCCTGCGTCGGCTCGGCTGGAAACTTCCAGATGCCGCGGAGTTCCTCTCCTATATACAGCGTAGCTGTACGGTCATCTGCTACCATCCCTTCAGGCTGGCTGTCGACCTGAAAGGTTCGCACCATTTCTCCCTGGATCGAATCCCCAGATGTACTGAGCAGCCATTGCTCAATCTGGCCGGATTTACCATTGACAAAGGCATAATGATTGCTATCGATGGGGCTTTGATACAAACAAAATCCATACACTTCGCCTAATTGGGAAGGGAGTCCAGCGCCCATGCTGATCAGACTGCCATCGACAGAATTGATGGCAAATACCAGAATCTCATTCTGGTTTCGTTCACTGCCTGCAACGATGTCTACAGTCGTGCTGTCATTTAGGGGAAAATGATAACGCACATCGATATTATTGACCCGGCCTGCCGGGTATTCGTGAAGCTTATTTCCTTGGAGATCAAAAACCTCAATACCATAGGTTTTGTTGGAGCCGACGATCAAGCTTTGTTCCGGATCATTGGGGTGTATCCAAATGGCAGGATCGTCTGCTGCATCTTCATAAATTTCTGCGCTAACTGCTTTGGTTTCTGCATCAGCACAGACAGATGGGAGATCTGTCTGTGTGGAAGGCAGCTTACAAGAAAAAAGGCTTGCCAGGCAAGCCCATAGTGTGAGTAGATTGAATGGTTTCATAAAATTGGTATCAGGTTAGAAATTCAGCTTAAAGCCAATACGTCCCCACCAGGAATAAAATTCCTGCTGCTGTATGCGATCTGGAGTTCCCAGATAATAGGTCAGAGGAGCATTAGTCAGGTTGATTAGGTCAATAAATGCCTTGACATTGCGGGTAATGCCATAATTGGCAGTAAAATCTACCCGCCAGGCTTGACCGTAGTATTCGTCGAGGTCTTCGTCAGCACCCAGTTGACTGAGAAACTCATCGTTGAAGTTGGCAGACAAGCGTGCATAGAATTTTTCGTCCCTGTAAGTGAGAGCCAGATTGGCAGTGTGTTCTGCCTGACCAGGAAGATTGATCTCTTCCTGTTCAGTTTCTGAACTGAATACGCTCAGATCATCTTCGCCAAATACCACGATTGCACCAGAATAGTTGGCGGGGAATCGTCTGTTGATGAGTGCTGTGGATTGCGTGTAGGTGTAGTTGGCATAAATGCCAAAGTTGCTCAGGAATCCAGGCAAGAAGGATAGATTGAATTGACTTTGTAATTCTGCTCCATATACATTGGCTTCCAGTCCATTGACCGCCTTGGTAATTTCCACAAGTCCGTAGTCTGCTGGATCTCCTTCGTGTGCAAAACGCTTGTAATAGAAGATGAAGTTGTCAATTTGTTTGTAAAAAAGTCCTCCCGAAAAGAGTCCGCCACGTATATATTTCTCTGCCAACAGGTCTACATTCATGGATTTGGGAAATTCCAGATCGGGATTTCCATAGGTTACTTCTCCCTGGTCCTCTTCACGGTAGGGAAGTACATCCTCAAAATTAGGTCTGGCATAAGTATAAGTCAATGCAGCACGAAAGTTGGTATTTTTATTCAGGGAGTATTTGAGTTGGACTTGTGGAAGGAAAAATTCATGTGTACGTTGATCAGTCAGGGTTTCCTGAGCCCTATAACTTCCATTTCGCGTCAGGATACGCGTACCTTCATAATCTATATCTGTTCGTTCATATCTCAATCCTCCAAGGATCATCAATTTATTCCAGTCATGCTTGATCATACCATATAAGGCGTAGATGTTTTCGAATGCCGTATAATCTTCTCCAAAGGATTTGATTCGAGAGTCGGATCTGTCAAAAATGAAGTGCTGAGGATAAAATTCGTAAAAGTCTTTGATTTTGGAAGCAGAAGGGATAAAACTCAGAGCATATCCTTGATCCAGGAGATTGCCTTCATAGAAATCATCGCTAATGGTTGCTAGTGAAAGTTCAGGTCCTACACCTGGATAGATTTGAGACTCTTCAAAATATGCACCAAATACCTGAGCTTTGATGTCTCTTTCTTTTTCTTTCTGACGATATTTACCTCCAAACTTGAAAAATCCCTGATTATTGGGTCCTAGATTATAAGGGATCTGTATATTTAATCTTGCGGCAATGTTGTTATCTGTTACTAAACTTTCTTCAAACAGCAGTTCGTCCATATCATATCTATCGTAGCTAAACGCTAGGAGTGAGTCCTCAGATTTGGGGTACCCAGCTACAGGCCACTGAGGATCACTACGGTCAAACGTAATGGCAATAGCCTGTCCGGGGCTTTCAAACCTCGCTTCCATATGGTCAGGTCTTCTTTCGCTGGCATACGCATACTGAAGCATGTAATCGATCTTGATTCTGCCAATTAGATGTTCTCCTCCGAAGTTTAACGTGGCCAGATCCTGTATTTGTGTTCGCTCTCTTACTTCATTATACAGTCCACCATAGAGATAGTAGATCTCCGACAAAGGATCATCCAGGTCATAGACTTGTCTTCTGCGGGTTTCGTTGTCTGTAAAGCGATTATACATCCCTCTCAGGTATATGTAGGAATCATCATTGAAGCGGTAATCCCAGGTAGGGCTGACACCTATCCGGCTACGCGTAATGTCATAATGTCTTAACTGGAAATTCCGGTACTGTACAAAGTAGTTGTCCACGCCTAGATTCTGACTTTGCTGACCGAAAAAGGGTCCTTTGGCGAAGTTATATTCAAGATTGTCTGAACCGATTTTATTGAGAAAATAGCTGGCATTTACATTGAATCCAAACTTATCAACTCTGTTTCCATACGTAAATTGTACCTGGTAATTGGGGGTGCCACGGAGATTGTTGTATCCCCCTGCAAATGTGGCACGGATATCGGCCTTATCTCCCTGGGCTGTTTTAGTAATAATATTGACATTTCCTCCAATTCCATCTGCATCCATGTCTGGAGTAAGTACTTTGGTTACTTCTATAAATTCTATCTGGTCTGCAGCAATTACATCCATTCCCACATATCTTACATCACCTTCCGGAGACGGGATTTGTTCTCCATTGATATTGAAGTTGGTCAACTCGGGGGGCGTTCCTCTAAGCTGTACGAATCGGCCTTCTCCCTGATCTCTTTGCAGAGTAATACCAGGTATGCGTTGCATGGCTTCTGCTGCATTCATATCCGGGAATGCCTGTATCTGTTCAGAAGAAAGAACATTTTTAATGTTGACAGCATTTTTTTGGTCCATGAAGGCTTTGACCTGCCCACTAGCCTTACCTTCTATTTCTACCGTACCTAGTGTGGTATTTCCAGGATTGAGATAGAAGGTAAGATTGGGATTTTTATCCTCACTAAAATCATGCTTGACTAAAATAGTCTGATACCCAATATAAGATATCTTGAATGTCGCTTCTGTCTGCTCGATACCTTTGAGGAGAAATGAACCATCGATGCGGGTATTGGTACCTTTGGTCGTATTCTCCACCATGACCGTCGCACCGATCAGGGGTTTACGGTTACTATTATCGACGACCTTTCCTACCATGGTAAAGGTATTTTGACTCAATAAGGGAGGAGATAGGAAAGCAGAGAGAATCAGGGTTAGGAGTAGTTTGAAATTCATGCCTTGGGTCGGATGAATGATGGATAAAAAATTGAACTTACTTCAGGATACTTTAAGGCATCTGAAGCAAGTTCTGGTGAATAGATTAATTCTTGATGATCAACTTGTGTGTATAAATTGTGTTGTTCTGTGTCGCTTGAAGGATGTACAATCCTGAGGGAAGGGTAGAAGTCTTAAGGCTGACTTGCTTACCAAAATCAGTAACTTCCTGACGGATCAATTGTCCATTCTGGTTGAATAGCTTGATCACAGCAGGCTTGCTAGTCGCTAGTTCGATATTTACAATTCCTTTGTCTACCGGATTGGGATAAACGAGCAACTGATTGTACTCAGTAGAGATAGTTTGGAAGATAGAGGTGGGTGCACCACTTCCCGCAGAGAAATAAACAACAAGTCTGGGAACTCTTTCGGGGTGGTTTTGTCCATCACCGCCGTCTTCTGGGTCTGCGATATTTTCAAACGCTTCAAATTCGCGGGCATTTTCTACTTCACTAGGTCCCTGATTTTCTCCTTTCAGGATAAACGCCATTGCGTTTCCAGGATTCCATCCTTCGCGATTTACGAGTTCTTGTACGATAGGGCTGATATCAGCAGAACGATAGGGCTGATAAATTTCCCACACCTCATCTACAACCCAAAGTACAGAAGCTTCAGTTTCTGGACGGTCAGTGATGAGTGCATCCAGCGTAAATGTCTCAGGACTATCAGAAGCTTCTCCAACAATTGTAATATTGGCTACATCTTCAGTTGACTTGCCTTCATGGGAGTGTAGGATAAAATAAGCAGAATCAATCGTGGCTTCCTGAGGAATAATGATATTCTGGAAACGGAGGCCTGCAGTCAGGATATTCTGATCATCAGCTTCGCCTTCCCATCCCGTGTCGATATCATCGTCTGTGAGGGAGTCCATTTCATCATTTTCCTGCTCAGCATCATCAGAGGAAACGATCAGTTCCACACCATTATCATCAGCAATAGTGTCTGTAGCAATGATGGGCTGGTTGACCAAATTGGAATCCAGGCTGTAATAAACAAACAAACGTGGAACCCTTTCAGGGTGATTCTGCCCATCTCCGCCGTCTTCAGGATCAGCAATGTTTTCAAAAGCCTCGAATTCACGAGCATTTTCCGCCTCGCTAGGCCCTTGGTTTTGACCTTTCAGGATAAACGCCATGGCATTTCCTGCTTTCCATCCATCGCGTTCTATCAGGGATTGTACGATTACACTGATATCAACCGTACGGTAGGGCTGATAGATCTCCCACACGTCGTCTACGATCCATTCTACAGAGTCGTCAACTACTGGACGATCTGTGATTAACGCATCTAACGTAAATGTCTCAGGATCGTCTGAGTCTACCCCGAGGATCGTGATATTGGCTACATCTTCAGTGGATTTACCTTCGTGAGAAAACACCAAAATGTAAGCCGAATCAATCGTAGCTCCTTTGGGAATGCTTAGGTTCTGGAAGCGAAGTCCTGCAGTCAGGATATTCTGATCATCTGCTTCACCTTCCCATCCTGCATCAATATCATCATCCGTAAGGGAATCCATTTCATCGTTTTCCTGCTCAGCGTCATCATGTGATACAATCAACGTTACGCCATTGTCGTCCGTGATCGTATCAGTGGCTACAATAGGTCTTTCAACCAGAAAACGCTGGCCTACAGCTAAATGTACCGTAGCCAAAAAAAACATAGTAAAAGGTAATGTGAGTAAAAGTTTTTTCATAATTGGTTGTGTTATTTTATTGATTAAACAGAAAGTTAGCAAGTAAATATTACCCTAATATAAAGCATGCTTTAAATATGATTTAATCTCTTCATCGGTTGACTTGATCGTAATTATTTAGTAATATTAAACTGTATGAAAATACTGCTTGCTATCTGGATTTTTGAATTGTTGGGAAGGCTTCATCCCATGTTGGTCCACTTTCCCATAGGTCTACTGATTGGAGCCTTTTTATTGGAAATATGGGGAAAGTTTCGTCGTGTAGACCACTACTCCCAGGGGGTCAATGCATTTATACATCTTGGTACAGTTTCTGCCATCCTGGCTGCGATCATGGGATGGCTGTTACTATACCATGAAGAATACAGTGGTACATGGGTTGACAATCATCGCATCATGGGAATCGTAACGGTAGTACTGTCCATTTTGACCTCGGTTTCTGTCATACGCCCCCAAAAGTTACCATCCTGGGCTCCATTTTCTATGCTTTTGGGTACGATTGTCTCAGTTACAATAGCTGGCCATCTAGGTGCAAGTCTTACACACGGACAAAATTATCTCACAGAAGTTATTCCTGCTTATCAGGAATCTGCTCCTGATATCGATCAGGATTATACAGCCCAGCTAGCAACCTACAGGGGATATGCAAATGCAGATTCGTTTCCATCTGTAAAACTAGACCAGCTCAACCTTGAAGTAAGGGCTATATTTGCTCACAATTGCTATCAATGCCACAGTGTAGAAAAACGTAAAGGGGATCTGGCATTGGATCATAAGGAAGGGGTCATGGCTGGAGGTGAACATGGACCGGTTGTGCTTCCCGGTGATGCGTCAAATAGTGAGATCATACGCAGACTCATGTTGCCCAGAGAACACGATGAAGCCATGCCTCCCAAAGGTAAGTCCCTCCAATCAGATGAAATAGAACTAATCAACTTGTGGATTAATCAAGGAGCACATTGGGCAGATAGTGGGTTGAGCATATTTCGTGAGGCTGAACTGGCACTCGAGGCCCCCTCATTACCGTCGATTTCTCCTGAGATTACACATCCGGTTGACCGGATTATTCATGCGTATTTCGAAGAAAGAGACATAAAGTGGCCTGATCCTGTAGATGATCGTATCTTCATCAGGAGGGCATACCTGGATATATTAGGACTCATACCCAGCCCGGAAGAAATTGATGCCTTTACGGCTGATTTCTCCCCTGACAAACGGGAACGCCTGGTAGATCACTTACTGGAAGACCAGCACAATTATGCGCAGCACTGGATTACCTTCTGGAATGACCTCCTCAGAAATGACTACACTGGGACTGGATATATTACTGGTGGTAGAAAGCAGATTACAGACTGGTTGTATCATGCACTGCTAAAAAACAAGCCTTACAATCAAATGATTGCCGACCTTGTCAATCCATCTGAGGGATCTGAGGGCTTTATTCAGGGCATCAAATGGAGAGGGGCTGTCAATTCCAGTCAAACTACCGAAATGCAGGCTGCTCAGAATGTATCACAATCCCTTCTGGGACTCAACCTCAAGTGTGCATCTTGCCACAACAGCTTTGTGAACAATCTCACTCTCGATCAGGCGTACGGTTTTGCCAATGTGTTTTCGGATACTACACTGGAAATCTTTCGCTGTGACAAACCTACTAATCGTATGGCTCGTACTTCATTTCTGTATCCGCAATTGGGAAAGCTTGAAGGCGAAGATGTTGCTAGCCGGCTGAAACAACTCGAAATACTTATGACTACCCCGGAAAATGGGCGAGTTTATCGTACCATTGTGAACAGATACTGGGATTTGCTTTTGGGTAGGGGGATCGTCATGCCCGTAGATGAAATGGACCAGGAACCCTGGAGCCAAGATCTGCTGGATTGGTTGGCAGCCGATCTAATCGAAAACCGTTACGATCTCAAACATCTACTCAAAACGATTTTGACATCGAAAGCTTATCAGTTACCATCAGTAAATTATGAAACCGTTGATGAAGTTCTTACTTCAGATTATGTATTTCAGGGACCTGTACCCCGGAGAATTACTGCCGAACAATTTGCGGATGCATTGAGTCAAATTATCGCCCCTGTTTATCACAGTGTAGCCTACGATCCTACTGACAATTCAATTGATGCACAATGGATCTGGCACAGAGAACGTGAAGTGGGGAGAGATATATTGCCCAAACCCGGAAAACGGTTTTTCAGATATGCGTTTACACTCGATAAGCAACTTTCCATTCTATCCGCAGAACTTCTTTTATCAGTAGATCATCGTTTTAGTTTGTATTTGAATGAAAAGAAAATAGGCGAGGGAGTAGACTGGAGAAAAATATATCGCAGAGATGTGAAGAATTTGCTGATGATGGAACAGAATATTATCGCTTTGGAAGGGGAAAATGAAGGAAGTGTTCCCAATCCTGCAGGAATGTTGCTAAGCTTGAAAATCGTATATGAAGATAGTACAGTTCAGTGGGTGTCATCAGGTGCAGACTGGATGTGTACAGACCATGAACCTGAAGAAGCATGGATAACAGATGCTTTTGATGATCAGGACTGGGAGTCCGTAAAAAATTATGGCTCTTTCGGGAAGAGCCATTGGGGAAAGCTGATAGGCTTTGTCCATGGAGGAGAAAATACCCAGAATCACTTTGCCAGAGCCTCTTTAGTAGCATTAGATCCCTTTCAGACTGCCCTGGGCAGACCTACACGTGAAAATGTCACTACGCAGCGCAATGATGAAGCCACCTTGCTCCAGGCACTGGAGCTGACCAATGGAGCTTTTTTCCATGAAATACTTCAGGAAGGCGCCACAGAATGGCTCTACCGGTATGAGGATGATCCTAGGCAATTGATACATCAACTGTATCTGCACTTTCTGGCTAGGGAACCCTCAGAGAAAGAATCAAATACCCTGATGAAAATACTGGGTGAAGAACCCGAAAGAGATGATGTGGAGGATGTATTATGGACAATGGTATTACTACCGGAATTCCAGTTGATTTATTGAGTATGAATATAAAATGATGAATATGAATCATCAGATTGAGCGAAGAAAATTTCTCAAGCAAATGCGAAACGCCAGCATGGCGGCCATGGCGGCCTCTGTCCCGGCTGCTAGCTTTCTGAGTAGTTGTGGCAGAAAGAGCCCTCAAGGAACTGCTGATGCGGTAATATTACTCTGGATGGCTGGAGGCATGTGCCATACAGAGACTTTTGATCCTAAGACTTATGCTCCTTTTGAGAAGGGAATGGAAAGCAAAAAGGTATATAGTACTTTTCCCAGTATTCCTACGGCGATTGATGGATTGAATTTCTCTGAAGGGCTGGAAGGAATTTCCGCTGTCATGGACAAAGGTACTATTATCAGATCCTACCGTGCAGCAGATCTGGGGCACATTCTCCATACCCGGCATCAATATCACTGGCATACTTGCTACGAACCTCCTCAGTCTGTCCAGCCCCCCCATATTGGCTCCTGGATTGCTAAAGAATTGGGGCCTATAAATCCTGTTATACCCCCTTTTATAGACATAGGACAAAGATTCACCGTGGGTGAAGGAGAGGAATTGAAGGCATTCCACTCAGCGGGATTTCTGGGAACAGAGTATGGACCTTTTATCATACCCGATCCCACAAGTGGACTGGAAAGTGTGCGACCACCTACAGGAATGACTTCCAGCCGCTTTGCCAATAGAAATAAAATATACCAATCACTGGTAGATAAAAGTCCTTTGAAGACTTATGGAAGTGAATACCAGCAGGAATCTTTGATGAGATCTATGGAGCGGGCATATCGCCTGCTAAAATCACCCGAGGTCAAAACTTTTGATCTTCAGGATGAGCCTGATAAGGTTTATCAAGCCTATAATACGGGTCGTTTTGGTCTGGGATGTCTTATGGCCAGAAGATTGGTTGAACAAGGGGCCAGATTCATCAGTGTTACTACTGAATACGAACCCTTTTTGGGTTGGGACACACATGAAAATGGTCACACAAGGCTGAAAAAGATGAAGGCTTACATAGATGGTCCAGTCAGGCAACTCATCCTCGATCTCAATGAGCGGGGATTGCTAGATCGTACATTAGTCATTCTGGCTAGTGAGTTCAGCCGCGATATGCTGGTCGAGGGAAGACCTGGGGCAAAAGTCAAAGACCAGGTGCAGGTACCTGATAAAATTGAAGACCTTAAATTTTATGGTATGCACCGGCACTTCACGGATGGGTGTTCCATCCTCATGTGGGGAGGGGGAGTCAAAAAAGGTCATATCATAGGAGAGACAGCTGCTGAACGGCCCTTTAAGGCTATTACACAGCCAGTCGTGATTGATGAGGTTCATCAGAGCATATACCATGCCCTGGGCATAGCTACAGACACTCATTACACCATAGAAGGGAGGCCTTTTTACACTACGCCGGATGGTGAAGGAAAAATCATCCCAAACCTGTTTGCCTGATTACAACAAGTAACTGTCCAGATTCTTTGGTCAATAGTAGGATGGGATTTACCTTTTCACCAATCTCATATATAAACTGAAAGGAAGTAAACCCACTTGTCTTACCAGACTCCAGTAAAAATCCACTGTCCGCGATTGCGAGCAACGCAATGTTGATTGTTCCAGCGTCTTCTGTGATATCCTCAATCACTTTAAACTGGAGTTTCATTTCTGCTTTTTGATCTACGGGATAGATATCCTGAGGGATTCATCTGACACCTGGTGTCTATTTTTTTTACTCCTGATCAGGATCATCTGTTCAGAAATCAGCAGACGGTGGCCGGGTGAAAGTTTATTCCTTTTCCCAAGTTGATAATATACTTTCTGAACGCAGAACATTCATATCTGTCGTAATTACAGAAAAATTCAATCGTCAGTTTTTACTAAACGAGATATTTGATTATTTTGATCTACATAAACATTAACTGTATGCGTTATCTATTTGAAATATTTATGATACTTTTCAGAATTACCTTTCAAGGTATCTTAATCATGATCGCGGTAATATTACTTGGCAGTTGTAATACCCAGGTTGACCCAGATAGTAGCCCTCCCAATATTATTTTAGTCATAACTGATGATCAGGGATTTGGAGATTTCGGATTTATGGATAATCTCGTTATTCAGACGCCTAATATTGATAAAATGGCTTCCAGAAGTGCATCGATCAATCGTTTTTATGTCAGTCCGGTTTGTGCTCCTACACGAGCTTCATTGATGACGGGAAGGTATAATTACCGTACACGTGTCGTGGATACCTATGTAGGAAGGGCGATGATGGAACCTGAAGAGGTGACGGTTGCAGAAGTATTACGAGATGGAGGTTACGCAACAGGTATTTTTGGGAAATGGCATTTAGGAGATTATTATCCCATGCGTCCTATGGATCAGGGATTTGATGAAACACTCATACATATGGGGGGAGGGCTTGCACAGCCATCAGAACCTATGGAAAATGAAAGAAGATATACTAATCCGATCTTATTTCACAATGGAGAACAAGTACAGATGAAGGGATATTGCACAGATATATACTTCGATGCGGCCTTGGACTTTATTGAGAAAGAGCACAATGCCGGAAGGCCTTTCTTTACCTACATAGCCACTAACGCGCCTCATGGACCCTATCATGATGTGCCCGAGGATCTCAGAGAGAAATACATGGAAATGGACCTTCAAAAAGTATTCAAAGATCCCAACCGGGATGCTCAAGAACAAAAAGACCTTGTAGCCAGGATTTTTGCCATGGTTGAAAATATCGATCAGAATATGGGTAAAATGTTTGAAAAACTAGATGAGTTGGGAGTTACAGATCATACGTTAGTCATATTCATGGTTGACAATGGACCCAACTCTAGGCGATATGTTAGAGAACTTAGGGGAATGAAATCAGAAGTATTTGAAGGGGGGATACGTTCGCCGTTTTTGGTACAGTGGCCAGAAAGACTTGCATCCGGGACTACTAGCGATCGTATTGCTGCACACATTGATATTATGCCCACTTTGCTCGATGCAGCTGACCTGCCAATCCCTGAGGGGGTAAGTATAGATGGAAGAAGTATTCTACCCTTACTGGAAGGAAAGGAAGTGGAATGGCCCGACCGAAAACTATTTATCCAGATACACCGTGGTGACGAACCCATCAGTTACCATCACTTTGCTGTGATCGACCAAGATTGGAAACTAGTGCATCCCACTGGATTCGGCAGGGAGGAGATAGATCTGGACACCGTTCCCTATGAACTGTATCACATTTCCACTGACCCCGGAGAGTCAGAAAATCTCTTTGATAAGCAGGAAACAAAAGCGGAAGAGCTTTTAAGTGCCTATGATGAGTGGTTTTTGGATGTTTCCTCTACACGACCAGACAATTATGCCCCTCCTCGCATTGTCATTGGGAGTGATAGGGAGATTCGAACCCGCCTCACAGCCCAGGACTGGCGCAGAACAGAAGGTAGAGGATGGGGAACACATGGCTATTGGATGCTTGAAGTAGCACAACCAGCTACATTTGAAGTTACGTTACTGATGAAAGAAGATCATCAAGACTATGTAGCAAATCTTAAGGCTGGAGAGCAACGTAAAACGGCAACTTTCTCGGATGACCCCCGCAAGCTCAGCTTTGGGGAAATTGAACTCTCTCCAGGGGATATCGATCTGGAGGTAGACATCCTTAAGGGTACTGATATTCACAATGGGCAGTATCAGCTCCTGGTAGAGAGAAAATAAATATGGAAAATAAAAGTATTTACCTATTGCTCCTATGGTACATAGGATTAATGGGAGCCTGTCAGCAGGATTCTAATCATGAGAAAGCTATAAATGACTACCCGTTCAGTCCGGTTCCATTTACAAGTGTACACATCAACGAGGGATTCTGGAAGACCAGACTGGACACCAACCGGGAAGTGACGATACTATTTGATTTTGCAAAGTGTGAGGAGACAGGTCGGATCAATAATTTTGCTGTGGCAGGTGGAATTGTTGAAGGGGACTTTAAGGGGCGTAGATATGATGACTCGGATGTGTTTAAGGTAATAGAGGGAGCAAGTTATTCTTTGAGCCGTTATCCTGACGAAAATCTTGAAGCTTACCTGGACAGTGTCATTGCATTGATCGCTGCTGCACAAGAAGATGATGGCTACTTGTTTACTACCCGAACGATCAATCCGGATGATCCCTTAGATGCTGCTGCTGCACGCTGGGAAAATCTGGAAAGAGATCACGAGTTATATAATGTGGGACATATGTATGAAGCTGCGGTAGCTCACTATCAGGCTACAGGTAAACGCACCTTCCTGGATTCAGCTATCAAAAATGCTAATCTGATAGACAGTGTGTTTGGACCTGGGAAAAAGCAAGGTGTACCCGGACATCAGGAGATAGAGATCGGCCTTGCAAAACTGTATCGCGTGACAGGCGATGAGCGCTATCTGAATCTGGCGCGATTCTTCCTTGACCAACGCGGTAATGGAAATGCCTATAGCCAGGATCACCTGCCAGTAACTCAGCAGACAAAAGCTGTAGGACATGCTGTGAGAGCGGGATATATGTATGCGGGAATGGCTGATGTTGCAGCTCTTACCCACGACAGTGCTTACCTGGCTGCTATGGATAGCATATGGCATGATGTAGTATCAACCAAACTTTATATCACGGGTGGGGTGGGCGCAAGCAGGGAGGGTGAAGCCTTTGGTAAAGCCTACGAATTGCCCAATGCAACCGCATACAATGAGACCTGCGCCGCTATAGCCAGTATGTTGTGGAATTACAGACTCTTTCTATTACATGGAAAGGCCCAATACATGGATGTATTTGAGCGTACCCTGTACAATGGATTTCTCTCGGGAGTATCTCTGGATGGGAATAGTTTCTTTTATCCTAATCCACTTGAATCCGATGGAAAGACAACATTCAACCAGGGGAAGGCTACCCGAAGCCCATGGTTCAGTACAGCCTGCTGCCCTGTAAATGTCGTTAGGTTTTTACCTTCTCTAGCAGGCTACATATATGCGACTCATCAGGAAGATCTATATGTGAATCTTTACATCAATAGCAGCAGTAATTTATATACATCAAATCATGAAATCGGTATTATACAGGAAACCGGCTATCCCTGGGAGGGAGATGTTAGTATAACCGTAACACCAGATGAAGCACATGAGTTTGCACTCATGCTACGCATTCCAGGTTGGGCCAACAACCAGCCTGTGCCCAGCGAACTCTATCGATACAAGTACAGGGATAATCAGAAAATCGTGCTCAAAGTCAATGGAGAACCTATATTTCCGGAATTGGTAGATGGATATGCACGCATCCAAAGGAAATGGCAATCAGGTGATTATGTAGAACTGAGCATGCCGATGACCGTAAGACAGGTGGTGGCACATGAAGCTGTTTCGGAGAATTCTGGAAAAATTGCCCTTGAGAGAGGCCCCCTTGTTTATTGTGTAGAGGGTGTTGATCATGGAGGATCACTGGCAAATATTGTTATTCCCCAAAAACCTAAATTCGAAATCAAATTTCAGCCAGCACTATTGAAAGGGATTCTATCCTTGAATAGTATGTTTGATCAGGCAGGTACGATGATGGATTTTATGGCTATTCCCTATTATGCCTGGTCTCATCGTGGGGAAGGAGAAATGAAAGTATGGCTACCAGTAGAGTAGTTTCTGGAATGGAAATGTATAGCTATTGTTGGTTTTTAGTGGAGAAATCAGCTATTTATAGGTAGGAAGATATAAGAAAAACTTATATATAAACTATCTGTCGTCTGTATTGCTTTATTTGATCAACTCGTTTTCACGATGATGAACTGTAAGTTATTCTGTTCGCATATCTTGATAGTAATAGCTATTTTGGGAGTTTCATATGCATATACTTATGAAACTCATTTTACAAAGGGGGTAGAATTTTATGAAAATCGTTCAGAATCCATACGCGGGTTGGTAGCAGATCCATACAACATTAATTGGGCGATTTATCACTTCGAAAAAGCGCTCGAAAAGGATTCTGCAAATGTGGAAATAGTAGTCTATCTGCTAAAAGCCTTCGATTTTAAGGGGACATTTACAGGTTTAGCGAGCAAGGAAAGTATAGCTGTTTTTAAAACAGGGTTAGATCTTGCCCAAAAATATCATTTTAAGTATCCCGATAACAGTATTCTAACATATTGGTATCTCTCACATATGGGTAGATGGGCACATGCGTCTGGAGTTATTACCGCTGTCAAAAGCAATGCAGGAAGGATTATGCGAAATCTTTGCCATGAATTGATGGAAGAGCTACCTTCCTATAATGAAGCAGGAGCCTACAGGATTCTTGGAGCCATACATGTCAATGTACCCTATATACCTCTGGTACTTACCTGGCCCTCCCAAGAGAAGGGCTTAAGATTACTCAAAAAGGCCTATTCCTTGTGTGAAGATAGCTTTGCCAATCCGTATGAATTGGCTAAAGGTTTGGTTAAGGCTGGGAAAAAGGATACAGCCCGCTCTATCCTTCAGGATGTTAAAGACAGAGCACCACGCCAGGATCGCTTACTGGAGGATAAAATGATCATTCACCAGATTAAAGAGCTTTATGCTTCTCTTTAAATAGGGCATGGTTGGAGCATACAATCACACGATTCTACATCTATCTCTGGGTATTATTTTAGCTAACATTTTTGAACACTTTACTTGTTATTCAGGTATATTAGGATCTAAAAGCAGGGTCTTTTTCATTTTAATAAAATCTAATGTGGCAACCTAAAAGAATTGAAAACGCTGATGAAAAGGTAATTAGGGCGATCAATAGTCCTAAAACGGTAGCGGAAATCCTGAAGGAGCAGATAGAAGCTGGCTTGCATGAGCATAGAAGATCCAGATATCGCTTATTTCTTTCTGCTGTAACTGCGGGTATGGAGGTTGGATTTAGCGTCTTACTTATGGGGATGATTTATACAATCTTTGTCGGTAAGATAACGGATTCTGCCATGGAAATCACTTTGGCTCTATCTTATCCTATAGGGTTTATCTTTGTGATTATAGGTCGTTCAGAATTGTTTACAGAGCACACCAATGTGGCAGTTTTACCTGTGCTGGATGGGAAAGTAGGACTCAAAAGTCTTGGAGCTATCTGGGGTGTCATATATGTGGGAAATCTGGTTGGAGGGTATCTAATCAGCTTGATATTGATTGCTATTGGCCCTAACATGGGGATCATGTCGAGCGAAGCGCTATACCATCTGGCCGAAAAAATGATAAGCTACAACTGGTATATTATTCTGAGTAGCAGTATTCTGGCTGGCTGGTTAATGGGATTACTCTCATGGCTTATCACTGCCTCTCGTGAAACAATCAGTAGGATTTTTCTAATCATTTTGGTGACCTCATTTATCGGTATCGGAGGATTACATCACTCCATTGTAGGATCTATCGAAGTATTTAGCGGGATGGTTTCAAATCAAGGAATTACACTTATAGACTATGGATATTTTCAGTCCCTGGCAACTATAGGAAACATTATTGGAGGGGTGGTATTCGTATCACTATTTAAGTATGGTCATTCGACTAAGTGATATATCCCTGATAATATAAGTCAAATATCTAAGTTAGATACATGACTGTGGAGATTACACGTAAGGATGGATAGCCTGTGAAAAAATATAACATACTATCTCCTGAAACGTACTGTAAAATATATTTAGTAATTTTTTTTACCATGATTTCTTAAGTTGTTTTGGTAAATAAATTCTTTTTTACATTTTATAAATGCAAATACCTGTTTTCAAGGGATATGATATGGAACATTGTTTTGCAAAAATTCAATTTGTCAGGTCTGTGTTTGCATTAACCCACAACTCCCCAGTAAATAGTAATTCATGGCAGTATTAGGTAGTATTATAAAAGGTGCGATACATTTGGCTGATAAATTCAACAGCAATCGTGAATCAGCCGCAAAGCAGCAGAAAGATGAACTGAAGTATTTAATGATGAATGCTAAGATGACATCTTTTGCGCGAGATCACCATTTTGGTAAAATACTATCCTCTGACCATTTGCAGGAAGCTTTCAGGCAAGAGATTCCCATTTTCAATTATGACAGGATGCATGATGCTTACTGGCATAGATTATTTGATTATGAAAAAGATGTGGCATGGCCTGGTATCATACAGTACTTTGCATTGAGTTCAGGTACGACCCGTAGCGAAAGTAAACGAATCCCTGTAACTCCTGAAATGATTGATTCAATTAGAAACACAGGTGTCAGGCAATTATTAAGTCTGAAAAATTTTGATATTCCTAGTGAAGTATTTGAAAAAGAGGTACTTATGCTGGGAAGTAGTACAGACCTTATCCCCAAAAATAACCACTACGAAGGACAGATTAGTGGAATAGGCGCTAGTAACATACCCTCTTGGTTTAAGGGGATATACCGTCCTGGAGAGAATATTGCTGCTATCGATAGTTGGGATGAACGGATTGATGCAATTGCACGTGTTGCTCCATCATGGGATGTGGGAGCATTATCAGGGATTCCTTCATGGATCCAGTTGATGCTAGAAGAAATTATCAAATACCACAAGTTAGATCATATCCATCAGATGTGGCCCAATCTTACATTATTTGCCACAGGAGGAGTAGCATTTGAGCCTTATAAAAAGAGCTTCGAGAAGCTGCTGGGCCAACCCTTGATATTCATGGATACCTACCTGGCATCGGAGGGTTTCTTTGCCTACAATTCCCGGCCAGAAACCAAAGCCATGAGGCTGGTCCTTGACAATGGTATTTACTTTGAGTTTGTACCTTTTGAAACAGAGTACCTGGATGAGAATGGGGAGGTGAAAATAGATGCCCCGGCTTTATCGATAGATGAAGTAGCGGAAGAAAAGGAATATATTATGTTGGTCACAACTTGTGCTGGTGCATGGAGATACACCATTGGAGATACCATCCGGTTTACAGATTTGGAAAGACAGGAAATCGTTATTTCAGGTAGAACTAAATTCTTCCTCAACGTAGTGGGTTCTCAGTTATCTGTAGACAAGCTCAACCGGGCCATAGAAGATATCGAGCAGACATTTGACTTTCCCATCAAAGAATATTTTGTAGCAGCTGTAAAAATAAATGAAGAATGGACGCATCAGTGGTATTTGGGAATAGATGACCCCTCGAAGATGAATGCCGAGCAAGTGGCTATGCACCTGGATCAAACACTCAAAGAGCTGAACAAAAATTATGGCGCAGCCAGGGAAAAGGCATTAAAATACATCGAAGTACATCCACTCCCTATCGATACTTTTTATGCGTGGCACGAAAAACATGGAGGGAAGGGAGGACAAAATAAAATGCCCCGTGTAATGGATCTAGAACTTGTCAGTGAATGGGAAAAACACATTAACTATAAAGCGTAAGCTTGTCGATGGAGATTGATATTTTGAGAATTTATCAACCTGGATGAGCTAAACCTGATTGAGGGTATTAGTCAAAAATATTATCAATAGAGAACTTACACTCGCGATAAGTCCAATCATGAAACTGTTGTAGGAATAATGCAGTAATTTGTATTTCTTATCCAGCACAGCTCCCAAATTATATATATCCATCGTCATACTGTCGTATAGAAGATTTTGATTCCCTTTTAGGCTGGAAATATATTTTTTAAAGCTACTCTTTCCTAGCCTTAGAAAATTACCAAAGTATAAAAAGCTATTTTCTCTAGTATCTATGTTCAGTTCCTCAGATTCTTGAGTGGTAACAGTAGGTCTTGCAGAGAGTATGGCAAATACAACAGAAAGTGTTGCTCCAATAAGTAGGATGACGATGGGTGTCACAAATTGTAAATGCTCTTCAAGATAGTTCTGGGACAATGTAAAGCCTGCACCTGAAAGCGTAATAATCACTGAGAGGATAATCGTGTTAAGGCTGATCATCATATTGGCTTTACCATCTGCAATGGCACTTAAATTGATATGGTTCCGGTAATTTGATCTGTATAATGTCTCGATTCCCCTTCCATATTTTTTCCCCTCCTTCATTTCCCTGAGATTCTCCTGTTGTCTTTGGATATTTTTAAACTTACGATCGTTATATTGTGCTCTTGCATAAGAGGTATGAAAGCGGTGATTTACCAAATTTTTCAAATTCCTTTCTTCCCAGTCTATATCAATTATCTGTTCTGACTCTTCAAGTTCCTGTTCTATACGCAGCATTTCCTGAAGTCTGAAAAAGCGCTTTCTTCCATAATGGGATAAGGTAGCATCCTGCAAAATCTTTAGCGGTAATTCTTCTGGCTCTACATCATCCCGGTTTTCCTTAATTAATCGAATAACTAACTGGGTGCAATTTTCAGAATATGCATGCTTAGTCAGAAAATCCTGAGCTATTTTGGTGCTAGCGATACGGGGATCTTTTTCGTTCTGAACATAGCCTGAAAACTGAAACCAGGCAGCAAGCATAATTGCTTCTGATGTTTGGTCTGAAATATCTTCAGATTTAGCGATATCTTCACATATGGAAACTATTTCAGCGGTTTGCTGGTAGTTGTGATAAAGTCTAAATTCAGGAAGCTTTTCCTGAAACAATTCGTGAACGTACTGGGATGCCAGATCAGGAAGCTTTTTCTTTTTACTCATGGTTAGTTTTCCTGCTTAATTTGATCTATGATATAGGTCGTCTCTTCAGATGATATATAATAATCTTTAATACGTTTTTTGTATTTTTCCGACAAGATTTTGTGCGAAAGAATGTAATCCTTGGTAGTTAATATGTAATTACCCATACCTCTGTAAATAGCATGAAGATCTGCAATTCGTTCTGCTCCTATACGGAAGTGGTTAGAGATCATATATCCAATGCCAAATCCTATCATGGAAACCGAACTTTTGGTAGAATAATCTATGATATGTCCTAATTCGTGGCCAATCCATCCTACCTGGACATCGAAGGGAAGATCTTCAACTTTCAAAGCATTATTAATATCAAGAACGTCATTCATGCGAATGATATATCTGCGGTTCTTTTTACTACGAAATAATAGATCAGATTTGGGCTGTGCAAGCATAGTCGCGAAAGAATTCCGCTGAAAGCGGAATTCAATGTGTACATCGACCAACTCAGGATAATAAGATAAAGCCCGTAAACAGGCAGGAGCAACTTCTTCTGGAATAATTTTCTGGTTCCCCAGCAGGTTAAAGGAATTCACTATGTCAAAATATTTTATACTTGCATTCAAGACTTTCTAGCTACAAAATCTTAAAAAGTAAAAGTTTATCATGTAACGTGTGTACGTACACGATCTATTGAAGTTTTTGTCGATTAATATATTCAGAAGGGTATTTTGTAAACAATATTTACATTATTGATGTTATAATGTTGTAAAAAATAAAAAAAGACTGGAGATAGGGTTAATAAATTTTATGCTTTTTGAAGATTTTGATTTAAAATTTGAGAATCTAGTAGAGAAATTGTGGGATAAGTTAGAAGGATGGTTTGAGGAGGCTGTACTTACTGTACCCAATTTATTGGTTGCGATAATAGTATTTATTCTGTTTTTCCTCTTATCTAGATTAGCAGAGAAGTTATCTGGAAAATTATTGGGTAGAATGTCTCAATCTTCAGTGATCAGGCGGCTGCTTAAGGCTTCTGTGGTCTACTTCATTCTCGCCGTGGGAATCTTCGTAGCATTGGAAATCCTTAACCTGGGCAAAGCCGTAACTTCTCTTCTGGCTGGAGCAGGTATCATAGGATTGGCTTTGAGTTTTGCTTTTCAGGATATAGCAGCCAACTTTGTATCGGGTATCCTGATAGCAATCAGTCAACCTTTTAAGGAAGGGGATATAATTGAGACTCACAAATTCATGGGCACAGTAACTCGGGTAAACCTGCGAGCTACTTATGTAGAGACTTTTCAGGGACAGGATGTTATGATCCCCAACAGAATGGTTTTTGAAAATCCGGTGATCGTATACACTACAGGCTACCGAAGAATCGACCTAGAAGTTGGAGTTTCGTATGGGGAGGACCTTGAAAAAGTAGAAGCAGTAACCCTAAATGCTGTTGATAGTCTAGACTTTCTGGCCAGGGAGAGAGAAACACGGTTGTATTATCAGGAATTTGGGAATAGTTCAATTGATTTCATGATAGTTTTCTGGATAAAATATCCCGGCGTGAATTTTTTTATGGCTAAAAGTGAGGCCATAAAAAGTATTAAGGCAGCATATCATGAACACGGTATCGTAATTCCGTTTCCTATCCGTACATTGGATTTTGGAATTAAGGGAGGTAAATCTCTCCACACAGTCATTAATGACAGGTTTTCATCGAACCAGGAATAAGAATAAAGAGAAATCCAGTATTATTTTCTAAGATTAATGGGCAGATATCTATAATGGAAAGTCAGGTGTTATTAAATAGCTCAGCTAAACCTAAGTATATCAGGTAAGGAAATAGATAAGTTTATATTATGCCTGCTTTTAATGAATGTAGCGTTCTTACCTTCAAAAAGCATGTATTCAGTACATTTTTTTAACACATTTTTTGAAGTTACGGATTCCTGTAACAGATATTTTTCTTCAAAAGGTCAAATCACTGATAGCGGCGAGCCTTGTAGGGAATAGTATACATAAACATGGATGAATGCCATAATGGGTAATATATGAATAATAATCATATATAAGATGCGCCTGAAGCTCATACTAGTACAGAATGAATACCAAAATTAAGTTGATCAGTAAATAGCTATTTCTTGAAAATAGTTGTCAAACCGTAAGATAATTTAATGTCAAATGAAAGGGTAATATGGATATTACGATTTTACTTATTTATGTTGAATGGGGAAGGGTTGCTAATGTAAACAAATTAGTAGGCTTGTTTTTTAGGTAAAATCAAATAAAAAAATAAGGGAGAAAGAATAGTGACCTTTTTCCCTTACTTTCTTTCAAAATAAAAGATAATATCAAGCTGCATAATAGCGTGCTTTGCTGTAAAGTGTGCTATAGATAACGTAATTATTGTATTTGGATGGATACTGCGCCCATATTTGGCGCCCGGTCTTACAAATTTTCTCTAACGCCTCTCTAAGTTCGGTTTCTAATCTTGAATAATCTCTACGATCATTGTCTGGTTGGTTAATAATTTTTTCGTATTCTTCGCATTTATGTGCTAGAGAAACGATAAAATTAGCATTTAAACCATATTTAGTAAATTCAGCTAAATCGCGTGCAGCGCACAGTATTTTCTCATTACAAAGGTTTAACAAGTCCTTTGGACTGAGCTCGTTGATGAATTTTTTTACCGGATACTTCATAAAGAACAAGTTTATTATAAAGTTAAAACTGCAAGACTTTCCCAATCAAGATTTAATCTTGTTTTGAAATAACTCAATAGTTGGTCAGTGCGAATTTTCTAGGTAGAAGCTTATATACAATTATAGTATTTTTTGATTAAAATTGCAAGACCTATAACACTGTTAATTACAATAAATTATGTATATATTTGTTGGATTTTAATCGTAGAATTTAAATATCATCATTGTGAAGCACTATACCTGGGTACTCATCATGCTTAGCTTATTTGCAGGCGTAGTCCCTGCTCAGGAGCCATTTGGGAGATATGATTTTGACTATGAAAGAGGAATGAGAGGAGGTCGTATGGACGAAGATAGCCTGGTCTGTGCATGGCCCAAAGTAGGACTGAGAGATACGCCCGGAGAAAGAGGACAATATGTGCAGACTATATATTTTGGAGAACAAGTTCGGCTCTATGGCAATAATCTGAGAAGAGCTAGTGGAAAAAATTATATCCAGGTCGAAACGAATACAGGCAGGGTAGGTTGGGTAGACCAATATTATTTCATTTCAGAAGGAGGATTGGTCACTTTATTGAAAAATAAAACCATTTACGAGGCTCCATCTCCCGTAACAGCTACTTCAGGTGAGTTCAAGGCTGGTGATCTACTCATTTTGAGTGATTACCAGGATGGAAACTGGGTAGAATTGGTTAGTGAGGGAAGAAGAAAAATAGGATGGGTCAAAGGAATAGATGAGGTGAGCTTTAGTGCAATAGATATCGAATTTGCCAAACTATATCAGGATGCAATTAGAATGGGAACAGAAACTCAGCGACTACGTGAGTTGGAAAAGATACGCCGTATGCCAGATATTGCACGTTCTGGTTTAGAACCCATAATTACCTTTGCTGCACTCGAATACAGTTCTCCCGGCAGAGAAGCGGTTATTACAGATCCCAATACTGATGAAATCATTTACTATGATGATGGTTCTGGTGAGGTACGTGGAGGTGAAACAAAGCAGGCAGAGGTGGTAGTAGAGAAAGTAATAGATATGGAAACAGGGAGGTATTATAACCGGGTGACAGAGACAGGCATGATTGCAGAGGTTAACGGCCCTAAAAAGCCTAAGTCCATCTATTGGGCCTACCACAAAACAAGACCTGTGGGCAGTAAAATACTGCTCCACGTACCTGAAGGGGGATATCTCCAGTTGGAAGTAGTAGCGAGATTGCGAAAAGATAACCCTGCCTCCATCGGCTTGGGCAAACAAGTACTAGAAGCAATCTACGGTACCCGGCATGCAAAATGGGCCGATTTTTCCTATCCTCAATAATTATGGTTTTTTCCCGCAGACTACCTCGAGTAATTCGTCGGGCCTGAAATATTGAGCTGCCAGGCGTTGGACATCTTCCGGTTGTATTTGTCTGATGACTTCAAACTTTCTATCCAACTCTTCAAAGCTTATTCCGCTTACAAGAGAGAATCTCAATATATCGCTTAACTGGAACGGAGTCTCCCGCTCGCTGATACTTCTTCCTAAGAGGTAGTTTTTGACCAGATTCAGTTCCTCTCCGGATATGGGCTGCTGTGCAAGCGTATTCATTTCCTTTCTAACCTCTTCTATAGTAGGCTCAATATATTCATTGCCGATGTCGCTCTCAACTACGAAATATCCGCCGTGTGCCAAAGAAACCCAGGCAGAATAGATTCCGTACGTATAGCCTTTTTCTTCGCGTATATTTTGCATGAGTCTCGAACCAAAATAACCTCCCAGAATCGTATTGACGATATGCATCGCATAAAAGTCAGGATGTGACCTATCGAATGCAAGGTGTCCGAGTCTGATAGTTGCCTGCATTCCATCCATGTCATAATAAGTCCTCCCTGGCTGAAAGATAGTAGACATTCGTTCCGCATAGGAAGGTGATTGTACGGGTTCACGGGTGCTATCAACCCCAAGAATCTGATCTGCGATATCCACCAGATCTTCTTCATTGAATTTACCTACGGCAGTGAGGATATAATTTCCTGGAAAGAAAAAGTTTTGATGATATTGCCTGATGGCCTGAAGAGACAATTGTTCAATTTGCTCAGGACCTACATGCATACCATAGGGATGATCCTGGCCATACATGAGTTGTCCAAATAATCTTTTAGCCTGATAACGTGTTTTCTGAGACTCAATACTGAGCTTTTGCAGGGTTCTCTGGCGCATGCTATCAAACTTATCCTCAGGAAATACAGGCATGAACATCACCTCTTTAATCAATTCTAGACATTGTGGCACATTTGCGCTAAGTGTAGTCAGTTGAAATGATACATATTCCTCTCCTGTATTATGCCCAAGCCAACATCCGTATTCATCCAGTTTATGCGCCAGCTCCAATCCCGTGTAGCTATGAGTACCCTCCTGCATGTTCCTGGCAGTAAAATTTGTCAAACCTGCCTGTGTTTGATGGCCTTTTCCAGCATTGAAAATAGCTTGGAGAGTTACTACATCTACATTGCCATGCTGTATCATGTGAAGATCCACTCCATTGGATAATTGTGCATGGCTCACATCTGGTAGAGATATATTGTTGAGGGGCCCCGCTACGGGGGCTTGAGTTCTGTCAATTTGAGGCTGCATCCGGTAAATAATATAAAGTGGAAGAATTGTTGTCAGCTAAATGTATACGAGCAACATCTTTTACTTCATCCAATGTAATGGAATGATAAATATCTGGTGTTTGGTTGATCAGGTCGGGATTACCCAGTGCATCTGATACGGCAAGCTCCACTGCCTTACTTAGCATGTTGGTTTTCTGTAAAATAAATGAAGCACTTAGCTTGTTTTTGATGCGTTGAAGTCCTTCTTCATCCAGTTCATGTAGTTGCTCAAATACTTCTTTGAGGGCTGATTCAAAATCTTCAGGTGTATGTCCTGGAGCAATTTTCCCTTCGATAGACAAGGCTCCGGGATCATGCATACCCCAAGAAAAAGCTGTTGCACTAGGAGAGATCTGTTTGTCAATAATCATATGCTGATATAGCAAAGAACTTTTTCCATTGGCAAGAATATCAGTAATAATATCTGCAATATAATAGTCTCGCTCAGTATGTGCAGGGATGTGATACATCTTGTAAACGGCTGGTAAAGGTACATGACCGTACACACTTTGCACTTGAGCTGCTGGGATTCCTTCTTCCTGTGGAATGGGATGTTTTTTGAGAGATCTCTGAGGAATAGGGCCAAACCATCTTTCTGCAAGCTGATATACTTCATCAGTATTTACATCTCCCAGTACCACTAAGGTGGCATTGTTGGGTGCATAATATCCAAAGAAAAAAGATTTTACATCTTCTAGCGTCGCGGCTTCAATGTGAGAGATATCTCTACCAATGGTAGGCCAGCGATAGGGATGCCGCTGGAAGTGTATATCGCGCAACTTGATATACGCATCGCCATATGGCTGATTGAGATAGCGCTGCTTGTATTCTTCGATGACCACACGCTTTTGTATCTCGAGCTTCTCTTCAGAGAAATCTAGCTCAAGCATTCTATCCGACTCCAGCCAGAATCCCGTCTCCAGTTGGTTAGCTGGTAGCGTAATGTAGTAATTCGTAAGATCAGAATTCGTAAAAGCATTGCTTTGACCTCCTACATGCTGCAAAGCATCGTCATAATGAGCAATATGACGGCTTCCCTCAAACATGAGATGTTCAAATAGATGGGCAAAACCTGTACGGGTCTCTTCTTCATCTTTAGAACCTACCCTATACACAATATCTATCACTGCTTTAGGTACAGAATGATCTTCGTGTACGATCACCTTTAGACCGTTGGGAAGCGTGAAAGTTTCAAATGTTAGCTGCATATAAACATAGTTATGTTTTATCTAAAACAGGGACCCAAGGATCATTTAATTACTCCTCCTGAAATCAATGAACCTTATTCTGTTCTGAGATCCTCAATAGACCCTTTTAACAGATATATATGAAAATAGTTTTACGGGAAAATAGCTGCTGCAATACTAGGATTCAATAATACATTCATGCAAATATATAATCATTTATTCTCTAATATATTAATTTCTGCGTTCTTGCAACCAAGCAATAGTGGAGGAAAATTGATTACTTTTCCTCTTTAAATACAAAAAAGAGTATTGACTATTACAGTGTCAGTGATAGTGAAGTTCTGAAATACTAACGGAAGAATTGCTCAAGCACAAGTAACAGGGTAGTCAACTAACTAGACTCCCTTGATATGATGTGTTTCCTCTGATTAATCTTCCTTGCGGGTAACTTTTATGTCAATTTCTGCCTTCACTTCCTTGTGTAGATGTACAACCGCTACGTATTCACCTGTTTCCCGGATATCTTCGATGGTAATTGTTTTCCGTTCAATATCAAAGCCCTTATCTTTAAGCCTGTTAGCAATTTGAATAGCAGTTACAGAACCAAACAATTTACCATCTGTACCTGCAAGCGTTTCGATTCCTATCTTCAGTCCAGATAATTGCGAGGCAAGATCTTCCGCTTGCTGCTTGATGTGTTCCTGCTTATGTGAGGCCTGACGCTTCTTCTCTTCAATTGCTTTGCGGTTGGAAGCCGTAGCCATAACTGCCAAGCCCTGGGGAATGAGATAGTTCCGGGCATAACCAGGTTTTACCTTCACTACATCGTCTTTATCCCCAAGATTTCTGATGGGTTGTGTCAAAATTACTTCCATGTCTTTACTTCAATTCGTCGGTTACAAAAGGTAACAAAGCCAAGTGTCTGGCACGTTTGATCGCAACAGATAGACGGCGCTGATATTTCAGGCTGGTACCCGTGATTCTACGGGGAAGTATTTTCCCCTGCTCATTTAGAAATTTTAGTAAGAAGTCCGGATCTTTGTAATCGATGTATTTGATTCCGGCTCTCTTGAACCGGCAGTACTTTTTTTGTACCGCCTGTGTTTTAATCTTATTTATCGCGGTAGGCCCTATCACAGGCTCTTTTCCTCTTGCCATGTTTTTGATGGGTTTAAATCTTTCTTAAGTAATGTCAGATCAAATTAAGATTTCTTGTTGAGTTCCTTGCGCATTCCAAATCCCTGTTCACGACGCTTCTGATTAAATTCCAGTGCGTGTTTGTCCAGTTTCACAGTCAGGTAGCGGATAACAGACTCATTGAACCGGTAATTTTGTTCCAGTTCAAGTACAAATTCGGGGTAAGCCCTGAATTCGATGTAGGCATAATATCCATTGGTCTTCTTACGAATGGGATAAGCAAGCTTACGCATTCCCCAATGTTCGATATTATGGACTTCACCTTCATTATCTTTAATCATCTGAACATACTTACTGACTGCCTCCTTGTATTCACCCTCGGACAGTTCGGGATTGAGGATGAATGTAGTTTCGTACTCGTTCTGAGTTCTAATTTGTTTAATGTCCATTCAATTTTTATATAGGCTTGCAAAGATAAGACTTTTTTTAAAAAAATTTGCTAAAAAGCGCTCCTTTTCACTGAAAATTGTGGGAATAGTTTTATTTCTGCCTATATTTGCGGATATTAAAATGAAAATTACTTCTCTTTCATATCACGTTTTATTGCTGTTTATTGGTGGAGTGGCGATGTTTTCCTTCTCCCGGATAAACAAGATAAGCTTTTATCGTCATTACTTTGAAGTAATTAGAGAGGTAGAGGTTCGTAATTCTCATTATCTGCTGAGAGCCGTCAACATCACTTCGAGATATTTTCACGCTTCTATCAGGCAGTTTCTCCAAGCAAGCGGGTTGTTACAGCCTATACGCTTTTTGACAGTTGATCATTTTATATCAATTCCCACTTATTATCTTCCTCTGGCCATCAATAAGATACGGCTTATCAGGGGTTGTTCTCCACGTGCTCCCTAGTCATTTGTTAGTAAGACTCTGGTATAGAAGATTGTTTACTATATGTACTTAGGCCAGAGCTATTGATGTCAGCTCATTAAGCTGATCAGTGCATACATGATTTTTTCAGACTTTTTACTAACAAGCATTTTTTCAACTAATTAATCATGAAAAATAAAAATACCGTCATTGCCCTTTTGATCATATTCGTGGGTATTTGCGCCTATAATCTCTACTGGACTTATGTCCAGTTCAACATGGACCGAAAGATGAGCCGCCTGGAAAAACAGGTCTCAGAGGGAGACTCCACGGCTTTAGAGCAATATACTGCTCGTCTAGAAGATGGGTCCTACCAGCAGAGATATCAGAAAGCTATTGATAATTCCTTTACCCTGGGGCTGGATCTTCAGGGAGGTATGTTTGTAACCCTGGAAGTGGGTATTGATGACGTTATCAAACAGCTCGCAGGCAACAATGCTTCTGACACATCCTTTCAGCAGGCATTGGCTTGTGCCAATGAACGGCAGCAGACTGCTCAGGAAAATTTTGTGCCGCTGTTTGTACAATGCTTCGAAGAGTTAGCTCCTAACAAGAGTCTCGGTGCAATTTTTGCCAGTCCAGAGCGTCAAATCAGTATTAGTACCCCCAACAATGAAGTGATACAGATGCTCAACGAAGAAGCTGAGTCAGCGATATCTAGAACCTTCAATATTATACGTACCCGTGTTGACCAGTTTGGGGTTGCATCCCCCAACATGCAGCTTCAGGAAGGAACGGGAAGAATCCTGCTGGAGCTTCCAGGAGTCAAGGAGCCCGAGCGCGTACGCGAACTGCTCAGAAGTACTGCCAAACTGGAATTCTGGACAACACACAACCGCATGGATGCGTATGGTGTGCTGTATCAGATCAATGAGAAGCTTAAAGCACTTATGGGAATTGTAGATGAAGATTCAGTAGCTACGGATTCAGTTAATCTGGTCAATACTGATATGGTGGCCGATAGCTTGGTTGAGGATACGAATTTGATCGCGCAGGCTGATACTGCAGAAGTGGATACCAATAATTTTACATCTTTTACAGAAGATGGTGGGGAGACTAGTACAAATGATCTTTCTGAAGCAGAACTCGACCAGCAACTGGAAGAATTTAAGCGCAATAATCCGCTTTTTGCCGTGCTAAGGGTATTTGATGCCTCTCAGATTCAACCTGGAGATACTTATCCAGTCGTGGGGCAGTCGCTAGAAACGGACACTGCCAAAGTAAATAAGTACCTGAGGATGCGAGAGATTCAGGTACTTATACCTGATGATATGAAGTTTGCTTGGACTTATAAAGCTCGCGAGGGAGAGGAGAAGGTATTTGATCTGATTGCTTTGAAAAATAGTGTATTAGGTGGAGATAAGATCAGTAATGCAGATCAGGATTTTGATGAGCGTGGCAGCGCAGAGGTAAGTCTTTCGATGAATGTAGAGGGAAGTAAAGACTGGGCATCCATCACTGAAAACAATGTAGGAAGGCATGTTGCTATCGTACTGGACAATTATGTATACTCTTCACCCGTAGTGCAGGGGCGTATCCCCAATGGACAGTCTTCTATCTCCGGTAACTTTACTGTGGAAGAAGCGAAGGACCTTGCCAATGTCCTGAAAGCTGGTCAGCTTCCTGTGTCTGCCAGGATAGAGGGTGAAGATGTCGTGGGTCCTACGCTGGGAGTGGAAAACATTCGGAGTGGATGGCGATCATTCATCATCGCATTTGTGATTACCCTGATCTTTATGGCATTTTACTATGCTCGTGCAGGTCTGATCGCCAATGTCGCCCTGATCGCCAACCTGATCTTCATTCTGGGCTGTTCCGCAGCATTTACGATCGTACTTACCCTCCCAGGTATTGCAGCGGTTGTATTGACGGTGGGTATGGCCGTCGATGCCAATGTACTG
Organism: uncultured Bacteroidia bacterium; assembly: GCA_964468435.1. Lineage (GTDB taxonomy): Bacteria > Bacteroidota > Bacteroidia > J057 > J057 > JBCCTX01. Next base: position 1,744 of record CAYXVE010000029.1, on the reverse strand, counting down.
ATCTTTGAACGTATCCGTGAGGAAATAAACAAAGGCAAGACCCTTAAAGCCAGTATTAAGTCAGGTTTCAGCAATGCTTTTTCGTCTGTTATGGATGCCAACATTACTACGTTCCTTACAGGTGTTGTGCTCTATGTGTTTGGGGTAGGTCCTGTAAGAGGTTTTGCTGTATCTTTGATGATTGGTATCGTTACTTCTTTAATCTCTGCATTGATCATCACACGTCTTATCTTGGATTATTATGCAAATAAAGGAAAGGATTCGATCTCGTTTGGTTACCCTTTTACAACGGGACTTTTTGATAAAATCAAGCTCTATATGGTCGAACGCAGAAAGACCTTTTACATCGTTTCTGGTTCGCTAGTATTATTGTTCCTGGTCAGCTTTGGAACTTTGGGCTTCAAAACAGGTGTAGATTTCAAGGGAGGAAGACAGTTTGTTGTTGAGTTCACAGAGCAGGGTAAAGATATACCCGCACCCCTTTCCAGTCAGCAAGTTGAGCAGATTCGTCAGGATCTTACGCAGACTTTTGAAAATAATGCTCCCATTATCAAAACCCTAAGTTCAGATCACCAATTGATGATAACATCTAGTTATCGCGTAAACGAACGCGATGCTACGGATCAGGTTCAGCAACTGCTGATGCAGGGATTGGATCAGAATTTTTCTGAATTTGATAAGACTGTGATTAGCTTTACTGGCGTAGGACCTACGGTAGCGAGTGATATACGGAGAGCTGCGATCTTCTCAGTTATCTTCTCATTACTGATTATCTTCCTGTATATTCTGATTCGTTTCCGCAAGTGGCAATACAGCCTTGGTGCCATTGCTGCGATTTTCCACGATGTGATCATTGTATTGGGTGTGTTTTCAATTCTCGGACAATTTGATTTACCCTTCAGTCTGGAGATCAACCAGGCTTTCATTGCAGCCCTGCTGACAATCATTGGATACTCTATCAATGATACTGTAGTAGTATTTGACCGTATCAGGGAAAATCTTGAAGAAATGAAATCCAGTACACTCGCAGATATCTACAATACCTCTATTGACCAGACCATAAGCCGTACGCTGATTACATCGGTGACTACTTTTATCACGGCATTGATACTATTTTTCTTTGGTGGGGATGTGATCAAGGGATTTATTTTCGCGATCATTATTGGTATCATCGTAGGAACTTATTCTTCAATATTCGTAGCAAGTCCGATATCATTGGATTTGCTAACTAGAGAAAAAGAAGCTGAGATGCAGAAAGCATAGAAAATTTAGTAATAAGTTTAACTTAATTCCGAACATTCTATATAATCGTATTCATGTTTTTGAAAAAGACGGTACAACTTACTTGCACCGTCTTTTTCATTTAGAGCATTCAAAATAACAGTTTATGCTACCTTAAATGTTATTTAAATACATATTTTTATCTTTGATATTTTGTTTGCTATATATTGACCTAAATAGGTTAAAAGCCTATTCAATAGATAAACGAGATTAAGTTATTTTTTAAATTTATTAATTAGTTTTTATATAATTATATTTATTAAATATAATATAAAACTTATATTATATAGCAAATATTCTTTTAAAGTTAAGTACATCAAAGAATAAATGGGCGCCACAAAATTTATCAGATTTCCTTCTAGCGGAAACTTGACCATCATAAGAGTACTCGTAATCCTCGGAGTAGTTAGCCTCATTCAATTTTTTTACTGGTTTTGGGATGCAGACCACATTGGAAATCTAT
>CAYXVE010000028.1:47512-61858 GCA_964468435.1 uncultured Bacteroidia bacterium | reverse complement strand
TTACTTTCACCCATCCCAACGGGCTTTTAACCTCCTGATTAATGACTGATACCGTACGGGTAATAGGATAGATATCCTGAAGGGGTTCCAGCATAAAGAGCTTTCGAAACTTTTTATGTATCTCTGGATCCTCCTTTCGCAGAGCCAGTCCATATGAGTTGTCATAATAGGTTTTGCCTGATCCAATCCGGAATATTGCTTCATTTTTTTCATCCAGGTTGTTTGATTGGCGAATAAGCTCTTGATAGGCTTCTTTAAATGCCTGTAGTTCACGGATACTTTTCCGGTCAAGGAGTTCATCTGTCTGAGTAGATTCATAATCTATAGAAGCTAGTGAAAAATTGTTAAGTACTCGCAACAGGTCTGATGGAGCATGTTTGTCCCAGTATTTGAGATAGGGATGGGTAAATCCCTTCAAGATTTCCCACTGAAAAGGAAAAGAAACATCAGGAAGGATCGCCTCCTTCACCTGAGGTACTGTCAGCTTTCCAGTGCCTAAATTCAATCGTTGTGTGAAATATACACCCAGATTATGATCAGATGCTTCCTGTGCCTCTGTATCACCTATCCGAATATGATGGCTATCTAATGCAGTTTTTCTTCTCTTGTCCCTCATATTTCCAAATAGATAGGAATCATCCATTTCGATATGTTTGCGAATTTGCTCTTGCAACTTTCTTTTGAGATACCTCAGCTTACTAAACTTATCCCGATTCAACCTCGTCCTTTTCTGTTCTTTCATAAGCCCTTCCAACTCAGAAATCATATTTTGACTTGTTTTATAACAAGTATCAATCTGTTCTGTCCATTCCTTGAGCTTTTCTTTACCTCCATATTCCTTATCTTTTGTCAACCAATCATAGAGCATCGCATTTCTAATGGCTCCTTTCATGGTACTTCCAGGAATATAGACCTTACCTGCAGTCTTAATCACTTCTGTGATCATGATCCGATCCTGGTAGGTCAATCCTTTAGATGGTAGAGATGTAGAAACAACCTTTTCCAGCGGGACATTGAGCCGTTGATTGATAAATTGAAAAAGATTGAAATTGGAGCGATTATTATCCATTTGGGCAATGGCGCGAGCAAAATCATGTATGATTTGGTCTCCTTGCTTTAATAGCTCTTGCTCAAAAAGGGTATGGTCGATATAATGTACGTTCTGATTATCCTTACTAACCACAAAGTCTGTGTATGGAGAACGTACAGCCTCCTGGCTAGTCCCTATGGATACAGGTGTAATGGTGGTCAACCCACCCTTAATTACGGTATATTTGTTAGACTTCATAGCAAAATGGAATTGTCATGGTGATACCAAATCTCCACTTGTCTTTGGCAATTTCTAAACATGCACCATTTGGGTGCTGTAAATCATTTTTGATCATTGCACCTTCCTGTATCATTCGTATTTGCCTGCGATAGTGAGTTTTGGACCTCGATTCTTCACCTGCCATAGATCCTCCTCCTCTTACGATTAGATTGTAATATTCATAGGATTGAAAAGCCTGTTCATTTTCTGGTATAGAAAGCGAGAGGGTACATTGATGGGTTACTTTTGTTGGGTTGGAAAGGATAAAATCCACTTCATCCAATGCTTGAAAATAACCTGCTCCATTAGATCGCTCTCCTCCTATACCTTCATCTACCAACATTCTAATAGCTCCCATCAATTGAAAATCCCTATTTTCATCCAACCCATCTGCTAAAAAGTAAAAGTGGGTTGATAAAGGTTTCCCTTCTAGATTATATAGTTGTTGTAGTTGTAAATGTGTCTGGGTATAATAAGCTGCTTCCTGGCCTTCTTTCCTTACATGTACTTTTGGATAATTGATCTCTTCAACCAGATTGGCCTTACTAAACTGTGTTGGAATGCTCTTGTCAATTTTATTTTTGTCAATTATCCTTAATTTTTCCAGCTCTTCCCAGGTTAATACATGTGATTTACCTAGAATGGGCATTTTTAGAAGTTCTTTGGCAGAAAGGCCCTTCTCCCAAATTCCCTTTGAGATAAATTTGATTTTTTTTAAGGTTTTTATGTGGGTGGTATCAGCTAATACATATGTAATGGGAACTGGAAGAAAAAAAAGGTACTCAGTTCCTTCTTCTGCTTGATACTCAAGGCAATGAAATGCAGATGAGAACTTAATGTGTTTGGAATCTTTTAAGGTTGTGTTTAGGGTATCTGTATCACCTTTTCCATACATCATGGCATGTGTGTTCAATATTGCTGAATATAGTGTATCCGAATGGATAAAGTTCAGCGTATTATTCAAAGAGTTGACCCCCAACCTGAATTGATTATGAGGCGGACACTTAAGTACAATGGCTTTCATATCATGATTCTTATTTGAGGTTCATTTGGCTGTGGATCTCAGGTATTTGATCCGACTCCCAGAATGCGCTGATTAAAGCAGGCTCATTCTGTGCATTTGTCTCATAATCTGCTACCTTCTTGATGCTTAATTCGACATTTTTAAAAGAAATTTGACCATACCCTCTGGATCCATGCCCTCCCAGATAATCATCTTCCAAATATTTCATCGCTTTTCTTATCTGCCCCAAATGCCAATTACATTTGTAAATATTTATTTGATCCTCATTTTGCTTTATAAAATCATCAAACACATTATAAACCATAGAAAAAGTAAATTCTGCTCCTGCCGGAACCCTTTCCAGCTGTCTGGGATGAAGGGCTTTGCCCGTTCTGCGATCTATGGTATTTTCCCACTTTTCTTCTGTGTATTCAAAATCAAGGTTCTGAAACTCTTCATCCTTAAAGGGTTGTGTATTAAGAAAAGCATCTCTTACCAGAAGTCGTGTAGAGGTATATTTTTGAGATATCCCTCCATTAGGTTCATCTTCAGTATTGCTTGCGGGAAAACCAAATATTTCAAATAGGTCTGCATGATAGGCTAAGTCTGAATCAACATCCTGGCTTCCAACTTCCCTGGCTAACAGTGAACGGAGTTTTCCTTTCAAAGAACTTCCTGGAATAAAGGGTACTTCTTTTTCTGCGGTTTTAATTACACTAAGATCCAGTCCTCCTATATCAAGTGAGGTTTTAGAACCTCCAATATGTAGCCCTGTCTTTACCACTATACTTCCTTTAATAAATGCTTTTCCTAAAAACCGAGTCATTGCTTGTTTTATTTGTTCTTCCATAAGTGTTGCTGTTAGTTGAAGTGAGATTTATGGTAGGCTACAATCATTTCTACGAGCGTTTTGAGGCTTTTAAGTCTGATTTTATCCTTATTATCATCTTCTGTAACCAATAAATTCAATTGTTCATTAATAAAATTTGGGATAACTCTCGCGTCGTTATTTCTTTGTCTTGCAGCAACATAGGCAAGTTTAGGCCTGAGCATTATGGCTTGATTGGGGTGCTTAATCCCCTTGATTTTTGCGTATATGTTGCGCAACTGAGAAGTAGAAATATGTCTTCCGAGTTGATTTACCAATCGGTCTGTTCTGTTGATGATTTCATTTAAGGTCTTACCGTCCTCAGATTGATCACTTTCTACTAAAGTTTCTATGTTTAGCAATTGATCGTAGTACTTACCGTAAATTTTTTTGGCGTCGTCTATTGATTTTCCCATTGGTTTATAGATTTTATTGGTTTGGTCATGAATTCAGCAAGGCGTGCCCCTACTGCGATCAATGCAGGATTGGCCTCCTGATCTTTATGTTGAAGCGCTTTTGATAACAAATCTTCATATTTAAGAATGATTTCTGCTTTGACTTGAGGCTTATTTTCTTTTTTCACATCTCTTAAATAATATGCCAACCTCCAAAGTCTGGGAAGCGATATTTTGTTCTTCCGCTTTATTTCGCTTTGTAAACGTTCATAACCCTTCATACTTTTTCTTACCTTATGTATAATCGCTCTTGATTCTCCTTTATGCACTACCAGATCAAAGAGGGTATTTCTGATTTCGATAGCTTTATCGAACTCATCCCATGTCAGAACTTGTCCCAATATTGATATACTATTTTTATTAGGCTTCTTTTTAGCTTCATCCAACCCTTCCTCTTCCACAAGTTGAACAAAGCGGATCACAGGAAATTTGGGGTCTACCATAATAAAGCCGGCAGAAATTGTTACTTGCCCCTGTGTAAAGGCTTTGAATTCTTTATGGATTATTCTTGCAAACTCAATGACAATATCCCAAGCACCTACCAGAAAGAAATCATCTCCCCCCGAAAAAATCACATAGAGATTATCTCTAAACGTGAGTTCAGAGTCAAATACTTCTCCTCTTGAATTTCTGTTTTGGTACGTGTTTAGCTTACTTCTTTCTTCATCTCCATAAAGCCTATTTAGACCTTTTGCTACCGGGGTATCTAACAAAGTATTCATATACCCCTCAAAAAACCATTTCAACGATCTGGAAATACCCGATGTATGAATCAGTGTCTGATAATCAGAATTAATACCCGTCTGGAATATCTTGCCAAGATCATCCACATCCATTTTCAATACTCCCAGTTTATCTGTTCCGGTACGCATCTCAGCAAACATACTTAGGTAGCCAAATTCAATGATTTGATCTAATCTGATCAACTCTTCGTCATGATCATCTTGATCATCCTCTTCATCTAGTAGACCTTTGAGAGTTTGTTTTTTTTGCTTCACTCTCACTTCTATTTCATCATCATTCAATAGCTTTTCTTTCCACCGGGGTAAGTCTTTTACCAGCAAAATAAAGGGTTTAGGAATCTCTGCAGTTGAACCGTTTTCTCCTTCAATAGCTTGTTGGGGGTTGTTGATTATGGTATGAGTATAAAGAATGTGCTTAAGAGCTTCGTTATGTAATTCTTTTAGGTTCTTCTCCTTCCATATCAGATCAAAGGTCCTTCCACAGGTTGAAAAGGGATGCCGTATATATTTGAAAGCATGATCATGATCACCTACACTTACTTTTTGACGTTCACTCCATTTGCCATTATGTGTTTTGAGTCTGTATCCTTTGAAGTAATTAATTTTTTTAGATTCCTTTTTGTAAAAGGATTGTTCTGCTTCTCTTCTTACAGTCTGACTAGTCAACGGAAGAGGATTTTCAAATAGCAAACTCCAATCTTCTGTATGATAAGGCTTGAGACGTTGACGTTTTAATTCATTTTCAACTTTCTTCCATGATTGCCCAAATTCTCTACGCATTTCTTTAAAGCTAACTTCCGTATATCCCGTGTATACCTGGAGGGTTTCAAGATGAGGAAGTCCTCTACTTAGAGGGTCTTGATCAGGGTCTAGGTCCTTTTGAATATTTATTAATTCTCTCCGGATTTTTTTAATGTGATTAACTAAATCATTTTGCAGTGTATGCGGGGCAAGTAGATAAAAATTTCCACCTCCATTATATATCAGATTTGCAGGACTAAGCTGCAATTCTTGCAACAAATAATCTGTTGTCAGGATAGAAACTAATTGCACCCTCAATGATCTCGACTTTAAGGACTTTGCAGCGCCCTTAGAAATGACATCAAAAATAAAATCCTGAATTCCTGAAAAATCTGCTTTCACAAACAAGCAATGTTCCGATGAAAACTCATCTATCCATTTACAGAATACGATTGCCGCTGTAAGTCGGGCAAAATCAAACAAACTTGCACCTGAAGTTCCTACAGAAACTGATGAGGTATAGTATTGTAACATTGACAACAGCATCTCAGAAACTCTGAAATAGTTATTGACTTCATGTTCTTCACTTGACAATGATTCAATCCTATTTTTAAGCTCATTGAGCAGCTCTTGATGAGATTTCCCCTCGTCAATTTTATCCGTGGGAAATAAGAAATTTCTGTCTAATGATAGCTGAAAAGATGAAACAAAATGTTGTGAGCTATTTTTTAGAAACGAAAAAGGAGAAAGTATTTGTCTGGATTCAATAGATATATGACAATCGTCTAATAATTCATAATGGGTTTCTGAGATACACTGCCTCAATGAAATTTGATTTTTAGTATACTGCTCATACACCTCCTCCACCTTCACGCCCAGGCAATCGGGGGCGGGTGTATCTTTCTGCCAGATACTTTTGAGCAAGGCGGTTACATATAGGTCAAATTGCGATTGGGTCATGAATATCTTTTTCGTTTGATGCGGGTGATGGTACCATAGCCCAGGCTGGCTCCTTTGCCAAGCCCAATATAATCTGGGAGTAAGAGATTGGTATCAAAATTGAAATTAAACGCTAAAGTATGGATTTCCTTGAATCTGGGAAATCGTGTAGGATACATTTCCGTGATCTGTACTTCGAAGCGCCCGGGAATCTGCCAGGAAATCCCCTTGGCAAAGGAAATCAGATGATTGGCTAGCAAGGGTTCGAGAAAGTCCACGATCTCCCGTAAGCCTTCCAACTCATTGTAGCGGCGATAGTTATCCTGATTGAGCGCCTGCCAGTATTTAAGGCGATAGCTGTAGGGTAGTCCTTCTTCCAGGTCTTTGACCTCTACAGGGTACTTTTTGAGTCGCAGTTCATCGATCTCCATGGGGCGGTACATACCCTTCATGGTCAGGCTCCAGTCCTGCTGCTCAAAAAACATACGAGCTGCCTGTACCCCCTGGGCAATGCAGACCAGCATAGGTTGGTTGCCCCGTAACTTGTATTGGATGAGCGGGTATCGATAGTGAAACTGGTGTTCCGAATCATCGTTGTTGTGATTGTGAAACCAGTCGTGTTCATGTCCAACCCGCTCAGAGAGTGCTCCCCGGAATGCATAGAGATCTTCAGGAGCCAGGATGATGTCGAAGATGACCTGCAGGACCTGGATATGTGTTAAACTGGTGATTGTATTATATGGAAGTGAGTATCCGTTAGGGCTGTCGTTCATACACAAATATTATGTTTGATTTGAAATATACATGATATGTTTGAAACTTCCCAAAAAGTAAATAATTTTTTGAAAAATATTGAACAGGCATACGTTTTGTCTGATGGGTATGAACGAATCAGGTAGGGAGGTACTGAACATTACCTTTTTCTGTTGGGTCTTTTTCTGTACATTCAAAATGTGTAACTTTATAAGAGCAAAATAGCCATGATTAAAACTCGTTCCGGGTATCAATTTGTAAATGTCTCCCGGAAAACGTATAATAACTAACTGATTATGAATACGTTACATTTTCGGAAAAGCCTTGAAATTCATCTCAAATAGGTCTTTGACATATGAAAAACATCCCCAATAAGGTTTTCTGGATAAGGTGTAATGGTTTGGTTGTCAGTAAATTAAGCGAATATACGCTTGGCGGCCTATGTCCATTGTAGTGAGGACTATAACAGGTACCATAGTTAGGTAATGATATAGCCTAATTGATTACATATCGGAACCTCATTCCTGGTTTACATTTGGGATCCCATGAGGATGGATAGACCGCAGCCTATCCCTATCCTGAATTTCGTTCTGAACGATTTCTGGTTTGAAGAGGCAATTTGCCAGATTTGCAGCTAGATACCATCCATCTAGCAAAAACATCCGGCAGGATGTTACCAACAGGATATTATCTTCGTCCCAGACCTCAATCTGCGAAACCTACATCCCATTACTCATTCTCAATCCTTTTGCTTATTTTTCCTGCTGATCTATACTAACTATATCATTTTTATGTCTATGTCGATAAATATCCCAACCCTATTATGTATCCTCTTACTCACAGGGGGAATGCTACACGCACAAGATCAGAACTGGAAGGCAGATGATGTCGTCAATCAGGAACGAGTATCAGATGTCAACATCGCACCCGGAGCCAGGGCGATCGTATGGGTGAAATCCAGGCCGGATAAAAAAGAAGATAAGTTTGTCTCAGACCTATGGATGACCCTGCCCGATCAAAAGGACAAAAAGGGTAATCCCAGACAGATCCAGCTTACACGCAGCAAGGAATCTGACCGTTCGCCCCTGTTTTCTGCCGATGGGGAAACCATTTACTTTCTTTCCTCACGGGCTAAGGGAAAGGCGATATGGGCCATGAGTACCCTGGGAGGTGAACCTTATGCAGTCGATTCTTTCGAAACCGCTATCTCAGATCTCAGGTGGCTCAATGATTCTACCCTGACTTTTACAGCCCAAGAGGGAAAGACGCTGTACGAATTGGAAAACGAAAAGAAAAAGGATAATACCGTAGTCGTAGAAGACGTGGATCATTTCAAGGCTTCCCGGGTATTTGCTTTCAATGTCAAGGATCAAACGACCCGTAGGCTGACGGACAATGAATTTCCAGTCAGTGAATATGCCGTCTCAAAAGATGGAAAATGGATCGTCACCCGGCATACCATGTCACCTCACTATGGAGCCGATGGCAATCCCGATCCCACTTACTACCTGTGGAACCTGGCGGAGGGGACTTCCACGCAAATCCTGAAAGAAGGATACCAGACTCCTGGAAATTTTGCCTTTAGCGAAGATAGCAAAGGATTTTATTTCGGTTCCGTCCAGTCCTCTAATCCCGAATGGGAAGGTGCAGGTATTACCTTGTTGCATTATTTTGACCTGGAAGAACAATCTGCTCAGCAGATTGACATTGACTGGGACTGGGGATTGAGCCAGGGATACGAAGTCATAGGCAATGACGTACTGATTACACTGGCCCAGGGAGCTACCATGGGACTGGCATACCTGAAAAAGTCAGGGGAAAGCTGGAATAAACTATCGTTTTCTGCCGGAGATATGACTGATCATATCAGTCCCGTCGAGGTCGCCAGGGAAAATGACCGGCTGGTATACACCTATTCCACGGCTTCCCAACCCGTTGCATACCTGATATCTGACCTGGAGGTCGGAAATAATGAGGCCACCCTCTCCGGAAAAACTGAAATTGCTACAGTCAATCAGCATTTACAGAAGAAGTCCCTTACCCAATCCGAGGTCGTAACCTGGACAGGAGCACTGGATGATGAGATAACGGGCATTCTATACTACCCCCTGAATTATGAAGCGGGTAGGGCATACCCCTTGGTTGTGTCGATTCATGGCGGCCCATCGGGAGTAGACATGGATCGATGGAGCGACAGATGGAGTACCTATCCGCACTTACTGGCTGAGAAGGGTGCTTTTGTACTCAAACCTAACTATCATGGCTCCAGCAAACACGGTCAGGATTTTGTGGAGTCTATCAAAGGGCATTACTATGAATATGAGCTACCAGATGTGCTCTCCGGCATACAGATGCTGGTAGATAAGGGGATGGTCGATGAGGATTCACTCGGTGTAATGGGCTGGTCCAATGGAGCGATTATTTCGACTATGCTCACAGTGAGACATCCGGATAAGTTCAAGGTATGTGCTGCAGGTGCCGGTGATGTCAACTGGACCTCTGATTATGGTACCTGCCGATTTGGGGTTACCTTTGATCAGAGCTATTTTGGAGGCGCTCCCTGGGACAATACCCATGGAAAAACTTACAACGAAGCCTACCTGGAACTTTCTCCCTTATTTGAGATGGAAAAGGTCAAAACGCCCACGATCATTTTTCACGGGAGTGAGGACCGGGCCGTGCCACGTGATCAGGGATGGGAATATTATCGCGCCCTGCAGCAGATCGATCAGGCGCCGGTTCGTTTTCTCTGGTTTCCAGGACAGCGTCATGGATTGGCCAAACTTACGCATCAGCTTCGCAAAATGAACGAAGAGATCGCCTGGATCGACAAGCACCTCTTCGGAAAGGCTCCGGACACGAACGAAGCTGTTAAGGAAGACAGCCCATTAATGAGTTTACTGGAAAAGGAAAAAAGTGCTCATCAGGATGGAATATTGGGGGAAATGGTCAAGGGAAAACTGGTGCCGGAGGTGGTTACGGTCCAAGAGGACTCCATTGCCCTCGCTAAATTTGAATTGACAAATGCTCAGTACAAAGTATACAAAAGCGATCATCAATATCCAACTTTACATGCTAATCACCCGGTTACAGGTTTGAGTTTTGAAGAAGCAAAAGCCTATGTGTCCTGGCTAAGCGAGCTGACAGGAGATACTTACCGTTTACCCATTGAAGCCGAAGGTAAGGCTTTACATAAGCAAGCTGTAAAAGCTGCCAAAAATGAAAATAGTATCCACTACTGGGCAGGATATGATATTACAATGGATGATGTGAAAGCATTTAAGGAAAAACTCTCCTCCGTAGATGCGACATTGATTAAGGCTGTAGGTAATTTTAAACCGGTTAAGATAGGCGAGGCGAAACTATATGATCTCGGTGGAAATGTCTCTGAATGGTATGATGCGAATGGAGCGGAAAAAATCATGGGATTTAGTGCCTATGATTATGCAGATGAACATCAGCATGTACCTGATCGATCTCAACAGTATGTGGGTGTAAGGGTAGTGAAGGTATTGGAATAGGGGGAAGAAAAATTTGAACGCTACAAGAGGTCATGGGTTATCATAAAAAGTATATATCAAAACATGTTACAAGGGACGCATTCAATCTTAAGCAGTAAGGCTTTATACCATGCCGCCTGCGATTACATTCCAGGCGGAGTCAATTCACCGGTAAGGGCTTTCAAAAGTGTAGGGGGAGATCCGGTTTTTATGAAACGGGCAGAGGGGGCCTATATGTATGATGAAGATCATAACGCATATATCGATCTGATCAATTCCTGGGGACCCATGATCCTGGGGCACGCTCATCCTGTAGTGGTGGAGGCTGTGGCCGAGGTGCTGAAGGATTCCTTCAGCTTTGGTACACCTACTGAGATAGAAGTGGAAATGGCTAAGCTCATCGTAGAAGCAGTCCCTTCTATTGAAAAGGTACGGATGGTCAATTCGGGGACAGAGGCGACCATGAGTGCTGTAAGGCTGGCACGGGGCTACACCCAGCGAAATAAATTTATCAAATTTGCAGGCTGCTACCATGGCCATGGGGATAGCTTCCTCATTGCCGCTGGTAGCGGCGCGATGACTTTCGGGACTCCCAACAGTCCCGGTGTCACCGAGGGCACTGCCCGCGATACTGTCATCGCCAGGTTCAATGACCTGGATCATGTGAAGCAACTCGTCGTCGCCAATGATGGCGAGCTCGCTGCCATCATCCTCGAACCCATTACAGGCAATATGGGGGTGATTAGGCCCGAACTGGGCTTTCTGGAAGGGCTTCGGGAATTGTGTGATGAGCATGGGATCATACTCATCTTCGATGAGGTCATGACCTGCTTTAGGCTTACCTATCACAGTGCACAGCACCTCCTGGGAGTAACGCCTGATATTACTTGTCTGGGTAAAATCATCGGTGGAGGTATGCCTGTGGGAGCCTATGGCGGTAAAAAAGAAATCATGGAATATGTCTCCCCTCAGGGACCTGTCTACCAGGCGGGTACGCTCTCGGGGAACCCCCTGGCCATGCGTGCTGGCTTTGCTACACTTTCATATCTCCGGGATAATCCGGAAGTCTATGAAACAGCAGACCGTTCCGCTCAAACTCTGTCAGAAGGTATGCATCAGTTGTGCGATGAAGCAGGTGTCCCTCACACGATTGGACATGTGGGGTCTATGTTTACCCTGTTTTTCAATCCCCATCCCGTCAGGGATTTTGACGATGCCAAAGCTTGTGATACAGAGGCGTTTGGCGCATTTTTCAGGAAAATGCTCAAGCAGGGTGTTTACATGCCTCCCAGCCAGTTTGAGGCGATGTTTGTCTCGCAATCAATAGGAGATCAGGAGATAGATCATATTCTGTCGGCTACGCGTCAGGCGCTCAGCTAACACCTGTTTGTTACTTGCGGTTGAGTTCATTCTCGCCTGTATTTTTAGAGAGATCAACTACTTTATGATTATTGAAGTAGGTGATCTCCTGGGCTTCTTGCGTACTTACCTGTACAGATATGGGCTTTTGTACTTGATTCGCAGATATACCCTTGAAGCTGATAGTCTGTTTGACAGGCTTCAGATCATTGGGAGCTTCTATAGAAGCGACATGTTGTTCCGCAATGCTTTTGCCATCTGCAATCAGTTCGATTCGGACATCTTCAACGGACTGATTGCCTATGTTGTGCAGATCGACATACACATCTACTTCATCATCATTATGTTTTTCATGTATAATTTCTCCCAATGCCAAATCTCCTCTGGGAAACAGATCATTGTCCCTTAGCTCCAACAATTCGATATTAATTTCATAGGTGCCTTTTTCTGGAAGATCCAACTCGATCAACTGACCACGTTCCTGTATCTCAAGGGTAAATGTGTTTACGGGCGTCTGATCGCCGTTTTTTCGAAGCGAGACTTGATATTGTCCATTTTGGAGCCTCCAGACGTGCATCCCAATAGTTTTCTGTTCCAGGAAATTATGCAGTTGTACCGCTACCTGTTCATCAGTGCATTTCCCTACCAGAACCCCCACATCCCTGCCTGTATTTTCCCAACTCACATGCAGAAAGGGAAATTCAAAGCCTGACCCTACATGCCCTGTATACATGCCGCTCAGCAGGTCATGTCCAGGTACATATACCCTGTCGGTAAATTTTACTTCCGTGGTGAAAAGGGGAAGATTATATCTCAGTGAGCTTAATAAATATTCCAGGCCTTGATCTATACTTGACAGTTCGCCCTCGATCAGGTATTGTGTATAGGGAGAGCCCTGGGCTTTGATCATTGTAGTATAGTCGTATAATCCCAGATTGAGTGCATAACTCAGCAAATCGGATTCAGATAGCAGGTGATGTACGGCCCAGGGCTCTGAACCTATTTTATCTGCTGTTTGATGGTTTGTTTTGAAATAGCTGTCTGTCAGGGATAGCATGTTCATGTAGGGAAACAGCAGGGTACTATCCCCTGTGATATGATACATTCCCAGCATCTGATGATACATCTCTTCACTGCCTCCCATGTGTTCCCAGCGGTAATAGTCCCATCCCAGGTTGGGATGATACCAGTTGTCTGAATAGCCCCCCAGTTCATCATTGTCAAACCGCACTGCGGCAGGGAAGATCCATTTAGGTTTACCTTTATCTGTGCGCGCTGCAGCATCCGCCCAGGCGTATCCCCACTTTTTAAAGAGTCTGACGAGTTGGGGATTGTGATTGTACCAGGTAGCCCATAGTCCGGTCAGGGTGGCTCGGGCATTCATCGGAACATCTACCCCATATGGAGCTTCTGTCAGCATATTAGTGGCGGAAAAATAGGCAGATCGGAAATGCAGGTTGCCTCTGGGGGTGATTCCCGTCCAGTGCGACTCAAGGTGTTGCATGCCTATCATGCATCGTTCTACATACGTTGGATCGCCATATTTGAGAATGAGCATAACCGGATGGCTATCCCGGATCAATTCAGCAGCATGTTCTACATCTTCCAGCTTTCTGGAGTATCCTTGTTCCAGTTTCCCACTGTTCCATACCCCATCTGCTAGCCGTTGATAACCTAGTCTGGCTTTATCATCATCAGCTCCCAGCACTACCGGCAGCCACCACCTGAGGATTTCCACATCATCACCGTATTTTCCACCCAACTCGCCATTATCAGCTTGTACACTATCTACCCACCAGTGAATAATATGTATCATCCTGCTGATCGCTTCCTGCTGCATAACTGCCCAGGATGGGGCTTCAGTTGTATCAACATCCCGGTCTATTGGGTAGGGAACCTTCGTTCCGGTATACATGGACAGAATTTCATGATCCGGATATTTGGGTTGAAGCATTTGAAAAAATCTGTCAGCTCGTACCGTATTTCGCTCATCTCCCTGCTCCTTGTAGAGCCAGTAATGTATTCTCCCCATGAGATATACAGCCCGGTCGTGGAGGGGATGATCCGGATGGGCCAGAAACTGCTCCAGCCAGTCGCTGGCAGCGTGAAAGCGGTCAAAAATGCTTAAACCAGTCTCTTCTACTGCCCAGGTCCACCAGCCAATATCATAAAAATATACTGCTTTGAGATAGTTCTCAAGCAGTTCTTTTTGCAGTTGTATGGATATATCTTTGGGGTTCTGAGCCAGCTCCGATCGGAGTTTTCGGTGATAATGGGCTACGATGGCTGTATCTGTTTCAAGGCTTTGAGGATCGAGTCCAGGAATCGTAATAGGTTCTATTACAGGAAGTAATTCCAGAGTGTGTATACCCGCAATAGGACTCAGGGGAGTGAATTCGATAACTAGCGGCGAGTCTTGTATAAATATTTTCTGTTTGAAGTGCCTGTATGGAAGTCTGAAAAAGGGGGCAAGTACCGTATCATTTATTTGGGTACCATTCACCTTGATTTGCATATGACAGGTATCGGCATTACCGTTTCCAGCAGTAATTTTAAGGTAGTATGCTCCTGTTGGTGCATCAATCTGAAAAGTAAAGGGTGCCCCTTGACGCACACCGTCTCTCAGTAAATCATCGATCAGTGGAGAAATGGGATGGTGATAGGATTGCTCTGGTG
>CAYXVE010000028.1:0-47412 GCA_964468435.1 uncultured Bacteroidia bacterium | reverse complement strand
CTCAGTAAATCATCGATCAGTGGAGAAATGGGATGGTGATAGGATTGCTCTGGTGGGGTCAACCAACCATACCCTAGCGATTCCTGATAATAATCTTCCGGGGTGAGCTTTGTATATGCTGGTGGTGTAGGGGCAGATTCATCGCCCAGGTCAAAACGATAGGCAGGCTGCGAAATGCCTTTAGTACGTGCGAGGAAAATAATGAGTATGGAAAGATACAGATACTTCATAATGACATATTTTTGAGAACTATATAAAATAAAGATAGCCACAGAGTGGCAGATGCAAAAATATCTCTGTTTCTCTGTGGCTTAATGATATAAAAAAGGCTATTCAATAGATAAGATTATCTATCGATTCAGGATCAGTTTCTGGCCCTGTAGTTGGGCCGTAATCACAACTTCATCTGTAGAAACATCCCTGGATGCAAGCCTGATATCCCAGTTTAGGGTTTTACCTGCCTCTATGATTATTTCCTGCTCATATTCGCGATAGCCCAGATAGGTACATACAATGGTCTGCTGCCCTGCAGGAATATTGAATAGGCGAAACCTGCCCTCTACGTTAGTATTACTGCCAATATTAGTTCCCTTAACATATACTGATGCAAAGGAAAGAGGAGAAGATGCCAGAGAATCGAGAACGGTGCCAGAGATATTGCCCGTGTTTCCCTGTCCAAAGGAGATGGAAAAACTGAAAAAAGGTATAACCAGGGACAATATGCACCAAGGAGCCCAGGAAATCAATGCGTTCATAGAGATAGTAGTAGTTTAGGTATTAAAATGATTGGGCTAAATGGCTTGTATGTGCAAAATTAATAGTCAGGAGTACAAATTAACTTTTTGTGATATAATCTTTCATATATAATATACATATAAGTTTAATATATAGATTAATAGCGTGATATAAAAATATACCTTACAGGAATCTACGAATCACTTTGCAAAAGCTGCAGGAAATGCTTCGAGATTGATGTCCCACACGTATGGAAGTAAATAATACAAAAATAAGGTAATGATGATTACCGATACCATATTCAGCAGAAAGCCGGCACGTACCATATCTGAAATTTTCAGATAACTGGAACCGAAAACTACAGCATTGGGAGGTGTAGCTACGGGAAGCATAAATGCACAGGATGCAGCCATCGTCGCACCGATCATCATACCGTAAGGATGCACACCAATAGACGGTGCCAACTCAGCTAATACAGGCATCATGAGGGTACAGGTAGCCACATTTGAAGTGATTTCAGTGAGAAAGTTTACCGTAAAGATGATAATGAGCAGGATGAGGAAAAAAGGTACGGTTTCTAGCAAAACCAGTTTTTCGCCCATCCAGGCAGCGAGTCCTGACTCGTCAAAAGCTTCAGCTATAGCAAAGCCCCCTCCAAACAGCAATAATATACCCCAGGGGAGCTTAAGCGCTGTCTGCCAGTCCATTAACTGATTATGGGGTTTTGATGGAGATGGAATAATAAATAAGATCAAAGCTCCGGCCAAAGCTATGATCGTATCGTTTACAGGAGGGAAAAAGGGATTTATGAGGTATTTCCGGCTGATCCATAAAAATGCTACCGCGACAAAAACACCTAACACCCTTTTTTCTTCAGCGGACATCTTCCCCATCATTTTTTTTTCCTGATCGATCAGTTCTTTTCCTCCATATACGGTGCCCCTGCCTAATCTATAGGCAATTTTTACCAGGTGTTGCCAGCAGATAATCAGCAAAAATGCGCTGATGGGAACTCCCAGCATCATCCACTGTGAAAAGGCAATATCCACGCCATATGTTCTTTGTATAAATCCAGAGAAAACCAGGTTAGTAGGAGAACCCACTAAAGTGGAAATCCCTCCAATGG
This sequence comes from uncultured Bacteroidia bacterium, assembly GCA_964468435.1. Taxonomy (GTDB): domain Bacteria; phylum Bacteroidota; class Bacteroidia; order J057; family J057; genus JBCCTX01. The sequence goes on along the minus strand of CAYXVE010000028.1, from coordinate 45,551 downwards.
ACGCTGCATAAGCTATACCCAGCATAAGTGCCTGAGCAAATTTGTCTCCCTCTTCCTGACCCCGTTCGGATCGGAGTACATGTTGAAACTGCTGCACAATCGCAATGCCGATCGGTAGCATCATGACTGACGTTGCTGTATTAGAGATCCACATCGACAAAAATGCGGTTGCCAGCATGAAGCCTAGTATGATTTGATGCATATTAGTGCCCGTAAGAGAAATAATATTCAGGGCAATCCTTCTGTGAAGGTTCCATTTTTCCATGGCGAGGGCGATCATAAACCCTCCTGCGTACAGGTAAATGATGGGATTAGAGTATGGATTAGCTGTCTGAGACATTCCCAGTGCACCCGTTACTGGAAAAAGTACCAGTGGAAGCAAAGAGGTGGCAGCGATGGGAATCGCTTCTGTAATCCACCAGATGGCGATCCACAGTGTACAGGCAAGAGTGGACCTTGCCGCTAATGGCATCACATCTGCACCTACAGTAAGCTGGATGATCAAAAAAATCGCTGGTCCCATTACAACATACAGCCACTTGCGGGCTATTGCTGAAGGCAAGATAGAATTTGACATAACGGGTTGTTAGTTACACGGTGTATATGAGTTACTTATGCTGCATCTAGCACGAAGCTATGAATCTTACTCCGGGATGATCTGATATTTATACTTGTGATTTCTCACAGTTACATCTGGAAGACGAAAAGAAAAACCCCAGTCTCCCTTCCATTGATCTATCTTAATCAGGATATGATTGTTACCTTCTGTTAATGGTAGCATACATTCATCCTCATCAGGTATCAGGCTCCTTTTTGCATACTTTTCAAATACTTTTTCCCCGTTACAATACACCACAATACCATCATTGCTCCCCAGAGTAGCTCTTACCTGTTGGGTGTTGGGACTTTCAATTCTGCAGTAGGTATAAGCTACTGATCGATATGTGGTGGAAAAGTAATCCATCAGGTCTATCTGATCCAGTCGCCTGGATTGATATTTGTCCCACATCAGTCTTGCCCCATCAGGACTATCAAAATATTCCCCCGCAAAGGGTCTGGCTTCTGTTTCCCCTCCCATAAGCTTGAGGAAATCCGGATGGGGACCCTGATCATCTTGTATTTCAAAAGGGCCTGTTATGAGCCAGTAGGAAAAATATTGTCCCTGGGTCGCACGGATGTCCATCCTGATATCGCGTGGCGGGGGTAAATAACGGTGATTGATCCAGCCCGTTTTGGCCTCAAGCAGATAGGTGACTACTTCCTGGAATGTCTCTAGCTTATCTTCATAGGCATTCAGTGCAATATCTGTCCAGTATTCCCGGTTTTCCGATTTCCATAAATCTGTAAAGTTTTCTTTGAGCATGAAAAACTGATCATGCAAGGATCGTATCGTCGTGATGCAACTGTCAAGTAAAAGGGGGGATTCCTCATTTCGCTTAATCGAAGCTTCTCTGTACCAGCCTGCAGCTTTGAGCACCTGATTTCTACTCTCATACAGAAACTTGTATTGATCCAAGGTTAATTCCCAGTATACTTTCTCCCTTTGATAGTGATGTTCTGGCATGAGCCGGAGTATACTATCTGCTTGTATAAGTATCATATTTACACTTTCCCAACCATTCACATTGATTTCCAGGGATTCCCCCATTTCTGGGAAGAGCTGCTGCCACATCACCTGGTTGTTCATCTCCTGTGTAGGCGCTAGGGATTCCAGTTGATTCAGTGTGTGAAGTAGTTTGGGTAAATGTGAATCTCTATCCCCGTATATTCCCTTGCTAAGGCGGGCATCGTATTCTGCTAGTTCACGATGATTAGGATTCCAGCTTTGTTCTGCTCCATAGGCAACGCCATACCAGTCCCTGTTGAAAAGGTGCCTTCCTCCATCATCCCATACAGTGTTCAATACGCCTATGGCTTTTTTTTCATATCCCTCAGTTACAAATTCCCGGATATTGGTCGTAGCCATATGAAAGTCTGGCATGAGCCGGTTGGAATTAAGAACGCCTGGACACACAATGAAGTCAAATCCCGCTTCCCGTATCGGGTCTATATAGTAGGAAAAGGTATCCAACTTTCCATATTCCCAGGGCAACATGATTGTTTCCTTAGGGATCATGGAGAGTACCTCAGGATGAGACAGGGCCATGTCAGCCCACATCATGGGTCTTTTTCCCTGTGCCATGACGTGATTCAGCAGAGGATTGACATGTCTGGCATATACAGCTCCATTTCCGACACTATCTGCCAAGGCTTGGGTCTCGCCTCTTCCCAGGTCCCAAGCTTCATCGCAGTTGATATTAAAATAAGGCCCACTGAATGCCGGGATCATATCATCATATACATCTATGAGGAAATCTATGGCTTCTGGTTTACCGGGAAAGAGCATTCTGTCTGTTACGCCCAATGGTGCATATAGGGGATGGGAAAGGATATTCCGAAAATGTCCCAAAGACTGGAAACTGCCTGTAAGCTTGACGTGATATTTTTCAGCATAATCTGAAAGTTCTTTCCATTCTTCCAGGCTGATACCATCAGGAGGAGAGAAAGCCGGATGCTTTTTCGTTTTTACTACATGCTCGATATAGAATGACATTCTGTTGATCTTCAGGCTGGCTAAGCGCCTGATCTGATATTTGATAAATTCCATGTTGGAGAGTGGACCCCGACTAATGTCATCCATAACCCCACGATATGCGAATGCCGGCCAATCCTTGATGATCATACAAGCAATATACTCTGATTCCGGATCGCGTATCAGTTGTGCCAATGTCTGTACACCGTAAAAAACACCTGCCTGCTGATAAGCATAGATGTTGATTTTTTGGGGCTGCACTTCCAGATGGTATCCTTCATTTCCCAGTCTTTCATCATCCAGGGAAATATTCGAATCTGTAACAGTAGCCACGACTACTTGTGCCTCACTTATTTGCTGGGTTTGTGATACATGATCACTGAGAGAAGCCAGCATACCCTCCAACTGATCCCTCAAAATCTGATTGGGGTCAGAGCTTATGTAGAAATATAGGGTATCTCCATTGGGTTGAAATGTGCCCCGAGTAAATTCAACTGATTGAGGAATGGGAACAACAGCTACGCCCTGAGTGAAACAGCGTAACGGAAACACGGATATAAAGAAAAATATGAAAAAGCGGATATAAATATTTCTGAGATACACAGCATATAAGATTAACGAGTCGTATTGCATAGTGTCCTGATGATTATGGTTTATTCATTTTGCATTTGGGCTATAATGGCTATTTACCCAGCTAGCGGTTTGGCTATAAGCTTTACCGATCTGATCTATTGGGGATTCCTCCCCTCCAATGTCTAGTCCGATATATCCTTTGTAGGAGATTTTGTCGAGTGTTTCAAAAAACAACTCCCAGTCAATCACGCCGCTTCCAGGAACCCAATGAGCAATTCTGCCCCCCGGATTATCGGAAATATGAATATAATCGATCCTTTCTGATAGCCTGATAAGTGAGAGAAAAATATTGTCCTGAAGGAAAAACTGATTGGAGGTATCGAGATTGAATCTGAGGTTATCCCGGTTTACTGCGTCTGCAAAATACAGAAATCCGTCTGTGAAAGTGAACAGGCAGGATAAAAGTAAAGGCCATATCAGCGTCATCCCATAACTGGAACCCGAAACAGCCATTGTGGTAACGCTTCCGGTTCCGATATTATATCCGATCAAAAATATCCCCGGCCCAATAGTAGAGATAAAAGCAGCTATTTTTTTGATCACCTATTGTGATTATATATGTTCAACATTGATTAGTCACAAAAATTAGTGAAACTCAAGGAAGAATAAAAAATGTTGGATGGGGAAATTCAGACGGTTTTGACAAAAATACAGGGAAACTGATAGGCATGCTGTTAATATTGGTAATGCTTAATCCCATTTTTTGAACCATGAAGAAACTTTGATCTTGACCACACCCCAGAAAGCTTCCTTGATGATTCCCTTGGAAATTTTGGATTCACCTGCTTCACGGTCTTTGAAGATAATAGGAATTTCCTTGATTGTAAATCCATATTTCCAGGCTCTGAATTTCATCTCTATCTGAAATGCATACCCTACAAACTTTAAGGGTTCCTGTAAAACTTTCTTTAACACCTTGCTGGTGTAGCATTTGAAGCCCGCAGTCGTATCTCTAATAGGCATGCCTGTGATGATCCGCACGTAAACACTGGCGTAATAGCTCATCAATACCCTGGACATAGGCCAGTTGACCACATTCACACCAGTAATGTATCTCGATCCTATAGACATGTCATATCCTTCATCTCTACATGCACTTAACAGGTCTGGAAGAGAATCCGGATCGTGGCTAAAATCTGCATCCATCTCAAAGATATACTGATAATCGCGTTCCAATGCCCATTGAAAACCGTGAATATAGGCTGTTCCCAATCCAAGCTTTCCTTTGCGGACTTCCATAAAGAGTTTGCCCTCATAATTATGCTGCAACTGTTGAACAATATCTCCTGTTCCATCTGGAGAGCTGTCTTCTACAATAAGTATATGTGTATCCGGAACTACCTCAAAGATGCGATGTATAAGTCTTTCGATATTTTCCCCTTCATTGTATGTGGGAATAATAATGACACTAGAAGACATGATATGAATTTACCCGTTAAATTTGTAAATAAAACCAATCAAATAGCAAGATCAAAGAAAATACCCCGCTTGCAGATAGATTATCCTTGCACCTTAGTCCTGTAAGCCCTTAGTTTGTAGTAAGGCATCGCGTAGAGATACAAGAATTGATTATTACCAATTGCAAATTAAATGCCATTACGTAAAAATATAGCTATACTGGGTTCTACGGGTTCCATAGGAACACAGGCATTGGAGGTAATTCAGACACATGCTTCGCAGTTTACAGCATCGGTGCTTACAGCACATCATAGAGCTGATCTACTGATCGAGCAAGCCCTGAAGTTTCAACCGGATGCAGTAGTCATTGTCAATGAGCGCTATTACACAAAGGTGTGCGATGCACTGAAAAATACACCTGTGAAAGTCCATGCTGGGGCGAATGCTCTAGAGGAAGTAGTCACCCTCTCTCAGGTAGATATGGTACTCAATGCTCTTGTGGGATTTTCGGGACTCAAACCCACGATTAATGCTATTCAAGCTGGTAAAACGATTGCTCTGGCCAATAAGGAGACACTTGTCGTAGCAGGAGAACTTATCATGAAACTGGCTCGTGAGTATGGTGTGCCCATTATTCCAGTTGATAGTGAACATTCAGCAATTTTTCAGTGCATTGTGGGGGAGAACGCACCCGAAATTGATAAAATTATTCTAACAGCTTCGGGTGGTCCGTTCCGTGGATACGATCTGTCAATGCTTCAGAAGGTGACCCTGGATCAAGCCCTCAAACATCCCAACTGGGTCATGGGAGCCAAAATTACTATAGATTCTGCGTCTATGATGAATAAAGGCCTGGAAGTCATAGAAGCCAAATGGTTGTTTGATCTGAACACATATCAAATCGATATAGTGGTTCATCCCCAGTCAATTATTCACTCTGTGGTTCAGTTTGTAGATGGAAGTATGAAAGCGCAAATGGGATTACCGGATATGCGCTTGCCTATACAGTATGCATTGACTTACCCGTTAAGGCTGGAAAATAATTACCCTCGCTTCAATTTTCTAGATTATCCCTCCCTTACCTTTGAGACCGTAGACAGTAAGGTATTCAAAAATCTCGCATTGGCTTATGAAGCCTTGGAGCGGAAAGGAAATATCCCTTGTGTGTTGAATGCAGCCAACGAGATCTCCAATCAGATGTTCAGAAACAACGAGATTGGTTTTGTAGAGATAGCAGAACTCAATGAGGCTGCAACCGGACACATTGCATTTATTGAAAATCCCTCTCTAGAGGATTTGATCGAAACCGACCGGGAAACGAGATCCTGGTTGGTAGCTAAGTATTTCGGCTCAACAGTATAGAGACAAAAACGTTATTTATTAACAACAAAGGTTTTTATTCGTAACAGATGTATATTGGAATTAAAATTTGATTGATTGAAAACATGAGTAAAAATAGGAATCAAAGTTTATTGCGGTTAGGTGTGATTGTGGGGAGTGTGTTGCTTGCTTTGTTAGTGGGTAAATTGATGGGTCCGGAAACATACGAGCTGATCGTAACGATTCTCAAAGCAGTCGGATTGGTTCTGCTGGGGATTACAGTATTGGTGACAATTCATGAATTGGGGCATTTTCTGACTGCTAAAATGTTTGGTATGCGGGTTGAAGCTTTTTCTATAGGTTTCCCTCCCAAATTGTTTAGTGTAATAAGAGGTGATACTGAATATCAGATTGGTGCTACTCCGCTTGGAGGATATGTCAAAATATCCGGTATCATAGACGAATCTATGGATACTCAACATATCAACGAAGCGCCACAATCCTACGAATTTCGTGCCAAGCCTGTTTGGCAACGGCTTATCGTAATGACTGGTGGAGTGATCATGAATGTAATACTAGGAGTATTTATTTTTTCATTTCTCGCTTTCAAATATGGGGAAGAACGTACACCCGTGGAAGAATTAGAATACGGAATTGCTGTAAGAGAAGAGATCAAGTCCGAAAATAAATGTGGTGAAATCGTTGAAAAGGTGACCTTGGGGCAGATGTTGGGATTCAGATCAGGAGATCAGTTGTATTCTTTCAAAGGTAAACCTTTGCCCTATGTAGAAGATTATCTTAAGCCTAATCTTCTCTTAGATAATAACGCATATTATGAAGTAAAGCGCAATAATGAAACAGTCAGAATTGACGTGCCCTCCAATATTCTCAACCAATTCAATAATGATACAGTAGAACTATATCTGTTTGAAAAGTATAATTATCCGGCTAAAATTAAGCTGACCAGTGAAGATTCGCTTATCAGTACCATGAATGTTAGTCAGAGCTGGCCGGCAGATAAAGCCGGATTACAGACCGGTGATATTATCGTGAAACTGGATGACAGACCGGTAAATTATTATGTCGATTTACTTCAGTATATTCCCCAATACAAAAATAAGGCTGTTGATGTGACAGTTATGCGTGAGGATAGCTTATATGCACTCACGGTTCAAATGGATACTACCGGTAAAATGGGGATTATGCCTCATCCGGATATGTATGAACATATCAAGACTGAAAACAAGGATTACAACTTTGTGGAATCCATCCAGTCTGGTTATGGCAGGGCTTTTGGTATCCTTTCAGTAAATGCCAAGGGCTTTGGGCAGATCGTAAGTGGTAATGCTAATGCGGGATCTTCAGTGATGGGGCCACTGGCTATAGCTCAGCAATATCTGGAGATTTTCACCAGTGGTGGATGGAGAGGCTTTTGGATTCTTACAGCTTCCCTTAGTATGATACTGGCCTTCGTCAATATCTTACCTATACCCGCGCTGGATGGAGGACATGTCGTATTTCTACTTATTGAAGCTATCACACGTAGAGAACCCTCTCCCAAAATACGCATTATTGCGCAGCAGATAGGGATGTTTATTATACTGGGACTAATGGTATTAGTTATTTTCAACGATTTTTTCAACCACATTCTGGGCGGCTGCTAGTCATAATATCTGGCTGATACTTCTTTCAGAAGTTATCTTTTTGGGTATGGGGATAATCCCCGATCCCCATTATGGCGAAAATTAAGGGATGAACGTCTGTCATCCCCTGATTTTTATTGTCAGCTGTAGCCCATCATCCCGCTTCCATCACCCGAAATCTTCGTCCCAAGTCTAACCTATCTGTGAAATATTATCCTTTCTGTATAAGATGGAAAAACGAAATAAATTGAGTATACTTGCTATGTGAAGAAATAGTGCATGTGACTTTGTAAATTTTGTGGGGTCAAAATGATATGAAACAAATCAGATAATATTATAAAACCTATTCACTCATGAACCTACGTGCAATACTTGTCTTAATAGCCACGATTATATGGTTTTTATTAGGCGGGCTTACTAACTGGGTTTGTAGAGAATGCTCCGACCAGGCTGCTGTTGCCTCAAATAAACAGCAGGGATTGTTGCCAGGAGGCATTTCTGCAGACACTGAAATGGATCATGGGCCATTGGTGTTTCAGTGGTCCGATGAAGAGCCAATAATTCATTCCTCGAAATTTGAATCTTATAAGGATTCCTTACTGCAGGGGTATCAGGCAGGAGATTCACTCCTGATAACGGGTTATTACTTTGAAGAAGAAGTCCATGACACAGATTTCGATAATCTGGGACTGGCAAGAGCTACGCAGGTCAAAGGATTGTTTTCACAATATGTAAATCCTGACATGATTGTGTTAAAGTCTGAAAGAGTGGCTAAAAGAGAAGGCGTTGAAGATCATCTATTTGAGAGTACTGAATTGAGAATTATTTCAGGGGTGCCTGATATCTCAGCGAGAACTGCTGTATATTTCCCTTACAATTCTGCTCAACGCATTCCTGATAACGAAATAGATGGCTACCTGGGCCGACTTATGGAAGTACTTTCCAAAACCGATAAGAAGCTTACTATAACTGGGCATACTGATACCATCGGTGGAGAGCGTTTTAACCAGGAACTGGGAATGCAACGCGCAAATTCTATCAGAGATATCCTGATAAGTAGGGGGATAGATGCTGATCGTATTAGTGTTTTTTCCAAAGGCTTCTCTGATCCCGTAAGTACCAATAAAACCGAAGAAGGTAGAAAACTCAATCGTAGAGCAGAAATTGTTATACAATAAACTCAAAATCAATCAGTTAAAATATTACGTAATATGTTCGATAATTGTAATACCTGGTTAGGCCCGATTCTTTGGTTTCTCGGTGCCTTTGTTCTGGGCTACCTGCTAAGATTGTTCATGGGACAGTCCAGAAGAAAAAAAGATAGTGAACGCATAGCTGAGCTAGAGACGAGTAATCAATCTCTACGGGCAACCATAGATCAGGGAGGGGATGCTTATGGCACCGGTGTAGAGGCAAGTGGTATGGAACAAGAAATAACGACTCTGAAGACTCAGATTTCAGATTATGAATTACAGCTAAGCACTCTTACCGATCAGTTGAAAGATAGTCGTAAAAGAAATACAGAGCTAGAAGCGCAGCTTCAAAGCGGAGGTACGATGGGGGCAGGAGCACCATCTAATGAATCTAGAGAAGATGACCTGAAAAAAATAGAGGGGGTGGGTCCTAATGTAGAGAAGATTCTGAAGAAGGCAGGAATATATACCTGGACACAATTGGCAGACATTCAACCCAGCAAATTGAGAGAGATACTGGATCAGGAAGGTGGAAGATTCCAGTATTTGGACCCCACTTCCTGGCCACAACAGGCAATACTGGCACGGGAAGGTAAATGGCAAGAGCTGGAGATGCTGCAGGAAGAGTTGATCGGGGGTGTATATTATGGCCCGGTAGGTCAATACAAAGATGCTGATGACCTCAGGCGAATCGAAGGTGTAGGTCCCAGGTTAGAAGGGTTACTCAATAATGCAGGTATACATACCTGGGCTCAACTGGCAAATACAGATCGGGATCGCTTGAAGGAAATTCTGACCGTAGCAGGAGGAAGATTCAAGGATCTTGACCCGACATCTTGGCCACAACAGGCTGCACTAGCAAATGCTGGGAAATGGGATGAACTGGATGCCCTGCAGGAAGAACTGATTGGAGGCGTGATGGTATCGAAAAAAGCTTCAGATACAAATATTGTAATGATTTCAGACAAGGATGATCTTAAGATCATTGAGGGTCTGGGTCTTAAAGCTGAGCAGGTGCTTAATAAGGAAGGAATAGATACTTTTGAGGAATTGTCCCAAAAGAATCCTGCTGAACTCAGAGCGATCCTGGATAAAGAGGGCAACCGCTTTGCCAACCTCGACCCATCATCCTGGCCGCAGCAGGCCTGGTTGGCTGCTGCAGGTCGTTGGGAGGACCTAGAAGACCTTCAGGATGAATTGATCGGAGGATTGTATGTAGGTCCTGTAGGATCTCAGATCGGAGATGACCTTAAACGAATTGAAGGCATTGGTCCTCGTATAGAAGGTCTACTCAGCAATGGCGGAATCAGCAATTACCAGGAACTGGCTGATGCAGATATGGATCAGCTAAATGGAATTCTGGATGCTGCTGGACGTCCTTATAACGAAATAGATCCATCTATCTGGAAAGTTCAGGCGAGATTAGCTGCCAATGGTAAATGGGATGAACTGTATGAGATGCAAAATGAGATCATCCTGGGTATCTACGGCAAAGAGTCTGAGAAAGATGACCTCAAACGCATCGAAGGTATTGGTCCCAAGATCGAGAACCTTCTCAACGATGCAGGTATTACAACCTGGGACGATCTGGCTGACAATCAAGTAGATAGACTCAGAGCTATCCTCGACAGTGCTGGTAATCGATATCAGATCCATGATCCTTCTAGTTGGCCCGAGCAGGCAGTGCTTGCTCGTGATGGTAAATGGACAGAGCTGGATAAACTTCAGGAAGAACTGATCGGAGGTATTCGCAGAGCTCCATTAGCACAGGCCGCTCCTCCTGTCAAAGAAGATCTCAAAATGATCGAAGGTATCGGCCCCAAAATCGAAAGCCTGCTCAATGATGCAGGAATATTTACCTGGAGACAACTGGCAGATACAGATGTAGACCGTCTAGAAGAGATTCTCAAAGCAGCAGGGGATCGTTACAGAATTCACGACCCTGCTACATGGCCTCAACAGGCCGACCTTGCCACACAAGGCAAGTGGGAGGAACTCGAAAAATTACAAGATGATCTTATAGGAGGGAGAGAAAGCAATAAATAAAATTACTTCCTGTTGGGTCTGGATATGGAGAGAATTGGTAAGTGGAAATACAATCCCATTAGCTTATTCGCTTATGTATTAGCGATGCTTAGTAGCTAAGCATCGCTAAATTCGTTTATGAAACAATCAAGATTTAACAAAAGCAGAAAAAAACGCTACAAATTGAGGATCAAATTTAATTGCTTTACTAATTTCTCCTGCCCAAATTTTCCCAACATAAGTATGCGTTTTTTGTCAGAAAAATGTAGATTAAATATGTTAGGAGGATAAAAGCATGTGAATGCATACTATATATTCCTCAAAAAATATCATTAGTTTAATTTATAGGTTAAAACAATTATCGTTTTACATATTTAGCTTAACACATTATCATGGACAGATCGAAATTTATCCCTTCAGCAGTCGTTATCTTTGTCGGTATTATCATACTATTTGCGTTGGGTTCTGGCTCCTTTAAAACCATAGTAGCCGGAGAAAAAGGTGTCATTTCCCGAAAATTTGGAGGTGGTGTAGATACCGCTAAGGCATTTGATCAGGGTTTTCACGTTATAGCACCCTGGAATACTTTAATTGCATACAGCGTGAGAATCAAGGAAGTAGATCTCAAAGCTATCGAAGTGCTAGCCAATAATGGACTATCTATCAATATAGATTTAACCTTGAGATATTATCTGGAGTCTGATAAAGTCCCTTTATTGCACGACCGTATTGGCCAAAACTATCAGACTAGTATTGTAATTCCAGAAATACGGTCAGCAACACGTGAGGTAATCGGTAGATACGCTCCAGAAGAGCTGTATTCTGCCAAAAGAGAGGTTATACAGCAGGAAATAAGCTCAAAAACAGAATTAGCATTAAAGGATAAATATATCATTCTTGACGCAGTAAGAATACGCAACGTAACGTTGCCAGCTACTATACGTACAGCGATTGAAAGTAAATTGAAGCAGGAGCAGGAGTCTTTTGAGTATGATTTTCGTATTGAAAAAGAACGTAAGGAAGCAGAACACCGTCAAATTGAAGCGGAAGGTATTAAGCAATATCAAAATATCGTTTCACTGAGTCTATCAGATAGATTGCTGCAATGGCAGGGTATAGAGGCCACGAAGGAACTGGCTAATTCTACCAACGCAAAAGTCGTCGTAGTAGGTAGTGGGCAGAACGGACTCCCGCTGATGCTAGGCGGAAACTAAGGTGTTGAGCTATTTCAATATTAGCTATTTTGAATACCCTTGGGCATTACTATTCCTGATGATAATGCCTGTGTATTTTTATTGGTACTTTCAAATCTATGCCAATCGTAAAATCAAAGTACCCATTACTGATGCTAGGTTTATCCGGGAACACAGACCTGGATTGATTTCAAAAATGAGAATGCTACCGCATCTCAGCAAATGGCTTGCATATAGTATGTTGGTATGGGCATTAGCAAGACCCATACAGGCTACTGATTCTGAGACAATCATAAATAAGGGTACAGATTTTATGATTTTATTGGACGTAAGTGAGAGTATGGAAAAAGCAGATGTAATGCCTAATAGGCTATCGGCTTCGAAGCTTATCTTAGAGAACTTTCTCGAAAAAAGAAAGGGCGACCGTGTGGGGATTATCTTATTTTCTGAGGAAGCTTTCAGCTATTTTCCGCTTACCTGGGATATCTCTCTGATCAAGTCAGAAGTGTCCCGTATTACAACAGAGATAATTCCCAAACAGGGTACAGCACTTGGGTCTGCCATTGCCTTGAGTATTACGCACTTTTACGACAATCAGGCTAGTAGACCTGTCATGCTTATCTTATCAGATGGTGCAAATAACCGAGGCGCCATTGCTCCTTTAACCGCTGCCCGCCTGGCAGCAAGAGCAGATATACGGATCTATAGCATTATCGTAGGTAGTGAAGTGCCAGAGCTTGATACATATACTAACACCGATACGACTGCTCTGGAATATATTTCTCAAGTTACAGGCGGAAAGACCTTTCATATTCCAGACCCCCGTATCCAACAAGAGGTATTTGACGAGCTCTCCGCACTGGAAAGTACTCAAAGCTATCAGGTTATTAACAAAAATACACGTGAACTTTACCCTTATTTTGTACAGCTTGCCTTAATACTTTTTGTGATCACTTACCTGCTAATGGTCATTGGAATAAATAATCCACTGGAGTATTAAACTTTCTGCACAGTTCACGATCTAATCCTTAGATCATTTATAATGAACCTATGGCATTGCAAGGGAAACGTATTAAACACTTATACAATCGTATAGGATTCGGACTTAATCTGCAGGAATTCCAGAAAATTCAGACTCTGGATCAGGCGATAGATCATTGCTTTAAGGCATCCCAATCCATCAAACACCTAGAGACACCAGGGATGAACCTTCCTGACAGAAGACGCCTGGCTACCATAAGCCGTGAGGAAAGACAGGAAATGCTAAGAATGAATCGCAACGGTATCATGATACTGAATAAGCACTGGATTGATCACATGGCTTCTACTCCTGCTCAGCTTAGAGAAAAGATGACATTTTTTTGGCATGATCACTTTGCATGTAAACTGAGAAATCCCGAAATAGCTCATATTCAAAATATGACACTCCGAAATTTTGCACTTGATACCTATCCTGAGCTCCTGCATGCAATAGCCAAAGATCCTGGAATGCTCTTGTTTTTAAATAACCAACAAAACAAAAAAGATCACCCTAATGAAAACTTTGCCAGAGAATTGCTGGAGTTGTTTACCTTGGGAAGAGGTCATTATACAGAAAAAGATGTCAAGGAAGCTGCCAGAGCCTTTACAGGATGGAGTGTTATGCCAGATGGATCATTTTTTTTCCGCAGAGGGCAGCATGATGAAGGAAAAAAGGAGTTTCTGGGTAAAAGAGGGAATTTTGGAGGGGAAGATATCATTGATATAGTCCTGGAGCAGAGGCAGACTGCAAGATTTATTACAGAGAAAATTTATCGCTATCTGGTTCACCACATTCCTGATCCAGAAGTATTGGAAACCTGGTCAGATTACTTTTATGAGTCCGGGTATCATATAACATCCTTACTTCGAAAAATATTTGAATCAGATCACTTTTATGCTGATCAGCACATAGGTAGCCGTATAAAGTCTCCGGTAGAGTTTCTGGTAGGAATGATGCGTCTCTTTCATGTACATTTTGGTGCACCAGAGGGCCCTGTATACATTCAGAAAATTCTTGGTCAGATATTATTTTTGCCGCCTAATATATCAGGATGGCCAGAACAGCGGGCCTGGATCGACAGTAGTTCCATGATGGCCAGATTAAGTATTCCCAAAATAATTTTTACAACAGGTGCTTTGGATATTATTCCCAAAGCGGCATTTGCTGGGAATGAAGAGATGATCAAACTCCAGCGATTAAATGAAAAACTAGACGTCCAGATCGATTGGAGTGAACTGGAGCAATATATCGATACTATTCCACCCAATGAACACTATTCACGCTTAAAAGAATATATTCTTTCGGTGCCTTTTCTGGCTGAAAGTGGTCAGCATATACAGAAAATCTCCGGACATGAAGATCTGGTAAAGGTCATCATCCGATTCGTAGCTTCTCCAGAATTCCAACTTTGTTAAACACAGATCATACAGGATATATGATACGTAGAGAATTTTTAAAGTCTTCCGTACTTGCTTCAGGTGTAGCTTTATTCCCTCGCTTTCTGAGAGCATTTGATCGTTCTCCCCTTGTTCAAAATGGAAAAAAACTGGTTGTCATTCAGCTTTCAGGAGGTAATGATGGTCTTAATACGGTTATTCCTTTCCGCAACGATATCTATTACCAACAACGTCCAGTATTGGCCATAGGGAGGCAATCTTTGCTGCCTTTGACAGATGAGGTTGGACTTCATACTTCATTACCCCTGTTCAGAGCGTTGTATAACCAGGGCGAACTGACCATCGTGAATCAGGTGGGCTACCCCAATGCAGAGAGATCACATTTCAGAGCTATGGATATCTGGCATTCAGGAAGTAGTGCCAGTGAATACTGGGGGACAGGTTGGCTTGGACGCTATCTCGATCACAATTGCCAGGGATGTAGTCAGCCTCATAGGGTGGTGGAGATAGATGATACATTGAGTCTTGCAGTAAAAGGGGAACATACTAAGGGATTGGCTGTAAAAGATCCACAAAAATTATACAAAACTGTGCAGAATTCTCATATACAGGGATTATATCAAGTATACACATCGAAGGTAAAAGATGGAGGAAATGAGGGAGAACTCGATTTTTTGTATAAAACACTTGCAGAAACAGTTGAATCCGCAGATTATATTCATCAAAAGGCAAGGATCATCAGCCAGGGAAAGAACTATCCCCTCTCACAGATTGGCAGACAACTTAAGGTCGCCGGAGAATTGATTAGTTCGGGGATAGATACTTCCGTGTTCTATGTATCTCATACTGGTTTTGATACGCATGTGAGACAGATGCAACAACACGAAAGGCTGTTAAAACAGTTGAATGAAGCCCTGGAAGCATTTGTTGACAATATGAAAAAGCAAAATTACTGGAATGATACGCTGATAATGATATTTTCAGAGTTTGGACGCAGAGTTGCTCAGAATGCAAGCATAGGCACGGATCACGGAAAAGCCAACAACGTATTCCTGTTGGGAGGAGGCCTTAGGAATCCTGGGATGTACAATAATCTACCAACCCTGATGCAACTCGATGACGGGGATATTCCTTTTGAAGTGGATTTCAGAAGCATATATGCGGCAATTTTGAGGGAATGGCTCCAGGCCGATGATGCAAAGATTCTTCAAAGAAGCTTTGAGCGTATCCGCATCTTATAATGCCTAAAAGCTTAATTATCGGTTAGCTTTTTGTATCGATAAAATTGGCATTAGTAAGACGGAAATATTCATATTGCTTTTTGACAATATCCCTGCGGATATATTTTTCAATCATTAGCCCTGCGGCAGGTGCTGCCCAGGAGCTACCTCCTCCAGCGTTTTCGATAATGACTGCGATGGCAATCTTAGGATTTTCTTTGGGAGCAAAGCCTATAAAGACAGAGTGATCCTCTCCATGGGGGTTTTCTACGGTTCCGGTTTTACCACATACAGAGATCTTCCAGTCTATGTATGCTCGGTATGCTGTTCCATTCAGGACTACCTGTTCCATGGCATCTGTGACAACAGTATAATGTTCTTCTTTTACGGGATTGGAGATTTTTTCATATTGTATGGGTACCCAGTCGCTGTCTTCTTCTCCCCGTGTTGCAATTGCCAGATGAGGGCGCCGGTAAAAGCCTTTGTTGGCAATAATAGCAGCCAGATTGGCCATTTGAAGGGGAGTCATCTCAAGTTCGCCTTGTCCAATAGCGTTACTGATCGTCGTCAATGCATTCCATCGGTTTTTTCCATACCAACGCTTTGCATCATCGTACATATCTGTACTCGGAAGATTACCCCCTCTCTCATAAGGAAGATCTAACTGTAATCTATGTCCGATCCCCATCGAATACATGTAATCATACCACTTGTCAAACCCCTTATACATGTCATCATACTGTTTGTGGTTGAGAAAATCCATGTAAGTGGCCGCAAAATAGGAGTTGCAAGAATATTTAATAGCATTTCTGAGGCTAAGAGGGTGAGGATGAAGCCTACATCCAGGTTTTCCTTTATTTCTCCAAAATCCCCCACCACAACCGTAAACAGTCTCAGGTGAGATCACCCCTTCATTCAGGGCTGCCAATGCCAGAGGGAGTTTAAAGATAGACCCTGGTGGATATCTACCCATGATAGGACGGCTTAACAGGGGATTATTACTGCTTTTTAGCAATTTCCGCCAGTTTTTACGGAAATCTTGACCCGTCAGATCACTGGGGTTATAGGTAGGGGAACTCACAAAAGCTAGGATCTCTCCTGTAATAGGTTGAATGGCTACAATACTTCCTCGTTTATTTTTCATAATCTCCTCTCCAAAAGCCTGTAGTTCTGTATCAATCCCCAACATAATATCTTTGCCACGTTGTGCAGATTCATCGAGTTGTCCGTCAGCAAATCTTCCTACCTCTCGTCCCAGACGGTCTTTCAGAATAATCTGTATTCCTGGTTTTCCTCTAAGTAAGGTATCATAACTTCTCTCAATACCAGATTTTCCGATCATATCACCTATTCGGTAAGTACCTGGCTCCGCCGAGAGGATATCTGCAGAATCTACTTCTCCAATGTATCCCATGTAGTTCGCTCCTACTTCGTATTCATACTGCCGCTTGCTACTCATGGTAAAAGAGATTCCCCCGTAATTCCATGTCAGTTCCTGCAACCTGGAATACGTTGAGGGCTCTATATATTGCGCAAGTATGTATTCTCCATATCGTCCCTGTCGGTAGGCATTTTGAATCTTTTGTTTTACCTCTTCAGGAGTCAAATCCAGATAATTATACAGAAGCGTAGTATCCGGAATAATCAACTCACTGGGGATAATTCTCAAGTCAAACAGGGGGCTGTTCTTGACATATATTTCTTCGTACCGATTGTAAACATTACCACGAGGTGGAACAATGATTTTATAGCTTTTGGTGCGCCGGTCTGCCATACCCCGATACTTCTCATTGAGTATCTGAATATTAAATAACTTGATGATCAGAATACTACAAATCAGTGCAAGTGCTAATAAGATGATATATCCTCTGGATTTATGTGTATCCATGTCTGACTATTTCTTATAAAACAGTATACATATAATATATGTAAAACTAAATGTATAAATCGTACTAGAGATAATTTTTAGTAATGTCCAGCCTATAAATGCTACTGGATATGATTCTAGGATGAAGTAAGCAAGATGATGAATGAATATCAAAGGTAATAAATATAAAGCATACCAGAGATAGTCCTGTCTGGCAAGGGATATTTCATCGAGATTACGGGAAAAAGAACTGGATGTACTGATAAGAAAGAGAATAGGTTTGCGAATACTACAGGCAAGCAGTGTGGAAAATGCATGTATACCCAGGGTAAGGGGGGAGGAAAACCAATCGATCAATAGACCTGCTAAAAAACAGATGATATAATAGGCCGAATGAGGCAGGTTGATAGGAAGCATAAATACAAAAACCAGAAAGACAAAGGGAGTAGCGATATTAAAGAGTACCAGATAATTGAACAAAACAACTTGTAGAATAATGACAATCAGGGATGTAACGATATGTTTAGGCAATTCATTCATCATTCTGTTTCTAAGGTTACGGATGCTTCTAGAGAGTCAAGCAAAGATTTGTAGCGGTTTTCGATGACATATACCTGATTGAGTTTCCTAAAGTCAGTAGCTAGTTTTAAGCGCACTTCATAAAATCCTTCAGCGGTCTGATTACCCACAGAATCCACAATCCCAACCCTATAATTAGGGGGGAATACATAGCTGTATCCAGAAGTGACAACCGTATCGTTTTTCTGAATGATGATATCACTAGGTATGTATTTCAGCAGGCCAAAGCGTATATCTTTTCCTGGCCATTCATATACCCCTACATTTTCTTTGTTAAGTGTCTTGACACTGAGTTTAAATCTCCTGTTGAGTGCACTGAGTGCTACGCTGAAGTTGGGAGTTGTCTTGATGATTCTACCTGCAATACCTTCAGGCGATAGCACCCCCATATCTTTTTTGATATTGTGTATGGTTCCTTTGTTGAGGGTAATATAATTATAGGCTTTGTCGGTCGTATTGCGGATGACCTCACATGATACTACCTTATATATGGAATCAATGGGTTGGTTTTGCCCTGGATTAGGTACGGTATCCTGTTCATAGGAACGGTTTTGTTGTTCAAGCGTCTGATTGAGAAATAGGATTTGTTCTTTCAAGCGTTGGTTTTCAGATAGGAGTTGACGATTGACATTCTTCAGACCAACAAAGGATACGACATCCTGCCGGTTCTGAGCAATGGAAATCGACATTTCCAGTAAAGCATCCCCAAAGGCAAGCCGCTGAGTTTTATTGTTCTGGATGATCAAAAGCAAAGCTATCCCTTCGAGGAAGAGGAACAAGATCGTATTACGGTACGCATATAAAAACGAAAGTAGCCTGAACATATGCTAACGCTTGCTTGATCATGATAATAGGCATTAGCTCATAAGGTACTTGTATTCATTAAGCGCCTCAAGGCAAATACCTGTACCCCTTACAACAGCTCTCAGGGGATCTTCTGCCACGTGAATGGGGAGTTTTGTTTTTTCAGCCAGTCGGATATCCAGTCCTCTTAGTGCAGCACCACCTCCTGTCAGGTGTATTCCCCGCTCGTAAATATCTGCTGATAGTTCCGGTGGGGTGCTTTCTAGCGCCTTGAGGATAGCATCTTCAATCTTGGCAATCGATTTATTGATAGCTTGAGCTATTTCCCTGTGCGAGATGGAGATCGTCTTAGGTATTCCCGTCATTAAATCTTTCCCACGTATTTCAATAGGCTCGGGAGTCTCTTCCAGATCAGGCAAGGCAGCTCCCACTTCAATTTTCAGTCTTTCGGCACTCCTTTCACCGATGAGCATATTATGCTGTTTTCTCATATAATCCAGAATATCATCATTGAATTCATCTCCCGCGATACGAATACTCTGATCTGTTACAATACCAGAAAGAGCAATTACAGCAATTTCTGTAGTACCACCGCCGATGTCGACTACCATATGCCCGGTCGGCTCCTTGATATTGAGCCCTATGCCGATGGCTGCGGCCATCGGTTCTGCAATGAGAAATACTTCTTTAGCGCCTGCCTGTTCAGCAGAGTCCTTGACTGCTCGCTTCTCAACTTCTGTGATCCCACTGGGGATGCATATCACCATTCTGTAGCTGGCAGACATCCATTTTCTCCTGTTGGGAATCATCTTGATCATTCCCCGGATCATGTGTTCAGCTACCGTAAAATCAGCGATTACGCCATCACGGAGAGGGCGTATAGTCTTATATTTTTCGTGTGTCTTCTCATGCATTTGCTGTGCCTCATGCCCCACGGCAATGACTTTGCCAGTCATGCGATCTACTGCTACGATTGAAGGCTGATCAACCACGATCTCTTCATTGTACATCACCAACGTGTTAGCTGTACCTAGGTCTATAGCAATATCAGTTGTGAAAAAATCAAAAAGGCCCATTAATGTTTAAAGTGTCGTGTACCTGTGAAAATTAAGCACATATCATTGTTTTCGCAAAAAGTGATTGTCTCGTCGTCTCTTTTGGAACCTCCTGGTTCCACAATGACTTCGATGCCTTGTTCTTTTGCCAATGTTACGGAATCTGCAAATGGAAAAAAAGCGTCAGATGCCAGAACCGTACCATTTAAGTCAAAATCAAGCGATTTAGCCTTTTGAATGGCTTGACGGATCGCATCTATGCGCGATGTCTGACCTATACCGCTACCGATAAGCTGTTGATTTTTGACAATAGCAATAGCATTAGATTTTAAATGTTTACATATGGTATCGGCAAACCAGATATCTTTGAATTCAGATGTGGTTGGCCTCCGTGAGGTCTTGACGTCAGCCTGAGCAATTTTCATCTGCAAATCGTCATAGGTTTGCACCAAATAACCATTCAGGATGCTTTTGATTTGCTCTGACCGGTCCAATGTCCCTTTCCATTTCAGCAGGATCCTGTTTTTCTTATGTTGAAGTATAGGAAGTGCCTCCTTGGAAAAGTCTTTAGCGACAAGCACTTCAAAGAATAATTCATCAATTGATTCTGCAGTAGTTGCATCTATGATGCCGTTACAGGCTAGGATCCCACCAAAAGCCGATACGGGATCTCCAGCGAGTGCTTTTTCCCATGCTTGCAGTATATTTTCTCCCAACGCACAACCACATGGATTGGTATGCTTGACTACTGCAAAGAAAGGATCTTCAAATTCCATGACTAACCGCAGGGCTGCTTCTATATCTACCAGGTTGTTGTAAGAAAGTGCTTTACCATGTAGTTGCTCCAGAATTTCATCCAAAGCACCGAAAAAGTATCCTTTCTGATGAGGATTCTCGCCATATCTTAGTTCCTGGCTTTGGTTAAAAGATATTTTTAGGCTGTTGCCAGGTCCCAATTCCTGAAGATAGTTGAAAATCTGTGTGTCATAATGTGAAGAGACATCAAAAGCAGCCGAAGCAAATCTTTTACGGATTTCCCGGCTTGTATAACCTGCTTGTTCGGTTAGTAACTCCAGTAATTCTTCATAGTATGCAGCAGAAGGGACAACCAGTACGTCCTGGTAGTTCTTTGCCGCTGCCCTGATCAAGGCGATACCTCCTATATCAATCTTTTCAATGATTTCCTCCTCTATGTCGGTTGAAGCGAGCGTTTCCTCAAAAGGGTACAAATCTACCATGACCATATCTATGGAGGGGATCTGATGTTCTTCCATTTGTATGCGGTCTTCAGAAATATCTCTTCTTGCCAGAATACCCCCGTGAACCTTCGGATGCAGGGTCTTTACCCTCCCGCCCAATATAGAAGGATAGCCAGTCAGATCTGCTACCTCAGTTGCCTCAACACCCAACTGGCGTATGTAATCCGCTGTGCCTCCCGTTGAGTAAATTTTAATATCAAGGTCATCCATTAGTCTGATGATACTTTCTATTCCATCCTTATGATACACAGAGACTAATGCGGATTGTATGCGAATTTCGTCATTCATGTATGTAATAATATAAACTCAATCTAAATTAATTTATC
Source organism: uncultured Bacteroidia bacterium (assembly GCA_964468435.1). Taxonomy (GTDB): domain Bacteria; phylum Bacteroidota; class Bacteroidia; order J057; family J057; genus JBCCTX01. The sequence continues at coordinate 24,046 of CAYXVE010000028.1, read as the reverse complement.
TTAAGAAAGTGTTTTTTGACAAACTTTTTCAATTACCGCTGGATAAAATTCATACTCCAGCTTGTGTATGGCATCAGCCAGTTCTTGAGCTGACCACAAAGGGTCTACCTCGATTTTGTGCTGACATATTATTTCTCCATTATCGTAAATTTCATCAACATAATGTATACTGATACCACTAAACTGATCTCCCGCATCTCGTACAGCTTGATGTACATTGATTCCATACATCCCTTTACCTCCATATAAAGGAAGCAATGCAGGATGTACATTGATGATCTTCTGTGGGAAATGATGTACCACCTCTGCAGGGATTTTCTTTAGGTATCCAGCCAGTACGATCAGACCTACTCCATATTGATCCAATATATCGATTATCCATTTACCGTCGTGGTACTGCTCTTTTGACATGAGCACAACCGGGATTTTATACAGGGGTGCGAATGTAAATACTCCTGACTTCGGATTATTGGAGAAAATGACAGATATTTTTATGTGTGAAGAATTCTGAAAATATTTGATGATATTTTCTGCGTTAGTACCGCGACCACTCGCAAAGATCGCAAGCTTTATGTCAGATGCTGTATTCAAATTATATTAGCTATACTTATTTCCATACTTTTTATTGTAAATTCAACTGTGTCGTATAAGGGTGAATGCTTCAGGATCAAAAGCTCAGCTTGAGAAGACAGATCATTAATGTGTAAAGTTCCCTCTACTGCGACTTAAAATTAGGTATTCTTTTGTAACTGATATGCATTCTTAAACAATTTTTACTTTGAAAAGCACTTTCAGATTTACCTATTTGCTGGGAATATCCCTTTTTCTGTATTTGACCATTACTGCTTGCAGCCCTTTACACCGTTCATGGGTAAGAAAAACTCATAACTACCACTGGCTGGAGAATCGTCAGGGCATTAACTATTTTACTGGATTTGCATTATTTGATCCAGAGCGTAAAAGGCTGATTTACCACTATAACGGGGAGAAATATTTTACACCTGCCTCCAATACAAAGCTATTTACGCTGTATACAGCCATGCATATACTAGGGGACTCCATTCCTGCATGTAAATACAGGATAGTGGGGGACACCTTGTTGATTCAGGGATTGGGAGATCCTACCTTTCTGCATCCGGATTTTGACAATCAGCGTATCATGGAATTTCTCACCCATAATGGTACGCCAATAGGTTATTGTGCGATGCAGGTAGATGACAATCCCTATGGCCCTGGATGGGCATGGGATGATTATAATACGGGTTATCAAAGATCTCGAAGCGAGCTGCCTGTCTATGGAAATGTTATACATTTTGAAATAGATACAATAACATACACATGGAGAACCAATCCGGTTTTGAGGCAATCCTTTTTACAGGACTTCTCTACAGATTCTACGGTTGTATTGAAGGAAATAAAAAGAGAAATAGATAAAAATTATTTTTATCTGCCGCCATGGAACAAACAGCTATTCAGTGAAGATGACATCCCTTTTATTCCACAAAGTAGGTTTGTATGGGACTTATTGAGCGATACATTGCATAAAGAAGTATACAAAGGGAATTACTTGCAGGAAAGTGTATGGAATGTCTTTTATAGCCATCCTGTTGATACCGTTTACAGGAAAATGATGCAGGAAAGCGACAACTTTATTGCTGAGCAGCTATTGTGGATGAGTGCTGCTCAGAAATTTGATACCTTAGGGAGTACAAAGATTATCCCATATGTATTGGATAGCTTACTGGCAAAAATACCTCAGCGCCCCAGATGGGTGGACGGATCTGGTCTGTCCAGATATAATTTGATGACCCCCTTGTCATTGATCTATATTTTGAATGAACTGTATGAAGAGATTGAACTGGAAAGATTGCTCAGCATATTTCCTGCGGGAGGTAAAAGTGGAACCATTGAAAATTGGTATGCAGGAGATACTAAGCCGTATGTTTTTGCAAAGACCGGAACGTTGAGCAACAATCATAATTTAAGTGGTTATCTTCGCACAAGTAGTGGTAAATTACTCGTTTTCAGCATCATGCATAATCATTACACCATACCAGTTTCAGAAGTAAAAAAGGAAATGGAGCAAATGCTTCGCAAATTATACAATAAATTCTGAAGTGAGCGGATATTTGCTAATTTTATCTATGTTATCAAATCAATTACATTATACATATGAAAATAGGTCTTGCTGCTGATCATGCAGGTTTTGAACTAAAAAATATTATTAAAAGACATCTTGCTGAGCATCAGTGGAAAGTAGAAGACTTCGGAGCCTTTGAATACAATATAGGCGATGACTATCCAGATTGTATTGCTCCGCTAGCTATAGCGATAAATGAGGGAAAGGTCGATAGGGGAATAGCGGTATGTGGGAGTGGAGTAGGGGCTTCAATTGTGATCAATAAAGTTCCGGGCGTAAGAGGTGCCTTAATCACGGATGTATATTCGGCACATCAGGGAGTGGAGCATGATGATATGAATGTAATATGTATTGGTTCAAGGGTGACCGGAGTCGCACTTGCAAAGGACCTCATTGATGCTTTTCTTAAAGTTTCCTTTACAGGTGAGGAACGGCATATACGACGGCTCAACAAGCTTATACAACTAGAGAAAACATACACACAGCATTAGTTATATGAATGAGAACAAGTACGAAATGGGCGTAGTAGGTATGGGAGTCATGGGATATAGCCTGATGATGAACTTTGCCGATCACCAGTTTACTGTTGCGGGATTAGATACTGATGAGGAGAAGATTAATCGTCTGAATGATCAGCATACAGGTGAAAACACTCGTTTTTTTTCAAGTCCTGTAGATTTTATTCAGCACTTGAATACGCCTCGGAAAATATTGGTTATGGTACCTGCAGGAAAAGCAGTGGATGCGGTTATCAGTACCCTGAGTCCCTATCTTGGGAGTGGAGATATCTTGATGGATGGAGGAAACTCACACTTTGAAGACACTGATAGGAGATTTCAACAGCTGACAGATCGAGGTATCCACTTTTGGGGTGTGGGCGTTTCGGGTGGTGAGGAAGGAGCGAGATTCGGTCCCAGCATTATGCCAGGTGGTAACCAGGAAGTATATCATGATATTAGTCCATTTATCGAAGCAATCGCCGCCAAAATAGGTGGAGAACCTTGTGTAACTTATTTGGGAAATCGCTCAGCAGGGCATTATGTAAAAATGGTGCATAATGGAATTGAATATGGACTTATGCAACTTCTTGCTGAGACCTATGATCTGCTCCACAAGGGATTGGGAATGTCCAGTGAAGAAATGGCTACATTATTTGAGGAGTGGAATCGAGGTAAGTTAAATGGTTTTCTCGTGGAGATTACAGGACATATTTTCCAGAGAGAAGATGACCAAAGCCCTGGAGAAAAGCTAATCGATAACATCCTGGATCAGGCGAAGCAGAAAGGTACGGGAAAATGGACCTCACAAAGTGCATTGGACATGGGTATACCCGTACCCAACATCGATGTAGCAGTAATGATGCGCTATGTATCTGCCTTTAAAGAACTCAGAACCCTGGCAGAACAGTCTTTACCTTATCCCAAAAGTAAACTATCAAAGGTAAATATTCCTCAGACACTCAGAAGTATTAAGGAGGCGCTTTATGCTGCTTTTTTACTTACCTACGCCCAGGGTTTTCACCTTCTCAAAGCAGCTTCTAGTGAGCTGTCTTACAATCTTCAGCTCAGGGAAATTGCTAGAATCTGGCGTGGAGGATGTATCATCAGAGCCGGGCTACTGAATGATATAATGGGTGTTTTTGACAAATATCCCGAAATCGAAAATATTGCTCTTGCGGAAGACTTCCTTGGTATGCTTCAACGAGCCAGAATAGCATTAATTGAAGTAATCAGAATCGGAACGTTCAATCAAATACCCGTTGCTGCATTTTCTATATCTTTGGCTTACCTCGACAGCCTATCTAGCGAAAGGTTACCGGCAAACATGATTCAGGCGCAAAGAGATTATTTCGGGGCACATACGTACCAGCGAACAGACATTTCGGGAACATTTCACACACAATGGTATGAATCTGAACAATAAACAAACCGGGCCTATTATTATGATCATTTTTGGTGGTAGTGGTGATCTGGCTTTTAGAAAACTGGCTCCCGCACTCTACAACCTGTATCTGGGTGGATGGCTACCAGAAAAGTTTGTTGTGATCGGTAATGGGCGCACACAAATGTCAGACGAGGAATACAGAAATTCATTGAAGAAAGGCATTGAGGATTTTTCCAGGAGCCCATTGGATGAGAGTATCTGGGCTAAATTTTCCCAATGTATTCAATATATATGCGGAGATCTCAAAGATGAACAATTATACAAGCAGATTGATGAAACTTTATGCCGCATCGAATCCGATTGGCAAACGGAAACGCAACGATTGTTTTATCTGTCTGTTGCCCCCAGATTTATAGAACCTATTGCCAGGCAGTTGGAGAAATCCCAGGTTTGTGCTGATATTGAAAGATCCAGACTCGTTATCGAAAAGCCATTTGGACATGATCTCAATAGCGCCCAGCAGCTTAATGAGATGCTATTGGGGATTTTTCAGGAATCCCAGCTCTACAGGATTGATCATTATCTAGGTAAGGAGCCTGTACAAAATTTATTGGCCTTTCGCTTTGCAAATACATTATTTGAACATTTGTGGAATCGCCATTACATCGATCATATTGAGATTACGGTGGCCGAAGATCTAGGTATAGGTAGTCGTGGAGGGTATTATGATCAATCAGGAGCACTTAAGGATATGGTACAAAATCATCTCTTCCAACTTCTCTGTATAGTTGCCATGGAACCTCCCCTGAAATTTGATGCCAACGAAATCAGGGATAAAAAAATAGAAGTCCTCAAAGCTGTACGGTCTTACACTGCTGACTCAGTAGCCAAAAATGTAGTGAGAGGTCAGTATACCGCTGGTAAACTCAATGGGAAAATCGTTAAAGGATATCTCCAGGAAAATGAAGTTCTAGCTGATTCAAAAACAGAGTCCTTCGTTGCATTGAAAATTTTGATTGATAATTGGAGATGGCAGGGAATACCTTTTTTTCTGCGTACCGGTAAGCGGATGCCCCATAAACAAAGTTTCATTGCAATACAATTTTCTCCCGTTCCGCATAAAGCTTTCACAGACAATGAGGGGAAGCAACTCAAACCCAATAAGCTATTGATTCATATTCAGCCCAAATCGGATATAAGGCTATATTTTTACGCCAAACAACCAGGTTTGAGCATGTCGCTGAACCATGTAGATATGCGTTTTGATTATCACAGTAATTTTGAAGGATCTACTCCCGAAGCTTACGAAACCTTGCTCCTGGATGCAATGGTGGGTAATCCTGCGCTATATATGCGTGCAGATCAGGTAGAGAAAGCATGGGAACTTATCATGCCTGTATTAGAGAGCTGGGAATCATCTCCCCTCAATGAGTTCAATATGTATGAGGCTGGAAGCTGGGGGCCAGCTGCTGCTGAGCAATTGCTGTTTAAGGAAGGAAGAACCTGGTGGAATCCAATTAACACACAATAATTTATGATGAATATAAAAGTTTTTCAGAGTACTGATCAGCTCTATCAGGAAACAGCTACTTTTTTCCTGGAATTGATTCAAAGATATATACGAGAAAAAGGTCACTGTAACTTGGGCCTTGCAGGGGGAAATACTTATCGTGAAGTTTATAAAATGCTTGCAGAGTATGAAGAGGAGGTAGCATGGAATAAAGTTCATTTTTTCTGGGGAGATGAGAGATGTGTTCCTATTACGCATAAAGATAGTAATGCTGCAATGGTGTATGATACCTTACTGAATGAAATTCCTGTACCCTCAGAAAATATTCACATTATACATGGTGAGAAAGAACCAGAACTAGCTTTAGGTAACTATATGCGTATTTTATCTGATTATTTTGGAACAGATAAGGGACTGGATATTTTGCTGCTGGGGCTGGGTGCAGATGGGCATACTGCTTCGTTATTTCCAGATAATCCTGTATTAGAAGTAAATGATAAGCCTGTAAGTTATGTAAATGTGCCAGAACTCAATACCCATAGAATTACTTTAACGGCACCCTTTCTAAACAGGTCGGAAAACATTATTTTTGTATCTACAGGTAAGGCCAAAGCGAAAGCTGTCAGTGAAGTAATAGAAGGAGAGAGAAATATTCAGAAATATCCAGCTCAACTTATTCAGCCTGATAATGGGAGCTTGTACTGGTTTTTGGACGTAGCAGCAGCAGCCGGGCTAAAACAACATTCTTAAAATATCCTCCGGGGGCAATCAAAATTGAATATTGAGATGATAATGATCGTGTCGCATGGACCAGCCAACCCATTAATCCCGTCATTGAAAAAGAAATAGGAGAGAACCCGTATGGTGATCAATTAAGTAAAGAGTCATTAAAAAACACTTGAATATCAGCTGAAAGCAAAGAGTAATATTTTTCTTTAATAAATAACCATGCCTTATAAAGGGCTGGAAAATAAAAAATGGGAAGTCTCTATTTCAGACTTCCCATTATCTTTTTAAAGAGTATCTTTTAGTTGATCAGCTTAAAGCTGAAAGGAATGTTTACCCAGAACTGAATAGGTTTTCCTCCCTGAATAGCAGGAGTAAACCTAAGATTGGGAAGTTGGTTTTCAACTGCTTTTTCGAGTACAGGATGTACACCGTTTAGGACCACATGACGGGTATAATTACCCTTACGATCTACTAGCACACGAACTACCACATTTCCTTCAATACCTGCATCACGAGCCATCTGAGGATACCCTACTGCATTTTTGATATCCCCCATGTTGACAGGTTTGGGCTCTTCTTCAACTACGATAAAGGCATTCACGTCGGGTTCTTTATCAACCACTACTTCAGGGATATCATCTCCATCGCCTCCGATATCTCCGTCAATGAATCCTACGTTATCATCACCTTCTTTGTCTTCGAGACCAATTACAGGAGCTTCCTTCAGTTCTTCTTGTTCAGCAATAGTTTGTTCTTCTTCTGGGTCAAGTTCCTCCTCTGGAGCAGGCTCAGGAATCTGGAATGCAACTGTTTTGATCTGTGGTGGTGGCACCTTAGGGGGCGGCGGCGGAGGGGGTTGATCCTCATCTATAGGAGGAGGTGGAGGAAGATCCTCCATATTGATCACGACCTCTGTAGGGCCTGTGTTGGTTTCGACCTCATTTCCTACTCCCAGTACTTTTCTGATATAGCTGGAAGCTGGTATCATAGAGAACAAAAACAGAGCGATTGCTGTAGCGTACAAAAGCACTTTGGGATATCTTTTACGTAGGAAGTAAGCCCCATATCGCCTCTCTCTGTTCTCGAATACCATTTCGTCGATGTCTGCTTTAATTACTTGAGCCATAACAAAATATTTTTTCTTAGTAGAGTTACCAAATATTTAGATTCCACAAAAAATAATGGGAGTTTTTTCACTATTTATTGTACTTCTTCTTCAGATTGATATTCGTATTCACCGATGAGTATCAGGCTGTCTGTAGCCGTAAACTTATCAATTGCGTATTTGGGCGCATTGGTGATTGCAAATTCATCTAGCAGGTCGACCAGATTTTTATACTTAGAATCATCCTTGGGTTTAGCCACAAAAATAGGATCCCAGCAGTTAGAAACATCTTTAGCTCCCTTGGGGCATCTGGGCAATCTTCCATCACCACGGAGGTGATCTTCGATTACCTTACGAATGCTTTCATCTCCGGTGGTACCAAAGTTTGCTTTTCCCACCTCTGCATCCTGAATACCAATATAATATCCAATATCATCATCATCCTTGAGTACTATGGTCATAATCTTGTCCTCAGCAATTTTCTTGCGAAGTTGTTCTTCTTGCTCAGGGTCATCTACTTTAGGTGGCATAGTCAGTTCCATTACTGCGTTATTGCTCATCGTAGCTGTAAGTACGAAGAAAGTAAGCAGGAGGAATGCTACGTCCACCATTGCTGTCATATCAATCCGGGTGGATTTTTTCTTGGTTTTCGGGCCACTGCCTTTCCGGCCACGACCACCACCACCACCACTATCTACATCTGCCATGATTTATTAGCTTTTAGGGTTTTTTGAAAGAATTAAAAAATAACTAATTCCACAAAATAATTTTATTCTTCATTCTCTGGGAGATCGTATCCAGCTGGTCTATCTTCTAACTGAGTAATCAAGCTAAACTGATTGATCTTCCAGTCCTGTAGGGTCTCGATTACTTCTGATACCTTTTTGTATGGAGCATCCCCGTCGGCTTTGATAGCAAATCGTAGATTACGCTTTTGTGCCGCTGGAAGCTCTCGGTTTCGTCTTGCATTTGCAGTACGGCCATAGCGAACCCAATCTCTTAGATCATTTCCCGTTTTGCGGAGTGTATCTGTGTAGGTAGTTGTAAGACCTGGATGCTTGAACTCCGCGCGTTGATCTTCAGGAAGATCTAGCCATTGCTGGAATATTCTGAAGGGAACGCCGAAATTCTGCATAGTAGAGAATCTGCTCACATCGTCTGTAGATACCTCCAGTTCTTTTTCGTCAGGAGCCGCAGCCAATTTCAGCGCCTCTTCACGAATATCGATATCTGAAAATCCAGTAAATACACGACCTTCTTTATCTACTTCAATGATCATTACCGCAGTTTCGGGTAAATCTGTGGAAGAAATAGAAGAGGGGGTATCGATTTCTACGACAGATTCTTCACGGAAACGCGTTGTGGTTAAGATGAAGAAGGTAAGTAGCAAAAAAGCCACATCTACCATCGCAGTCATGTCGATAGCTGGTGCTCCTCTTTTTGGTTTATGCGCTGCCATAAATATTAAGCAAAAATTTGTTTAAACACAGCTGGTAATTATTCTCGTACCAGCTGTATAAATATATGAAATTAGTTTCTAACGTCAAAAGTTTGAACGATACTATATCCTGCTTCATCCATCGCGTATGTCATGCTATCGATCTTAGTAGTAAAGAAGTTATACACTAGGATTGAGAGCGCAGATGTGGTAATACCCAAAGCCGTATTGATAAGGGCCTCAGAGATACCTACGGAAAGTTCTGCAGCATTAGGTGCTCCACCTTCCCCCAGTGCGCTAAATGCACGAATCATACCCAATACGGTACCGATCAGTCCGACCAGTGTACCTAGAGAGGCAGTAGTTGCAATGATGGGAAGGTTTCTCTCCAGCATTGGAAGTTCGAGCATGGTAGCTTCTTCGATCTCAGTCTGGATAGCTACTTTCTTCTGCTCTTTTTCCATATCAAGGGTCTCTACCATCTCCTTGTATTTGCGGAGTCCCGATTTGATAACGTTTCCTACAGATCCTTTCTGTTTGTCACAGGCGAGTGCTGCCTCGTCGATTTCTCCTTTGGAGAGCAAGTTTCGAACGCGTTTTACAAACACATCGGTGTTTCCTCTACCTGTCGCTGAAAAGATTGTTAAACCTCTCTCAATTGTGAAAGTAAATAACACCAGGGTAAGGGTCATGCCAATGGGAATTACAAATCCCCCTTTGTAAATTAGACCCCATGTGCTTGCAGGTTCGTTGTCGGTACATTTTGGTGGTTCTTCTCCAACTGCACCCGCTTCAACCCATTCCTGATATTCCTGAGCAGCCTTTTCTCCTTCCTGGAAATTCTGGCAGCTTCCGAAAAAGCCATAAAATACCCAGTGGGCAATTACCGCGCATACAATAATCGCTAAAAGAGGAAAGATCGCTTTGAATGGGCTTGCAGGCTTAATTTGAGCCTCGCCCGAGTACTTCTGTGGTGATTGTTTTTTGTCAGCCATGTCTGAAAGCCTTTTAGTTTGTTGACTCTAGGGTTAGAAATTTAGATAAATCGGATCAAAAATATAGATAATCTCTAAAACTCAAAAAAATCTTGTCATTTTATATCATTTTGAGAAAAGCAATTTCCTTACCTGAAAGAAAACGCCATTTCCCCCGCGTTAATTTCTTTTTCGTCAAATGTGCAATGGCAGTTCTATCCAATGTGATTACTTTGTAACCCAAAGCTTCAAATAATCGCCTTACTATGCGATTCTTCCCGATGTGTATCTCTACTCCAACTTCATTCGTCTCTCCGTTCGCAACATAATCAATTTTATCTACTTTTGCATAACCATCTTCAAGTTCTATTCCTCTTAGTAATTTTTCCATATCTTCCCCCAATACAGGTCGGTCTAGTTTGACCTTGTAAACCTTCCTAACCCTATATTTGGGATGTGTAAGCTTTTTGGCGAAATCACCATCATTTGTCAGCAAAAGTAGACCCGTAGTGTTACGGTCCAATCTTCCAACAGGAAAAATACGCTCATTCGCCGCATTTTGCAACATATCTATGACAGTTTTGCGCCCTTGAGGATCTTTAGCCGTCGTTATTACGTTTTTAGGCTTATTGTACAGGATATACACGTGATTCTGTGGTACCAATGCTTTCCCGAGATACATGACAACATCTTTTCGCGGATCTATCTGGGTTCCCATCGCAGTGACTACCTTACCATTTACCTTAATTTTTCCTGCTTCGATGAGTTTATCTGCTTCCCTTCGTGCACATACTCCACACTGTGCTATAAATTTATTCAATCTTACCGTTTTAATCCCCTGACTGGCTTCCTGGCGCGGTTTGTGCCTGTCCTGGTTTCTGTTGCGTGATGGTTTCCCCCTGGTAAATGCATTTGCCTGCTGGGAAGCATAGGTGCGAGGCTTGCGTTTACTATGTTTCTTGTTGCCAGGTTTCTCTGAATTATAGTTCTTCATCTTATTCTCCATTTGATGGCTGTCCTCCAGGATCAGCTTCTTGTGATACATACTGCCTGAACCTGTCCAGATGTTCTTCCTCTAGGGCTTCAAACTCTTTTAATTTGGGCAAATCTGATATATCCGATATGCCAAAATATTGCATAAACTCTTCACTTGTACCATAAAGCAGGGGCTTTCCTGGACTATCTGCCCTTCCCATGATACATATAAGCTTTTTTTCCAGCAATTTATTGACTGCATAATCACAGTTTACTCCCCGTATAAATTCAATCTCTGCCTTGGTTACAGGTTGCCGGTATGCTATGATCGATAAGGTCTCAAGTGCAGCCCTCGAAAGCCGTTTTTGATTGTTTTTCAGGGCCGCTTGCTTTACATATGGGTAATAGGACCGCTTGGTCATAAACTGAAACCCCTTGGCTACCTTTCTGAGTTCGAATCCGTATGCCTCTGACTCGTACCTGTCCTTCAGCTTTTCGATGGCTGATTCGATTTCCTCTTTTTCATAGATCCTTTGTGATTCCAGATGATTCTCCTTATGATTTGACTGTTCAACTTCATGGATGATCTCATGGAGTTGATCTACCAGTACAGGTTGATCTGAGGCAAAGATGATCGATTCGATAATGTTGGTAAGCTTTGCTTCTTCCATGTGCGAATACATTTAAGCAAATGACAAATCTACACCCTTATCCCACCCCTTGCAAGTATGGGTTAACGCTTTCTCAAATATTTGTCCGGCCCGCGCATGTCCCATTCCACATTTGCCAGGAAATATTGTATATTCGTCATTTCCCAGTATATCGGACTCAATCTAATCTCCAGGAAGGTATGTTGCAAAAAGTCAAAATAGTAAATCAATCTCCTTTTCAGCTTCCGGCTTATGCTACATCAGCCTCAGCAGGCATGGATCTGTATGCATTTATCAATGATGATACGGTACTCAAACCCATGGAAAGACTCCTTATTCCCACAGGTATATATCTGGAACTGCCTGAGGGTTTTGAGGCGCAGATACGCCCGCGAAGTGGATTAGCATACCGCTATGGGATCACAGTGCTCAATAGTCCTGGAACGATAGATGCAGATTACAGGGGAGAGATCAAGGTGCTACTGATCAACCTGGGCAAGGATCCTTTCACCATTGAACCGGGAAGCCGGATTGCACAATTAATTATAACTCAGTATACAAAGATTGTCTGGGAAGAAGTGGAAATCCTGGAAAAAACTGATCGGGGAGCAGGAGGATTGGGGCATACAGGATTTTGAAAGTTGGGCATCATACACTTCTGAAAGCATTTGTAACTAGTATACAACTGAGCGTGTTTTATTCGTATACAGGATAAGAAGTAAAATACTGTTAAATCATGACTAGGTTTTTTAAAATTTTACGATTGGGATATACATGGGGGGCAATGGTCTGGGTAATGGGTACTGGATCACTTCTGGCTCAACAACCTGTCATTCCCTTCTCACAACAAGGTTTCAACATAGATGATGAGTTCATCGATGGATGTACAGCGGTGATGAAAGAGGAATATGAGGTGGCGGTGGAAATATTTGAGAAAATTCTGGAACAAGACCGGACACACCACGCTTCACGGTATAATCTTGCTCGGATAGCTTTGATCAGGCAGCAATATGACAGGGTGATAGAGCAGATGCGTTTGGCCATTGAAGAAGATGCGACGAATTATTGGTACTATGTATTGCTCAGAAAAGCCTACGAGGGTAGGGGAGACGTAGGCAGAGCAATAGAAGTTCAGCAAGGTGTAGTAGAAATATTCCCTGATAGATCTGATGAACAGAGAAAAATGATTGAACTTTACACTTCCTATGGTGAGGGGGAAAAAGCACTCGATGTACTCTCAAAGCTGGAAAAAAAGCAGGGAGCAGATGAGTCGCTCCTGTATCAGAAATACAACATATATGCTGAGCAGGGTAATACTGATATGATGCTCAATGTCCTAGAAGAATTGTTGGTAATAGCACCCCAACAGGGACTGTATTACAAGCTACTATATGACGCATATGTTGCGAATAATGATGAGCGTGGAGCTATGGCTACGCTTGAGCAATTACTGCAACAGGATCCTGAAAATGGGTATGCCCTGTTGGCGCTGTTTGATTATCACAATAACAAAGGTAATACAGAGCAGGCTTATGAATATCTCATTGAAGCGTTTGGAAATGAACAGGTCAAACTGGATTGGAAACTAGAGCGATTAAAAGTATTACTGGACGAACCCTCAAAGAAGGATTTAAGTAGACTACCGCTGGATGAGTTGGCAGGGCAACTGAGACAGTCCTATCCTGATAATGCCCAGATCATCCGCATTCTGGGAGATATACTCAGAATCAATAATAAGTCGGACTCAGCCCTGATATATTACCGGAAAGCCCTGGAGGTAGACCCGGCTGCATTTGATCTCTGGACAAGCTTACTGGAAACATCATCAGCGCAGGGAAGATTTGAACAAATGTATTTCGATGCTGAAGAGGCTATCTCTTTTTTTCCCAACAATACGGGACTATTATTGCAATATGCGATTGCTAGTGCCAGACTTGAAAAATGGGATCAGGCTACTTATGCACTAGATAAGATTGATAAAAAAACTGATTTGGAGGATGATATCCGGGCTGCAGTATTACGCGAGCGTGGGTGGATTGAATTGGCTCAGGGAAATCTCTTAGAAGCAAATGAGTTGCTGGTTAAATCACTGAGTATTCAGGAAACTGCCATAAGCGTAGAAATTATGGGAGACATACTTTTCCGGCAAGGGAAAAAAAATGAAGCTGTCAAGACATGGGAAAAAGCAAAGAAGATGGGTAATACTCAAATTGACATCTCCACCAAACTGGCTCATTAACAAGCTAATCCCACATATAACCCTACGGTTATACAGATACCCGTGCAAGATTGATACAATATGGGTTTACATTTCGTTTTTGTTTTCGGAAATAACTTGCACGAAATTTGCTGTATATATTTAATATCAGGAATAAAGGGATCATGTTTAAAAAGGCTGTTTGGAGTATATTGGTAGTTTGCCTGGTTGCATTTGGTTGTAAATCGAAGAAAGAAGATGCAGCCAGAAAAGTAGGAAAGCGAGAAGCTGAGAAAGCGTTGCTTTTAACACAGCAGCAACGTCCGCAATATGATCGACTGAGTATTTCAGGAAAAGCGGAGGCAGATGTGCCCAAGGAAAGGTTTAGTATGCGCTTCAACTATCGGATCCACATGTTCAACGATAGTTTGATCTGGATGCGTTTTACAAAGCTGGGCATAGAGGCTGTCAGAGTGGTTATTTCCCGAGATTCGGTTTTTATACGCGACAACATCAGTGAGACCTACCGAAAAGAAGGGTATGGTATTGCGAGAAGGGTAACGGGTTTGGAAGTAGACTTTGACATGTTGGAAGATATCTTGTTGGGTAATCTGAATCTGATCCCACAGCGGGTCGAGTTGAGAGACAAGCTGACTAATCCACTCCTTTTTACAGGTAAGGTGATGGAAACTTCTTTTTATTACTCAATAGATGTCTCAAAAAATAAACTGGTTCAGCTAGAAGCAACCAATGTTTCGCAAAATCAACACACGTTGATAGAATATACTGATTTTGCCCGCCATGGGAATGCATTGATGCCTGAATCAGGTAAAGTTAAAGTACTGGCTCCAGAGGATCTGTATGTTTCATTCAACCACAATAGAATTGTTATAAATCCTGAGGGGTTGTCTGCCAATTTTTCAATCCCTGAATACTATAAACGAATGATGGATAGATAACATGTCCCAAATAAACTATCAGAAAAAAGTATGTACTTACTCCTGTCATCATGCTTTCGCACGAGTACGTGAGCTTTTAATCCTTTTGTTGATAGTCAGCATATCATTCGTTCATCTGTACGCACAGGAGATTGACAAAATCAAACTTCAGGAAAAAATCCAGTTTACTGAGCAACTTCTCTCAGAGACACAGGAAAAACAAGAGCAGAGTATACTGGATCTTAATTTGATAGACAGACAAATCAAACTGAGAGAGCAGCTTCTAAGAGCACTGAATGAGGAAATCATAGAGCAAAACAAGGTCATTGGTAACCTAACGGAAAACATACACCGTTTGGAGAAGGAGGTTTTACAGATCCGGAATGGATACGCCAATACCCTGAAGCAGGTATACAAGGCTTATAATGCTCAGAATTTCTGGCTCTCTCTGCTCAGTGCCAAAAGTATCTCTGAAGCTTACTACCGTGGTGTATATTTCCTCGAATTTAGTAAATATCAACGCAAGCAGATACGGGCAATTATCAGTAAGCAGGATCAACTGGAGGCAAAACGCATGGCGCTTATCAGGGGTAATGAGGAGAAATCCCAACTTATTTCTTCCAAGGAAAAAGAGATTAAGTTACTGGCTGAAACCCAATTGAAACATCAGGTACTGCTCAAATCGCTCAAGCGAAAAGAGCAAACTTATGTAGCCGAGTTAGATGCTGATCGCGAACAGCTAAGAAGGCTTATTGAAAAGATTGACGATAAATATGGAAAAATTCCCGAG
The DNA here is from genome assembly GCA_964468435.1 of uncultured Bacteroidia bacterium. Classification (GTDB taxonomy): domain Bacteria; phylum Bacteroidota; class Bacteroidia; order J057; family J057; genus JBCCTX01. The sequence goes on along the minus strand of CAYXVE010000028.1, from coordinate 8,716 downwards.
TTTTACGATGTATCAGATATTGGAGAATCCTTTAAGGAACAGATGGGATTTCACTACTGGCCTGTACCCCGAAGCAAAGGCATTATCATTGGCAGATTCGGCAAGACAGATGATCAATTCGGGAATCCTGTTCAGCAAGATGGAATTTTTATCCGCACATCCCAGGGGCAATTTATAAGATCTATATTTCAGGGTACTGTTACTGGCGTACAGCAGATACCCCTCAATGGGTATATCGTAATCATCGAGCATGGCCCATATCGCTCGGTTTATGCCAACCTTGATACAGTCTCTGTTCAGACAGGCCAATATATAGGTGCCAAGCAACCCCTGGGGGTTGTCCGAACGGATACACGTACAGGTGCCACAAGACTCAATTTCCTCATTTACCAGGTTCCTGACAAATTTCTGGATCCCGAACGCTGGATCTTTGTAGAATGATCCTCCTGTACTCTTCTGAAATATTGGATATTAGCGGTTTTTTTATAGTTTTAATTTCGATAGTTTTTCTTTAATCTCTATAACCAATATTTTATGTTTGAAATTTATCAAAGTGAAAAAAGCGGAGAATTTTATTTCCGCCTGAAAGCCTCTAATGGTCAGATCATTCTTAGCAGCGAAGGATACAAGCAAAAGACCAGCTGTAAGAATGGGGTGGAGTCTGTCAAGAAGAATGCCGCAGATGAAAAAAGGTATGAAACGAAACAGGCTGTCAACGGTAAATTTTTCTTTAGCCTGAAATCTTCAAATGGTCAGGTTGTTGGAAAAAGTCAGATGTATGATTCTGAAGTCAGTATGAAAGGGGGGATGGAGTCTGTTATGAAACATGCTGTGGATGCCGAAATAAATGATCTCACTACAGCCTAACTTGCGAAAGGGTATTAGGAGAGGTATAAGGAATAAATGCTCAAGGAATTTATTCCTTATCATCTCGTTTTCGAGTCAATCAATGAAACAGGGTAGGTTGTTGATCATCAAGGTGTTGAATAATATCTTTCAGATTGGATACACTTACTCCCAACAACCTGACAGGCTTTCCCGGAAAAAATGGGTCATCAAGTAATGAAAGTACTACTTTCGATATATCGTCATATTCCGTTATGAACGTATTTAGGGTTTTGCTTCGGGTTGTAATGACAAAATCGTGATACTTAATTTTGAGGGTAATGGTTTTTCCGGAGGTGGGTATAGCCTGCATTCGGTCGCATACTCTCTGAGTTATTTTTTCCAGTTTTTCCACCATTTCACCAGGTTCTGTAAGATCTGTCGAAAACGTATTTTCTGCACCTACAGACTTGCGTATTCTATCGGGTTTTACGGGGCGATCATCTATAGCCCGTACCATGCGATAGTAGTGCCTTCCCGCTTTGCCAAAAAGTTTGGCTAGTTCCAGTTCAGAACGTCCTTTCAAATCCTTTCCTGCGAAGATTCCTAGTTTTTTCATCTTTTCCGATGTTTTTTGCCCGATCCCATAAAATTTTTCGATGGGCAATTCTTCCAGAAAACGTTCAGCATGTTCTGGAGGGATTAGGGTGACGCCATTGGGTTTGTTGATATCTGTCGCTACTTTTGCCAAGAACTTATTGATAGAAATTCCTGCTGATGCAGTAAGTTGTGTTTTTTCCCATATCTCTTTTCTGATCATTTGGGCAATACGCGTAGCATATGGAATACCGGCTTTGTTATGTGTTACATCCAGGTATGCTTCATCCAGCGATAAAGGCTCTACCAGGTCGGTATAGGATAGAAAGATTTCTCTTATTTGCTGTGAAACTTCTTTATAGCGGTCAAACCGCGGTTTGACAAATATGATATCCGGGCATAGGCGAAGTGCCCGTACGGAGGGCATGGCTGATCTAACACCATATTTTCTTGCTTCATAGCTGGCAGCAGCTACCACGCCTCGTTCCCGAGCCCCCCCTACAGCCACGGGTTTTCCGAGTAGTTCCGGATTATCCCTTTGCTCCACTGATGCAAAAAAAGCATCCATGTCTACGTGAATGATCTTGCGGTATCTTTTTTGAACTGGCTCTATCGAAGCATCCATTCCTTACAGATCATATGTTATATATCATGTAACAATATTTATAGGTCAAACGTTTTACCAAATATTCTGGTACAGGGTTTTTATGTACTGGTATCGTTATTTGCGAGTCTCATATCAATAACTGAACTTTTTATTATGAACTTTACTCAAATATTAATTCCGATGAATACATACTCATTCCGATTTGTCCCGGTCATTTTATTGATTTTTGTGTTCTTATTATCTACAACTGTTGCGCAGGAGAAGCCATCTTCCAGGGAATCTGTCATTGAGGTAAAGAAAACCACAAATAGCACATTGAATTTATCTGATCCTGGAATTTCTAACATGGGCAATCAGCCCAGCTCTGTTCAACGTCCTGCTGCTTTAGCTCAACAGGATACCATGAGATTTACAACTGTATCGTGGAATGAAGTGGTTTTTGACTTTGGGGAAATTAAGCAAGGAGAAAAAGTAAGCCATGTATTTCGTTTTACCAATACGGGAACCTATCCCTTGAAGCTTTCCAATGTTAAGCCATCGTGTGGATGTACTTCTCCCAACTGGTCCCAGGAGCCTATACTGCCGGGTGAAGAGGGATTTGTAGAGGTGGTATTTGACTCTGCTGGAAAGCTGGGTGCGCAAATGAAAAGTATTACCGTATTTCTCAATTCAGAGCAACAACGTAAGGTACTCAGATTCAAAGGATTTATTTCAGAATCAAATAGTTAATATACATACAGGTTCCTAAGCCCGCCTGTTCCGGGTGGGCCTATGCCTACTGATAAATTTGTCTACTTTATATTTTTCTTCTTTGCTCAGATATTGATAAATCCTTGGAAAATAGGGTTGATCTACCAGGAAGTGAAGGATATCTGGATCTGAAATCTCAATGTTGTGTGCCCTGAGTCGTGCAAGCATAGTGGGAATCCAGGTATATTTGCCATAAAGCATTTGAAGACCTCTGTCAGAGTCTCCCTGTTTGACGTTCATTAACCTGGCCGATCTTCCTGATGAGCTTTCCTGGGCCATACTATTAACCTTGTCATCCCCAATAATTCTGCGCTTTTCTTTTTCATAAGTTTGCTTCACAACCCTTTTGTCCTTGTATGACGTTTCTGTGACATATTGTGTAGTTTGGACAAAAAGTTTTTGAATAAACAGTTTAAAAGCACTTACATTGTACATATATTGCTCACCTGTGGCGTATTTTACCTTTCTTTTAACGTCTTCTACATATACAAATCCTCCTACTGAAACGTAATAGCCCCTCAAGTTTACGGTATCGAGTAGTAATTTGAGTGGTGAGTTATGTCTTTTAATCAGCGCATTATCTCCGGGTCTTTTATATTGGTATTCCTGGTGTGGTAGCCAGTCAGTATGAAAGACAACATGTTGGTATTCTGGTTCGTATTTGCCATACTTAATGAGTATATGTCGTGTATATACTTTCTCAAAAGGTTCTATATTTTTTCTGGCCAACCATTTGTCGACAAAGTCAATATGTTGAAGATCAGCATTGTGATCTCCTAGCAATGTAATGTTTTCGAAAATATTGTCCAATGCTTCGTTGATGTGGTTTACAGCATTTGAGGATTTATCGCCTTTGTTGAGGTAGAAAACAGCTCCCTGGCTGGTCCTGAGCAGACAATTGTCTACATAAAAAGACATTTTGCCCCACGAGCCGAAATCCAGGATCAGCGATTGGGATGCAACCGAGAAATCTCCTTTCAGCTCTGCGTAGGCTGATAGGCGAAATTGATTGTTAGTTGTAAAAGGGTAGGCATTAATGTAATGGTTGATAAGCGCTTCCATGCTGTATTGAGCACTTCTGGTACTTTGTCCCTGTGATAACAAGTAGTAGAATGAGAACGTGAAAAGCATCAAAATTTTTCTCATAGCAAACCCGTAAATGAGTATTTCCTTTATTTCTTATTGGTTGTATTTCAAATGTATTAAATCAGTAAAGAATTTGAAATTCTTTATCAAAAAACAATATTGTTTTAGATGTAAAAGTTCAGCAAAAAATAATGATCAAATTTTCTGCCAAAATGATAACGTTGAGTATAAAAAGATCACCCCATATGTGTAAACGGTATGGATACACATATAAGGTAATTTAATCCTGTTCAAGGTTAAATGAAAAACAGGCCAGATTCTGTCTATCACAAAAGGGGATTATTGCTCCCTTCTGGGTACTGTGTATGATTTGTAGTAACAACCTTTGTGTTTATTTTCCCTTTCGTCTTTAGCTTCAAGCTTTTGGGAACTGGTTGTTTCTTCACTTGAGACTGAACGGCTTTTCATTGAACATGAGTTCATAATTCCACGTTTGTGGTAGTTTCGTACCTCGTTTCGCTTGAACATCTGGGCGGCGGTAAATAATACTGCAATCACTGTTAACAAGATCCAAAAGTTTCTTTTTTGCGGAGAGAGCATAATCAAATATATTAAAGGTTGGTTATAGCAAATTTACGAATTAATAATAAATTCTGTTGCTTACAGGTTGGATATTTTAAAAAAATTATCTGAATACAGCCCGATAGTTAGTAGCACAAGCGTGATATTGTTCTGAGCTTTACCTGGAAAGCTGTATGAAAACATGGAATTTGAATATTCTTATGTTACATTTAATGTGTTTTTTGTATTAAGTATCTAAAAAAAAGGAATATTTGTGAATAGCCTGACCATTTACAAGTCCTCTGCGGGGAGTGGGAAGACCTTTACGCTGGTACTGGAATATCTCAAACTGATCATTCTCAATCCATATCGCTATAGCAATATACTTGCTGTGACATTTACCAATGCAGCTACCAATGAAATGAAGAAGAGGATAATCCAGCAACTAATGGAACTGGCGACATCCTCAGAAGAAGAACAAAGGGAAAATATAGTTTTTCTGAAGCTGGAACAACATTTTCAGGAAAACCATATCGAACTATCTCATCCTATTGATCAGCAGGCTCGCAGGGCTCTTGATAACATTCTCAATGACTATAGCAATTTTTCGGTAAGTACCATTGAACGATTTTTCCAACGTATTGTCAGAGCTTTTACACGTGAGTTGAATATACCGATGGGTTATGAGATCGAAATGCAACAGGCTCAGGTTCTTGAGTATATTATCGGGGATATGCTTCTGGAGGTAGGTACTAATAAAGATCTTACGAATTTGCTCAAGCAATTTCTGGATTATAACCTTTCTGAAGACAAGAGCTGGAACATTCATCTAATGCTCAGAAAGCTGGGTTCACAGGTTTTTAAGGAGCAATTTCAACAGCTAAATGTACAAAAACCCCTTGATACGTCTCATATTCAGCACATACAGGAAATTGCAGGAGAAATCATCCGTATACGCAGAGAATTTGAACAGCATATGTGTTCCCTGGCTAATGAAGCTATCTCCATACTCAATCGCTTTGACCTGCCACTTGATGCATTTAAATATAAGAAGAGTAGTGTGCCATCTTATTTTTATCGGGTACAAGACAAGCTGGATTTTGATCCCAAGAAAAGAGCGCGGGAAGGCTGCGAGGAACTGGAGGCATGGATGAAGCCAGGCAGTGAACGGGAGGAAGATTTCTACGCTGCAATCCAGGCAGGCCTGATCGACTGGCTGAATGAGATGGTCAGCTATTATGACGAAGGTATAGATGCTTATCAGACTGCGCTGACAGTGTCCGGATCGATATATAGCTTCGGTGTCATGTACGATTTGCAGCAAAAGCTCTCTGATTACCGCAAAGAATACCATCAGCTTATCATATCTGATACGTCCTATCTACTGAGTATGGTATTAGATGGAGGTACTGATCCACCCTTCATCTACGAGCGCGTAGGTACCCGCTACATGCATTATTTGCTTGATGAATTTCAGGATACTTCTGATATGCAATGGTCTAATCTCTTTCCGCTATTGCGTGAGGCCATGTCTCAAAGTGAACCTGATGCACAACCCCATAACCTGATCGTGGGAGACGTAAAACAGTCTATTTATCGATGGAGAAATGGAAATATGGATCTGCTTAATCGCAAGGTAGAACAGCAGGTACAAAGTGCTTTTGGCGAGAGACCCCGGGAAGAATTTCTGACAGACAATTGGCGTACGGCAAAAGACGTGGTGGAATTCAACAACACTTTTTTTCAACACTCTGTAGAATATCTTGGTAAAGAACTGGATCTGGAGGAGGGAAGTGATCTTCATCAGGCTTACAGAAATATAGTTCAGCACAGCACAAAAAATCATATCAGGGGTTTTGTGGGAATAGAATTTTTTGAGCATGAAAAGCGTATTAGTCAACCTGAGGGCGTTTCCTGGATAGAATTGGCGATGGGTAGGACATTGGAACTTATTCAGGAGCTTATGGATGAGGGTTTCAAGGAAAGTGACATCACGTTACTGGTAAGAAGAAATAGTGAAGGAATACAATTGGCTCAGTTTTTACAAAAAAACAGGGTCAAAGTCGTATCTGCTGAATCGTTGTTACTGATGCGCAACGACAAGGTGATTTTAATTCTTGCTTATCTTAAGTACCTTGTGTTTGGCGACGATGAAATAGCTGAGGCTACACTTCAATATCATCTTTCGCAGATGAACGGCGAGTTACAAACTGATCATCTGTCGTTTTTGTCGGGAATAGGGAAGAGACTTTTAGTAGAAATTTTTGCTAGCCGTGAACAACTTTTACGCATGCCGGTATATGACTGTATTTCCTATTTGATTCACCGTCTTAGGGGATTACATGAACCAGATGCTTATGTGTTAAGTTTTTTGGGGGCTGTGCTTGAGTATACCCAGTTGCAGGATTCAAGTATTACAGGGTTTCTCGATTGGTGGGAAGATCAAAAGTCCAGCAGAGCAATAGCATCAGTTGATGAGCAGGATGCTGTCAGGATTATGACTATTCACAAATCCAAGGGGCTGGAATTTCCTGTGGTTATACTACCTTTTGCGGATTGGTCATTAAAGCCCAAGGTTGGTGATTTTATTTGGATCGAGAAGCCTGATAAAGCTCCCTATGATCAGTTTGAGTATTTGCCAGTCAAGGTTTCTTCCAAACTCGACAACAGTTATTTCAAGGACCATTACCGGGATGAGTTGATTGCTAGCTACATAGATAATTTGAACCTGCTGTACGTAGCTTTTACACGTTCAGAGCATAGGTTGTATATTCTGACCAAAGATTATGCTGGAAAGGCCAAGCAGATTTCGCAAGTAGCACATTTGATCAACTTCGTCATACGGGAAGGGATGAATATGGCTACGAACGAAGAAAAAATGATTACATGGGGTAAAAAAGAATCCTATGAGAGAAAGACCAGGGATTTAGAACAGGAAACGGTTACACTCAAGACTTTGGAGCATGCAGGTCTGGATCATCAACCCCGGATATCTATCCGGTTTAGCTCCAATATGTATCTTCCCACTGATATACGTCAGCGAAGCGAACAGATTCTTGCTGGGGAGTTGGTCCATGAAGCTTTGGCGCATATATACTCTGTAGAAGATATCACTGTGGGGGTGAAGCATGTACTACACAAAGGGCTGATCAGCTCTGAAGAGTCTGATTTTATGGAGAAATTGCTACAGGAAGTGGTACTTCATCCCGATGCTGCACATTGGTTTTCAGGTTTGTGGGAGGTGAAGAATGAGGCAGAGATCCTTTATGAGAATAGTACCATACTGCGCCCTGACAGGGTAATGATACACAAAGGAAAAGCCGTCGTGGTAGATTACAAGACCGGAGATCCTTATGTTTCGCATCATATCCAGGTTCAGAAGTATATGTATGCACTTAAAACGATGGGATATATCCTGGTGGAGGGCTATGTTTATTACTTATTGAAGCATATTGAGAAAGTTAGTGATAGTAGATAATGAATGGTAAATATATATTCCAGATACTAATCCTTATATTGTCATATCAGATATTTGACAAGATTAGAAAAATTATATAAGAAATTGAATCTGATGAATGAACTATTGAATTTAAAAAGCAAGGTGGCTGCTTATCACGATATTCTGGGAAATACAGAGCAGTATCGCAATATATGGCGAGAAAGCCTTAAAGATTTTATCATAGAACGACTGAATTCTATTTTAGGCGAAACAGGGTTGAAGGCTGAAGTAGAAGTTAAGGACAATGTCAAAAATCTGGAGGCCATCATTTTATCTCTCGGAAGACAGAAAAGTGGAATAGGGGAGAAGATATCGGAGGATGCTACAAGACCTTTGATCAAGCACAATGGTATGTTGATATATCAACAACTGTTTAATGGCAAGATCGAGGTCATGATTGTATATCCTTTCATAGAAGGTTATAACAAACCCTACCCACCCAAGATGTTAGCCATTTATCGTCCAGAGGAGATACAAGTACCCTTTATTATTCGTCATGTGGAGACTTTCCTAAAAGAGATCATCAATTGGGAAGATTTTGACGACGATAACACCAACAACAAACCTATTCAGCCTATCGGCTTCAGCCTGGATTTTAATGCTCCTGCGCAGCAACAGCAGGTAGAGTAAAAATGATTTCCAAGGGAAAATACATTTTATAGATACTACAAGAGGTTGACGCAGGTCAATGGATTAATCTCAGATAGCCTTTGTTTGCAAAATCCTATTTTGAAAAGGATGGCCCACCTCCGTTGCAAACGAAGGCGGGCAGATAAAAATCCCATGGATTT